>WSXV01000026.1 GCA_009773475.1 Desulfobulbaceae bacterium | reverse complement strand
TTCGCGATTAGATATGGGATACGGTCCGGTACAGTTGTGCCGGGCTTCACACTTCTTATTTCACTTGTGATACACAAGAAAGGAGTCTTCAATGGGAGTATCAAGGCGGGATTTTCTAAAACTGTCAGGCGGCACCGCGCTGGTCGCATCGCTAGGCGTCAACCTCAACCCTGCAAAGGCCTATGCCCAGGAATTGAGGATCAAGAACGCCAAGCAGTCGACGACGGTCTGCCCCTACTGTTCCGTAGGGTGCGGCATAATCGTGTACACTGAGAACGGTAAGATGATTCTTACCGAAGGTGACCCTGATCATCCTATCAATGAGGGGGCACTCTGTTCCAAGGGCTCTTCGGTGATCCAACTTGTCAATAATGAAAAGCGTGTTAAAAAACCGATGCACCGCGAACCCGGTGGGACGGCATGGAAAGAAGTGGAGTGGGACTGGGCATTGGACAGAATCGCACGCTTGGTCAAAGATGCCCGGGACAAGAGTTTCAAGACCGTCACCAAGGCCAAGGTTATGGAAAAACAACCCGATGGCACAGAAATTCAAGTTGAAAAGGAATTAGTGGTCAACCGGACGGACGCCATCGCCCACATCGGCAGTGCGGCCCTTGACAATGAGGAGTGCTACCTGCTGCAAAAACTTGTCCGCTCCTGGGGCCTGGTATATGTGGAACACCAGGCACGGCTTTGTCACTCCTCAACTGTTGCGGCTCTGGCAGAGTCGTTCGGACGCGGTGCAATGACAAATCACTGGATCGACCTGAACAATGCTGATGTTATCCTCGTGATGGGAAGCAATCCTGCTTCAAACCATCCCATTTCCATGAAATGGATCATGCGGGCTCGTGAAAAAGGAGCGAAACTGATCTGTGTTGACCCCCGTTTTTCGCAGACCGCTGCTAAGGCTGATCTCTACGCCCCTCTGCGCTCTGGAACCGATATAGCTTTCCTCGGCGGGATGATCAAATACATTCTTGACAGCAGCCTCTACTTCAAAGAATACGTTATCAATTACACCAATGCCTCTTTCCTGGTCAACCCTGACTTCAAAGGCCCGGCGGATCTGGACGGCCTGTTTTCCGGGTACAACGAGAAGACAAAAAAATATGACAAATCAACCTGGTCCATTCAGAAGGATGAGAACGGCATAGCCCTGAAAGATCCCACCCTGGAAAACCCGAACTGCGTCTTCCAGCTTCTGAAAAAACAATATGCCCGTTACACTCCGGAAAAAGTCGCCAACATCACCGGAACCCCCATGGATAAGCTGATGGAGGTCTACAAGCTTTTCGGATCCACCGGCAAACCTGACCGGGTTGGCACCGAGTGTTATGCCATGGGTTGGACCCAGCACACCGTCGGCACCCAGAACATCAGGGCCATGACTATCATCCAGTTACTGCTTGGGAACATGGGCATGGCCGGCGGTGGCATCAACGCCATGCGCGGCGAGGCCAACGTGCAAGGCTCCACCGACCACGGGCTTCTGTTCCATATTCTACCCGGCTATAATCCGGTTCCGAACGCAGCCCAGATCGACCTCACGACGTATATCAAGGACAGCACCCCCACAACCAAAGAACCACAAAGCGTTAACTGGTGGGGCAACCGTAATAAATACATCACCAGTTACCTCAAGGCCATTTATGGGATGAGTGCAACAAAGGAGAATGATTTCGGGTATTCCTGGATGCCAAAACTTGATATGGGCATGAACGCCTCATGGCTGATGATCTTTGACAAAATGTACAAGGGTGACTTCGAAGGTTTCTTCGCCTGGGGCCAGAACCCGGCCTGTTCGGGGGCTAATTCCAATAAGACCCGCCAGGCCATGACCAAGCTCAAGTGGATGGTGAACGTCAACCTCTTCGACAATGAGACCGGCTCCTTCTGGCGTGGACCAGGGATGATCCCCAAGGACATCCAGACCGAGGTCTTTATGCTGCCTTGTTGTTCCTTTATGGAAAAAGAGGGGAGTCTTTCCAACTCAGGCCGATGGGCGCAATGGCGCTACAAGGCCGTGGAGCCCATCGGCCAGTCATTGCCTGACGCCGAGATCATGAACGAGCTTTATTTCAAGGTAAAGGAGCTCTACAAGAAAGAAGGCGGTGCCTACTCCGATCCAATCATGAACCTGACCTGGAACTACGGGGAAAAGGATGCTGCCGGCAAGGTCAAGCATGTCGATATTCATGCCATCGCCAAGGAGATCAACGGCTACTACCTTGAAGATGTCTACGACACCAAAGTAGATCCACCGAAACTCATCGGCAAAAAGGGCGATCTGGTCACCAGCTTTCCCGCCCTGCAGGCTAACGGCTCTACCTCCAGCGGATGCTGGCTCTACTGCAATTCTTATATTCTGAAGGATGGCAAAGAGGTAAACATGATGGCGCGACGAGGCAAGGAGGACCCGACAGGCCTCGGATTGTACTCGGGATGGTCCTGGGCATGGCCGGTAAACCGGCGGATCATCTATAACCGCGCCTCGGTAAACCCGCAGGGGGAACCGTGGGATGCAAAACGACCAATCCTCAAGTGGAACGCGACCAAGCTCGCTCCAACCGGCAAGCCAGGTGTATGGGAGGGTGATGTCCCCGACGGCCCGGCACCTCCCATGGCTAGTCCTGATGGGAAGCTTCCCTTCATCATGAAGCCAGACGGTGTCGCCTCAATTTTTGGACCCGGCCTCGTGGAGGGTCCGTTCCCGGAACATTATGAAGCCTTGGAATGTCCACTCGAGAATAATGCCATATCCAAGCAGCGGGTCAATCCGACCATCAAGATCTTTGGTGACAAGATTGATGCCTCTTTCTCCTGCGACGCCCGGTTTCCCATTGTGGGGACCACATTTCGGGTATCAGAGCACTGGCAGACCGGATGCATGACACGACACTGTTCCTGGCTGCTTGAAATGCAGCCCCAGAACTTCGTGGAAATGAGTATCGAGCTGGCGAAGGAGTTGAAGATCACCAATGGTGAGCCGGTTGTC
>WSXV01000022.1 GCA_009773475.1 Desulfobulbaceae bacterium | reverse complement strand
GACATGCCGTCTCTACCAGATGTTCGATGCCAGATAGCCAGGCTCTTGGTGCTCATTTTAAGATGTTAACAGTGCTTATGTGTCGGAGTAGTATTAATTGATCAAATTTTTTATAAGATGAGTTGAAGTTAGTCTTAAAAGTATCATCAAAAAATTTTATTTGTTCTTGAGTTGTATTTTCTCCTATAAAGCTCTTGATTTCACTATCTATAATAGTTTGTTTTAATTCATCTAGATCTGTAATTTGAAGTAGCTTGTTAAAGGTGATGTTTTTCTTGTCCGATATTTTATCTGGGTTTTTGCAATAAAACCAATTTATCAAATCTGCTAGTAACTTTTCCCATGCATTTACTAATTGTTGTATGGCGGTCTCGTGTAATATTGTAGATGCAGCTTGATTATGGTTGTTAAATTCTATAATCTTGGAAAGATGCTCTTTGTTAAATATTTTAATTTTTTTGTTTTCAACTTTTTCTTCTCCATTTGTATCTTTTCCAGATAATTTGAGGCTGATTTCGGCAATATGTTTTCCTGATTCTTTTCGCTCTGTATTTGATATTTCATTTAAAAGAAGAAATATTGTTGCCATGCTTGTGTTTGAAGTTGATTGAGCCAGCATGCCTATACTGTTGATATATTTCCATAGCATTTGTAAAACTGTTGTGAAGTCATGTCCTATATTGTGAAGTTTCTTAGCATCTTCTAGCAAGGTTTCTTTTTTATCATCTTTCTTTCCATCTCCTAAATATGAGATACTAAAGACAAGACTATCTATCTCAATTTTTTCTTTTATTTCATTACTGTTATTTGTTGAGCTAGCATTAGGCGCATGAGATCTTGCTTGAACTGGTCGAATGTTCTTTCTTCTATGTTTTTTGTTTATGCTCATTACTCCCCTCAGGTATAAAAGTTTAATAGACGGAAAATTTTAATATGGAAATAATGTGGGGTCAGGTATTGCAATCAAACATTCTCGTTAGGTTGCTTAATCTTTGTGTGATTGCAAGACCTGAACCCCGAGTTTCTCTTTAGCCCTCGCAAAAAACCGCAGACGCTTATTCCCCGTCGCCTTAATTGATTGGTTCGCCTTTAGTATTTGCCAACCCGATGTGCCTAAGTAACAATTGGCCCAATGAGGTGATACGATACCCTTGGATTTTCGGACCCCCAGTGAACGTATCAATTACCATTCCTTTGGTTCGTGCATCTGTTTGATATTGCCGTTCCAGAAGCCCGAGAGAGGTTAGATGCTCCTTATAACTCTTGTGGAGCGCGCTCTTGTCTAACACTTTTTGGGATGCCCCGAAGGTTGCCGGCTCAGGCATGATAATTTCCCTGTGCTTTTCGAAGAACTCCTTGTCGCTACCCATCGTAGCTACTAAATGGGAGCGCAGAATGATGACTTCAGCGTCGTTGATTTCTCCGAGAATGCGGAGTAGATGCTTGGATTCGAAGAACTCAATGTCCTCAGAGGACAACCCATTTGCAACAGCAGATGCCAAATATTTGCGTCGCTCGTCAGTCAATGAGCGGGCTGCCTGTCGGATGTTTTCTTCAAAGAAATCGGTAAAATTCTCGTTACTGAGTTGTGCCCGAACAAAATCCTGATCGAGTTTTAATAAACGCTCTTCGAGTTCCTGAGCGTATTTGGTGAGACGCTCAATTCGCTGATTCGGAATTATCGTACCTGCAATCTCAGCAAGGAGCGATCCAGCAAATGGAACGGCACCCACAAGAGCTTTCACCGCAGATGTTACATAGTCGGCAGGTTCGGACTTGAGAGATGGCAAATGGGATTTGGTTTCATTGTTCATTATTCGATTTCCCTTTGGCGAACGATAAAATAAGGCGCGGGGGCACTGACCTCCGCTAAAAGGCAACGGGGCTATTCCCCGTCGCCTTGATTGCTTTGTTAGCAGCTGGATTGTCACCACATTACATAACGGACATGGCCCGTGCCAGTACTTACCAGAAATACCCAGACTGTTTTGCCGGCGGTATATTCGAAGGCGTCATACCCTTCATTTTTCTGTTTGGCTATATAGGTTTGCCACCGGTCAAGCTTAGGTTTCTGTCCAGAATATGGTTTCAGATGCTTCAGAAACTCAGTTGTTTCTTTGGGGTCGTACCTGAATTCACCTTCTGAGATGTTGATGTCGAGATCGTTAGACGTCGTAATGTCTTTCGCTGATGCCGGGATGAGACTTGGTAGCCAGCCTCTCTCAAAAAGGTTGTCTGCTTCAGCTATGGCTCGTGTCGCGTAGTGATTGGTGACCGTGTCGCTGCATCCTCCGAGAAAGAGCATTGCGAATAAAAGAAAATGTATGGTTCTAATTTTCATATATTCAGCAAAGCCCTTCTGCCGATAGCCAGGCGTTCGGAGCGCGGCACATGGCGAAGGTCTCCAAAGTACGCTATGGACTCTTTGAATGGCGACTGAGCCGCTGCTTCATTTGGGAACTGCCTCGCCAAAGCCCAGAGCTGATACACCTGCGCTTCATGGGACATGGGCGCAACCTCGCTTGCATTCATCACCGTGAGGAGGAGAAGCGCTTCTGTTTCCAAGGGGTCGAACTCCAGTATCTCTGCGTGGTCGTCTCGCGCGTGTTTCAGGAAGTTTTGTGCCTTCCGGATGACTTTGAAGTACTCAGACGCGCCAAGGTTGTTGTCTTCTTGCGCCATCCGATCCCACGAGTGTTCGGGCGAGACCTTTTCGACGAGATCTGTGAACAAGATGGACGCAGCTCCTGCAAGGGTATGGGTGCAGACAGGGTCATCTTCGGCGAAGAGCATGCGAATCGCCCTACTGAGTTGACGCTGAGCTGCATCGATCTTCGAAATTTGGAGCATCGCAGAAATGGTGAGGTGTGAGGCCTAACGCCGCGCTCTGCGGCAAATTTGTAGCGCAGCGGAAAATTTGTCCGACAGCAGCGCCTTGTTATAAGCCATTGCTTGAGGTCTTGCGAAGAGCCTTTGGTAAAATAGCATCTATCTCTTCATCGCTAAAAGTTAGCTCTTCTAGTTTCTTCAGTGCTTTCGTCGCTTCTTTATAGGCTTTAGCAATAGTTCTTGGAGAACCTCGATATATTTCTAATAGCTTTTCTTGTAGAGCATCTCTGTGCTCTCTAACTTTATCATCTTCTACATGGCCAGATCTAATGTCTGTTAAAAGTGAGAGATAGCACTCTCTCATATTCCATAAATCCACTGCTGCGTCAGCATGCTTTTGGGCCAAGCCACCGAGATCGTATTGCTTCACATAAGTGTTCAAAACGGTAAGAAAAAATGAAAGTACAGCTGACAGGACGCCTATTTCCTTAGACTCGCCAAACACGGCGACCATAATCCCGGTCGTTGTTATTGCTGATAAAATAATCTGCCAGAGCTTTATCCGGTTTAACCGTGTATTTAGTATGTCAGAGCATTTTTCATGTGTTTTGTGTGACCATGCAACACGACCAAAACACTCTCTTATTTGCTCTTCTAGTGCACTAAGAAGGGAATTTTGTACCATATATTTCTCGCCATTTATTATTTGCTGAATACGGCATTTCATCTGTTTCGTACTTTATTGCCTCTTTAGCAAGGTTAAAGCAACGAAGCGCTTTGTATTCGAAAGGCCCTTTGCGCCATACGTATTGAGAGCTGCCCGGTGCAAGCCAATAATTTTTATCCGGATCTTGATTCTTTAGATATTC
The DNA here is from genome assembly GCA_009773475.1 of Desulfobulbaceae bacterium. GTDB lineage: Bacteria > Desulfobacterota > Desulfobulbia > Desulfobulbales > Desulfocapsaceae > UBA2270. The sequence goes on along the minus strand of WSXV01000022.1, from coordinate 31,259 downwards.
AAAAAAATCCCGTGTCATCCAGTCATAGTAAATATAGGATTTGTCCTTGTATTCCCACTGCCTCAGAAAGTTATACGCAAGTGTATCGATCAGTAGTCCTCCCATACGGACATCCCAAGTGTCTTTCCATGCTCGAGCCATTCGGCATAGCCGCTTAAGGTTTTTATTCCATAGATTATTCGCGCTAGTGATCTCTGAAATTTCCTCGCGCGGCTTAGTTACCTTCCACGAACCTCCATTATTGCTATCTGGATAGGTAAAACTTGAGCCATCTTTGTTAATGAACCCAGGAACGATTTCGTAGCATATTCCATCCTGGAAATTTAGCTTTACTACTTGCCCGTCTCCACTCACATGAGTGGTCGAATAGGTTTTCTTGATCGAATTTTTTACTGCCTGTATAAGCGCAGACTGGCCATTTCCGTTGTATTCGTCATATCTCTCATACTCAGAGTATGGGAGTTCGGCAATCATATCTATATCGCTAACATGAATGTCCGTTCCCCTACCATAAGAACCAACAAACAAACTGTATCTCGTATCAGAGTCGATTCCTCTGAAGTCAGAATTAACTCTCTTGGTAATCTGTTTTGCTCTATAACGAACATTAGAGACAGTCGTATCGCTCATACGTAAAGCGGTGCAAAAACTTGAGAATTTATCGCTGACGCTCAAATAGAACTCCTTGCTTATAACAGTATAATAGACAGAAAGCATATACTATGCGGATTCTGCCTATTGTTATTTATGAATTACTGAGTTTGTGTATATTTAGCTGATTTTTCACATTTTTTTATCATTACCTGATGCGGTGGGCAATCACAACAGTTTCAGCATTAGACTTCTGTAAAGGCTTCTGCATAAAGGGAGTCAGAGAAAAATTTAAATCTCACTTCTTACCAAATCTAAAACGACCCTGACTCTTTTACTCAGTGGAGGCGGACAAGGTACGGTAACAGAAGTGCCTTGTCCGCCTCCCGCCATCCACTCGATCGTCTGGTTCGAAGCCTCGTAAAAATGATTTTCGAAATTGCCGGTTTCGAATTTCAAAAATGCCCGCGTTGCAATTATGGTGTTTTTCACAACATAAACTGGATGGATGCAACTGGTTCCTGGTTGTTCAGCCTCGATTGCAATTCATATTGGCATTAGAGCGGGAATGGTTGCCTCTATTATTTCCATTGCAAACCACGTTTGATGAGGGAATATCTTGATTTCAAATCCTGAATTTTGTCCGACCCACAATTCGAAAATATCACCGGCTTCGACTTGAATGGCAGGTGTGGAGCCATTTTGCGTCGTATAGGTTCCTGGTGCTGCCGCGATTCTGCTTTCCGGGAGTTGTGTGTCATCGGTACCGTTCTTTCGAACCTGTGCAATTCGAAAGCCTGTTGATTTCTCTGGCATGCTGTCCCATTCCCATTTGACTTGGAAAAACAGTTTAATAAATGTCACGCCAGCCGGCACCTCTAGCGTAGTTCTTGAAATTACTTGCGTATCGTACACACTTTGGTTCCAGAGTATTGGTTTCATACTCCCGCTTGGAACCACGTCAAAATCTTCAATCGTTAAGAGATTTCCATTAAATTTCATTTGTTCCCCCTCCATGTGACGATAAAATTTGATTTTTTAGACTTAACCTTAAAAAGTCTAGGCCGTTTCCATCGAACAAGGTGTTTTCAAGTTTCTGAATAGAACTTTAGCTTGAGTGCTATTCAGAAAGATGGCGTCATTTTAGAGACCTTACAGGGTGGCTCGATGGCTCGCCGCAGACAGGTCATCAGATAAAAGTGGCCAGAGTAAATTGAATGATCAAAGCGTTTTATAGCTGACGCTTCTCTTCAGCGGACTCCCCGGTAAAAGGCCAACTCCCGTGCATGAGGGGCAAACAGTTCGGTTATTTTTTCCTTTTCAGCATCAGATAATAGGGGCAGGTCGGCGGCGGACGAAAGCTCACGGACCTCCTGCGGAGACGAGCAACCGACAATGGCAAGGGTGATGCCGCAGGAAAGTGCATAGCGAATAAGCAGTTGGGCCGTTATGCCGAGTTCGGGAACGATGTAGTGGCCCGCGCCGAGCACCTTCATGCCGATTACGGCGACTCCTTTCTCCTTCGCCTTCGGCAAGGTATCGGTCAGAAATCCGCCGAGCACCTCTTCAACGGGGTTGACGGGCATGAGCACCGTGTCAACGGGCCATTGCTCAACGGCTTTGCTGAGAATAGACGGGTCATGGTGTCCGGTAACCCCAATGTTTTTTACAATTCCTGCCTCTTTTGCTGAGATAAATGCCTCCAATGCCCAGCCGGGCCCGGATATTCTCGCAAAATCTTCCTCGGTGCGGATATCGTGAATCTGCCAGAGATCAAGATGATCGGTCTTCAGGCGCTGCAAAGAATCAGAGAGGTCTTGCAAGGCGCCAACTCTGTCGCGGGACGCGGATTTTGAGGTTTGAAAGATCGAGCTTCGTAATTCAGGATTACTTTTCCACACCTCGCCATAATAGAGCTCACTATCGGAGTACACCCGGGCGCAGTCGCAGTAGGTTATCCCCTGTTGCAGGGCCTCATGAATGACACTCTGCGCCTCTTTTGACCGGTCATAGGTCCGAAGGACACCTTCACCGCCCAGACCGACAACGGAAATCTCACGTCCAAATCTGCCAAGTTGTGTGGTTTTCATCTGAGTCCTGTACTAAAATTACATGTGTCAAAAAATGGCAATGGCACTACTTTCAGTGCCAACCCCAACCCGTTCATCAAAAGTAGCTTTTCAAGCTTACCCAGATTCCCCTTATCGTCACATAATCGAACGTTGTTTCATTCAATCACAGGTGGAATATTTTTAACAGGAATTCTGAGAGGCTCTTGCAAAATAACCACCCCGTCATTCCCGAGTGCTTTTATCGGGAATCCAGTTTGGTAAATTCGGTATGTTATGGATTGCCGCCTACGCGGGAATGACGGTTAGTGGATAATATGAAACCTCATTTTGCAGGTAAGCGAGTGAGCGAGACTCTGAGGGGCTCCTGAGTGAAGAGTTGAGACGATATCAGTGGCAGAACCGAGCAATGGTAGGTAACTGAAAGACAAGCTTCTTCCAGAAAAGTAGTGCTTTGTCAGAGGCAAGATAGACATCCAAAATGTCTGGACAGGTCGATGGGAAAACCGAACCGCTATCGCGGACTGGTGGTAGAATGTACCGCCTGAATTCGTCTCAATTCCCTGATCATTTCAGAGCTTAAGGATACTTGAGGGTAAAGGCCTTTTTCGCTGCCACGGTGCCGATCAACAGGATCTCATCACCGGCTGTGAATCTTTCATCGGGATTCGGGTTGATGGGCAGTTTTTTTTGTCGCGGAAGATGGCGATGACATTACAGCCAGTTTTTTCACGGATGCCGCTTATCCGCTGTCGGTGGCATAGGCCCGGCAATGACAGGAGATTCCGGTTTCACTCAGTGGTCAAAGATCATGACCAGATAGGTGACGAACAGGATCAGGTGGACGACGCCATGGACGAGATTGGTCTTGGTGGATGAAAAGGTGATGACAGAGACCCCAAGGGTGGTCAGGAGCAGGAGCGAATCCACCGGAGAAAGACCAAGCACGACTTTGTTCCCGGTGATCAAGCCAATGCAGAGCACCGCTGGCACGGTCAAGCCGATGGTCGCCAGGGCAGAGCCCAGACACACATTGACTGAGCGCTGCAAACGGTTGTTACGGGCTGACCGGATAGCGGCCAAGCCCTCAGGGGCCAGTACCAGCAAGGCAATCAGGACACCGCCAAGGGCGGCGGGAGTCTTGAGCTCGGCCATCTGAAAGTCAATGATTTTAGCCATCCCTTTGGAGAGAAGCACGATGGGCAGCATATTGGCCAGGAGCATGACGATGTGGTAGGGCAGAGAACGGATGACAAGATGATCGTGCTCATCGTCGTCGCCCGACGTGTTTTCAGCCTCAATGAAAAAACCCTGGTGGCGCATGGTTTGGATTGCCAGAAAGACAACATAGAGCGCCAGGGATGCCGTCACCTGGAAGATCATCTGCATCACTGACAGCGTTCCCGGCTCCGTTGACACCGTGTAGTTGGGAAGCAGCAGGTTCAGAATGGCCAGGGGGAGGAGAACAACCAGAAACATGTTGGCCCCTTGCAAATTATGCTCCTGCTCGAGATGGCGCAACCCCCCAACAAGCAGCGATATACCGATCAGGCCGTTGAGTACAATCATCAGCACGGCAAACATCATGTCCCGTCCGAGTCCCGGGTTGGTATTCGTTGTCAGCATGACTGCGGAGATCATGATAACCTCAATGCTGATGACGGACAGGGTCAGGATGAGGGTGCCGTAGGGCTCCCCGAATTTAATGGCAAGGCAGTCGGCGTGCGCAACCACCCTGAATGAAAGCCACAGCATAACCGGGAATAGCCATGCAAACAGGCCCAATGGTGTTACCCAACCAGAGAGATTGGACAGCAGAGGACTTCCCACGGTCATAAAAAACATAAGGGTCGCCAGCCCCACTAGAAACCCGGCTTCTTCTTTTATAAAAACAAGGAGTGGGGGAATATTTGTTTTGTTGGTCTTCATATGGTCAGCTTCTTCCGGAATGTGAACGATACATGGGGGAGGCCGTCAACAGCGGCCCCCCGGACAGTTATACTGGTATTTACAATGAAAAATCGGCGATGGGCGTAGCGTTGTAAAACAGGCTGAAAATCTGTTTGTACTGGGATGGCGTATCACGAAGGAAGGCCATCACCCTTCGGCGTCAATCCGGCGCGCCAGGCGGAGAATGGCCCTCCAGTTTTCCACGGTGATGTCCTGGCCGTGAGCAAGGTTATTGCGCAAAGCCTCCAGCTCCTTGCTCATTTTTTTAGCGGCCCCCAGGGACTGGTAGCCCAATTTTTTATAAAAATCCTCCATCTGGCCCGCCACCCGTAACTTGTCCGAGAGTTGCAGGCAGGAAAAGAGGTCGCCACCCGCTATCTTCCTCCTCCTCCGTTCTTCCATCAGCTCGGCGGCCTTAGTCAGACGACCCGCGCTGATAAATTCCCGCCACTCTTCCTGGGGCCAGCGCTCTTTGACCAGAGTTGTCACCACGATCTCAAACTGCATGATAATTCCAAACAACCACATGCGTACCAGCGGTTTTTCAATGTCGGCGCGGGTAATCACCCCGATAATTTCACCTGCTATCCTGATGAAGCAGTGGGCGAAGCGGGACAGGACATGGATAACATCGGTGAGCGGAGCCTCCAGGGGGACGATCTGCAGTTGCAGAAAGGGATGGTAGAAGAGCACGGCGCCCTTTCCGATCTCATCTTCCGGCGTGATATAGCCAGCAGGCATTCCCTTCTGACGGATGCCGATCAGCGCCACCCCTTCGTACTCAAAAAAATGGCGCACCCGCTCAGTATCAATGCCCGCATCAAAGGAATGGAGGGGCTCAAGGATATCACGGGCGGAAAAATTCTGGATAAACCTTCGGAATCTCAGAAATTGGTCTTGCAAAGCCGGTGAATTTTCCAGCAGTCCACCGCTTTCAGCCACGGTCAAGGGGAGGATGTCGGGCAGGGCGATATCCAGCTTCCGGCCATGGGATTCAATCAGCTCTCTGGCATGCCGGTAAAGGCGGGGGTGACCGTCGCGCAGGACGCTGAGCAGGGCCGCGCCCTCGGTAAGATAGATTTTGGCGAAACGCTGGTCGTGGCGGCAGATGTCGATGGTGTTTTCGATGATGTCGGCAAGTTTAATGGTCTGGCCGCGGGTTGAGGCCTGGGCCAGATGATGGAGGTCAATGGCCTTGCGGACGGCGCGGTTTCCATCGCTGGGGCGGCTGATATCGGTGAGCTCCATGACCAGGCGCATCACCTCCGGCCCGAATTCCCGGTTCAGGTCATTAAAGGTGACGGCGGTGTCCTCCACCGTGTCATGGAGCCAGGCCGCCGCGATCATTTCAGTGTCGCTGGTTATTGATGCCACCAGCGCGGCGACACCGGCGAGGTGCTCTTGATAGGGCTGGAGAGTGTATTTGCGGCGATGGTGCAGGCGCTCGTGCATCTCCGTGGCATAGATCCTAGCCCTGGCTACAAGATCCTCTCCTTGCTCGGCGCTGGTGCTTTTGTCACTCATCGTGGACCCTCCAGTGGCGGATGGAACAGTCTTGGGGGAAGTGAATCTGACATGTGGAATTCTTTCTTGAATCAGGGCGTTGCGGTCTTCTCATCCCATTGTTTGCGATGTCACGTTTCGGCGCTGGCAAGACCTTCCTCGCGGTGGAGTACGGCGATACGATGGAGATCATAGGGCATCAGGCACTTGGGCCGGACATGGATATGAAACTTCCTGCACCATTGCCCCATCGGTTCGATATTGGCTAGCCGGGGCCATTGGTCGGGTAGTTCTTCCCATGGCAGAAATGTAGCAGTGGAAGAGGAAGCTCGTCAATGATAAATATCTCGTCCCCGGAACCGCCAGAGAAAGCGGGTCCGGCAACCCGCCCAGCCCGTGGTCGGCTTAGCGGTCCAGCAGATCGTTCAGGGTTACTCCGAAACCGATGATGTCCTGCCGCCAGTTGTAGTCGATCATGCTGTCTCCATATCCGGTGAATCCCTGGACATAACCCCGCAAGGGGCCAAGCAGGGGCGGGGTCGTCCAGGTCAACTGGGCTGCCCCTTTCTCTTTGTCGATATTCCCCCGGACCATCAGGCTGAAGCTGTGCTGGTTCCACTTATAAATACCGGTTATATCGCCATAACCCATGTAATCAGTGATGTCTGGATTATCGTCTTCTTGGTCATCTTCTTCTATGCGGTACCATGGCCGCAGAAGCAGTGCGAAATTGCCGTTTTCGATGCCGAATTCACCAATGATCCGGTCCCAACTGCGGGAGATGGGATCAGGGCGCCCATTGGACTGATGGGCATAGCCGAGGTTAAACAGCCGCCAGTGAAATCCTCCCAGAGAGATATCAGGGCGATAACTCATAAGGACCTCGGGCATAAAGTTGGTTTCCCGGAAGGGCCGGGAAATATCTTCGTTATAGCTCTGCCATTGACTCTGCTGGGTGTAGGCCACCCAGAGCCCGAACTGTCGATCGTCGGTGGTCCAGAGGCGGCTTTTAAAGCTGAGTTGAAAGTGAGCCTCGGTTGAATCCAGGTTCTCGTCGCCTATGCCGGCAGCATTGTACAACGGCGAGAAAGGATGATCGTTGACTCGATCGGTATAGCGTGCAAACTGAATGTAGTTCGCCCGATACAGGGCAATGGTGTAGCGATCCGAGTCAGGATTGAACCGCCACGCCGTATCGAGCAGCGACAGCGGTGCCGTTACTGTACTTGCGGTCGTCGCAGGGGCGGTGAGCACTCCCGAATCTCCCGTTGCAGAGGCGGCGGTGGCCCTTGAGGTCCCGGCCACAGGGGACGCTTCGGCAGTTCGGCCGCTGACCCGGTCATAGCAGGCCAGGCGCTCCTGATCACCAGCGATCCCAAGGCACTCCGCCATATCTGCTGTCCCGGCTTGTGCCAGGACATTGCTGGCTAGTGGAATACTCAACAGACCCGCTGTGACTGCGATTAAAACAAATTCCCTATGCAAAAAAACACACGAATTCATACCATTTCTCCTGTTGTATCAGCTAAAATAAATGGAACGATTCAGCGTTCTAAGCGAGTGGCCCCAGATTCTTCCCAAAACTCTATTGTGAAACGGCCTTACGGAATTCTTTCCATATTGACACCTTCAGTATGTTTGCAATCAAAACATTGGTTTTCATTGTTTTCAACCTACATCACATATGCCTGAGCTGGTATGAAAAAAATGCTGCTCGAAGCCTGAGTTATAGGAAAATAAAGGGATGTCGGTTATTTTAGCCATTCAGGTTGTCTTGCTACTCCGCACCATTTCACACATGGCCATCAGGGCAGCTTTAAGGTTAAGAACGATAGGGAGGAAACTTTGATGACTCATACGTTATTAGTACCCGCTTGCCGGCTGGTTTTGATAGTCTGGATTGCGATTTGTTTCAACCATTCCCCGGCCAGTGCTGCCCCTGACCCCGATCTATGGCCCCGATGGGAGGCCCATGCGGAGGAGAGCCACGTGGTTGTTGATCACACGGCCTGGGATTTGATTCTGAAAAAATACCTGGTCACTCATCATCCAACCGGGATCAACCGCTTTCGCTATCGGGCGGTTTTGCCGGCTGATCGGCAAAACCTGCAAGACTATCTCAGCTATCTCCAGCAGATCAAGACAAGCTCTCTCAACCGGCAGGAACAGAAGGCTTACTGGATCAATCTCTATAACGCCCAGACCGTCCAGGTTATTCTTGACCATTATCCGGTAAAAAGTATCATGGATATCGACATCTCCCCCGGCCTGTTTGCAAACGGTCCCTGGGATGCCAAGCTGCTCACCATCGAAGGGGAACAGGTCAGTTTAAACGACATTGAACATCGTATTCTTCGCCCGATTTTTCACGATAACCGGCTCCATTATGCGTTGAACTGCGCAAGCCTGGGCTGTCCTGACCTGCAGGGGGGTGCCTATACCGCCACCAATACGGAGGCGTTGTTAAATACAGCGGCACGAACCTTTGTCAACAGTGCCAGGGGTGCACGGATGGAAAATGGCAGGCTTTATGTCTCCAGTATCTACAAATGGTTTCAGGTAGATTTCGGCGGCAGCGAAGAAGCTGTTGTGCAGCATCTGCGGCAATATGCCGAGGATGGTTTGACAAAGGTATTGCAGACATACAAGGATGGTGTATCTGATGACTATGACTGGCGCTTGAACAGTTCGGAGTGATTTTTTTATAGCAGCAGAACGCCTGGCCGCCCTGGTCTCGGCCCCGGGCATATGGAACAAATATTGTGGAGAGCTTTGATGAAAGCTGATATTGGACTGATCGGTCTTGCGGTCATGGGCCGGAACCTTGTGTTGAACATGAATGAGCACGGATTTACGGTGGCCGTGTTCAATCGAACAGTCTCGAAGGTCGATGAATTTCTGGCAGGGCCTGCTGCGGGAACCAGCATTCTTGGGGCTCATTCCCTGGTCGAACTGGTTGATGCGTTGAAAAAGCCGTGCCGGGTGATGCTGATGGTCCAGGCCGGGCCCGTGGTTGACTCCTTTATTGAGCTGCTGCTGCCGTTGCTTTCGCCGGGAGATATTATCATCGATGGGGGCAACTCCCTCTTCAGCGACACCAATCGCCGAACCCGTGACCTTGCCGGAAAGGGGATTCTGTTCGTCGGTTGTGGGATCTCCGGAGGCGAGGAGGGCGCTCGTCGTGGCCCCTCGATCATGCCGGGCGGGAACCCCGAGGCCTGGCCCCATGTGCGGGATATCTTCCAGGCCATCGCCGCCAAGGTTGACGGCGCTCCCTGCTGCGAGTGGGTTGGCGAAGAGGGGGCGGGCCATTTTGTCAAGATGGTGCATAACGGCATTGAGTACGGTGATATGCAGCTTATCGGCGAGGCCTACGATTTTATGGGGCGTGGACTGGGCATGGCTATCGGGGAGATCCAGTCTGCCTTCAGCCGTTGGAATACGGGTGTGCTCGATTCTTATCTGATGGAGATTTCTGCTGAGATCCTCAAGCGCAAGGATGATGACGGCACTCCGCTGGTGGATAAAATTCTTGACACGGCCGGCCAGAAAGGGACCGGCAAATGGACCGCCATCAATGCCCTGGATCTCGGAGTCCCCCTCACCATCATTGGTGAGGCAGTGTTGGCCCGTGGCCTGTCAACCCTGAAAGACCAGCGAATGAAAGCCGCAGCGATATTTCCATCCTCTTTCTTCCTTGCCGGAGACGATGTCGAAGGATTTGTCGATGCGGTGCACGATGCCCTCTATGCCTCTAAGATCATCTCCTATGCACAAGGGTATATGCTCATGTGCCAGGCCGCGAAAGAATATGGCTGGCAACTCAACTATGGTGGGATCGCCCTTATGTGGCGGGGTGGCTGTATTATTCGCAGTGCATTCTTAGGCAATATCAAAGAGGCCTTTGTACAAGATCCGGGGCTGGAAAATCTCCTGTTCAACGACTTTTTCCGCGATGCCATCCTTACGGCCCAGGCTGGCTGGCGCAGGGTGGTGGCCAAGGCGGTGGAACTGGGCATCCCCATTCCTGCTTTTTCGTCGGCCCTGGCCTATTTTGACGGCTATCGCAGCGAAAGGCTCCCCGCCAACCTGCTCCAGGCCCAGCGCGATTATTTCGGCGCTCACACCTATGAACGAATCGACAGGCCGCGTGGCGAATTCTTCCATACCGATTGGATCGGCAAAGGCCGCTAAACGTATTCCCGCCAGCGCCGGAAGGCTCAAAACAACAGCTAAGGGAAAGCCAGAAGTGTCCCTGGGAATTTGAATAAGCCGATTAGATGGAAATAGATGAGGAACCGGGGGCATGGGGTGGTAAGGCTGGGGACGGTATCACTCACCGTCCCCAGCCTTTGCAGGAACTCAATGCCAAGGTGTTGATTCTAACGTGGGATTTCTTTCATTGACTTGCCATAAGGAAATATCCCGTTTCTTCATGTGAAGGAAACAGCAATGAGTTTTTTTACATTTTCTTGTAACTGATTGCCCCGGTTGGGCATTGAGTCAGGCATGTTCCACAATTGGTGCAGTTTATTGTCGAAGGTCTGGTGTCCATGGAACATGTCTTACTGCATGCATCACAATTCGTACATTTTGCATCTGCCACCACCTTGATCAGGGCAAAGCGGTTGACGAGATCAAGCAGTCCTCCGGTTGGGCAGAGAAATCTGCACCAGAATCGAGAAATGAGCAAACCGCCCAGGAAGAAAATGGCGAGGAAAGCTATAGTTTTGTAAAGCCAAAGGTTGTTTGCATGTTCAAACGTGAGAAAGACAGAATTGAAAAACTCCCCGTTTCTGATTGGTATCGCCCAGCGCGGATTATTGAGGATGAAGAAGTAATAGAGCGTAAGGGCCAGCATGAGATATTTCAAATTTCCTGCAATTTTTGCAACGGCCCCATGGAGACGGATTTTAAGGATGGAGATGTCAGCCAGAAACTCGGCGATCATGCCGCCTGGACAGGCCCATCCACAGAAGGCCCTGCCGAAAATAAGTGCAGAAACGGCTATCCCGATCCAGCTCCACATCCAGATTGAGCGACCGGGGCATTGGAGAACCGGACAATTCCCACAGCCGATATAGGGAACCGCAAAGGGACAGCGGAAAATGCCGTAAAAAGACCATTCTCCCAGGATAAAGAGGAAGAGCGTCTGGCTGATCCTGCGCTTGTATTGACCATTCTGTAAAAATTTAAACATCTTTTACTCCATATTTTGCCGTTAATCTTTTGCCCTCTTCTGATCCTGCCGGAATAAATCCTGCCATTTGAAAGAATTGTTGCCCCGCATCAGAAAGAATAAATTTGATATACTCTTCAGCAAGCTCCCGGTCTTTGGCCCACTTCATGAGGCCGATGGTGAATGGGATCGGTGCGGGCGGATAATGTTTTTCGGAAATATCAATGATCTCAACCTTGCCTTTAAATTGCGGTAACTGGGTCAGGCGGTATTCCACCACCGCCACATCTCCCTTGCCGCTAATGATATCAGGGACTGAAGTTTGCACACAGTCACCCTTGGACACAGCGTTCTTGATGGCAGCCTCCTGAACTCCGGCCTTTTTCAGGATGACCATGGATGCCAGGCCCCCTGGAGGTGAAGCGTCAGGGATGATTACCGGTTTTATTCCCGGCTTGTTGATATCCTCTATGGTTTCTATGCCGGCAGGGTTCCCTTTTGGAGTGATCATCACATATCTGGTGTAGCAAAGGGGAGTGTAATGAAGCATCTTTCCTTGAGCCTTGAGTTTTTGAGCAAGTTCAAGAACCCGGGGAGCAAAGACCTCAGTCTGTGCTCCCCCCGTGAGGAGAGATTTTCCCAGGGCACCGGCAAAGGCACCGGTGTAGGCGATGTCACTGCCGTTTTTCTCGGTAAATTTGGCATTAGCCGGCATCATGGCCTCTGCCAGGCCGCCACACGACCAGACCTGCAGGCTACTGCTGTTACGCTCTGTGCTGCTACTATGTCCAGGAACAGCAAATGCGAGTGATGCTCCGAGAGCAACACCGGCACTTTTTAAAAATTGTCGTCGTGGATTCTCTGTCATATTGGTTCCTCTTGTATGTATTCCTGCAGCATCAGCCATGTCGATGTCTGATAATTGTTATAAAATCACTTATGCTGGAGCTCTTTGTGTCAGGTGAAACGTTCCGGGGTAAGCAATGCGGGGAATGTATCTTGTGTCTGTTCCCATCGGGGATGGGATACAAGGATGGTGCCTTTTGGCTCCTATAAAAGCTACAGCCTGAGCGTAAGCAGGAGCGAGTTGGTGAAATAATCAGGATAGAGAAGGGGGTATAGGATTCGAAACAATTTACCCATGTGGGAAGAGTTCCTCCCCACATGGGTAAATTGTGATATTATTGAACAGTACCTGCTGGATACCCTGCACCCTTCCAGGCGAAGATCCCACCCAGATGGCGGGATACGTTGGTGTAGCCGAGTTTTTTTGCCCAGGCAGCGCCATTATGGCTGCGAGTGCATTTGACGAAACCGCAGTAGACCACAATCATGCGGTTCTTGTCGGGGCCGAGAAGTGCCTTGAAGTCTTCGACGCTTTTGCCGTCGGTTTCTTTGGCATCCCATTCCTTCATATCCGGGATGGGGAAGAGGAACTGTTTAGCCCCGGGAATATGATTTTTTTTGTACGAATCTTCAAAGGGCATGGTGTCAATAATCAGCACATCTTTACCGGCATCGATCAGTCCCTTGAGTTCTTCAGTGGTCACGATGCCGTACCCGCCTTGCTGTACATCCCGTACAACTTTGGCAGTCTCCTTCTCTTTGACAACCTCTTCCTCAAACTTATTGTCAGCAGCGTAAGAGAATGTTGACACGCTCATGGCCAGAATAAATAGACTGACCATCAACCCCTGGAACACACCTTTTCTTTGTTTCACGCTCGTCTCCTTTAACTACAGTTGATTTTTCGAACGACCGGACCAAGATTGAGTCCGGGCGCGACCCCAATAAATAAATACTAACGCTGCCATCATTACAGCATCCCGCACCAGAGCGACCTTGAGCCCCTTATAGGCCTGCTCCGGGTCTTCGGGGCCGAAGCAGCCGCAATCAATGTCCAGTCCCAGATGGATTCCGTAAACAAGAACGGCAATAAACATGAGCAGCATTGCAGCAATCACCGAAAGGCTGCCGCGAATGGCAAAAATAAGTCCAACCCCGGCGACCAACTCCAGAGAGGACAAGGACAAGGCGGCAGGAAAAAGAAATGGCTTAGGAAGCAGCCCAAAGCCGGAGATAACCTCGGCAAATCGAGCTGGGTCCATAAGTTTTATCATTCCTGAATAGATAAATATGCCTGCAAGCACCCACCGTACGAGACGCTCCAACGTGGTGAGAGTGAACCATGGAAAAAATAATCGGCAAGCGGCGTCCTGACTGGTCTTCATTTGTGACTCTTCCTCAGATCTTTTTTACTTCTATAGTTTCTTGATGATATCGAAAGATTAAATAATCTAAAGAAAGCGATGCCGTCAAATTGATAAAATCGATAAAAGAGAGTCTTCAGATAGGAAGCATGCCTCAATGTCTTTTCTTTCATTCTCTTCAAATCCTGGGGACAGGAAGTAAGCATTTGCAAGGGGCTTCCTGCAGGCAAAGCCTCTTTGGGGACTTCTCACCATGATCCATGCTCGGATAATGGGATTTTCCGGTGCTGCCCATGCTCAAAAAAGTCTTTTATTTGGCGATTCTCCCGATGCACTGGTGTATTTCCTTTCCCGTCACGCATTTACAAAATAAAAAAGGGTGAATGTCATGACCTACTGACATTCACCCTTTTTTAGGTAAGCGACTGTTTTGTTATGGTTAACTCAAAAAAGAGGCGGCATTGGTAAACAGGCGAGGAGTACTTCTCTCAAGCCTTATTCCCGGCCATGGCGCCATGGTTCCGGAGATTTCTGTAATAAAAGAAGAACGGTATTGTTCTTTGAATTTTAGGTTTTGGAATGTTCTTACAAGTCCTGCATCTCTTTCTTTTTCATCTTCTCGAGTAAGGTCGTTCGTTTCAGGTTGAGTAATCTTGCGGCTTCTTTTTTATTGCCGCTGGTAATTCGCATGGCCTGAACGATCAATTGTCTTTCAAAGTCATCAATCAACTCATTGAAGTCCACTTGCCCACTTTCCCAGCTGATATCAGCTACAGTAGTCGGGATGATACCCACAGCCTCTGTCAATGCCAGGGGCTGTGCCTGTTCTATTTGTTGGACGATATCTGCGGGCAGCGGCAGATCCACAGGGATTGAAGGGTCAAAGTCAGCAGTGAACTTCTCCGGTAAATCCTCCAGGCGTACCGTCTTTCCTGAGTAGAGGATGGACATGTGCTGCACCAGATTCTCCAGTTCCCGCACATTGCCGCGCCACATATAACTCATCAAGGCCATGAGGGCATGGGGTTCAAAGGCAAAGGGTTCACGGCCGCGCTGGGTTGCGTAGGTGTTGATAAAGGCTGCAAGGAGCAGAGGAATGTCCTCTTTTCTTTTATTGAGTGGCGGAATCGACAGCGGGATAACGCTGAGGCGATAATACAGATCTTCTCGGAATCGACCTTCTTTGACTAATTGCTCGAGATCACAATGGGTGGCGGCGAGAATCCGGGTGTCCACCGGACAGGCCTTGAGCCCGCCCACCGGTTCAAATTCCTTTTCCTGCAGGACGCGGAGCAGTTTCGCCTGAAGGGAAGGCTTCATGTCCCCGATCTCGTCGAGGAAAAGGGTGCCGCCATTGGCGTATTCTATTCGTCCGATCTTGTTTTGTAAGGCACCGGTGAAGGCTCCTTTGGTGTATCCGAAAAGTTCACTCTCCAGGAGATCGTCCGGGATGGCGGCGCAGTTCACCGGGACAAAGTTCTTTTTGCTCCGCCTGCTGTGGGCATGAATGGCCTTGGCCACAAGTTCTTTGCCGGTTCCCGATTCTCCGCGGATTAGCACCGTTGCGAATTCGTCTTCGGCAACCATGGTGATCAACTCGAAGAGTTGGCGCATGCTTTGACTCTGCCCGATCAAGCCATGGAAGGATGCCGTTTCTTCCTGTTTGCTTCGGGCTACAGGGGCCTTCCGGCGGCTGAGTTTGGCCTGTGCGCGTTGTAAGGCAATACGGATTTCGGCAGGATCATAGGGCGTATGGATATAAAAAAAGAGGTCAAGCTGGAGGACGGACTCGATGAGGTCTTCTGCCCCTTCCGGGACAACGGCGATGATCAGCAGGTCGGGAAAGGTTGCTTGAATCTTTCTGAGCAGGGTGATGGCGGTTTTTTCTTCAAAAAAAGTCAGATCGTAGATAAGCAGGTGGATTGAAGTCTGATTGAGAAGAGAAAGAAGTTCTTTTTCTGACTTGAATTGGATACAATTAAAGTCGTTGTTTCTGAGATGATCGCTGAGGGTTCGGGTGTTTTCCTGGCCACTATCCGAAAAAAGTATGGTGATGGGAGCTTGCATGTTTGTGTGTTATCGGGATAACTGGCTATTTTTCATGAAGATTGTTTCCCCTTCGGAGTTATCTGGGCATATTTGGCGCATGCAGGCTCACTTACCGCAAGTTATCCGATCATATCAAAAAGAACAACAAGATGCCATCTTTCTTGTGTAATTATAGCGATCTGGAGGAGAAGTCAATGGTGCGTTGGCGCAAAGGTTTGTCCTCTTGGGTGTGGCTGGCCTGTTCTTGGCTACTTTTTGGGGGTGTTCTTTTTCTAGATGGCGGAGAATGTTTTGCAAGGACTGGCCTTGATACGGTTTTCTCTGCCCATGTCACCAAGGTTATTGATGGGGATACCATTGAGGTGAAGGCTTCCGGAAAAACCCTGCGGGTAAGACTCTGGGGTATTGATACCCCAGAGTGGCAGCAGAAATTTTCCCATGAGGCACGGGAATTTACCCAGCGACGCCTGGCCGGGCGTCAGGTAGAGCTGCGGGGTAAGACTTGGGACACCTATGGTCGTCTGGTGGCTCTAGTTATGGTGGAAGGGCATTCGTTTAATGAAGTGTTGCTCCGGGAGGGGCATGCGTGGGTGCATATCTATTATTGCAAGGAGCCCATTTGTCGCGAATGGCGAAAGCTTGAGAAGGAGGCCAGAAAGGCCGGACGCGGCTTATGGCAGGAGAAAAATCCGGTTGCGCCGTGGAAATGGAAACAGACGCACAAGGAGATTGGCAGGTGAGGCGCTGAAGCCCCGTTCTTTTCTGGTGGGAATTTGGTGGAAAAGTTGGAAAAATATCTGGTTTTTAAGCCGGTACCGGGAGAATTTCTATGTTTAATGCGGAACAGTTGCTGGGCAAGATGATGGCGGAGATGGTTGGATCAGGCGGTGATCACAAGAAATATAAAAAAAATAAGGGCGGGGGGATTATGAATTCTCTGACCTCAACACTGATGTCAGGGCAGGGATTGATGACCGCCATTGGGCTGGGTGTGGGGGCGTATGAGATATTGAAAAGCAAGCAGGGCAGTAGTCAGCCCGTTGCCCCACCTCTGCCTGGCGCTGCTGTTTCTCAGCCATCTACTGGGTATGGGGTTGCCTTTTCGTCTGGTTCTCCTGCGTCAATGGCAGCAGTTCCGCCGCCGATTCCGGGGGGAAATGTTGCTCCTGCGCAAGACTTGCATGCCTCATCCAGTTTGGAGGAAAAGCTGGCTCTGCGCCTTATTCAGGTCATGATTGCCGCCGCCCATGCGGATGGCAGAATGGACCACGATGAAGAAGGAAAGATTTTGGCTCGTCTACAGGGGCAAGGGATCAGCCAGGAAGAGAAGCGTTTCCTTCTGGCCGAGATGCATGATCCCAAGTCCATTGAACAACTGACGGCGGGGATCAGTGATCCGCGTGTCGCCCAGACCATGTACACCCTTGCCGCATCGGCGGTTGTGGTCGATACCCCGGAGGAGAGGGTATGGCTGGATCAGCTGGGGACGGCCTTGTCGATCAGTGAGGGCATGCGTCGCTTTATTGAGGACGAGGAATAAGAATAGGAGTAGGAGAAGACTGGTCAGTGGGAATACACTCTTCTCGCTGACCAGTTTGTTGAGATTCTGAGCTCTGCACTATTTCTGCAGCAAGTTGCCAAGGGCGCCAAGCACTGAACCTTCCCCCTGGGTGGAGAAACCGGCATTGTTCTGGGGAGCGGCCTCATGGATGCGGCCGGCAAGACGCGAAAAGGGCAATGATTGCAGCCAAACATGACCGGGACCCCGCAGGGTGGCAAAGAAGAAACCTTCGCCGCCAAAGATGGCTGATTTTACCCCGCCGACAAACTCAATGTCATACTGGACCGTTTGGGTCAGGGCGACCAGGCAGCCGGTATCGACCCGCAAAACCTCTCCGGCCTGCAGTTCTTTTTCAATGACGGTGCCGCCGGCGTGCACAAAGGTCAGGCCGTTGCCTTCCAGCTTCTGCATGATAAATCCTTCCCCGCCAAACATGGCGACGCCGATCTTTTTCTGGAAGGCAATCCCGATGGACACCCCCTTGGCCGCGCAGAGAAAGGCGGATTTCTGACAGATAAGCCTGCCGTTATAGTTTCTCAGATCCAAAGGGATAATTTTTCCGGGATAGGGGGCGGCAAAGGCGACCTTTCCTTTCCCGCGGCCCATGAAGGTAAACACCGTGGTGAACAGGCTTTCGCCGGTAATAAGCCGCTTGCCGGCTCCCAGCATCTTGTCCATAAAACCGCCGCTCTCGGAGGCGTGGCTGCCATCGCCGAACACCGTTTCCATCTGGATCCCGTCGGACATGTACATCATGGCTCCGGCCTCGGCGATGGTGCTTTCCTGGGGATCAAGTTCAATCTCGACAAATTGCATCTCATTGCCATGGATCTGGTAATCAATTTCATGGGCCTGGGTGCTGCCGGTGTTCATGGGCGGGGGAGAAAATGTCGGCTGCTGCAATTCAGGAACCTGAGCCATGGGGAGCCAGTTGGCAAAACCCTGGCGCCAGACCAAGGTGTCTCGGGTGTAGATTCCGGCGGCGACCCCCTGTTGAATCTGGGCTTGACTGAAAGGGCCCTGCTGTTGCCCGCCAATGGCGATATACCAGTTATCCATACTCGTTCCTCCCTGTGATTATTGGTATTTTTCTTTTAGGTCGTAGAGTTTATCAAGATAGGCATCTTGATAACGCAGATGTTTGCCGCCCGTTTCCATCTCGGCGGTCAACAAGTCAACGGTGGGTTGAAGCTGAAGGCCGTCCTGATTTTTTCCATCCAGGTTTGCCTGGTGGACAGTGAGAATGGCATAATAGGTGATTAGCATCCGCGTGCCTGAATCCCTTCTGGTCAGGTAGAGCCTTCCGCCCATGGTGTTGAGAAAGAAGCTGGCGTATTTGAGCATGGCATCTTCCGGGATGCTTAGAGAGACGACCTGGCCTGAGGATATCGGTGGTGTCGTCAGGAGATAATATGCAGCCAGCAGATCTTCGATCTTGTCCTGTTCCTGGTTGAGGATTTCTTTGAGGAGAAGAATATTATCCTTTCCCAGAATTTTGAAAAAATGGGTGTTGTTTTTGAGGATGGTGAAAAGGTCGTCTGTTTCCCGGATGACGACGGGGGGGGTATTGAGTAATTGCTGAAGCAGTCCGGTAAAGTAGATTTGACTTTGGGCGTTCAGATGCCGTGCCTGGATGTATCTCTGCTGATCGAGATGATGATAAAAGTTCTTTATCTGATCACTGGCTACTGGGATATTCTCTTTGCTTAGGGAAAGGGGAGAAGGGGCCGGCTTTGATTGTTCCTGGGCGTTGCCCGCTGCCTCCAGTTTTAGATCTTCCTGGGCAGAAGGGGCTGTGGCGGATGGCTCGGCAGTTTGGGCTGAAAAGACCGGAGGTTCCTGTGCAGCGGATGGCGTCTGTGATGTTTGCTCCGGACTGTTGCGAGTGAACAGGAACCAGAGACCGCCTGCGGCGAGAAGAATGAGAATGACGACCGGAAAAAGGAGAGACCGGGATTGTCGGGATGATGATTTCATGCCGGAGCCTCTATGTGAAGGAGAGTCGATACGGTTAAATTTATAAGACAAAATATACTTGAAACATCCTTTAAAGTCACGAGGCATTTATGGTTGTGACGCTTGCTGGAACGATGGCGGCGTGCGATTCATCAAGGGTTGTTTCCTCTTTTTTCTGCTTGACTCCCCATGGTGAACGCACTATTGTGGCGGGGAAATATTAGAAAAAGAGAAATGTGGTTTGTAGGTGCAGTTCAGAGGCAGTAAAGGAAATCGTCCGTGCCGGTCGATTAAAATAATTCATTATGTATGGAGGAATACCCGATGACAATTTGCGTAGTAGGTCACTCTAACCCGGATACCGATTCAGTAACGTCAGCCATTGCTTTCGCAGCCCTTCTCAATGCCCAGGGCCAAGCCGCCAAGGCCTGTATGCAGATCGAGGTTGCCAAACTCAATCCAGAGTCCACCACCGTTTTGAAACGTTTTGGTCTTGCTGCCCCTGAAACCATGATGGATGTCGCTGGTCAGAAAGTTGCTCTGGTAGATTTCAGTGATATCGGACAGGCTCCTGCCAATATCGGTTCTGCTGAGGTCGTTGCCGTTGTTGATCATCATAAAATTGGTGATATCACCACCAATCAGCCGATTTTCTTCCGCGCTGAGCCTGTGGGCTGTACCGGTACTGTGCTGAACAAGATGTTCAAGGATGCAGGGGTTGCCATTCCAAAAAATATTGCCGGTGGCATGCTTTCAGCTATCCTCAGTGATACCGTTAACTTCAAGTCCCCCACCTGTACCCCCGATGACAAGGCCGCCGTGGCCGAGCTGAAGGTCGTTGCCGGTGTTGATGACACCGACTCTCTGTTCATGGAGATGTTGCGTGCCAAGTCTTCCATTGATGGCGTTGCTATGAAGGATCTGGTCTTCCGTGATTACAAGGACTTTGATATGAACGGCAAGAAAGTCGGTATCGGTCAGTTGGAGCTTGCAGCCATTGATCAGGTAGCCGGTATTCGTGCTGAGCTGCTGAAGGCCCTGGAAGATGTTAAGAAGGAAGGTCGTCATTCCGTTCTGTTTATGCTCACCGATGTTGTCAAGGAAGGGACCGAGCTGATTGTCCTCTCCGATGAGCCAGCCGTGATTGAAGGTGCCTTTGGCGGTAAGATTGCCAGTGGGACCATGTGGGTTGCCGGCATGATGAGCCGCAAGAAACAAACCGTTCCACCTCTGCAGAAGGCCTTTGGCTGCTAATTGCAGAAAATATATTCTTGACGGCATGTAAGCCCTCAAGAATGTTCTGATATAAAAAAAGCCCCTGTTCCAGTTTCTGGAACAGGGGCTTTTTTTGTTGTCTGCGCTGCTTTTTTTTTTAGAAGAACAGCAAGCAGCTGTACGCTCTGAGCAAAGGACTAATTTGCCGGACAGGCAATACGCTTCATTTTTTCCTGATAGCTGAAATGATTGTCATGTTGCGGGGTGTGGCAGGAAAGGCATATCTTTTCTTCTACCTGTTTTTTCATGTGGAATTGTTCAGGGTTTGCGGCGTGTGATTTTCCCGGGCCGACGTGACAGTTTTCGCAGCCCACCGTCTGCAGTGATTTTGGCAGGGCAAGAAGCTGGTTACGGTTCACGGGAATCTCGGAGCTGGAAATGACATGGCAGGGGAGGCACTCCAGGTTGAAGGCCTGATTGGCTTTTTGCAGGGTTTCCCAGGCTCTGGAGTGGTTGGTGCTCTGCCAGAATTTGGTTTGCGCCGGATGGCAGCTTTTGCAGCCATCATGACCAAGAAAGGGAAGACTCTCCTCTTTCTTGGTGACCTTTCGATTCTGTTCGTTGATCTGCTGTTTGATTCCGGTGATGATGGCCCTGATATCCGGGGCTTCAGGCAATGACTGTTTCAAGGGGATAAAATTAAAACTGAAGCTGGACATCTCGGACGTGGAATTCTGTCCGTTGCCTGTGACCACCCCCTTGAGCTCTATATCCTTGATCTGTTGAGCCACCGTCTCCCTGTTTTCCTCAATCACTTTGACTTTGGCAAGATACTCGGGTTGCTGGGGATCTGCTTGTTTCCGCATGCGTTGCAACTGTTGGTTGAGGGCGCCCAGCCGGTTGCGCAGGGTATTCAACTCTTCTTCCTTAGAATTGCCCCATTTTCCGTTTTTATTCCAGTCAATGGTCAGCACTCCTTGATACTTCCCCTGGCGGTCGGTCTGGGTGATCAGGCTATTGTTGATCTGCTGCGGGTTCATGTTGCCGCTGTCCAGGTTTGCTGCCAGGATGAGATGGATGGCAGGAAACTGGCGGGCGATTTCCTGATTCTCAGCAGGGGGCAGGCTTGAGAGAAGGACAAGAATATCGCATTGCCGGGCGGTTTTTTCAATCAGGGCGGGGAGCAGAGTCCGCCAGTCGGCCTGGCGAACACCGCTGGGCGGGGAGTTGAGCTGGCCGGTGAGGCCAATGAGCCCGACCTTTACCGCCCCGACTTTTTTGATGCGCACCGGTTCAAAGAGAGGCTGGCCTTTGGGGTCAAGGAGATTGGCGGAGAGCCAGGGGAAACCCTGCTTCTGACTGGCCAGCAGAATCTCCGTCCCTGCCGCCAGATCGAGGGGAGCCACTGCCACCGCATCGACCTTCATGCTCGTATAGATCTTGATGATCCCCTCGGCGGTTAATCGCTCCTGCGATGGACCCTCTGAAACCTGCGCTTGCTTGAAGAGCAGATTGCCGGAATCGACAAAGAGGGCCGGTTTGCGTTGTTCGGTGGAAATGCTTGTGATTTGAAATGCTTTTTTGGACAGCCCGCCCAGTTGACTGGCGTGTCACCCGCAGGGCTCGGTCTCTCCCAGGATATTGTTGGAGTAGAAGAGCAGAAAGGATTCCAGGGGAGTTGCGTGCAGATCTGTTGACCGTGACATGATTGCCAGGAGCATGGCGGTCAGGAAGGTCAGCAGGCGGTATCTGCCGAAGCTGCTGGAATAAAATGTGCGGGAAATGGATTTATTTCTTTGCTGTTTCATGGTCTTGTTTTCTTTGTTGAAGGATTTGACGCCATTTGTTGAGCCGGTCTTTGATCAAGGCCTCGTATCCTCTGGTGGTGGGAGAGTAAAAAAAAGTGCCGGCAAGTTCCGGCGGCAGGTGGTTCTGTTCCACCAGGCCCTGCGCCTGGTCATGGGCATACTTGTACCCTTTACCATAGCCAAGTTGTTTCATCAGACCGGTTGGGGCATTGCGTAGATGCAGGGGGACCGGCAAAGAGCCGGTACGGCCGATATGATGACGAACTCCCGACTCTGCGGTGTACAAGGCATTACTTTTGGGGGCGGTGGCGAGATAGACCACGGCCTGGGCCAGGGCGAGGGTTCCTTCCGGGAGGCCAAGGGTCTGGAAGGCTTGCTGGCAGGTAATCGCCTGACTGAGGGCCTGCGGATCGGCTAGGCCTATGTCCTCGGAGGCAAAGCGGATCAGGCGGCGGCAGAGGTAAAGGGGCTCTTCTCCGGCTTCGAGCATGCGGTACAGCCAGTAGAGGGCGCCATCGGGGTCTGAGTCACGCAGGCTCTTGTGCAGGGCTGAAATCAGATTGTAATGTTCTTCGCCATCCTTGTCATAGCGCAGGGATTTGTGTTGTCCCGCCTCTTCAATATCAGAGCTGGTAATGGTTGGCGTTAACGGGTCTGCCCCATCTGAGCTACGGCTCAGGGCCACAGTGGCGGCGATCTCGAGGATGTTGAGGCCCATTCTGGCGTCGCCGTCGGCAAGGCTGATCAACTGGGCCAGAGATTCCTCGGTAAAGCTCAGACGGTAGCGACCCAGGCCCTTCTCCGGATCAGCCAGGGCGCGCAGGAAGATGGCCTGGAGATCTTCACGGCCAAGGGATTGCAGGACAAGAACCCGGCAGCGGGAAAGCAGGGGCGCGGTGACATGGAACGAGGGGTTCTCGGTGGTGGCGCCGATAAGGGTAAAGAGGCCGGATTCCACATGGGGCAGGAAGGCATCCTGCTGACTTTTATTAAATCGATGAATCTCGTCGATGAAAAAAATGGTGGCCTTGCTTTCGCTTTTGAGCAGTTCCTGGGCCTTCTCGACAATTTGCCGGACCTCTTTGACTCCGGAGAGAACGGCGGAGAAGTGGACAAAATGGGCCGACGTGGCATGGGCAAGAATCCTGGCCAGGGTGGTCTTGCCGGTCCCTGGCGGACCCCAGAGGATGAGCGACGGAATGGCGCCGGACTCCATCACTGAACGCAGCATTTTTCCAGGCCCCAGAAGGAGCTCCTGACCGGCAAATTCGTCCAGGGTCCGGGGGCGCATGCGTTCGGCCAGAGGGGTCAGTTCATGGAGAGGGGATTGGGGGGTTGACATGGGGCTCACAATGTCCTTGATTCTGCCGGAGTTTCCGGGGAATGATGCAAGGTTGACCGGATTGATGCCAGCACGTCCAGCAGAGCGGGAAGATTTTTGCTGTCATAGATCATCCTGCGGTATCTGGCGCTCTCCGGCAGCCCTTTAAAATAGCGGCCAAGATGATTCTTGATACTGCCTGGCAGGTGATCTGACGGTAACTCCAGCCCGATGAGTTCCAGGTGGCGGGAGACACCATCCAGCAATAGGGAGAGGTCGGCGGGTTTGTCCTCGGCGGAAAAGACCCAGGGGTTTCCCAGGGCTGCGCGTCCAATCATAACGCCGTCACATCCGCTCTGCTGCATCAAGGCAAGTCCCTGGGCATGGGAGTGGATGTCACCATTGCCGATGACCGGGACAGATACCGCTTCTTTGACGGCGGCGATGACATCCCAGTCGGCAGTTCCGGTGAATCCCTGCGCCCAGGTGCGGCCATGCACGGTGATGGCGGCGACTCCTGTCTCCTCCGCCATCCTGGCAAAAGAAACGGCCGTGATATGGCGGCTATCCACGCCGATCCTGGTTTTTATGGTAACGGGAACCGTGCTGTTATCGATAACATTTCGAATGATCGCCTCTGCCAGTTGCGGATCCTGCATCAGGGCCGCACCAGCGCCACGTTTGGTCACCTTTTTGACCGGACAGCCCATATTGATGTCAATCAGATCGGGCTGAAAGCGGCTGAGGATGGCCGCGGCCCGACCCATAATATCCGGGTCGGCGCCGAAAAGTTGAATGGCCAGTGGCCGCTCCTCGGGATGTGAGGCCAGCATGTTCAGGGTCTTGCCTTGTTCATAGACGAGGCCGTGGCAGCTGATCATTTCGGAAACCACCATTCCGGCCCCAAATTCCCGGCAAAGTCGGCGGAAAGGCAGGTCGCTGTATCCGGCCAGAGGGGCGAGAATAAAGGGTGAATCGAGGGCCAGTCCGGCAATCTGAAGCATACTTTTATTGCTGATATTTTTTTATAAAAGGGGTATTTAGAACCCGTTAAGAGTTGAACAAGTCTTTTTTTGTTCAACTCTTTTACGGATTCTTATGCCGCGCCCAGTAAACAGCAATCTGTTCCGCTGTTTACTAGCGTGGCGCGCGGCAAATGTCATCGGTGGAAAGTCATGGAACAATCTGCCAGGATTGAAACAAGTCTTTTTTTGTTCAACTCTTTTACGGATTCTTATGCCGCGCCCAGAAAACAGCAATCTGTTCCGCTGTTTCCTGGCGTGGCGCGCGGCAAATATCATCGGTCGAAAATTATATAAAAATCCATTAAGACTTGAATTCATGTCTTAATGGATTTTTATATCCGCTTTCTTTAAGCGATGCCAATCAAATACCATACAGTTTTTTTTACCATAACCGAAATATCAATTGGAGAACAATATGTCACTGCAATTAAATATGCAAGCAGGTGAATTATCCAGTCAGCAGTTGCAGCAGTTGCGCGAGATGCGTGTTCGCTGCGCCAAAAACATCCTGCTCTGCACCAGCCTTGCGGCGTCCGGCCATCCAGGGGGCTCCCTGTCATCCCTTGATATGCTGCTCGTCACCTACGGCTGTATCAAGCATGATGCCAAAAAACCGGATATGGAGGAGCGGGATCGGGTGGTGGTCAGCATGGGCCATATCTCTCCAGGCGTCTATTCTACGCTGGCCGAATATGGGTATTTCACCGCTGATGAGTTTCTTGCTGGTTTCCGCCGCACCGGTTCCGGGTTCCCCGGCCATGTGGAGCGTATCGTTCCCGGCGTTGAATGGGATACCGGCAATCTCGGGCAGGGTCTGTCCACGGCCGTGGGAATTGCCCATGGCTTCAAGATCCAGGGCCGTCCGAACAAGGTGGTTGTCTTCATGGGCGATGGAGAACAGCAGAAGGGCCAGATCAGTGAGGCCATTCGTTTTGCCAATAAGTACAAGCTGGACAATCTGATTGTGGTGATTGACCGGAACCATCTGCAGATTTGCGGCGCCACCGAGGATATTATGCCTCAGTCGGTGCGGGCCATGTATGCAACCAATAACTGGGAGGTTAAATACCTCGAAGACGGGCATGACTGTAACAGCTACTTCCGTGCCTTTGCCGATGCCTACTCCAAGCCTTGCGGTAAGCCGACCGTCATTGTCGCCCGCACCACCATGGGAAAAGGGATCTCCTTTATGGAAAACCTGGCCAAGTACCACGGCTCACCCTTAAACCGTGCGCTGCTGGCCGATGCCTTGAAAGAGCTTGGCGTGGACAACGATGTGGATAGGCTGGAGGCCCTGCGCGCCCAGCCGGTTGCTACCAATACGATTCGCAGATTTGTGTCCAGCGCCCCCGCCCTTGCCATGGGGACGCCCGTCCTGTATGGCCCGGACAGCAAGACCGACAATCGCTCCGCCTATGGCAATGCCCTCCAGGGGTTAGCCGAGGTGAATAATATAGAAGGGGTGATTAAGATCAGCGGCATCTCCTGTGATCTGGAAGGATCGGTGAAGATGGGCGGGTTTCGCAAGCATTCCCCCACCGCCTATATTGAAGCCGGTATCCAGGAACATCATGCCGCCAGCATGGCCGGTGGAATGAGCAGTATCGGAATGGTGCCTTTCTTCAGTACTTTCGGGGTCTTTGCCCTCTCCGAGGTCTACAATCAGACCCGTATTAATGACTTTAATCATACCAACGTCAAGGTGGTCGCCACCCACGTTGGGCTGGACGTAGGGGAGGATGGCCCGACCCACCAGTGTATTGATTATCTGGGGCTGACCCGTAACTTCTTCCGATTTTCGGTGTTTATGCCGGCTGATCCCAATCAGACCGACCGGATCATCCGGTATGCGGCTGTTCATGCGGGCAATGTCTTTGTCGGCATGGGACGGTCGATCACTCCAGTTATCCTCAAAGAGGATGGAACGCCCTTCTATGATGCCGCGTACACCTTTCAAGCCGGTAAGGCTGACTGGTTGCGTCGGGGTACAGAGGCCACCATCATCACCTATGGGGCGCTCACTCCCGCAGTGATGGATGCCTGGGCCCTGCTTGCCGGGGAAGGGAAGTCGGTGGGTGTGTTGAATATGGCCTCGCTGGTGCCCGTTGATCGAGAGGCGATCCTTGAGGCCGCCGCCATCGGGCCCATTGTGACCGTCGAGGATCATCATATTGACACCGGATTGGGAGCCATGGTGGCCTTGGTGCT
Source organism: Desulfobulbaceae bacterium (assembly GCA_009773475.1). GTDB lineage: Bacteria > Desulfobacterota > Desulfobulbia > Desulfobulbales > Desulfocapsaceae > UBA2270. Next base: position 4,614 of record WSXV01000022.1, on the reverse strand, counting down.
TGCCGAGTCCGGCAAAGCGGTTCCCTTCAAGAGATGCGGAGTTAAATGCTACGGCGGGTCCGGCCAGCCAGCGGAGTTGTATGCGAAACAAGGCTTGGATTCCGGTTCCATTGCTACGACAGTGAAAGGAATGCTGTAAAAACAGGTATTGTTTACAGCTATATAAATAGCAAAAGCAAACAGGCCGTCACTGTGAAGTGACGGCCTGTTTGCTTTTGATGGAAGAAGAGTCTATGTGGCAGGGGATGTCAGTTGCCAGCGAATCAGAGGCCCGCTCGAGCGAAGAGTTAGAGGTCTGCGCAAAGTTCACGAGTAGAAAGCACCTTGGCAAACAGGCCATTGAGTGCGGCAAGGAAAGCGGTTTGAACGCTCTCGGCTGCAACGTGAACGCCATTGAACGACAAGGCTCTTGTTGCACAGGCATCGTGTGCCAGGGAGCACTTGAATCCGAGATCGAAAGCCGCGCGGGTGGTGGTATCGATACACATGTGGGTCATCATTCCAGCGATGACGAGTTCCGTAACTCCACGACCGTGAAGGTGCTCAAGAAGCGGTGTTTCGCGGAAGCTGTTGGGAAAGTGCTTCTGAAAGGTGGTCTCTTCGGCGTTTGGACGTACGGACTCATGAATCCTGGCGCCTGCCGAATTGGGCAAAAAGAAAGTAGCGCCTGCACGGGCCGCGACATGCTGGATGTGAACGATGGGGTAAGGGTGTTGGCGAAAAGCAGCTAGCAAAGTGGCCGCTTGGGTAGCTGCCACTTCGGCGCCGGTGACCTCCATTGCGCCACCCGGGAAGTAGTCATTTTGAATGTCGACGATCAAGAGCGCAATAGTCATGAAGACCTCCAATGTCTGAATTCAGGGGCGCGACGCGGCTTTGTGGGGGGGCGTCCCATGGAATGATGGGCAGCATTTGAGCCGCATATTGATGGAGCTCATTTGCTCAGTGCTAATCGTAAAGCCAAACCCACAAACACAGTTCCTGCAAATCGATTGATCACGATTTGCGCACTGCGGGTGCGTTTGAGCCAGTTGCCAATAAAGCCTGCCGCCCAAGCAATAGCACCAAATACGATAAGGGCGGCAAGCATGAATACGGCGCCAAGGGTGAGCATTTGGAGAGCCAATGACCCTCTCGATGGGTTCGCAAACTGTGGCAGAAATGCCAAAAAGAAGATTGCCACTTTTGGATTTGTGACATTCATTAGAATCCCGCGTAAATAGAGTTTGCGTCGACTCAAAGCAATGTCTTCTTGTTCGGAGAAATTGCTTTCGCCGGCTTGAAAGGCTCGCCAGGCCAGATAGAGGAGGTATGAGGCTCCGATGGCCTTTAGCGCGTTGAACGCTAAATCTGACGTTTGGAATATTACCGCGATGCCAAAAGACACCGCCGCTGTATGCACGAGAAGTCCCGTGCAAAGTCCGATTGTTACCAGAAAGCCAGACAACCGCCCGTGAAGTGCAGATTGAGTAAGAACGAAAATGTTGTCCGGCCCTGGGGCAAGTGCAAGCGCTACCGATGCGGCGAAGAAGAGAAATAGAGTATCAAAAGGAATCATGAATAGCTGATGAAATGTTTTTGCCGGTCTATCGGTGAAGTAACCTGCCGGTCGATGCGCCGCCTACTTTAAGGACGCACTTCATTCCGGTTCGGTTTGTTGATTTGCTATCGATATGTTTAGATATTTTTAAAAAGATTTATTGGTTATTCTGTGAATCCACGCTCTCTCATTGATTCACTATTTCTAAAAAGCGCCATCCCTGTTTTCATTTTTTGGAATCCGTGTGTTTGGTAGAATCCTTCTTTCCCTGGGGATGCGTATAGAATGACGTTGCAATGCGAGAGTTCGGATAACAGATTATTCATTAAAATTTTCCCAACTCCTTTCCCCTGGAATTCCGGGATAACCGCACAATCATAGACAGCAGCTTGATAAACACCATCAGAAATCGCCCTACCAAAACCGATTAATTGGCCGGCATTATAGATAAAAATGGTAGTGTGGCTTGCTTCAAATGCTGTTCTGTGCACATCGGGTTCGTAGAACGCCATTCCGACGCGCTTCAAAGTTTCCGACACAGTCTTCCAGTGGACTCCCGCACAATCTTTTTTAACGTCTAATTGCATTAGAACCTCGTAGCCTATATTACCGCTTAACGGTGAAATAACCGGCTGGCCGAGAGCTTGCAGATTTAAGAACGCGGCTATTTCCGGTCAGGTTTGTTGACTTGTTGGCCTGTTATGGGTTGGGCATTAAGTATATAATTTTCAACACTTGATAATAGCCAAGACGCGAGGCGCTGATTGGCAGAACCAAGAGCATCAAGAATTTGCTGGGCTTCAGTGCGATATGCCAAACATTTCTCAGGAGACCAGTGAGCGGGCGGTTTTTGAAGATTAGAAATTCGGTCAGCAAGTTTGACACACCAAACCGAAAGTGGCTGTTTTCTAATACGCTCGAGGCTATCTGCCATTGCTTCTGATTTAGGAATTCTTGTGTCTTTTGAAAGAGCCAAGACGCCATCGGCGATCGCCGTGCCAAAGCGCTCCTCTAGATCCGAATGAGCTACATTTTGATCTTCAATACAGTCATGCAAAATAGCGCAACTTATCGCAAGGTCAATTTCTGGTATAGGTTCTGACTGGTTTGCTTCCAGAACAATAAATGCGACTCGTCCTAAATGATGCAAATATGGCAGGTCAGCGTCTGGGACTTTCTGGGCGTTGTGAGCTTCTGCTGCAAAACGCCATGCATCGAGCCACGAGGGTTGTAAGTGAGACATAGTTTTTCCTGAAGTGAGTGCCAAGATGCCCAACTGTGAAATAACTGGCCAGTCAAGAGTATACAGCTTTTAGTACGCGGTTATTTCTGGTCAGGTCTATTGACTTGTTGGCAATTTCTCGTGATCGGTAACAAGATTTTGCAAAAAATGACTCAAGAATTTCTCTTCATAAATTTAAAGGTGAGCTTTAAAAATTCGATGATATTACTTCCAATAATTGCCGGTCCAAGACAAGCTCCTATGAGTCCCCACCATGTGCCGAATAGAGTCTTAAGTGTAAATTCGCTAAAAACTTTTGTCATACAACCAAAACAGATACTCCCAGAAAAGGTTCTCTCATTTCTTTCAAAGAAATAACTAATGTTTTCTTTGAAAAAACACCATTGAGTCTTTTTCTTTTGGTGACAACGCTCACAAAAAGAGAGTTCAGGATCTGGTCTGTTCTCTCGATTTTTTTTGACTTCGTTGTTCGGAAGCGGTTCTTCAGATTCTATCCATTCTCGGTATAATTTGCATGTCATTGCATAGCCCTGAATTTTTTATAGAAATAATTGCACTGTTTCAGCAGTATGCCGTTTTTAATGACATTGGCCAACGTTCAAGCCCAGGGACGCTGCGCGGCTTTATCGCGCAGCGTCCCTGGGAGCGCAGTGTTAGGCGACAATTGAAACCTGCATTTGTCGTCTCGCCAGCGCCGACTTTTGGTAAGAAATCACTCTTTCTGTTTGGTCAGCTTGATGCCCATGGGGCCTTCTATGGAGCCATCTTTGAGAATATTCATAACCATCGTTCCTTGCGGTGAAACGATTTTTACCTTCCCGTCCTCGACTTTGTAATCCATTTCTGATCCCATCCCCATCGCAGACACAATTACCTTCCCAGATTTGAAGGTGTAGCTCGAAACCCCCATTTGATCCTTGTAGGTGCCGTCAAGTCCGGACCCACATGCTGACAAAAGAACAGCGATAGCCACAGCAATAATCTTCTTCATGATGATTTCCCTTTTAAAAGTTTAGCGATTCAAAGGCATCGCCAAGAGCCTAACGGTGAAATAACCTGCCGGCCGAGGCGCTGCCCACCTTTTAAGAACGCGGCTATTTCCGGGCAGGTTTATTGACTGGTTAGCAATATTATTACTCGAAATGTCCTGTGTTGATGCCAAGTAAACAGAACTGTCAGAACGGGTACCTTCTTCGCAAATCTCCGAATTCAAGAGAAATATTTTCAAGTTCGTCTGCGATAGATGTGAATTCTTCTAAACTAAAATTTTGATTTTTACAGTTAATTTTACCAATATCCCAGTTGATTGGACTGAAAATTATTGGTTTTTCCGTTAGGCAACCTGCTAATTGCCAATAACCATGGATATACTGATTTCTCTCTGTCTTGGATTTTGAAGCTTTGTCAAGCCATTCATCATAATCTCTGACCATGTTTGGATTAGAATTGTAAAATTTCTTTCTAACAATTTCTTTAAGGACACACATTTTGTTGTGCGTAGTTAACTTACTAATCATTGGAAATGCTAGAGTATGGTCGTTGCTACTAACTAGAAGTGCTATTGTTATTCCGATATTTTGATCGATTTGATTGTAATTTTTGATGTACTTTACAAAATTTTTCGAAAACTCGTACTCTATATTTTCAAAGTAACCTAGCTGTTTAACATCATATAATTTAGTAATATCCATTTGCATCTTATCGTTTGGTCCTATTTTCATCAATTTAACACATAATGTGGGGTCAGGTCTTGCAATCAAACATTCTCTTTAGGTTGCTTAATCTTTGTGTGATTGCAAGACCTGAACATCCCGCTGGAATTTTCAAGAAA
>WSXV01000007.1:62763-186629 GCA_009773475.1 Desulfobulbaceae bacterium | reverse complement strand
GGCCTTGATGTCCAGCCCAAGCTCCACGGTGGAGGTGTCAAAAGAGTTGAAGTTATTGCCTGCAAAATCATCACCTGTGGCAAACTCCACCTCAATCAGGCCAGAGAGGGTGACGAAGTCGCTGATCTTTTTGGGGGCAGTTTTCTCCTCTCCTTTATCCAGGGCCTGAAGCTTCTCAGCGGTCCTGGCGTTTGTTTCCGACATCTTTCCTTCCAGTTCACCCACCCGCTGGGTCAGATGTTTATTCTGGTTGATTAACTCCTGCATCTGCCGCTGCATGGCCTCCATGGATAGCGTCCCACCTCCTCCCGCCATGGCCTGACTAGCGACGACGGCCCCGAACAGGGCCGTCGTGATAAGTGTTTTACTCAGTTGTCCTTGCTTCATATTTCTCTCCTATATTGGGTCTCGCTTGTTCTTTTGCTGGCGGACACCCCGGCAGCTTCTTGCTTAATTGCATTTATTATGGATATCTTCATGATCATGGGAATGGCCATGCCCTTGGCGGCAACAGCAATTTTTACATCGCCCCCAGCAAGTATGTATTTTCTTGTCATGAAGAATCACCTTACTGGCGTCCGGGCATATCTCCAGGCCCTTACTGCCTATCATATAAATTCTCTCCTGCGGCAAAACAGCCTCACCCACCAGATTACCAAAAGTCTGCCGCGAATCAGGAACCACATCGGTAACATTCTCGGTATGGATAAAGATGTTTCCCCTGCCCAGATACTGCTGACTCATGGCTGAAGTTAGTTGTTGTGCGGTTTCCGCCGTAAACCGGCCGGAAAGATTGATGTGCATATTGCCGTTGCGTTGATCGACGTTAATGTTGTTCAGCACTTCCATGTCTCCTCCTTCTCTATGCATAAAAAAAGGGCGCGACTGGAGGGCATTGCGCTTCCCGCGCTGCTTCTTCCTATCGCGCCCTCACTTTCCGACGCTTGCCGCCGGACCGTAGGACTTCATTCTATGGAGGGCCTTAACCAACCATCTTCAAGGCCCATGTTATCTTTGTCGTTACAAACTGAAATGCAGAATTAGCCGCTTTCCGCCAGCACCCTGATCATCTTTTTCCGTAGGGTCTCCAGTTGTTTTGACTTAAAGGCCTTCCGAGAAATCTCCAATTCCTCTATGGCCTCCAGCACGACCTGTTTCAGAGGGTGCTGGCCTGCTTCAATGGCATACACAGGAGGAAGAAAATGTTCTTCTCCGATCTGACCCAGTTGAGCAATGGCATTTCGATGCCTGTTGAGCAGATCTTCCATCTCATTGAGATTATGTGTCAAGCTATCCTTAATGGTCATTTTCCCTTGATCATTTAAAAGTATCGATGGATATAATCGTTCTTACTGGAATCAAAAGTTACCGACAACATAAAGAGTTATATTCAACTAACAATGATTGTCTAACAAATGACTAAAGGGCTGTCAACGATTTTATTCAGAAATCTTTCTGAATGATTTATCTGTAAATTCCTACGAAAAACGGCGAGCCCCTTACAAAATGCAAGAAGCTTCCTCATGAGAACTCTTGGTATCGAAATGACCCCCTAATCTTTTGGACAGATTTAGCTCCGAAACAATCGTGCTTATCAGTCTCTTAGGAAAAGGTCCATTTGTAAAAACAGCGAAAGATGAAAAATTGCGCTGTAAGATTAGCGCCTTATGACGCCAGCAATGAACTCAGCAGTTTGCCCAGATCATTCATGGTATAGGGCTTGACGATAGCGGCGTTAAAACCATAGCTCTTGAAATCAGATATGATCGGATCATTTGAATAACCGCTTGAGACGACCAGACAAGCCTGCGGATCTATCTTAAGAATCCGGACTGCAGCCTCCTTCCCTCCCATTCCTCCTGGAATCGTCAAATCCATAATAACAGCAGAAAAAGGAGAACCCGACTCTTTGGCAGCTTTATATTGAGCTATTGCCTCTGAACCGTTCAAACATTTAGTAACCGTATAGCCAAGATATTCAAGCATTCCGACAACCATATCCAGGATCATTTCCTCATCATCCATAACAAGAATTGAGCCGCTTTTTTGCGTATCAGCCGCCTGAACTACCGACTCAGTCTGGAAGGCGGAATAGGTTTCCCCGATTGACGGGAGATGGATGGTAAACGTTGTCCCAATTCCTGCAGTAGAAATAGCTCCTATTTGGCCTCCATGCCTGCTGACGATAGAGTGAGCAGATGCGAGCCCGAGACCATTACCGGAAAACTTGGTTGTAAAGTATGGATCAAAGATTTTGATCAAATCACTTTCCGGTATTCCACAGCCCTGATCAGTAAAAGACAGCTTGACGTAATCCCCCTCTGGAAGAGCCATTAAATTGCCGGCGTTGAGTTTTTCATTTTCTGCCGTGACATAAATGTTTCCGCCGCCCGGCATCGCCTGTACAGCGTTAATGACGATGTTGTGAAACACCTGGCTCAGCTGACCTTCGTCAGCCTCTATGGCGTGAATGGAGTCCGGAATATCCACATCGCCCTTAACATTTGATCCGTGCAGCACAAAAGAAACTGTTTCATGGATGATATGCTGGAGAGACACCACCTTCTTAACCGGCTCTCCGCCCCGGGCAAAAGTCAATAGCTGATGCGCGAGCCCCCCTGCCCTGGCAGAGGCTTTCTCTGCTTCAAGAAGTGGCTGGTATGACTTGTGAGTGGCATCAAGACACATTTTAGCAAAGGAAATATTGCCCATGATTCCAGTCAGTATATTGTTGAAATCGTGCGCTATACCGCCTGCCAGAACACCTAATGATTCCAGCTTTTCTATTTTTTGCTGTTCTTTTTCATGTTCTTTGCGCCCTGTGATGTCATTCGACACACCTATAATGCCGATTATGTTGCCGGAAGTATCACGCCAAGGCGTTTTGTGGGTGAGAAATGTACGCATACAGCCGTCCCAATCACCTGTTTCTTCACATTCACTTTCAACCCCGCCAGTTAGTATCTGCTCATCTGTTTTCCTGAATTGCTTTGCGATTTCAGCAGGTAAGAGTTCATCGTCAGTGTGGCCAAGCACCTCTGCCACAGACAAACCAAGCATTCTCGCACCGGCTTGATTAATGGATTTGTAGACACCCGATGTGTCTTTGGCAAAGATAGACTCTGAAGCACTCTCAATGATTGTGCTGATCAAATTATTTTGCCTGGACAATTCCTCTTGCGACCGCTTGAGCTCCGTAATATCAATTCCGGTGCCCATCAAATACGATCTGCCTAGCGATTCAAACTTAACCCCGGTCAAAAGAAATGGTACCGGAGTTCCGTCTTTCGAAAAAAGAGTTGTTGCAATTGAAGCCTGTCCAAGCTCCATAACTCTTTTAGCCGCGTCCATAACAGCATTTTTTGCCTCCGGTGGATGCCAGCTAAATATCGACCGGCCATCAATGTCACCCGGTTGATAGCCAAATAACGATTCATGTTGTTTGTTCCAGCGGATTAATTTGAGTTCCGGATACGAATAGAGATAGAAGATACCGGGGAGACTCTCCAGTAAGGCTGATGAAAACATCTGTTCTTGGCGAAGGTTTTCCTCTGAGCGCTTGCGCTCTGTAATATCTCGAAAAATCCCTTCAACACCCAGAACGTGCCCGTCCTTATCGTAATAGTAGCTCGTTGTGGTCGCAACTATAACCGGCGAGCCATCCCTGCGCTGCAGGACAACTTCATGGTCTCTGACAACTCCATCACGTTCCAGTAATTCCAGCATTTCAGTTCGTTTTTCCTGATACATCCAAAAAGAGGCGTTAGGCCGTCCGATCATCTCATCGGTAGAATCATAGCCCAGCAAAGCGGCACCGGAAGGATTGACCATTGTCAGCAGACCATCTGCATCTGTTCTGTAAAAGGTATCTTGAATATTATTAACTATGTCCGCGTAACGGGTTTCACTCTCCTGCAGTGCACTCTCAGCACTTTTCCTGGCTCGCTCCTCCCCCTTTCTTTTGTTAATATTCCATAACAAAATCAGAATTATTATAACCTGGGCAGTAAAGAGACCTGAGCCAAACCAGATATAATATTTATAGCGTGAATAAAAGGTATCCGGCCTTCCTGTCACCAGCGCTCCGAATGGCAGCTGCGAATCGCTGATGTTGAATTTCTGGAGCCCGACATAGTCAAAGATATACGCCGTCGGGCTTTCAATAATCGGCATTTCACCAGCCTTCTCACCGCGAAGAACCCTGCTGACAAGCATAGCAGCATTTTCTCCCTGCAATCGACCACTCAGCAGTTTTCCTCCAACAGCACCGGGTGTCATGTAAAAATCCCAAACCGTGTAGACCGGCCTTCCTGAGGCGCTTACAATAAACTCCATGCTTTCGCTTTGCGTAAAAGTTTTCCCATCAGGGTCTCTAAAAAATGACAGAGCAAGAACAATCGTATCGTCTTCCAGTTGCCTCAGGCGGGAACTTAAATTCTCTGCCGTCAACCTATGCAGTTCAATGAAGGAAATGGCGGGAAACTTTTGAGCTGTTTTTCTTGCAAGGTCAAGATTAATCAGACCGGTCTCGGTGGCGTCGGTGATGATAGCCACTTTCTTTGTCTTGGGATGCAGTTTAAGCGCTATTGCAATGGTTGACTCAATATCTAAATCTTCATTGACTCCGGTGTAATTTCCTTCAGGGGTAAATTTGTATTTAAAAATGTTGTTTATTCCACAAAACACCACCGGAACTCCCGGAAATAAGCTGTCACGATAAAGCAATAAGAAATCTAGAGCATTGTTGTCTGAAGCGACAATTACATCAAATTGAGTATTTTTATATGTCAGCCGATACAACTCCTGTAGCTGTGGAAACAAAACCTCACGGACTTGCCGTTTGGTATTCATGTATTCAACATACAGTTCCGCATTTGGAAATGAGGCCGACAGCGAACGGGACACCCCTTCCTGGATCATGTCTGTCCAGAGGTACCCTTGGTGATACGAGTGAAGGATGAGTATTTTCGGGCCACTACCGGCATTCGCATTTGAGATGTAAGGGAAGATCGTCAACAGTAGACATGCAACAAGTGGTATTATCAGAGAATTTACAAATCTGAAGCTCATCTTTTTTATGCTTAAACAAATCATCATAGTGAGCCTCATTATAAGATAACTCCCTGAATCAAGAAAAATTCTGAACTTACGTTGCACATTCACTTCATTTTTGCAGATGAGATGAATAGTACTGCCCCCGACGTTGAAGAGTCACCAGCTGAGAAACCGCAGCGATTACCAGGTGATAACCGTAGCCAGGGAGACGAAGTCAAGTGTCATTCGGATTTAACTGATGTCGATGGTCCTGACCTGGGTGATCCTGACAACAGGATCTCCGCGCATCAGAAAGGGGGAAGAGATTTTGTGACCCGAGCGCGAGTGGCTGGTATTGGGATCTGGCACCATAGCGGCCAGTCCCGTTTCAGGCACCAACCATTTTCAGTGTGAACTATAGTGGCCCCCTGAGTCAAGACAAAATATTGAATTAAAGCAGCAATTTCAAATTTATTCGCAGCTGGACGGCACTGTTCCACCTCCCGTTCAGGTTAAAAACTCATGACAACACAAACCACTGTACTGAAAATTGGGGTCTCATGTTCCGAGAAACAACTCTCTTCATGGAGTTTTTTACGTACATGGAGAGAACTTTTTTTTGATATGATATATTTGGTTTCTAAAGGAAAGGCCTGGAACTCTACGCAGAAAAAAAAAGAAAAGCCCGAACCCCCTGGTATCAGGGGATTCGGGCTTAATTTGTGGTGCCTAGAGCGGGAGTCGAACCCGCACGGGCGCAGGGCCCACGAGATTTTAAGTCTCGGGTGTCTACCAGTTCCACCATCCAGGCATGAAGCTGTTCTTACCACAGCGTTGTTTTGTTTGTCAATCGGCAAAAGCAGGGACATTCCAGAGACATCCCTGACAAATCTACCGGTACCCTTAAATCTACAACTCAGACGTTTACCTCTTACGCAATCCAGGCGATGGATTGCCAATCACGCAATCTATTTTCTTCCAACAACTCTGAATTGTTACAGAATACCATTTGCTGACTAGATCTTATTGCAAAAGAATACGACAGAAGTCCATCCTTAGTTATTTCCACCAAGACAGGAATCCAACCCGGTGGCAATGCAAGGTGAATGGATGTAAAAAACACGGGAAATCTCATGAAATGCGGGGTAATACTCCAGCAATCAGGCAGCGAACTTTACAATTCTTAACGGTCAATTCCAGCAAGTCGCGGTACATTACAAATCTGTGCTTGAAATGATTACTGATTTCAACAAATTTAAGTGACGCTGCCAATGAGCCGGATACTGGTCATAGATGATGACATTGAACTGTGTGAACTGCTGACCGACTATTTGCAGCCGGAGGGGTTTGAGGTCAGTGCCGTGCATCAGGCCCCGGCGGGATTGGAGCTGGCCCTTGCCGGCGGCCATGATCTGGTGGTGCTGGATGTGATGCTGCCCGTCATGACCGGCTTTGAAGTCCTGCACCGGATTCGGGCCCATTCCACCGTTGCGGTGCTCATGCTCACCGCCCGGGGCGAGGAGACGGACCGCATTACCGGGCTCGAAATGGGAGCGGATGATTATCTGGCCAAGCCCTTCAATCCCCGCGAGCTGCTCGCCAGAATCAGGGCCATCCAGCGCCGCAGCGAATCTCAGTCCATGGACAACACCCCCCAGCCCCGGACCGAAAAACTGACCATCGGAGACATCTGCCTTGATCCCGGCGCCCGCACCATTGTCCAGCATCAGGCCAATATTCCTCTCACCACGGTTGAGTTCTCTCTCCTCCACGAGTTGCTGAAAAAGGCAGGTCAGGTAGTCAGTCGGGAGGAGCTGACCAAACGGGTCCTGGAACGGAAATTATCCGTTTTTGATCGCAGCATTGACGTCCATGTCAGCAGCCTGCGAAAGAAACTAGGCCATGAGCTGAACCATCAGGAACGAATCAAGACAATTCGCGGCGTCGGCTACCTCTATACCCAGCCATCACCCTGAAAACCCATTGACCACGAATCAACTCCCTTGCGAACCCTGTTCCTGAAAATATTTTTCAGCTTCTGGCTGACCATTATCCTGATGGGAGTGCCTTTCTATTTTCTGGCCTTGAAAAACCGCCCTGAGCATTTCTCTCCGGGGATGCGCGATTTCGAGATGCAGGCCATGGCCCGTTATGGCGACGAGGCCCTGGCCGCCTGGGACACTGGCGGTCAGGATGGATTGCGCGCTTTCCTTGATACCATCGAACGACAATCCGGGATCAGGCTCTACTTCTTTAACGGCTCGACAGCTGTTCCTTCCGATCGACCAGCCCCAGCCAAGGCCCGCGCGAAAGCCAATCAGATTATATCAGGCGCACCACCTCAACCTCCCGGCTTTCCCTCCGAAGAGAAATGGCTTGGACGGCGACTGACCCCGCAGACAGGCCATTCTGCGGCCCCGGCCCCAGACATCCTTGTCCTGCAACTGCCGATGCCGCCATTGCCCCCTCCCCTCCTGCCTCTGCTGCCGCCGATGCAGAGCGGCCCCTGGAATAATATTCTGCTCTATTCCCTTGTTGGCGGACTGGTCTGTTATTTCCTTGCCCGCTCGCTCACAGCGCCCATTAGGAAACTGCGAGAGGCCAGCAATCGCATCGCCCACGGTGATTTTTCGGTACGGGTCAGCCCGGAACTTGGCCACTCAGGACGGGAGGTTGCGGATCTGGGAAGGGATTTCGACACCATGGCGGAACGGATCGAAGAGCTCCTATCGTCAAAGAAACAACTCCTGCGGGATATCTCCCATGAACTGCGATCGCCCCTAGCCCGACTCAACGTGGCCCTCGAACTGGCGAGGCAAAAGGCCGGGGAAGACGCACGGCAGCCGCTTGAACGCATTGAGCGGGAATCCGGACGGCTCAATGAGCTGATAGGCGATCTCCTCACCTTGACTCGCCTGGAGAACGGGATTCAGGATCTGGGCAGGGGTGAATTCAGCCTGAATGAGCTGCTGGAACTGATTGTTGCAGACGCCCTCTATGAAGCGCGCCATTGCCAGGTCAGCATTAGAGAGGCAGAGCCGATGATGCTGCAAGGTTCAAGGGAGTTGATGCGACGGGCCCTGGAGAATGTCGTGCGGAATGCGGTACGCTACACCGCCGAAAACAGCACTGTGGAGATTAGCCTTACGGGAACTGACAGTACAGAAGGGAAACAGGCGATGATCGTGATCCGGGATCATGGGCCGGGAGTGCCTGATGCTGCATTCGAGCATCTTTTTGAGCCCTTTTATCGGGTAGACAATGCCCGGGACCGCCAGAGCGGGGGCACCGGCCTGGGACTGGCCATTGCCGAGCAGGCCGTCCGTCTCCACCATGGCACCATAACCGCCGCCAATGCCGACCAGGGTGGCCTGATCATGACCATCACTCTGCCGATTCTGCAGAAAAATCAGGAAGAAGACCGGCCGCTGTCACCCACACGCCCTGCTTCCTGATTCTCCTCTCTTTCAGCTCTTAATATTCACGGCGGTATAGGCGCTTTCCTCTTCACTATCCGCGCTGCCGCTCAGCATGGACAACAAGGTGCTGAGAAGATCATCTTCTCCGCTATTCTGGCCATAGGCAGCCAAGGCCTGTTCTGAGACCGGAGGAGGCGGAGGCGGCGCCGGCATCTCAGCCTGCATCATGGTGTCCATCTCTTCCTGCGAGAGCTCGCTGTTTCCATCGGTATCGTAGGTGGCCATGGCCTCGTCGAGATTCAACTCAAACCCGGTATCCTCTGCGAGTTTTTCAGCAAAGGCGGTGAGCTCACTCTCGCTCACCTCGCCGTTGCCATCGGTATCAATGCTGCTGAACATCTCCTCCTTGTCCGGCGGCGCCATGCCCATGGCCTGCATACCGCCCATGGGTGGAGGCGGAGGCATTGAGGCCTGCATCATGGTATCCATCTCATCCTGAGACAAACCGCCGTCACCATCCGCATCGTAGGTGGTCAGGGCCTCCTCCGCATTGATTTCAATGCCTGTTTTTTCCTGCAGGGCTTTTGCAAAGGCGGACAGCTCGACCTTGTCAATGGTGCCGCCACCGTCGCTGTCCACCTTGCTGAACATCTGTTCTCTGCTGGGCCGTTGCGTGGCTGTGGTGTTCAGCAACGTGGTCAAGGAACTGCCCAGACTACTTATTATACTCATACCAACCCTCCTTCTTCTGTAAGGTATTTTTCAGGATGATTCCTGACAAACAAATCATTTCAACCATCCTGCTCCCTTTATGCAAATGGTTTACCAGTTTCATCGGCCGGAAGGCAATGAAACTTCTGTAAAGATTTGTAAAATAACCACTGGTTTTACCGACAAAAAAATGGCAAGCTGTGGCATCCAAGGTCTTTTTCCGGTCGCCTGCAAAACTGACCCAGCCCCTGAAACAGCTCGACCGGTGTACATTTTATTTCGCACTGAGTTGATTCCCCCGCAGCAGAAATGATTAATGCGATTTCATCTCAGGTAAGGTAACATGCAAGGCCTTTGATATGATGAAAGAGGAGGCAGAGACCCTGTGGGAATGAAAAGATATTGACAGGGTTTTCTCTCGTTTTTATGATCAAAAAAGTTTTTTAAGGTTTTTAGGATCATTACCGGTTGTTGAGATGATGTTTGCGCAGGATGTGGGTGGTATGCAGCGAAATTCCTTGGAGAAATTAGGCGATTCAGGCCTCTATGTGCTGGAAGATATCGGGCGGATGGGCCTGTATCTGCTGCTCGCCCTGAAAGGGATCTTCCGTCGTCCGTTCCGCTTTGCCGAATTCATGCGGCAGATGCATTTCATCGGCGCCGGCTCCATGATGGTCATCTTCTGTACCGCCGCCTCCACCGGCATGGTGCTGGGCCTGCAGGGATATTACTCGCTGAATAAGTTCGGCGCGGAGGGGATGCTTGGTTCCGCAGTTTCCCTCACCCTGATCATGGAACTGGGACCGGTGCTGACCGCCATCATGGTGGCTGGCCGGGCCGGATCGGCCATGTGCGCCGAACTTGGCATCATGCGCATCTCGGAGCAGATCGACGCACTCGAGTGCATGGCCGTTGACCCCTTTCGCTACCTGATCAGCCCCAAATTTCTCGCCGCCCTGGTGTCCATCCCCCTGCTGACTGCCCTCTTTGACGTGGTCGGCATCGCCGGCGGCTATGTTGCCGGAGTCCATCTCATGGGGGTCAACCCCGGCAGTTATTTGGAAGGAATGCGTACCAGCGTCACCAACCATGATCTCCGCCTGGGGATGGTCAAGTCCTTTGTCTTCGCCCTGCTCGTGGTCTGGATCTGCACCGGTCGCGGTTATTTTATCTACAAGATCCGGGGAGCCGGATTCGGAGCCCAGAGCGTCAGCCGAATGACCACCCAGGCCGTGGTCTACTCCTCCATCGCGGTCCTGATCTTTGACTATCTGTTGACAGCGGTCTTATTATGAGGGATACCCATGAGTGAATTTGCCATAGAATTCAAAGACGTGGTCAAGTCCTTCGCTAAAAAGAACGGCGACCGGCAGATGATCCTTGATCATGTGAACTTTTCCATTCCCATCGGCAAGACCACGGTCATCGCCGGCGGCAGCGGGCAAGGCAAAAGCGTCACCTTGAAGCTGATCCTCGGCCTGATGCCGGTGGACAGCGGTCGGATATTTGTTGGGGGTGTAGATGTGACCGGAGTCCGAGGACGGGAGCTTGAGCAGCTGCGCACCCGCTTCGGCGTGCTGTTTCAGGGCTCGGCCCTTTTTGATTCCTTGAGTGTTTATGAGAATATCGCCCTGCCGCTCAGGGAACGGACGAGCAAATCGGAGCAGGAGATCCGGGCGCAAGTTGACACTATCCTGCAACAGCTTGAACTGACCGGCCATGACGAGAAATTCCCCGCCCAGTTGAGCGGCGGCATGCGCAAACGGGTGGGACTGGCACGGGCTCTGCAACTCAAGCCGGAGATCATGCTCTTTGATGAGCCCACCACCGGCCTTGATCCGGTCATGACCCAGGATATCTACAAGCTGTTCGCCAGAACCCAGGAACAGGTGGGCTACACTGCGGTGATTGTCAGCCACGATATCCCCAAGGTCTTTAATCTGGCCGATGAAGTAATTGTCTTAAACAATGGAAAGGTAGATGTATTTTCCAGCCCTGAGGCCATGCAGTGGTCACGGGAACCGCATATTGTCGAGTTTGTGGAGAATACGATGGGTGAAATTTATCAGAGTCATCTGGTGGAGCAATGAAACAGAATCGTCTTGAATTTCTTGAATTATTTGTCGGTCTTTTTATGGTGCTGGGCTTTCTCGCCTTTGGCTATCTCGCCCTCCAGCTGGGCGAGGTCTCCTTCTTGTCGACGGGAAAGACCTATGTGATCGATGCGGAGTTTGACAATATCTCCGGGGTCAAAAAGGGCGCCGTGGTCCAGATCGCCGGGGTGGTGGTGGGTCAGGTCAAACGCACCTGGCTGGGCGAAGATGAGCTTGCCCATGTCGCTCTCCAGCTTGACAAGGACGTCAAGGTGCCGGCGGACTCCATAGCCTCGGTCAAGTCACAGGGAATCATCGGCGATAAGTATATCCAACTGTCCCTGGGCGGTGATGAGAAGCTGCTGAAAGAGGGGGATGTGCTCACCGAGACGGAATCCGCCGTTGATCTCGAAGCCCTGATCAGCAAGTTCGCCTTCGGCAGTGTCAAATAGAGCGGTGGCACACCGCCGCCCATACCGTTGCCTGCAGCTTCCCCGATGACTCTTGAGAGCTGCCTGCGACAGATTCGCGAGGGTATGGAACTTGATTTTAATCAGGCCCTCTCCCTGGCCCGGAAGGAGGATCTTGAGCCATTATGCCGGGCCGCGGATAACCTTCGCCTTGCTTTCCATGGCCGCTCCTTTGATCTCTGCTCCATCATCAATGCCCGTTCCGGAAAATGTTCCGAGGATTGCCGCTACTGTGCCCAATCCGCCCATCATCCCGCCGCCATTCCCAGCTATGAACAAATTGAGACCAGCGTGGCCCTTGGTCAGGCGCGTGAGAACGACCGCTTTGGCGTACGCCGCCTGTCTTTGGTGACTGCCGGCCGCTCGGTCCAAGCTGACCAGCTCGAAGGTCTGGGAGAATTATACGCCGAGATCAGCCACCATACCAACCTTTCTCTGTGCGCCTCCATGGGCTTTCTGACCCCTGAGAAGGCTGCGCGACTGGTTGCCTTTGGCGTCCGTCGATATCATTGTAACCTCGAGAGCTGCCGCGAATTTTTCCCTCAGGTCTGCACCACCCATGGCTGGGAGGAAAAGGTGGCGACCATCCATATTGCCAGAGAGGCCGGTATGGATATCTGCTCCGGCGGCATCATCGGCATGGGCGAGACCCTTGAACAACGCCTGCAGCTCGCCTTTGAGCTGCGCGAGCTAGCGGTGCTCTCCATTCCCCTCAATATCCTGACCCCCATTGCCGGAACGCCCATGGCAGACGTGAACCCCATCGCCTTCCCGGAGGTGCTGCGCACCATTGCCCTCTTCCGGTTGATCAACCCGCGGGCTGTGATTCGACTGGCCGGGGGCCGCAATCAGTTTGGACCCGCGCAATATCAATGTTTTGCCGCCGGGGCCAACGGCGCCATCGTCGGCAACTACCTGACCACCGCCGGCAATGGCCTGGAAGAGGATATGCAAGCCATCGGCGCCATGGGCTTTAGCTTTCAGGATTCCCCTGCAGGAAGCCAAACCGTCCGATCCGTTTAACCTCTTGTCCCTCGATGGCAGCCTCTCAGACCTCCATGAATCTCCAAGCCCTTCTCCATTACGACCGGGAACATCTCTGGCACCCCTACGCCTCCATGACCGATCCGCTGCCGGTGTACCCGGTGCAATCAGCCTCCGGGGTGCGCATCCGCCTGATGGATGGACGAGAGCTCATTGACGGCATGGCCTCCTGGTGGTCGGTGATCCATGGTTACAGCCATCCGGTGCTGGTGCAGGCCCTGCAGGAACAGGCGGGCCGTATGGCCCATGTGATGTTCGGCGGCCTCACCCACGCCCCGGCCGTAGAACTGGCCAAACTGCTGGTGGAGATGACCCCGGCAGGCCTCGACAAGGTGTTTCTCTGCGATTCCGGCTCGGTGGCGGTGGAGGTGGCGATGAAGATGGCCATCCAGTATCAGCATGCCAGCGGTCATCCGGAGCGCAGCCGGTTCCTCACCCTCTGCGGCGGCTATCATGGCGACACCTTCCACGCCATGTCAGTGTGTGACCCGGTGGGCGGGATGCATCATCTTTACTCGACTGTGCTCCCACAATACTTTTTTGCCGACCGCCCGCAATGCCGCTTTTCAGATCCCTGGGACAGCCGCGACATTGACTCCTTTGCCCGGCTGATCGAGGAGCATCGGCAGGAGCTCTGCGCCGTGATCCTTGAGCCCATCGTCCAAGGGGCAGGCGGCATGCGCTTCTATCATCCCGAGTATCTGCGACAAGTGCGTGCCCTCTGTGACCAGTCTCAGGTGTTGCTCATCGCCGATGAAATCGCCACCGGATTTGGCCGCAGCGGCGAGCTGTTTGCCTGCAATCACGCCGACATCAGCCCGGATATCATGTGTCTAGGCAAGGCCCTGACCGGCGGCATGATGACCCTGGCGGCGGTGCTCTGCACCGATCAAGTGGCCACAACCATCTCCACCGGCTCCCCCGGCGTCTTTATGCATGGCCCCACCTTTATGGCCAACCCCCTGGCCTGTCAGGTGGCCTGCGCCTCCATTGGTCTTTTACTGGAATCGGACTGGCAACAGAAGGTACACCACATCGGCCAGCTTCTGGAACAAGGCTTACGACCTTGCCGGGAATTTGCAGGGGTTCAGGATGTGCGGGTGCTGGGCGCCATCGGTGTGGTCGAGATGAAAGAGCCGGTGGCAATGCGGGAGATACAGGCAGCCTTTGTCGAGCGCGGGGTCTGGGTGCGTCCCTTTGGACGGCTGGTCTATGTGATGCCGCCCTATTGCATGGACGAGGACGATCTCCATTCCCTGACCACGGCCATTGTCGAGGTGGTGGCCAGGGAGGGACGCCCATGAGTTCCAGTTACCGGGAAGCGATGGACAGACTGCAGGAGAGCGGTCGCCTGCGGCAACTCCGGCCTTTGACCGGACGCCGGGGATGTCGGGTGCAGTATCAGGGACGAGAGTGCCTCAACCTGACCTCCAACGATTATCTGGGGATTGGCGGTGACTCTCTCCTGCTCGGCCAATTTTATTCCGGGATGGATGCGGATAATCTGCTTGCAGACTATGGCCTGGGCGCCTCTTCTTCGCGTCTGCTGACCGGTGATACGGAATCTGCCCACACGCTGGAAGCGGCGCTGGCTAAGGCCTATGGTGAAGCGAGTCCGAGAGCCGCCCTGCTCTTTAACTCCGGATATCATGCCAATATCGGCATCCTCCCCGCCCTGCTGGACAAAAACGATCTGATCCTCTCCGACAAGCTCAATCACGCCTCCATCCATGACGGGCTGCAGCTCTGTCGGGCCACCCATAAACGCTTCGCCCATGGGGATTATGACCAACTGGAGCACCTGCTCGTCTCCCATCGCCATCATCATGAACGGGTGGTGATTGTCTCCGAGTCGGTCTTCAGCATGGATGGCGATATCGCCGACCTCAGCCGTCTAGTCCAGTTGAAAAAGAAATTCGACACCCTGCTCTACCTCGACGAGGCCCACGCTGTGGGCCTGTACGGAAAAAAAGGGTTGGGCAAGGCCGAGGAACAGGGGGTGATGGCGGACATCGATCTGCTGGTGGGAACCTTCGGCAAGGCCTTTGCCTCCATCGGCGCCTATGTCATCTGCCATCAGGATATCCGGGAGTATCTGATCAACCGCAGCCGTTCACTGATCTTCACCACTGCCCTGCCGCCAGTACTGCTCAACTGGAACCGATTCGTCTTCCAGCAACAGCAGGGCATGACCAAACAGCGCGAGCATTTGGCCGACCTGGCGCGGATGATGCGGCAGGCCTTGCAGGATCAGGGGCTGGCTGCCACTGGAGAGAGCAATATCATCCCCCACATCATTGGCAATGACCAGGAGACGGTGCAACTGGCGGAGAAATTACAGGAACGGGGTTTTTTGATTTTCCCGGTGCGCCCGCCTGCGGTTCCGGAAGGCACGGCCCGTTTCCGGCTCTCCCTGACCGCCGACATGGGCTGGCAGGATCTGTGCGAGCTCCCGGGAATCCTCGCGAAAGAGTCAAAGCCACGACCAGCGGCCACAGGCAAGCCCCTATGAAAGGGGAATGGCTGCACCGGCAGCAGGGAGAACAGCTGCTCCTCTTCTGTAATGGCTGGGGCATGGACACAAATCCCTTTCTTCCCCTGACCGCCACCGATCTGGATGTGCTCATGTTCTCCGATTACCAGGATCCGGGCCTTAATCCGGGAGGGGCTTCTGAATCTGCCAGTTCCTTTCCTGCCGCCAGGCTGGCCGATCTCTTCAAAAGCTATACTAAGATTTCCCTGATTGCCTGGTCCATGGGGGTCTGGGCTGGGCAGCAGCTCTTTGCACCCTGGGCGCATCGACTGCACAGGGCCATCGCCATCAACGGAACCCTGTGCCCCATCGACGATCGCTTCGGCATTCCCACCCAGGTCTATGCGGCCACCCTTGCCCAGTTTCATGAGGCTGGTCGGCTGAAGTTTTATCGCCGCATGTGCAACGACCGAAAAATTCTCGAGACTTTTCTGACCCATCAGCCAAAGCGATCCCTTGCCAGTCAGCGTCTGGAACTGGCCGCCCTGCAGGAACAAGTGTCCTGCCAGCCGCCCGAGGCCTCACTATACAGCAGGGTGGTTATCACTTCACAGGATCTGGTGATGCCCACCGCCAGCCAGCTTGCCTTCTGGCAGGGGCACAATATTCTGTCTTTGGGAGGTTCCCATTTCCCCTTTTATCGCTGGGACAGTTGGGAGGAGATGCTGAACGCATTGCAATGAGGGAGAAGGGATTCACACCAGAAAGCGGGGAAGGCATACTAAAACCTCTGAACAAGGAGCGGGTGGCCCACTGTTTCCGGCAGGCCATTGGTACCTATGACCTGCACGCCACGGTCCAGAGGCAGCTCAGTGAGCGGCTGTTGGATCTGGCTGAACACTATCCGGCCATCCGCCATGAACGGGTCCTGGAAATCGGCTGCTGCACCGGGATGCTCACCGAAATGCTCTGTCGGCAACATCGGATCGGCACCCTCTTTCTCAACGATCTGGTGGGCGATTTTGCAAGCGTCGTGAAGGCGAGGATCCCCGCAAACAGGATGCCGGCGATCTCCCCTCTTTTTGGCGATATCGAGACCCTGCCCCTGCCCCACGACCTGGATCTGATTGTCTCCAGTGCCACCTTTCAATGGCTTTCCGATCTGCCCGCATTGCTGCCGCGTCTGGCCCTGGCCCTTAAAGACAGGGGGTTTCTCGTCTTTTCCATCTTCGGCCCCGGCACCCTGGCGGAGTTTACCGAGCTAACCGGCGTGGGCCTGCACTACCGCCGTCCTGAACAGATTGCCGGGCTGCTGGCGGATCATTTCATCCTCGAACACCAGTCTACCCGACAGGATCAACTGTTCCTGTCCTCGCCCCGCGATGTGCTCCACCATCTGCGTGACACCGGCGTGGGCGGAGTGCGTGCCCATCGCTGGACCAGTTCAACCCTCAAACACTTTGAACAGCAATACCAGGCCCGCTTCGGCACCCCTGCAGGGGTGCCGGTCAGCTATACCAGCACCTGTTATATCGCCCGCAAATAATAACACCCCATCAACATCACTTACGCTTTTTCCCCGCCCCGAAGCAGATCCAGGAGTTCCCCGGCACTCAGCCGACCGGCTGCATCAGCGCCGTCGAGCAGAGAGTTGGCCAGCTCACGCTTGTCTTTGTGCAGCCCCACAATCTGCTCTTCAATACTGTCCTTCATCACCAGACGATAAACCGTCACCGGCCGTTCCTGGCCAATCCGGTGGGCCCGGTCCGAGGCCTGATCCTCCACGGCCGGATTCCACCAGGGATCCATGTGAATCACATAATCAGCAGCAGTCAGATTCAGTCCGGCCCCACCGGCCTTGAGGCTGATCAGAAAAACATCCCCCACCCCGGCCTGAAAGGCGGCTATTCGCTCGCGGCGCTGATTGACCGAGGTAGAGCCGTCAAGATACTGATAGGAGATCTTTTTTTCATCAAGCAGGGCGCGAAGAATGGTGAGATGATCAATAAATTGACTGAACACCAGGGCCTTGTGCCGGTTTTCCAGCATCTCCGTCAGAATGTCTGAAAAGACCTTAAGTTTGGAGCTGGCAATGGCGGCATCCGGCAGAATAAGGGCCGGATTGCAGCAAAGGCGGCGCAACCTCATAATCTCCACCAGGATTCTCAGATGCTGCCCATCCTGTGAATCCTTGTCTTCTGCCAGACGAGCCAGGGCGCTCTGCCGCTGGGCCTCGTACAGGGCCGATTCTTCCAGAGACATCTCCACCTTGAGGGTGATTTCAGTCTTGGCGGGCAGTTCCTGGAGAACATCATTTTTCATGCGCCGAAGGATAAAGGGCTGAATCAGTCGCTGCAGCTGACGCAGGCGCTCCCGATCCTTGTCCCGTTCAATGGGGATGGCAAAATTTTCGGTGAATCGTTGATGACTGCTAAGCAGTCCGGGATTGATGAAATTGAACAGGGCCCACAACTCGCCCAGATGATTCTCCAGGGGAGTTCCGGTGGTAATCAAGCGAAACTGAGCCTGGAGAGCCATGGCAGACTTAGCCCGTTTGGTCTGACGATTTTTAATGGCCTGGGCCTCATCCAGCACCACCACCTGCCACGCCACCTTTGCCAGCATCTCTCCCTGCACTTGCAGCAGGCCGTAACTGCAGAGGAGAAGATCAAAGGGGCCAAGGCCGTCCAGCATCTCCTGCCGGTCTCCCTGACCATACAACTTGACATTGAGGGTCGGGGCAAAACGACTCGCTTCCTCGGCCCAGTTATTGGCAACGGATAGAGGCGCGACCACCAGAGTTGGCCCCTGTGGGGCACGCAGCAGAATAACGGCCAGGGCCTGCAATGTCTTACCCAGTCCCATATCATCAGCTAGACAGGCCCCCATCTCCCAGTGACTGAGCTGGGCCAGCCACGAAAAACCCTGCATCTGATACTCGCGCAAGGTTGCGGTTAAGGTGGACGGAAGCGCGGGCGTTATAATTTCAGAGAGTCTTTTTGTATGGGCCAGCCACTGTTTGTCACCCGTAACGCTTGCCTCAGAGATCAGACCATCCAGGGCAAGGGCCGCCAAAGGATTGAAACGGAGCCCTTCCTTTCCCTTTTCAGAATAGACTCGAAGCTCCTCCAGCCGTTTGCGCAAGGCACTGGTCAGGGCAAGATAGGAGCCATCCTTGAGGGGAACAAAACGGCCTTGGGCCTGATCGAGCAGCCCCAGAAGCTCTTGCAGGTCAAGCACGGTCTGCTCATCCACCTGCAGACTGCCGGAGGCGGCAAACCAGTCACGATCCTTTTGAATGCGTAAGGAAAGATTATTAAATCCCGACTCTGACCGCAGTGAAAAGCACTGACCGCGCGGCCAGTGCACGGTACAGGCGGGATACTGTTGAAGCTGGAAAAGCAGCTCCAGGCTTTCCGCAGGGCCGGGAAAGAGAAACTGCCCCTCAAGTTCCTGGGAATATCCCAGTACCGGACACGCCGCCAAGAGCTGATCACGGGCTTCGCGCTCCCGTGCCATGTCTCTTTTTGCCTGCACCCGTTTCCCTTCCTGCTCACCAAAGACAATGGCTCCGCCCCGTCCCGGCGGATGCCAGGAACCGCCGAAAATTGGTCTGGTTAAGACTTCGGCCCGCAGTCCATCCTGAAAGGGCAGCAGATGGAGATGGGGCTGGGGGTCTGCCGTCACCTCTTCCACCTCCTGACCGCCCCCCACATCGGAATGCACTGTGACTATGGCCGACAGGGAAGAGGCGACCTTCCGTACCTCCTCGGTGGCGGTGGTCGGAAGCACCAATGGGTTCTTGAGTAGCGCAAACAGTTTTCCCTGCTCAGCATTAATCTGATAGACTTTATAGTGGGTCGGACTCTCCCTGAGCAAAAAGACCGAAGAGGACTCTTTGGGCGGGGTCGGCCAGAGGGTGAGATTCAGGCTGTCCTTTTTTTTGCTGATGCGCAACTCGAGTTCGCCACGACTGAGTTCAACCAGGACCTCCTCATTCTCAGCTAGATAGATCTGGGGATGGCCTATGGCTGCCAGGGCCATCTTCTCCAACTGAAAGCCGAGGACATCCCGGCGATAATAAGAAAAATGATCGGGCTTATAGGCTAGTGCCTGACAGATCATCCGGTCCTGATCGGTAAGGCCCTCCATATCACGGTAGGACTCATACAGGGTCTTTAAGGCAACGCTACGGCCTTTACTCCATTTCCCATTTTTCCCGAGTTTTCGCAAAACAGGAGACAACTCACAGATGCCAGGGTCCTTATGATAGGAAAACAACCAGATCAAGCGCTGGGAAGTGGTCATGACAGGTTGCCTGGCTTGTGGCTGGGCTGTGGCAATCATGGCCAGAAGAGCATGGAGCCGCTGCATGTTTTTCTCTTTGGGCTGCACAATCCCGATGCAGCTGACGGTCCGGCATTGTTGATGCAGTTCATCCGCCTTTCTCTGATTGCGCTCGCGGTCCTCACCCATAGCGGCCAGCAAGGACGCACACTCGGCAGCCAGCCAGGGATAGCCGTTCTTCAGGGCCTTCTGCAGCATAGTTTTACACACCACCGGCAGAATCTCTAGGCCCTGCTCGCGGGCAATCCACCAGATACTGAGCAGATAAAAAAAACGATAGAGCGGGTACTCACGCATCAGGGAGGAATCGACACTGATATGCTCAGGGGTTTGCCCAGCTATCTGGGTAAAAACACCACGGATATTGACAAGGAAGTGATTCGACAAAACGGTCTGTTTGCCGGCAGTGTCTGTCAGCTCAAGACCCTGCTGAATATTTTGCGGCTGGTCAACCGCCAGCAGGGAGAAAAAATGCAAGACTCCGGGATAGTGGCCAAGGGCGATCTTCCGTTTCCTGGTCTGTTTTTTTAATTGCGCCACGGATTCATTCAAACAGAGGAGTGCCTGTTCATATCTTCCCTGTAGAAAATGCTGGCAGCCAAGCAGACATCTTTGATCCACCTCATTGCCAGATGACCAGGGCTGGTTAAGAATGTTTTCGGCAAGCTCCATTTGGCCGGTAAAGAAGAAATACAAGACCAGGGGAGTTGGAGAAGCAGTGACGGACGTACTCTGAAATCGATCCACCAGGAAAGCACTCAACTCCGGCTCAAGCTGCAGCCTGTCCATGGCCATCCCCAGCAGAAGCATGCCAATGTTCTGACTATACGCACAATGACCCAGCAATGCCACAGACACGGGCGAACCAAGCAGATAGAGGAACGGGTCCTGCTTCAGGACATGACCAAACTCATCATAGATTTTTCGTCTGGTATGGTTAATTGTATCAACGGAGGCATCGCCGAAGAGCTCTGTCTGGAACGTGCGCAAGGCCTGGTTGAAGGTGGAAAAGGTTCGTCCCCAGCCCAAGGTCTCGTTTTTATGGATGGATTTGAGACAGCGATTGTAGTCGTTAAACATCTTGCGTTCGAGGACGTCTAACAGGACTGCATTGCGAATCAACGGCTGATGATGGGCTGAGCCCTTCTCCTTGCAGGTCAGCCCTTTCGACTCAAGCTTGATAAGGAGATTAGAAATCTCTTTGCGATCCGCCAGCGTGCTGAAGAATCTGCCGGGCAGGACCTCTTGCACAACGCTCAGGAGGTCCTGCTGACGCATGGAGCTGAAATTAAGGCTGAGGGCTCGGATAAGGGTCTGCTCCACGGGAGAGCAGTCCTGATAAAGGGCTAGAAGTTGGGATGGGGTGACGGTCATACGAGAATAGACTTTTTAAACTTGCAGAATACCTGACAAAGCTTGCCGGCCATGATCACAGCAAGCGTACAGTCGTCATTCTTCATTCAACAGCACGATAGTTTTGAGGTCTTCTTAAATTGATTAAATTGATATATTGATGAGTTCAAGCCCTGTAACAACAACTACGGCGGTAAAAAGGACGTTGTGGTCATCAAAGAAACAGGTAAGGATATCGTGCAAAGCAGGAAAAGTCGACAGGACAACCGCCGATGATGGCCACCTGCATGCACATTGGTATAATCAGGCAATCACACCTTGAAGTGACCAACCAGTATTTTGAGTTCTTCCGCTAATTTTGCCAACTGGGCGGCATTATCCTTCACCTGCTCTTCCCCTTGACGAATTTCTTCCACGGCTATACTGATTCCGGCAATCTCACTGGCAATCTCTCCGGAAACGGCTGCTGTCTGAGCCACCTGCTCATTGGCATCATGCACTCCGGTTTCTGCCTCGGCGATGTTCCCTACCACCTCCTGGGTGATGGCAGCCTGTTCGGCAATGGCCTCTGCGATGATATTAACAATGGCTCCCACCTCTTCGATGATGGCGGTAATCTTATCAATATCACCCATGGCTTCACCGGCAGACCTTTGAACTCCGGCAATTCGGGTCTTGATGTCTTCTGTTGCCGACGCAGTCTGTTTGGCCAGCTCCTTAATCTCGCCTGCCACCACTGCAAAACCTTTCCCCGCCTCTCCAGCCCGGGCCGCTTCAATGGTGGCATTGAGGGCCAACAGATTGGTTTGTGACGAGATGGCAGTGATGGTTTCCGTAACCTGGCCGATCTGCTGTGCTGCCTGCCCGAATTCCTGCATCAACGTCGCAAGGTTCTGGGCCTGATCACCGGCCTGTTCACTGATTTTCCGGGCCTTTTCTGAATTTTCAGCAATCTTGACGATGGTGCGATTCATCTCCTGGGTCGATTCGGTGACCGTCGACAGGTTGGTGGTGGCCTGTTCCATACATGCCGCCACCGAGTTCGTGTTGGCACTGGCCATTTCGGCAGCGCCCGCAACGGTTCCCATTTTTCCTGAGACAATATGGATGTCTGTGGACATCTGCTGAGAAACAAGGGACAAGTCTCCAGAAAAAGAGGCGACGGTAATGGCATTGTCCTTCAGTTGAGCGATAATCTGCCGCACCTTCTCGGCAAAGATATTGAATCCGCTTGCCAGCGCCCCCACTTCATCGCCGGTTTGCACCTCAATTCTTCTGGTAAGATCACCTTCCCCCTGAGAAATATCCATCATTAACTCAGCCGCATGGGCAATGGGTTTAACGATGGCGTTTCCCAAGAAAGTGATGACAACAGTCATCAATGCTCCGCCAATGAGAATCGCCGCCACGGTGACCATCATGTTATTCTTGAGCTGGGCGCTGACGCTTTGTCTGCTATAGCTGAACTTAAGCCGCCCTATAACTGTTTTTCCATCTTGATCCTTAATCTCCCTTTCCAGCATCACAGACTGAGGCGATGCCGGTTTTTCCTTACTGTTGGTGGTCAGTACGACGCCTTTCCCATCATAAAAGACAACCCACTCCACATCCGTATCCTTGATCAGCTCTTTCACAAAGACATCCAGGGCAGGATAGTCAAAATTATTGATATACGATCCACTGATTTTTTCAGCCAGAGTAGCCAGAGAAAGCACCTTGGCATCGAGGGCACCCTGCATGAGGCGATTGCTTCTGAGCATCATAAACGTTCCGAGACTCATAAGCAGGATTGCGGTCGTCACGACCGTGGTTAAGATAATCTTGGAGCGTAACTTCATTGAGTTGAGCTTAGATATGGTTTTGGGCATGGTTATCCTTATTCATTGAAAAAGGTTGAGAGCATGCAAATCAGGGGACAGAAGCTGCTGGGCCCGGAAATCCGGCGGGCAGGCAGGAGGCGCTGATATCTTTGAAGTCGCCCGGGAGCATACCGCCAATCTCCCCTCAGACGACTTCAATTCCTACGCATCAGAGTCTCCGCTGAAAAGCGGGCTCCCCCTTATTGGGAAATAACCGAAGGACCATGCCTATTTGACAATAAGCTGCTGTCCGGGGCCGGCAATAAAGTCGAGCATCTTCTGTACTCCAGGGGAAGGGGCGCCTTTGGTAATCAAGGTAATGGGACGACCAACCTCAGGGATGGTTGGAGCGTTGACGGTGCCGTCAAGCTGGGCCATGGCGCCAAGTGATACGGCGCCGGCGGTGGCAATCACTCTACTCTTCAAGTCAGCGGCATCTGTCCCTTGCACTGCGTCGGAAGCGTATGGTTCGCCATTCATCGCCTGCTTCTGGAACACACTCTGGGTACCCGGGATCTTGCTTCCCAGAATAACAACAATGGGCTGACTCGGACCACCGACCTCTGACCAGTTTTTCGCCTTTCCGGTGAAAATTGCACTCAGCTGTTCTTTGGAAAGGGTTGTCACAGTGACGCCCTTGTTGATTAAGACCTTTACGATATCCTTGCCGATTACCCTGTTTTTATAAACGGCTGGATCGGCGATGGCATAGCCATCCTTCTTCATCATCTCTATCCAGTCAGGAAAGGTCATGCCGGCCACCGCCGCATCAATACTGCCGGCATCCAGATCTTTCAAGGCCTGAATCGGTCCACTGGAAACGACATTGAGTTTAACGCCATTGGCCTGTTCCATGGGGCCTTGAATTTTATTGAAGATATTTTCAGTGGCAGCTGCCCCTGCACCAATTTTAACTTCTTCCGCCAAGGCCGTACCGGCGACACCCGCCAAAAGCATTAACGCCGCTACCACCTTCAATGACCCTGAAATC
The DNA here is from genome assembly GCA_009773475.1 of Desulfobulbaceae bacterium. Classification (GTDB taxonomy): domain Bacteria; phylum Desulfobacterota; class Desulfobulbia; order Desulfobulbales; family Desulfocapsaceae; genus UBA2270. The sequence continues at coordinate 162,835 of WSXV01000007.1, read as the reverse complement.
CATGGTTTTGACATACGCTCTACTCCTTTGTCTTGAGGTTAATTGCCATGAATCCTCAAAGAGCCTCTCTCTATGGGACTCATAACATGGTGTGAACAACTACCGGCTACACTTTGGTAAGTTTTTGTAATGAAAAAAGAATCGTCGTCTATCTTAAAGGATCGAGCACCACCCGGAGATGACAGAGAACTCTCAAAAGGGGCTGCATAACGGTCACAAAATTCACAGATCAAGGTTCAAGTCGAAGGGAGAAGCGCTCATCTCCTTCAGTAATGATTACTCTATGGGATTTTTTCCTAATTTTAAATAAAAAAAGGAGGTTTGAGATTATTTTTCAAATCGTTTGAGGCGGTCAACTACTTGTTTTTTCTTGTAGTCCTGAGTAAAAAATCCCCAGAAAGCCTCCTTGCTGTGGTCACCCGGGAGAATCCTGCCCATTTCCATTGGCTTCCAAGGGGCATCAAAGGCTTCAAAACAGGCGAGGGATTGATTGGAAGAATAAGGAAATCGCTGCAGAAGATCAGACCAGAACTGCGCCTGTTGCTTCTGGCTAAACCCATCCTTTGGCGAACCATTCCGGGTGGATGAACCCGGCATCCCTGTTTCCTTAACAAGCAGTGGTTTGTTGAAGTTGCTTTTAAATTTCCCAACCACTTCGATGACCATATCCACCCCCTGGGCAGGGTTGTCTGGAGTAAACCATTTTTCAAACACCGGATGGATATTCGGCATTAACAGGTCATGACCATTGAAGAACTGGCTATATTCGGTCTTAAAATAGAGATAAAAGGGTTCAGAGGTGGTCAGCGCCAACCGGGGAAATTCTTTTTTAAGCCGCCGCATGGTGGCCTGCACGTCTTGCATCTGGTAGCGCTTGGAGTAAAGACCCTCGTTGCCGACAATGACTGCGGCAATCAGCTGTGGAAATTTCTTGACGGCCTGGACAACATTCCGAATCTCGGTTTCCGATGTGGGATCCCAGATGCCAAGGATAACTGCCCGGAAACCAAGTTCATGGGCAATCTGGGGGATGGCCTCCAGGCCGCTGGTTGCTGAGTAGGTGATAAGGCCATCAAAAAACGGGCGCAGGAGGGTGAGGTCATTCCGAATCCCGGACTTGCCGGCAGCAGTCACCTTGCCCGCTGAGATGGCAAAGCCGCTGGGGGTGTAGGCAATGAACCGGGTCTGTTGAATCAATTCCGGAAGCGGTGGCCCCTGCGCTGACAAAGGCTCAACCGGTAGCAGCCAGAGGGTAATGATACAAAACAGCAGAAGGAAGGATTTTATCATTTTTATTTACACAAGGTTTTCCGTCGTCATCACCCCTTCTCCTCTTCCATGCTGCGCCAGGCGGTTTTGACTATTTTGCTGGTGGCGGCGGTTTTTGCATCCATTGCAAGCACCCGGGTCAGGATCTCAATGGGCTTGACCCCCGGGGCGCCGCTGCTGTAAAGGGTTTCCAGCTTGATCGTTTCGTCCGTATCCTGGACCATACCTGTTACTAAAGGGCGAATATCAAGGGTCGTGCTCTTTCCTTTGCGGGTACGGGTCAGCATGAATTGTTCTTGGTTCAGAAAATCATGGAGACGTGCAACCTCCTCTGATAAAAGAGGGCGTGGGCAAGTGATGGTATAGCTGCTTTGCAGATGCTGGGGGATTTTCCCCGAATGCAGGGCCACCGATTGCACCGTCAGACCCGGAGGGAGTTGCCGGTTTAGCTGGGCCACGGTATCCAGGGACGATTTGAGGGGAGCCGGCAGATCCATGATAAAATATTCATCCAGGCTTTCGGTGCCAACCGGCAGGGCCAGACCAAAGGAAATTTTGGGCGAGGGGTTGAACCCTTCCGAAAAATTGGTGGTGATGCCGGCCCTGCGCAGGGCTCGAAAGACTAACTGCAGCATCTCAAGATGGCCAAGAAAACTGACATCTCCAGTGCAGGAGTAGGTGACCATATATTTAAAATGACCAGCCGCAGCTAGAACCGGTTTCTCAACCACAACCAGTGCTGCTGGTGGTTCCGCTGAGAGCATCTGCTGATTGTCTTCTTTCTGGGCCTGGACAATCGGCCTGATCTCCTTAAAATCACACAGACCGCACTGTTGACATCCATGATACCGGCAGTCCGGGGTATAGGCCTCGACAAGGGCCTTGGCCAGTTCACCCTCCAGAAAGCTGGCCTCAACACCACTGTGCAGGTGCTGCCAGGGCAGGATTTCATCGGGCATGCGCCGGCGCAGGAAATCATCCAAGGGAAGACCGCACTCCTCCCCCGCCTTTCGCCAGATACTCAGGTCAAAATGATCCGACCAGGCATCCAGACGCGCCCCGCCGTTCCATGCCGTCTCCAGGAGTCCGGCTAATCGGCGGTCTCCCCGGGAAAACACTCCCTCCAGAAAACTCTGCTCCGGATCATGGTACTTCAAGTTGACCCCACTGCGAGGCAGGGCCTCTTTGATCCGCCTGATTTTCTCGCGGCTCTCATCCATTCCTATCTGTGGTTCCCACTGAAATGGAGTGTGCGGCTTGGGTACAAAGGTGCCGACGCTGATATTAATCTGGCGGCGGCCACGTCCATCCCTGTCGCCTTCACGCTTGGCCTTCAACGCCAGATCGACAATGGCGTCGATGTCCTCCATTGTTTCGGTGGGCAGACCGATCATAAAATAGAACTTCATCACCTTCCAGCCCAGACGGAAGGCATCCCGACAGGTGGTCAACAGATCTTCCTCGGTGATGCCCTTGTTGATGACCCGGCGCAAACGTTCACTCCCGGCCTCCGGGGCCAGGGTGAATCCGGTTTTCCGCACCCGTTTGATCTGATCCATAAGGGTCTCGGTCAAGGTCCCCACTCGCATCGAGGGCATGGAGATGGAGACATAATCGTCGGCAAAATTATCCATCAATTTGGTCATCAGCGGTTCGATACAGGAGTAGTCGCCGGTGGATAATGACAGCAGTGCCAGTTCATCAAAGCCGCTGTCACCAAGCCCGCACCGGGCAATCTCCAGAATCTGTTCCGGGCTGCGCTCCCGCACCGGACGATAAATAATCCCGGCCTGACAGAAACGACATCCCCGCGTACAGCCCCGGGCAATCTCTACTCCCAGGCGGTCATGAACGATCTTGGCGTTGGGCACCAGTGGACGTTTCAGGTGTTCAATGGAGGATAAATCGGATACAACTCTTCGCTGTACGAAAGGCGTCTCTTTGTTCAGGGCGCGAATTGCTTGAATGGTTCCCTCTTCCGTGTACAGGGGCTCAAAAAACGAGGGGATATACAGCCCCTTAATGGCGGAGAGCCGGGATAAAAGCTCTGCCTTGGGAAGGTTGCTGGCTTTGCCTTCATTGATCAGGGTGGTGATCTCAAGAATCGCCTCTTCGCCATCGCCCAGCAGGATCGCATCAAAAAAATCAGCCACCGGCTCAGGATTCATCGAACAGGAACCTCCGGCAATGATTAACGGCCAGGATTCGTCCCGATCTTTTGCCCGGAGCGGAATCCCGGCAAGCTTGAGAATGGTGACGATATTGCTGTAGCACAGCTCGTAGGGCAGGGTAATGCCGATGAGGTCAAAGTCAGTGAGGGGATGATCTGATTCCAAAGAGGTAAGGACTGCCTGATTTTCCAGCAACAGCTTTTCCATATCACGATCCGGACAATAGCATCGCTCCGCCAGCACCTTGTCCTGGCCATTGAAGATATGGTAGAGTATCTGCAATCCCTGGTGGGACATGCCGATTTCATAGAGGTCAGGAAAAATGAGAACGCAGCGAACCTGTACTTCCTCCCAGTCTTTGACCATCGCATTATGTTCATGTCCCAGATAGCGACCTGGCTTGGTTACAAAGGGGAGCAGCTTATTTCTTTCTATTTTTGCTTGCATGGGAAAATTGTCGGAAAATAATTGAGACCACAGTTTATGACACCCACAGAGACAACAAGATTGCCATCTGTCTCCAATGTCTGTAATTTGAACCGCAGATGTACCGGAAATAGGCTGATTTTACAAGGACTGTTCCAGTGCTCACAAAGAACGTAAGATTTTATTATAATAAAAACAATATTTTATCTTTTAAAATCGGGTACTGACATGTTCTGCACAAGGCTGGCTCCACATTTTTTCTGTATACTTGCTGCTCTTTCCCTTCTTTTCTCAACGCCTCTGCACTGTGCCGAAAAGGATAAAACCCTTTTGGAACAGATTCGCTTTGAGCCGAAAAGCGCTACAGAAGAGGCCGTCACCTTCAAGCTGAATGGTCCGTGTACTCCCAAGATCTTTACCGTAAAAGGGAACACACCGAAGATTGTGTTGGATTTTTATGACACCAGCACTGCCCCATCCATTAAAGGGTTGATCAACAGCAAGGGAAAGCTGATCACCACAATCAGGACGGGGATGCATACCGAGAAACAGCGCAAGACCCGCGTTGTTCTTGATCTTGCCCCCGCCGGTGAGTACGATTTTTCACAAAATTTTGAGGCGCAGGAGAACACCTTGCGCATTACGGTGGTCAGGCTCCAGCGGCAGAACGGAAAACAACATGCTCTTCAGGAGGTGCCAGAGAAAGAAGGGAAACTGAAAGACGCTGCAGAAATACCAGCTGATCCTCCCCTCCCAATGGAGACACAGGAAGTAAGTCCGCAAACAGCGGAAATAAAAAACAGAATGGAACCAGCTTCCACCCCCCCTCCTCCCATTGACACTGAAAGAATAACTGCTGTTTCTCCATCTTCACAGCCGGTATCGATCGAGTCCATTTCTTTTAAGAAAAATCCTGGCAAAGAGGAAAAGCTCCTGTTTACCGTGAACAATTTCCAGCCACCCATAATCATTGGGATTGAAGAGGGGATACCAAGGATCATCTGTGATTTCCCTAACACCGCCGTGGCGGAAAAAATCCCGGAGCTCATTGAGACACAAGGACAATTCATTCAACAGGTGCGAGTGGAGAAGAATGCTAGCCAATCCTCCATCAGGCTTATTCTCGAGCTTATTCCAAATCGCCATTATGATTTGGAACAAATATTTTACAAAGAGGAAAATTTATACGTTCTTCTGGTAAAGCCTTCTGGAAGTCCGCATGTAAAGAACAAAAAGCAGTGAAAAATACAGGTTAGTTCTACTTTGTCACATCACCTTAAATGGCAACCACTCAACCACCCCTTCCCCTCCTTGATAAGGAGGGGAAGGGGTGGTCGGGGAACAATGTCTCCCCCCTGATTTAGGGGGGGGATTAAGGGGGGTTAAAGGGCTGCCGGATACGACGGTGAAACAATGTGACAAAGTAGAATTAGTGCGGGAGAAAAATCTTCCCGTCCCAAATCCATACATCACAACTCATTTCCGGATTGGAGAGCTGAATAATATGCCGCCGTTAAAAGAAGACATCCTACAAAGTATTTATGAGATTTTTGGTGATTGGTCGGCCGACCTTCCCTTCGCTTGTGAAAAACACTGCTCAGCTTGTTGTACCCAGAACGTCACAGCGACGGCCGTTGAGGGGGAAGTCATTCATCGCCTGATTCACGGAAGCAAGCGAGAATCATGGTTTGCCGAACGTCTCCTCGGAAAGGAAGAGACAAGACGGCCAGTGATGACCACCAATGACTTTGCCGCTGCCTGCCTGCAAGGCGAAGACGTTCAGCCTGAACAGTACGGCAACCCAAAGCCCTGCCCTTTTCTGGAGAATAATGGCTGCATGATCTATGAGGCCCGTCCCTTTGCCTGTCGCTGTTTTGCCTCCGAGCAACGCTGTTTTTCGGGATCCTCCGCTCTGTTGCCCGAATACTACCTTTCGGCATGCACGGCGGTCACGCAGATCATTGAACATCTGGGACAGCGAGAGTATTGGGGCAACATGCTGGATGTCCTCGCGGCCCTCTCTGATCTGCCGGAAAACAGACAATACGCGCCCCTGCTCCCACCAAACTTTGCAGATCAGGCCCGCGCCAACATCGTCAAGGCAAAACCTTTACCTGGTTTTTTACTGCTGGAAGAGGAAATGGTGAAGATTGCGCCCTTACTTGAGGCAATCTTCACCAGGAAAATTGGCGAAAGAACAGTGGAGTCGATCCTCAACAACCAGTGAGGAGTTCCTGCCACTCGTTCCTCAAGGAAAACCGATCAAGGGAGACAGGATAACAGTGGACAAAAAATCGAGGAGAATCCAGGGGACAGGCTCACCTGCAGCGATACTACTGGAGTGAGAGATGAGACTATTCCAACAGAAAACGTCGTTAATCCTTTTTCCCATTTTCGCTGTCCCTGTCTCCCGCCAGTACATGAACCTCATAGTCGGGGGGGACTTTTAAACGAAACCAGGAAACCGAAAAGACTTTATCCATCAAAACCTCGGTGAATTCGACACTCAGCTTTGAGCCATAGGGCAGACCGGTCATGGTGAGCGTGCTGACTGGCAGGCAATCACCTGGTGCTGTCCCATGGTCGTACGAAAGGGTGGCGATGGTTCCTCCCTGCTGGTCGACAAGGATGCGACTGAGCAGTTTCTTCGTCTCCAATTGAACCAGGAGATGACTTTGAGCCAAGGTCTTCTCATTGGGGTAGCGCATGGTGATCCAGACACCTCGACCGGATTCATCCTGATGGATGGCGTCAATGCTTGCCCCCTGCTCATGGAGTCGTCCCATCAGCCAGTATCCCCAGTGGTCGGAGAGTAGCGGTGCAGGAATGCTGTACTGTTGCATCAAGGCGCTGATTTCGCCACTGGTGTGCTGACGTAAAGCGGTGTTGATGGACTGGAAATTACTGCCATTGCTGACCATGGCATACAGGGGTTGCCCCAAAGGATTGGTGACCACAAATTTAACCGATGAGGGCAGCATCAACTGCAGAAAACCACTGACGGATCGATCTTCTCCCGGACCATCCCAAAACAAGCTCACCTTTGCATCCATACAACTGAAGCAAGCTGCATCGCGCTGCTGCATTTCTTCAAAGATTTTGCGAATATGCAAGCCTTCCTGATCCGTCACCGGCGCAGTCCAAGGCCTTCCAGCACACCCAGCCAAGAGCAGCATCAACAGGGGAAGCAGCAAAGGCAAGGGCCCGAGTCCCTTCTGCCCCCCCCATATTCTCCAAGCTATTCGCACCCCGCTATTTATTTTCATCAATCTTCTGCTGCATCTTTTCTTTTTTCTCTGCTTCCTTAAACAACTCCTTGGCCTTGCGCCAGGCATTCCGAGCCTTCTCCTTTTGCCCGGAGGCCTGATAAATATCTCCCAGATGTTCGTAAATATTAGGATCACCAGGCTCAAGGGCGATGGCGCGCTCCATTTCAACCCTGGCCTTCTCCAGATCTCCCATCCGGAAATAGACCCAGCCCAGACTGTCAAGGATGAAGCCATTGTCTGGTTTTAAGCTGAGGGCCTTGCGGATATATTCCAGGGCTTTTTCAAGATGCACGTTGGTATCGGCCCAGGTATATCCAAGATAATTTAAAGCCTCGACATGATCCGGCTGCAAGGCGACCACCTTTTCCATACTGGCGATGGCCTCGTCCTGCCTTTTCTCCTGCTCCAGCAGAAGTCCATAGGCAAAGAGCAGGGACACATTATCGGGATACAGCTCAATGCCCTTCGTCAGGATTTCATGGGCCGCAACAGGCTGTTTGCTGTTCACATACAGCCCTGCCAGGAGACTGTAATACTGAGGTTGGCGACGATCCGACTTATCAATTATTTTTTGCAGAAAGGCCATGGCTTCCGGCGTCTTGTTCAGTTCACTCAATATCCTGGTTCGCAGGGTAACGCTGTCTTCAAACTCCACATCACCATGGGAGATTTTTCTCAAATGGGCCAGGGCTGCTTCTTTTTTGTTCGCCTCATAGCGAATGACCGCCAGCATATATCTGGCAGCAGAGGACTCTTCCCGGGCCAGAACTTTTTCGAGCAGGGTGTTGGCCCTGTCAAACTTTCGCATCCGAATCAGAACCCTACTGGTAATGAGATCAATATTGGTAGAATTCTTGCTGAACTGTCGAATTCTGGAGAGCTCTTCTAAGGCCTCTTTTCCCTGGTCGCTGAGCAAAAGGGCATGAACACGCCCCAGGGCTGCCTGCTCATTCTCAGGTTCTTTTTTCAGGATGGAGGCATAAAGCTCCTCAACCCGCCTATACTGCTCACTCTTCCCATAAAATTCAGCCACTTCTAAGACCAACTCGGGCGACCAATGATGGGCCAGGATCTTTTCATAAAAGGCAGCAGCGCTCTCATAATCAGCAGACTGGACAGCAAGCCTGGCAAGATAGAGCAGCGCAAAATAGGAATCAGGGTCCTTGAGTAAAAGCACCTTAATGGTCTCTTCCCCTTCCTTATAGCGGCCCTGCTGGCTGTAAAGATATCCCAAACGAAGCCTCACAGTGGTATTATCAGGGGCCAGATCAAGAATTTTTTCATAAATTTTGATTGCTCCATCCAAGTCTCCAAAATTAACATCCAGGCGAGCAAGCAGTAATTGACTATCGATATCATTGGGATTTTTCTCTACGGCATCTCTAAGCCATTGCGCTGCCGCATGCTGTTTCCCCATTTTAAGAAGCAGGATGGGAAGTTTTTTGAGAACATAATCAGCATCGGGATCACAGATAAGTGCCTTTTCATAGGCCTCTTGCGCTTCGCTGTATTTTTTATTGCTCTCGGCATGTGTCCCCCAGAGAAAATAAAAATAAGAGCAGGACAAATCTCTTTTTTCATCGGTTACTGGTGTCGTTGGTGCTACGGGTGAGGTAGCAGGAGCAGGAGACATAGTTTTGTCAGCACAGCTAGTCAAAAATATTTGTAGACTGAGGATAATCACGAAAAAGAAAGGAAAGGAACAGATATGAGATTTTCTATCGCTCATGAGACCTCCCCGTTTTGATCAAGAGGGAAGAGAAGGGGACGCACGGCCCGCATCACCGATTGGCTGACAGATTCAATGGAGCCGGAGGCATCGACTCGATGAATATAGGGAAGTTGGAGACTATCAAAAATCGCCGCAACTCTCTCCAAAACAGCCTCATGTTCAAAGTCATTGAGGATGTCGCCACGTCCGGTAGTGATCCGTTGAATACCCGCTTGCGGGGAGAGACAGAAAAGCAGGGCCAGATCAGGATTCGGCGCGAAACTATTCTTCCCAATAATCTCCGAGGGTGTGAACCCGCAAGCCAGGGATGGCTGAGTGTCGCTGGAGCCAGGGCTTGTGGAAGCTCTACCAGCATCACCAAGACACCCCTGATAGGCAGCGGTGGAGAGAAAATACCGATCACAGAGAACAACCTTCCCCTCTTCAAGCGCCGGTATCAAAAGATTCTGTACATGCTCACGCCGGTCAGCGAGAAAAAGTTCCAGCTCCTGTTCGGGCGAAACCCCATTTCTGTTGGTATAGAGCGCCCTGATCTGTCGACCGAATTGCCCCATAGTTGGCTCTCTGGTTTCAATGACCTCAATCCCATGTTGCCTTAAAGTTGCCGCCAGAAGTGACAGTTGAGTTGATTTCCCTGTGCCGTCAATTCCTTCAAAGACAATCAGCAATCCTTTCTTCGCGTTCTTCATTTGCCAATAAACAGTCGCGTATGTTTGTTTTTAAAGAGAAAAACCGACTGCCGGATTGAAAGAAGCCGTTTCCAAACACCTTGGATTTTTATCATCATTTCATTCCGGCTTAGTATACAATTTTTAAATCTACCTTCGATAAACATAGTGCATTTCATTGATTGAGAATAGAAGCAATCTCACTAGTGTCCCAACGTTTGGAGCAGAGAATAATCTAACTTGCCGTAAATTATAACAAAACACGACAAAATGTCATTTAACGACTTGAAAAATTTTCCAAAAATCAGTCATCTTCGCGAAATTATGCGAGGAGGCCTGAACTATGTACACTGGAAAACTTATTTTCTCTCAAGTAATGGAGCATCTTCCGCTTCATGTCTTTCATCAATGCGTCGATCGTTACCACGGCAATTTCAAGGTCAAAGAATTTACCTGTCTCGATCAGTATTTGTGCATGGCCTTTGCTCAACTTACATATCGGGAAAGCCTGCGAGATATAGAGGCCTGTCTTCATGCCCAGAAGAACAAGCTCTACCACATGGGTATTCGTGCACCAGTTTCTCGCAATACTCTGGCCAATGCCAACAAAGTTCGCGATTAGCATATCTACGCAGATCTTGCCCAATCCCTTATTCCAACCGCCAGAAAACTTTATGTGAACGACGATTTTTCTCTGGAACTGGAAAACACAGTCTATGCACTGGACTCGACGACTATCGACCTGTGCCTCTCCATGTTTCCGTGGGCCAACTTCCGCAAATGCAAAGGGGCCATCAAACTCCACACCTTATTGGATTTGCGGGGAAATGTTCCAACTTTTTATTCACATCTCCGATGGCAAGCTTCACGAGGTCAACACCCTCGATATCCTGCCAATGGAAGCCGGGGCTTTTTATGTCATGGATCGAGGGTATCTGGATTTTTCCCGGCTACACACAATCTCACAACACAGTGCTTTCTTCGTGATTCGTGGCAAGTCCAACCTCAAATTCCGGAGAATTTATTCGCACCAGATAGACCGAAGTACGGGACTGATCTGCGACCAGTCGATCATGCTCACTGGCTTCTATCAAAAGAAAGATTATCCCGACAAACTACGCCGGATAAAATATTACGATGAAAAAACCAACAGGACATTCGTGTTTTTGAGCAACAATTTTTCCCTACCGGCCATAACTATTGCCGAACTGTACAGGCTACGCTGGCAAGTGGAGCTGTTTTTCAAATGGATCAAACAGAACCTGCGTATCAAAACTTTTTACGGTACGTCGGAAAATGCAGTTAAGGCTCAAATCTGGATCGAAGTTTCAGTCTATTTGCTTGTAGCCATCATGAAAAAACGGCTCAAAATTGAAGCCAGCCTCTACACAATTTTACAGATCCTGAGCGTGACTATCTTTGAACGAATGCCATTATTACAGGCACTTACAAAAGAAGATTACATAAACAAGGTCGAGCCTAAATATAAGCAGCTGTTATTATTTGATTAAACGTTGGGACACTAGTGAAGCAATCTCTATAAAAAGTATGAAATTCACAAAAAACTGATGAACGACGGGTGATCACAACTGAAAACCCCCAAACCTTTCCACGACTTTCCGATTTCCAGCGATCAAGACAGCCAGATCAACAGCTGCAGCCAGACTTGACGGATCCGCCACACCACAACCCGCGATATCATAGGCCGTTCCATGGTCAACGGAGGTCCGAATGATGGGCAGACCCAGGGTTACATTGACCCCATCCTTGAAATGCAGCAGCTTAAACGGGATAAGTCCCTGATCATGGTACATACAGATAACCACATCATACATCCCTGTGGCAGCCTTAAAAAAGACGGTATCAGGAGGAAATGGTCCCCGCACCTGAATCCCCTCACGCTGCATTTCTTCAATGGCCGGCAGAATCACCGCTTCTTCTTCATTGCCAAAAAGACAGTCCTCGCCTGCGTGGGGATTGAGGGCAGCAACGGCAATGCGAGGAACCTCGATACCAAAATCACGCTGCAGTGCATCATTGGTTATCCGGATGAGATCGCAAATCTCTGCTTTATTGAGCAAACTAGAAACTGAATCAAGGGAACAATGGATAGTGGCGAGGGTAACACGCAACCGGCTGCCTGCCATCATCATCACATATTCATGACTCCCGGTCAGTGCGGCCAGCATTTCGGTGTGACCAGGGTAGGGAAAACCCGCGCGATTGAGACTGGCCTTTGAGATCGGACAGGTGACCATCGCCGAAAAGGTGCCCTCAAGAATTGCCTTTACGGCTTTTTCTATATACGCAACCATGGCCCGTCCGGTAGCGATTGTCGGCTGCCCCCAGATCAGCTCTTCGACGGGTAAACGGGAAAGTTCATAGACCGGGATTTGACCTGCACTAACAGGGAGGCCAGGCTGCCAGGAGATGAGCTCCGATGTAATCTGCAGTTCATCGGCACAACGTCGCAAAACACCCATATCCCCGAACACCACTGGAGAATAATCAAGGGCAGACTGCTCACTGAAAAATCTCAGGACTATCTCCGGACCTATTCCAACCGGGCAACCCATCGTAATGGCAATGTGGCGCATAAAAAATCACAGAACAAAAGTATTGACTGAAGCTGGGAGAATTTCTTTAACGATAATCTGCTTGGTTTTTCATACAGGGTCGCTTAGGAAAAAACTTTTTTGAGCTCATGATAAAAGAAACGAGCTGTCGGAATTGAGGAGCAACACTTTCCGGAAACAACCTACACGGCATGAACATCCGTCAAATAAATGATCAGAAGATCCCACTGAGATCGAAGGCATTCTTGATAAGCTCAATTTGAGACGAGCCGCTGTCCGGCAGCAAAATGGCCACCACATCAAATCGGGCGGCAACCTCTGTCAGGTTATTGTGGGCTAGATACTCGAGGGCTACCTTACTGATTTGGAGCTGCTTTCGTTGAGTAACGGCCTCCGATGGGAAACTAAACAGATTATTTTTTCTTGTTTTAACCTCAACAAAAACAATGGTCTTGCTCTTATCACCGAAAGCGGAATGAGTCCAATCCTGGGCAATAATATCAATCTCACCGTAATGATTCCGGTAATTACGCTCAACGATACAATATCCGATTTCTTGGAGATATTCTGCTGCCAGCCCTTCACCGCGTTGCCCAAGAATATTTCTTCGGCGATCAGACAAATTCTTTCACCCCTCTGAAGGTCTGACGATGGCATGAAGTCGGGCCATACCGTTGAATGGCTTCACGATGTTCTCGGGTGGGATAGCCTTTATTCTGGCCAAAGTTATACCCTGGAAACAAGGACGCAAGCTCTGCCATCAGAGCGTCTCGGGTCACCTTGGCAACGATGGAGGCAGCGGCAATGGAGGCACTTTTAGACTCACCGCGGATCAAGGTTCGCTGCGGGATATCCATGGCAATGGGAAATTTTCCGTCGATTAATAAAAAATCGGGGAGAGATGAGGTGCAGGCGAGATCATCCACGGCTCGTTTCATGGCTAGAAGAGAAGCCTGGAGAATGTTGATCCGATCAATCGTTGCAACAGAAACAATCCCAACACTAGACAGGGCACCTATTTGGACAAGAACATCAGCCAGGTTGCACCGCTGCTTATGGGACAATTTTTTGGAATCAATGAATGGCGAAAAATCGCATTGTCTCGGCAACACCACACAGGCAGCGACTACCGGACCAGCCAGGGGACCCCTGCCAACTTCATCCAGGCCTGCAACACAACAACAACCCTGGCCATAGAGTAGACGTTCATGGGAAAAGGTGTCATTCAGCTCAGAATCGACACAGGGAACAATAGCATCCATCTCCTGCATTTTATTGTTCAGATTTGCCTTTAAGAAAGCTGTAGTAAAGCAACGTAAGGGGCAGTCAGATAGAAAAAGGCTGACCTGAAAGCGTTTGCTTTCTGGTCAGCCTTGAGAGTTTTCATAATAAATGCAGAAAAAACTCTTACGAATCAGCGACTAACTCGCCTGATACAAACGCTCACGAATACGAGCTGCTTTGCCACGAAGGTCACGGAGATAATAGAGACGTGAGCGGCGAACACGGCCATGACTCACCACTTCAATCTGTTCAACTCTGGGGGAGTGAAGAGCAAAGGTCTTTTCAACGCCAATCCCATGAGATACCTTGCGCACGGTATAAGAGGCGTTCATATCCCCATTTTTACGTTTAATTACGACGCCTTGGAATATCTGTATGCGTTCTTTGTTGCCTTCAACAATCCGGATGTGAACCTTAACGGTGTCACCACTACGAAACTCCGGATGATCAAATCTCATCTGCTCCTGATTAATTCTGTCAAGTATTAAGCTCATAATTTTACTCTACGTGAAATATGTTAAAGTGAATAGGTAACGACTACTTCTTATCAAAGGACTTAAAAAAATTGTTCTTTATTCTTCTTGCCGCACGCCCAAAAGTCGATCAAGGATAATCGAAACTGCTGAACGTACAGAAAGGTGATTATAGCCGGTTATACTTTCTATGGGAAGCAGAGAATAATCGGCAATCTCATTTATCTCAGGGGCAAGGCCATGGCCAGTACCAAAAAGTAACAGGACTGGTTCTCCATCTTCAATGCGATGACGGGCTTCCCGATAACTGAGACTGTTTTCCTGGAGGCGAGCACTAGTTGTCAACAGCAGGGGCTTACGGCCTCTCTGCTCAGTGACCATGGCAAGAGTGGTCTCCAGTGATGCACTAATTTTAATTCGCTCAAGGGCTGCTTTACGGGCGGGGTTATATGTCGCGCCATGACCGGTCTGCCAATGCTCTAAGATCTCTTGAATCAGGCTGTGCTGATCTGGATACGGGGTGACCACGTAATAATTATCAACACCAAACGTTATGGCGGCTCGCGCAATATCATGGAGATCAAGGTTGGTTACCGCCGAGCCGATGGTCTCTCCACCCTTGTTGATAACAGGATAATGAATCAGTGCGATATCAACGGCTCTTCGAAATTCCTGTTGTCTTTTCTCAGTCATTCTGGCCTGCCAACACCGCTGCTAACTTCTCGAAAAGCCCATGTTTTTTGAGCAGCTTCAGCTCCTTCGTGGTGAAATCGACCTTCCGGCACAACTCCGGCCGGCGCGCCAATGTGCGTCGCACCGACTCCAGAAAACGATACTGTTCAATGGCTTCGTGATTACCCGACAACAGCACCTCTGGGATATCCTGTCCTTCAAAAACTCGGGGCCTGGTGTATTGCGGGTGTTTGAGCAAGTTTCTGCTGAACGTATCATTTAAGGCAGATTCAGCACAGCCAAGCACTCCCGGCAGCAGGCGGGTGACAGAGTCAACGATAATCATGGCCGCAAGCTCACCGCCGGTCAGGATGTAATCACCAACAGAAATAGCATCGTCGACATAGGCATGGGCAAAGCGTTCATCCACCCCTTCATATCGACCACAGACCAGAATCAGATGGGACAGTTCACTGAGCTCTTCGGCAACTTTCTGGGTATACGCTCGCCCCTGAGGAGTAAGCAAAACAACCCTGCCAACGCCATTTTTCTCCTGCACTGCGGCAAGTGCCGCCGTGAGGGGTTCCGGCTTCATGACCATACCTTCACCGCCACCAAAGGGACGGTCATCGGTCGTGGTATGTTTATCCACAGAAAAGTCTCTGATATCAGTGACATTAACGCGGATTTTATCGTCCAGCCTGGCCCGACGGATGATGGATTCATTCAATGGTGAATCCAGAAGACCTGGAAAAATGGTCAGTATATCAAAAATCAAAGTGTCCATGGACACTAATCAGATGTACTGGAGTTTATTTCCAACAGTCCAGGTGGTGCGTCAATCACTATTTTTTCACTATCATGAACCTTAATAATGGAATCAAGCACAGGAATCATGTATTCATTTTCCCCGTCTTGAACCACCAGAAGATCCTGAGCGCCATTAGAGAATATATGGGCCACGGTTCCCAGCTTGCGACCCTCAATGGTAAAAACCGGCAACCCTTCCATCCGGTAGAGGTAAAACTCATTTTCACCGGGCTGCGGCAAATCTTCTTTGCTGACCAACACCCCCATGCCGATCAATGTCTCAGCTTGATTACGATCTGAGATCGAATTGAGACGCGCAATCAAGGTCTTCCCTTTTATCCGACTTTTCTCAATGGTATGAGGGGGACTGAGCTTACCCGAGGGAGAGACCAGAAAGAGTTGAGGATACTGCTGAATATTTTTCGGTTGCCCGGAAAAGGAAAAAATCAATACTTCCCCCTTCAAGCCATGGGGTTCAACAATTTTCCCAATCAATAAATAAAGCTCAGAAGAATAAGGAAAATCATCGGCCATAATGGGCACAACAGTTATTCCAAGATATCAAGCCGCGACCGCCTGTTCTCTTTTCCGGCCCGGACTGCAAGAAGAGAGCGCATCGCCCTTGCCGTTCGCCCCTGCTTACCGATCACCTTGCCGATATCTTCTTTGGCCACCGCAAGACCAATGGTGACGGTATCATCTTCTTCACTGGTGGTGACAACTACCGCATCAGGATTGTCAACCAACGATTTTGCTATATGGGCAACCAGATCTTGCATGACGTGATTACTCTGCAACCTGGGTTTTCTTGATCAGACTCTGAACGGTGGTCGAGGGCAAGGCGCCTTTACCAATCCATTCCTGCATTTTATCAGCCTTGATATTTATGGCGGCTGGATTCTGCATGGGATCATAGGTGCCGACGATATCCAGAAACTTGCCATCACGTTGACACTCACTATCAGCCACAACAATACGATAAAAGGGATGTTTCTTTCTGCCAAGTCTGGTTAAACGAATTCGAACCGCCATTAATACGTACTCCTCTGAAGTTTTAAATAAATTATTTATGAAATCTGCTTACTCACCAACACTGCCTCGACCAGAAGAGTCCACCTATGTTCGGCGCAATCCCTTCGGCAACTTACGTCTTTTCTGACCGGTGATCAGACCCGGCTTGCCACGCATCTTCTGCATCATCTTTAACATTGTCGAATAGCTCTTGATGACCCGATTTACATCGGCCACATCCGTCCCCGAACCCTTTGCAATTCGCTCTCTGCGACTGGCATTGATGATGGCATAATTATGTCGCTCTTTTCTAGTCATGGAGCGAATAATTGCCTCGGTCTTGGCCAGCTCTTTTTCATTTGGCTGGGGGGCGTTCTGTAGCTGCTTAATCTTGTTAATTCCCGGAATCATTCCAAGAATTTGCTCCAATGAGCCCATTTTCTTGATCTGTTGAATCTGATCGAGGAAATCTTCCAGGGTAAAAGTATTCTGACGAAGTTTATTGACTAACTTATCGGCCTGCTTCTTGTCAACAACCGCTTCGGCCTTTTCAATCAGAGTAAGGACATCACCCATGCCCAGGATACGGGAAGCTGTCCGGTCAGGATGAAAGACCTCAAGCGCGTCCAGACCTTCACCAACACCTGTAAATTTGATGGGCTTGCCGGTTATGTTCTTGATCGAAAGAGCAGCACCGCCACGGGCATCACCTTCCATCTTGGTGAGAACCATGCCGGTAATTTCCAGATCTTCATTGAACTTGCTGGCCACAGCCACTGCATCCTGCCCGGTCATGGCATCCGCCACAAACAAGATCTCCGAGGGCTGAATGGCGGCCTGAATCTCTTTCAGCTCACCCATGAGCAGTTCATCAACATGGAGACGACCGGCGGTGTCAATGATCAGGGTGTCATAATTTTTCTCCCGAGCCGCTGCCACCGCCTGTCGGCAGATATCAACCGGCTTGGAATCGGACGCAGAGGGATGGACCGGGACATCAATTTTCCCGCCTAAAATCTGAAGCTGCTCAATGGCTGCGGGGCGATAAACGTCGGCTGGAACCAGATACGGACGCCGGCCTTTATTTTTGAGCATCAGCGCCAGTTTTCCCGAAGTCGTCGTCTTTCCTGATCCCTGCAACCCAGCCATCATGATAATAACGGGCTGACGGCCATCAAGACGAATTTGTTCTGTATTACCGCCAAGGAGCGCAACCAGCTCTTCATGGACTATCTTGACAATCTGTTGGCCGGGAGAGAGGGCCTGACTGACTTCAAGACCGACAGCCTTTGCAGTAACCGCAGCAATAAACTCTTTTACCACGTTGAAATTGACGTCGGCATCAAGAAGAGCCATGCGTACTTCGCGCATGGAATCCTGAATATTTTCTTCAGTCAGCGTGCCATGACCTCGGAGCTTTTTAAAAACCCCTTCCAGTCTGTCTGTCAGATTTTCAAACATAAATACTTACAAGGTTCGCAGAGTGTTCCAGAAAAAAACTCGTAAAAATTGTCCGTACGACAAAAAATACGCTAAGATATGCAATTATCTCAGTTATAAAGAACAAGCAATGGCTGAGATTTTTTCTCTAAAATAAGATTTTTCAGAACTTAAAAATGAAGAAAAGTACTAAAAAAAATGAATGCTGTCAAGGAGGGAACCAAAGAGAGGCAAAAAAAGGTCCCGGGTCTCCATTTTATGCAAATCAACACGGCAAGATTCCAACAAGATTACACAGCGCTCTGGTGCCGGAAACGCCCAAACATGCCCTTAGTCCCCTTTAATTTTCTCGGACTGTCTCTTTTCTTTGTCCAGCACCTTCAGCTCCAGATCCCATTGCCTGCCGCAGGACAGTCCATGATAGGCCGCCAACTCCGCAACAAGAGAACCAATGAGGATCTTTGAACTGATCCGTATCGGCACCCGGCAGGCGTCATCAGTGAACCAGATCACAGTATCGCCGGTTTTGTCATACAAACCTTTGAATGTCATTCGGGGCAGAACGGCAACCACCTTCACTGGTCCCAACAAAGTTTCTTTAACCGTGAGCCACTCTTTGGGGGTCACCACCACCTCATGTCGCTTCTCATCGGCAAAAGTGGGAACGATCATAGAAACATCGGAAGAAAAGGGCAAGACACGGGTAAAAAAGAAGGAAGAAAACTCATTATGAACCTTACCCGCAACTTCAAATTCCTTCTCCGGCTCATCATTTTTTCGGTAACGAACCAGCCCTTTGCCCTGATCATACAAAGTCAGTCGATGGGCCCTATAGCCAAGCCCCTCTTTTTGCTCTACTTCATACCTCACCGGCAATCGCTGTTGCCCGGAAACGTCAGTAACAAAGGTGTCATCCACGGGATAGATATATCGGAAAGCCCCGGAAGCTGTCACCCGGGCATGCAGCTCAAAACGATCCTGTTCCCCTTCAATTTTGCGGATGCGAAGCACCAATTCGCCAATCTTAATCCCACCACTCCAGGAAATATCGTAGCAAAAGGTTTCATCGGCATCATAAGCAGACGCAAGATGAGTCGGGTCGGGCGTTCCTAAAGAGAGGCTTTCTGCGGCAACATTGACAATTAGCAGAAGGAAAAGGACCAGGGCATACCGAAAGATCCTGCCAATTTTGAACATTTACTCAGTTCTTACCGGTCAAAAGAGCAAGCCAGGTGGCAGCAAAAAGGGTGCTGCTGATCACCCCGTTCAGGGAAAAAAAAGAGCCCTGAATTCTGGACAGATCCCGGGGGTTGACCACTAGATGCTGATAGAACAAAACGGCAGCAGTCAGACCGATGCCGACATAATACCAGAGATTCAGGTGTGCTTGGATTCCAGTTAGGGTAAAAAGAACAAAGGCCAGCCCGTGAAACCCCTGCGCCAGTCGAAAGGCATTCTCACGCCCCATCAACGATGGTAACGAGTGCAGCCCCGCCCCCCGGTCGAAATCCGCATCCAGACAGGCGTAAATGGCGTCAAATCCAGCCACCCAAAACAACACTCCCAGAGAGAGCACCCAAGGGAAGCCGATCAGACTCCCCGATACTGCCACCCAACCGCCCAGGGGCGAAAAGGCCAGCGCAACTCCAAGCACCAGATGGCACAAAGAGGTAAAGCGTTTGGTCAGGGAATAGAACAGGGTTAAGGACAGGGCTAGGGGCGCCAGCTTCACAGTCAGGGGGTTCAGGTTATAGCAGGCAAAGAAAAAGAGGAGCCCGGCCAGGATTACCATGGCCCAAGCCTCCACAAGACTTACCTCGCCAGCGGGAATCGCCCGGGAGGCGGTGCGTGGATTAGCGTGATCAAAGTGGCGGTCGGCGATGCGGTTAAACCCCATGGCACAAGTACGAGCTCCTACCATGGCCAGAATCACCCAGAAGATTGTTCCCCATGACGGCGCTCCGCTGCCTGCTAAGAATGCCCCCATAAAGGCAAAGGGCATGGCAAAAACAGTCAGTTTGAACTTCACCATCTCCAACAGAACAGTAATTTTTTTCAACATACCTTATTCCTCTGTACCCCAGCGCCGACGGCCCGGAACCTCAATCCCGACCTGATCGGCAAGCCGCCAGGAAAAGGTGTCGGCAGCCTCTTCCAGACTTGCTGGTTGCAGATAAAATGCCGGCATGGGCGGACAGATAACCGCCCCGGCATCATGGGCCGTCAGCATATTTTTGAGATGGGTCCTGTTAAACGGCGTTTCCCGCACCACCAGCACCAGGTCCTTCCGCTCCTTGAGCATAACGTCGGCGCTGCGCTGAATCAGATTGGCGGACATTCCGGCGGCAATGGCGGCGAGTGTCCCCATGCTGCAGGGCAAAATCAGCATGGCATCATAGCCGCTGGAACCAGAGGCCGGGGGAGCAGCAAAATCGCGGCAGTCAAACCAGGCACTAACAGCTGGCAACTCCTGTGGGATTAGCCCCTTTTCCATGCCCAGCACCTTCGCCCCTGCCTCGGAACAGATCCCATGCACCACCACTTCAAGATTTTCAATTTTTCGCAAAAAAGACTGAAGATACAGCATCCCCGAGGCGCCAGTCACTGCCACCAGGATTTTTTTCGGTACCTGCCTGTTCCCCATTATCTGCCTGCTCCCATGACAATCATCTGTTTTCCCATCATTCACTCTTCACTATCTTGATTGGCAGGGCCTCCGCAACCCCTTCGCCACGTTCAATCAAATATCGATAAAACCTCTCCAGGCCCAACTGTTTTTCCACTCCCAAATCATAGCCAATGGCCCGCAGATATACATAACACTCATCGGGATGCATGGGAATCCTCGGGGCTGCCACCTGACAGACCGCCTCCAGATTTTCTCGTCCTATGGTCGCACAGCGGACTAATTCCCGATGAATCAAGGCCAGCGCTTCAGGGGCTCTCCGACAGAATTCTTCCCGCACAGCAAACACCGCAAAAACAAAGGGAAGCCCGGTATATTGCCGCCACACCGCTCCTAGATCAAGCTGATAGGGAAACCGTACGTCTCCCACCAGGCGCAGGGCCTGATCCCCGATGGCCAGCAATGCCGTCGCTTCGTCAATGATCTCGCTGCCCACGTCTCCTGAAGAATAGAAGGGTTTGACCCCGTAAAATTCCTCGAGAATAATCTTGACCAGATACACTGAGGTCTGAGACTGCCCGCTGAGTAGCACCGGGCAGCCACTCAAAGTACTAGGATCAACCCGGGAGAAGAGAAATACTGAACCCACCGAACCATTGGCGCTGATCGACAAGTCCGCAAGGATCCGGTACAACGAGGGCCTAGCACAATATTCATGGGAGGAGACAAAACCCAGATCAAGCTTACCCGCCGCCAACATCTGGTTCAGGGTGGAAGGCGGGGCCTCAATCATTTGCCATCCATCAGGATGCTCCCGTTTTTTCCAACTCTCGTAGATCGGCGCGGTATTAATATAATTGACCATGCCGATTCTGGCCGTGTCTGCTGATTGTATTTCTATCATATCCGTCCAAATCTATTTGTCATCGATAATCGCCCGGCAAGTCTTTTCGCCAGTGCCTTCTCGGCCCATGCTGCCAGAAATGAGACACACAGCAGGACTGTAAAAAAGAGCATAAAATGGGTCACCGGCCCCATCACATAATGGGGTGAAAGTACATAGGTATCCAGCTTATCCAGGGGGGCCTGCAGGATAAAGATGGCATAGCTCACCTCTCCCAGGATATTAAATTTTGGCCAAGCCAGGATTTCAAGGAGGGGATTGCGCGAAAGCGTCAGGTGCCACAAGAGCAGGAGAATCAATGGCGCATAGAAACTCACGGAGAAAGGGAGACTGTATCCAGCCAGTTTGTTAAGCGCGGGTTGAAGTTGAACCATCATCGCCACCACAGTCAACAAAACACAGGTGGTCAATGCTGAAAAAAGCCCCCCCTTGCGCACCTGTAAATCCCATGCCACAAGACAATAAGCCCCACATACACCAAGGAGAAAACTGCAGAAATGAAATGGCGGAAAATAGTATAGCAGGGTGTCAGACCAGTAAAAATTACCGATGGACACCCCAGAGTTCAGAATTTTGACAGTAAACCACTGGGTCACAGACCACAGCATTAGACCGGCAAGGAGCACGACCCAGCCCTTGGGCCGGATCCTTTTTAAATAAAAGAGGAGTAAGGGAAAGACGGCATAGAAAAACAGCAAGACCGAGACAAACCAGCTGGTAAAATTCACCGTGAGGGGATATGGCCGCCATGACTGCACACAGAGCAGATTCTTGAAAAAGTCGTACCCGGTCAATGTACTGAAAGAAAACAGGATTCCCACCGAGATCACAAACGCCAGATAATACAACGGTAATATCTTCACCACCC
Source organism: Desulfobulbaceae bacterium (assembly GCA_009773475.1). Taxonomy (GTDB): domain Bacteria; phylum Desulfobacterota; class Desulfobulbia; order Desulfobulbales; family Desulfocapsaceae; genus UBA2270. Next base: position 140,636 of record WSXV01000007.1, on the reverse strand, counting down.
GCTTCAAAATATATTGGCGCACAGTAAATGATTTCTGAGAATACCCGAGATACAGCAGAAATCCTGACAGGACAAAGAAGAAAGTCACCATCAGCGAGCCGGCCTTGAACACATCTGGAACCTGTGGATACCAGTCTATCTTCTGCCCAAAATGAAAAAAAACCACGACACTGGCGGCAAGAAATCGAAAAAAAGGCAGGGTGGAGGTGTTAATCATAGGCCTCTTTCCTGGCGGAGAAGCGGTCGCGAGTTCATAGCAGAAAAGGATTCAGACTGTGGCATTGCCATTTCCACTTATCCAGCACAGTTTATCAGGCTGTCCATGGCCTGTCAGGATATCAATGAGCTGTTCAGCATCTTGAGCCCTTTGCAGGGCCGGGCTATTGACATTTAGCAAACCGGCCATCCGGCCAGGGGCCAGGGTGCCGAAGTCCTGGGCACGACCCATGGCCTGGGCGCCACCCAGAGTAGCCATGGTCAAGATCCGGGCAGGGGAAACGCAGGGATGATCCTCGCGCAAAATCCGCATCTCCCGCCATAGGTCAAGCGATTCATTGGAGGCCATGGAATCGGTGCCGATGGCGGGAAGCAGACCATGGTGCAGCATTCTCTCCAGGGGCGCAACCCCGACCCCTAGGAAACGGTTGCTTCCTGGGCAAAGACAAATCTTACAACCATGCTCCGCCAGCAGCTGCACCTCCTGCTCGTTCACTTGGACACAATGGACGCAGAGTAGATTAGCATCGAGCAGACCCAGATCCGCCAGGTACTCGACAACGCCCTGAATCTTCTTTCCAGGCCGGGGAAAACGACCATCCCAGGCCCCCCGCTCTTCCAGAAACTCCCGAAAACAGCCCTGCCCGGTGCGTAGCAGTGCAACCTCATCCACTGATTCAGCCACATGCAGAGAAAAGATATGCCCCAGGCGATCCGCCCTCTTCTTAAGCGCTTTCATGATCCCGGCGGTGGTCGAATACGGGGCATGGGCCGTTGCCGACACCACATCAGGCAAGGAGCCTATGCGGGCCAGCACCTGTTCTTCAGCCTTGGCATCAGGCCCAAGCAGTTCAAGGAGAAAGTTGATTTCCACGGGCGTCTGCATGCTCGCGGGGGGAGCGAGGATGTTATTGCCGATATCAAGCAGGAGAGCGGTTCCGGCATTGCGCTGCTGTTCCAGCATCTGTCGGGCCGAGCGGACAGTTTCGTGGGCGCTGATGTCCCCTGCCTGCCTGAGCTTGAGTAAGGCGCGGATCCAGTCACAGAAGCTTTGATCCGGGGTAGGCCGAGGGGTATGATTATATGCGGAGAGCTCAAGATGGATATGGGCGTTGACCAGTCCAGGCAGCAACACCCCCTGGCAGCCATCCACCCGCGCCTCCGCGAACTGACTCTGGAGAATCGAGGCATCGCCCACCGCCAGAATCCGACCATCACGGATGGCAACAGCACCATCCGCAATCACCGGGGAACTGATCGGCACTACCCAGGGAGCTAGAAAGAGAGAGACTGCGGACACAGGATTTTCGTTGAGAATGATTTTCGGAGCACGATATAGTGAGGGTTTAAAAAATGGCAAGGGAAGGTCCCTAGCCGATAAGCGTATAATCCATAAGCCGCTGCCGGGGTTCAAAACCTGCATCCATAACCAGGCGCCTAATCTCCTGCTCGGACAGACGAAAACTGACTCCGGCCGCTGCCACCACGTTTTCTTCAAGCATGGTGCTGCCGAAGTCATTGGCTCCAAAAAAGAGGGAGAGCTGGGCGATTTTTGGCCCCTGCGTCACCCAAGAGGCCTGTACATTATCAAAATTATCCAGATAGATCCGGGAGAGGGCCAGCATCCGCAGATACCCCATGCCGGTACTCTTTTCAATCTCAACCTGCTGGGACAGGGCCGTGTTGTCAGGCTGAAAAGGCCAGGGGATAAAGGCGGTAAAGCCGCCGGTGCGATCCTGTAGCTCCCGCAGACGACGCAGATGCTCAAGTCGCTCAGCGATGGTCTCAATATGGCCAAACATCATGGTGGCGGTGGTACGCAACCCCTGATGGTGCGCCTCTTCCATGACCGCTATCCATTGATCCGCCGAACACTTACGGGGAGCAACGGCCTGCCGCACGCGGTCGGAGAGAATCTCAGCACCACCGCCGGGGATCGAATCAAGACCGGCGGCAATCAGACGTTGCAGCACCTCGGAGATAGTAAGGCCGGACAGATTGGCAAAATGACAAACCTCGGGAGGAGAAAAGCCATGGACATGGATGCCGGTACCCTTCATAAAGCGCAACATCTCTTCGTAATATTCCAAGGGCTTGTTGGGATGCAAGCCGCCCTGCAACAGGATCTGGGTACCCCCCAGATCCTGGGTCTCGCGAATCTTCTGTTCAAGCTGTGCAAAGGTGAGCAGATACCCGGATGAATCTTCGGGGGCCGAAAAGAAAGCGCAGAATTTACAGGCGGAGATACAGATGTCTGTATAGTTGACATTGCGGTCAACAACATAGGTAATAAGCCCTTCCGGATGCAGGCGTCGACGGATGGCATCGGCCAGAAATGCCAGCTGGTAAAGATCGCCATCCTGATCGAGGGTCAGAAACTCCTCATCACTGATTCTACCGCCGGCTAAGACCTTCTCTGTAATCCTTGCCATTTCCTTTTCATGGCTCTCTTGCATCGGCACCTCCATCGCTGCACTCATCAGGCATGCACCTGAATCACATTATAAAGTGTATCGCGTTCAACCGGAACCCGGCCTGCCTCTTTGATCAAGCGCACCAAAGTTTTGCTGCCAATGGCCTGATCGGTGTCGGCACCGGCCATATGGGTAATCACCTCTTCCTTGACCGTCCCGTCCATATCATCAGCCCCGAAGGAAAGAGCCACCTGAGCAAGTTTCGGACCGATCATGACCCAGTAGGCCTTGATGTGAGGGAAGTTATCCAGAAAAAGTCGAGCCACGGCAATGCTCTTGAGATCATCAATGCCGGTGGTGCGGGACAGGTTACTCATTTCAGTGTTCTGGGGATGAAAGGAGAGCGGGATAAAGGCGAGAAAACCCTTGGTCTCATCCTGGGCGGCACGCAGGGCGGCAAGATGTTCAACACGCTCCTCCATGGTCTCGATATGACCATAAAGCATAGTGGCATTGGTATTGAGACCGTGCCGATGGGCGGTTTTGGCCACCTCCAGCCACTGGTCACCGGAAAGTTTTCGCTCACAGGTCAACTTACGAATTCGCGGCGCAAAGACCTCGGCCCCGCCACCAGGGATGGAACCCAGTCCGGCATCCTTCAGGATCTCCAGGGTCTCATCCACGGACTTCCCGGCCAATCCTGCCAGATGGGCAATCTCGACACAGGTGAAGGCCTGGATATGGACGTTGGGCCTGACCTCCTTAATCCCGCGCAACAGTTCCAGATAATACTCAAAAGGCAAATCGGGATGAAGTCCGCCAACCATATGGATCTCGGTGATGGGCTCATCAAGCCGGGCACGAACCTTTTCCTTCACCTCGGCTAAATCCATCTCATAGGCCAACTCCGAGCTCTTATCTCGGCCGAATGCGCAGAATTTACAAAGATTGGTACAGATATTGGAATAGTTAATATGCTGATTATAAATGAAATAGGCCTTGTCGCCATTCATTCGGTTTCTGACCAGATTGGCCATATACCCAAGGGCAAGGATCTCTTTGGTGTTGTACAAAGCAAGGCCGTCTTCCAGGTTCAACCTTTCCCCGGCTTCTACCTTTTCCAAAATATCCCCAAGTCCTGCCTGTTGCACAAAAGATTTCATAATATACCACGCTATAAATAAAATAAAAAAAAAGCCGGAAACAAAAGTCCGGCTTTATCCGCAAGGAAGAATAGTGTGTTTTTTGCCTGAAGGGTTCCTTAAAAGAAAAAACAAACTTGCTCTGGTACATCGGAGGTTGCTGCCAGGGCCATTGAAAGAACCAGCCCCGAGAACATGGCTGTTTCTTTGGAGCGGCATAAGGTGCCGTAAGAGAAGTTACCTTGGTACCTCAAAGGTCGTGGCCAGGGCCACTCAAAGAACCAGCCAAAAAAACGGCTGTTTCTTTGGAGCGGCATAAGGTGCCGTAAGAGATAAGAGCAAAAGCTGCCTTGCTCTTATCTCAACGGCACCTAATCAAGGAAAAACTTCAACTGATCCCGTCTGCTGGAATGACGTAAACGATTCAATGCCTTCTTTTCAATCTGACGAATCCGTTCACGAGAGACGTTAAACCGCTTGCCGATCTCTTCCAGAGTGTATTCGGCCTTTTCCCCGATGCCAAAACGAAGCCGGATAATTTTTTCTTCCCGTTCGCTGAGGGTGGACAGGATTTCAGTCACCCGACCGGCAAGCTCTCTTGTCTGCACCATATCAAAGGGAGACTGAGAGTCCCCATTTTCCAAGAAATCGCCCAGCGTTGAATCGTCATCACCAACCGGAGTCTCAAGGGAAATAGGCTCACGGGAGGCCTCCAGAATCGCCAGAATCTTATCCATGGGCAATTCAGTACTCTTGGAAATCTCAACAGGAGTCGGCTCCCGACCCAGCTCTTTGAACAGGGCATAAAAAGCCTTGAAAAACTGGCTACGCAGCTCCAGAAAATGAACCGGCAGCCGGATGGTCCTGGTTTTATCAAGAATCGCGCGGGTAATGGCCTGCCTGATCCACCAGCTGGCATAGGTTGAGAACTTGTTCCCTTTGGTATAGTCAAACCGAAAAACAGCCCGCATCAGTCCAAGATTTCCCTCCTGAATCAAATCAGCGAGGGTCAAACCCTGATGCATATAACGCTTGGCAATGGAAACCACCAAGCGCAGATTGGCACGAATCATCGCATCCTTGGCAATCTCAATGGAATGACTATACCCTTCTATTTTAATTTGCAGCTGATAGATTTCAGGTTTTTCTATATACTTCTTGGCAGCAGCAACCACGCTGTAACGCATAAAATTAAGCTGCTGTTTTTTAGGTTTCAAGGTGGGATCGCGCTTTTCCCATAGATCAATACGGGTACAAAGCAAAGTCATTTCAACGACATCGGAGTCATTATCCCGTATTGCCTGAATAATCGCATCAAAACCCTGACGAATGCATTTTGAATACTTCGCCTCTTCATCAGGGGTCAGCAGATCAAACTGGCCCATCTCCCGAAGATACGTGGTCGTTGTTTCTTCCGCTTCATGGCCATCATCACTGGCAGTCGTAAGCGCTACATCTATCAGCTCATCGTCGTCATCAATTTCAATCTTGTCTTGATCCCATACCTCACCAGACAAGGTGCGTTTCTCACCATTTTTCTCAACATTGACGATCTGTATATTATTGGCCCCCAGAAAATTAAAGATACTTTCAATGGCATTGGGATCTTTAATATCATCCGGCAACAATTCATTTAAATCGCTAAAACTGAGACAGCCTTCAGTCTGGCCGGCTTTCAGGAGATTTTCTTTTAGTTCAGAGAGCACCGGGGCATACTCCATTTCGTATAAGAACCTGGAACAATCATTTTTTTGCTCAAAATCTAGGCGTATGAAAATACCAGAAGAATCAACCTGATTCCTATGAGATAAATCATATGTTTAACGCACAGATTGGGAAAAATTACAATTGCGCAAGGTTGCTTAATGTTGTTAAAATAAATTGTTTAGTCGTAAAAGTTTGACACTATGACAATGATAAAACCAAGCCACAATCAACTATAGTAAAATATTACCACAGTTGAGGAACTAATCAAAACCTAAATTATTACAACCACTGCCAACAAAAAACAAACTAATTAGATAAAAAGATACAGAAAAACCTGTATAAACAAACAAGGGCCTTTCTTGATTCCAGAGAAAAATTTTTGGAAACCATAAGAATGATTCATCCAGCTAGCAAGGGAAGCTACCTCATTTTTTTATAGCCCCAGACATAACCGGGCTCCTGGATACAAAAAAGTCTACGAAAGGATTACCCACTGTCATGAAATCAACATCCTCCTCCCGTCGCGGCAGTGGCATTCTGGCCCATATAACCTCCCTACCATCTCCTTACGGTACTGGCGACCTGGGCTTCTCCAGCCACGCATTTCTTGACTTCCTGGCCAGTGCCGGCCAACGTTACTGGCAGTTTCTCCCCACTGGACCCGGCAGTCCAGTTTTTGACAATTCACCCTACATGAGCATCTCTGCCTTTGCCGGTTCTCCGCTATTGATTTCCCCTGAGCTTCTGCTTGAAGAAGGGCTTATTGAGGAAAGCAGCCTGAGCAATGCCCCTGTTTTTTCTGAATACAGCGTTGATTTTGCACAGGTTGCTCTTTTTAAAAGCAAGCTCATGGAGGAAGCCTTTACAAATTTCCCTTTACGACTCCCCCAATTTCTCCACTTCAAAAAGAATACCTCATGGCTCATTGATTACACCCTGTTCATGGTCCTGAAGGAACAGTTTCATGGTCAGGGCTGGGGTGCGTGGCCACTGGAGATTGCCACTCGAGAACCTGCAACCCTGACCGCCCTGCGCGTCAAACACCATGATCGCATGGAATATTTTGCCTTCGAGCAATATGAGTTTTTTCGACAATGGCAGATCATGCGGGCCAAGGCAAAAAAAGATAACATCCAGCTGATCGGCGATATCCCCATTTATGTCGGCTGGGACAGCGCAGATGTATGGGCCAACCAGGAGATATTTGCACTTGACTCCAAGAGTCTCAATCCTACCCATGTCGCCGGTGTTCCCCCTGATTATTTCAGCAAGACCGGGCAGCGATGGGGCAACCCCCTGTACCGCTGGCTGTCAAAGGATCAGGATATCCAAAAGAGGCTGATTGAGTGGTGGACAGCGCGCTTTCGTGCCGTCTTTGAAATGGTTGACATCGCCCGTATCGATCATTTTCGTGGCTTTGAGGCATATTGGTCCATCCCTGAAAAAGAAGAAACAGCTATCAATGGGAAATGGGTAAAAGGGCCGGGCAAAGCTTTTTTTAATAAAATTTTCGCTGCTCTCGGCCCTCTGGATATCATCGCCGAAGATCTGGGCGACATCACCCCGGAAGTCACTGAGCTTCGTGATGCTCTTGGGTTCCCCGGAATGAAGGTGCTCCAGTTCGCCTTCGATGACAACCCGGACAACACCTTTCTCCCCCACAACTATACAAGTCCGGAGTGTGTGGTCTATACCGGCACCCATGATAACGACACCACGGTTGGCTGGTTTCTCAGTGATCACTTGAGCCCCACGCAGAGACAGCGCATCAAAAAAATGGTCAACCAGAACGATGACAACCATTCGTCAATCCATCAAGACCTAATCTACCTGGCCATGGCCTCCATCGGACGGTTGGCCATCTTTCCCCTCCAGGATATCCTCGGATTTGGCAATGACTGCCGAATGAACAGTCCAGGGACCAGAAAGGGTAACTGGACATGGCGATGCGCTCCCCGTTTTTTTACAGAATCCTTAAGCTCCTGGCTACAAGACATGACCATCCTCTTTGGCCGCTGTCCCAAACAAATCCTGACAGACGAAACCCCATAACCGGAATTCTTTATGCATATCCTTATTATTCTTGGTAGCCCTCGCAAAAACGGCAACAGTGAGACCCTGGCCCAGGCCGTGGCCGGCGGCATCCTGCAACATCCCCATGCCACCCTCGAATTCATTCGTTTAAACGACTTGCACATTTCTCCCTGCCAAGGCTGCGGCGGCTGCAATAAGACCTCGACCTGCGTGATTGATGACGATATGACTCCCCTGTACGAAAAGGTAGATGCCTGCGATCAGCTCATCCTGGTCAGCCCCATCTATTTTTACGGCCTTTCCGCCCAGTGCAAGATATTCATTGATCGTTTTCAAGCTCGCTGGGCACGAAAGTATCTGGCCGGTATCCGATTCAGAATGGATGAACATCGAAAAGGGTATCTCCTCGCAACTGCAGCCACTGAGGGGAAAAAGGTCTTTGACGGAGCCCTGCTGACCGCACGAACCTTCCTTGACGCCATTGACCTTGAGCTTTGTGACTCTCTGCTGATCAGGGGAGTTGATCAACGTGGGGCGGTCAAAAAACGTAGTGACATTCTGGAACAGGCCACAGCCTTTGGGAAAGCGATTGCACGGGATGCAGGATAAGAGAGCTTGCAAAAAAACAGTCTGGAGCAAGACGCAGCAGAAGAAAGGCCTACGGCCCGCATTCAGCCACAAACAATGTCTTGACAAGACAAATTGATTCCTGTAAAAAGACATCGACCTTTAGGCCCCATCGTCTAGCGGTTAGGACAGCGGCCTCTCACGCCGTAAGCAGGGGTTCGATTCCCCTTGGGGTCACCAAATATGCAAGGCCTTTAGCGATTTTCGTTGAAGGCCTTTTTTCATTTTTATCCTTTGTGGTTCCCCCCTCTTTCCCCTGCGATTTCTTTACATTCTCATCAATGGTGGCTAAAGTCTTTCCAAAAGCTCCTTCCAAAGCCCAAGTCCTTCCAAATTTCAGGAGAAAAATATGCCCGAGCTAAACCTGCGCCAGATGAAAAAAGATCAATCAGGAACGATTTCTTCCATAAAAGTTGGCGGCGAACTTGGCCTCAGAATGCGGGAAATGGGCTTGGTTACGGGCACCAAAATCACCATCCAGGGCCGGGCTCCTCTCAATGATCCAGTGGCCCTGCGGGTGATGGGAGGCATCCTGACCCTGCGCAACAATGAGGCCGACCATATCACCGTCCTGGTGGATAGCGATGACTGATCTGCACAATGATTTTTCCTTGAAAAATTATTGACAGGACTTAATGTTTGTTGTACCTAAACATAACGTTCTTTCCATAGGTCTTCATACATGAAACGCCTGTGCATTGAATTCTCTTGAACGAGACAACTAGAGAGCGGCCCAAGAAACCGGAAAGAAAAGAGCATTAAAGAGAAAGTTATTTCTTAACGGCTGCCTAAGGGAATACACCATGACCTTCAAGAAATTTCATCGCAAATGTGCCTGTCTGGCCGACAAGGTAAGAAACTGTGTGCAGCCACCTCCTTGCCACACTCACGTCGCCCCCCTGTCCGAATCTTGCCGGTCTGGACGGCTGAAAATTTGCAAGATTACCGGAGACCGAAAACTTTGTGCCAGAATGGCATCCCTTGGAGTGTATCCAGGTGAAGAGGCAGAGTTGCTTTGCCCTGAAAATGGCGCCCAGTGTCTATTGAAACTGCAAGGAACCACCCTCAGTTTAGACAGCCACACCACAAAAAATATACTGGTAACCGAAATATAGGCGCTTCCTTTCCGCTTTATCAGCGGTTTTTTTTGGCGCTTTACGTTTAGGAACAACTAACTGTCAACAATAAAATTAAAATGAGCACTCCGTTATGTGGCAATCATTGACCGTCATCACCATTCTCGGCATTTGCCTTTTTTTCATCGGCAAAAGAATCCATCGACAGTACAGAAATGCCACCGACCCCAATGGGAAAACGACCTGCAGTGGTGGTTGCAGTGGCTGCTCCTCGCAATCATGCTCTCCTGTGAAACATCATACCAAAAAGAGATGATCAGCCTATGACCCAGCCTATCCACATGGCCCTTGCCGGCAATCCCAATGCCGGAAAAACCACCCTGTTCAACACCCTGACCGGCGCCAGACAACACGTGGGAAATTATCCAGGGATTACCGTCGACTACAAGGAAGGTTTCTTCACCCATCAGAATCAGGAAATCAACCTCACCGACCTGCCGGGGACTTACTCCCTTACTGCCTACTCGGTGGAGGAAGTGGTTACCAGGGATTATCTGGTCAATGAAAAACCCCAGGTTGTCATTAATATCATTGACGCCTCTAACCTAGAGCGGAATCTCTACCTGAGCACCCAGTTTCTCGAACTGGGCTGCCCTCTGGTTATTGCCCTCAACATGATTGATGTGGCCAAAGATCGAGGCATTGCAATCAATCCCGAGACTCTGGCGACACTCCTGGGAGTGCCGGTTGCTCCCATCATCGCCCGAAATGGACAGGGCACCAAGATCCTCATTGACCAGGCTGTTAATCAGGCAACCCAGCAATGGCAGCCTCGTGACATCTCCTATGGCGAAGATCTGGATGCCGTAATCATGGAAATGATTGCTCTTATCACCGAACAGCAATTTCTGACCAACACCTACCCGCCCCGTTTTACCGCCATCAAGTATCTTGAGCATGACGATCAGATGCTCCAAAAAGGGCAGCAGGAAAACAGTCTCATCGCCACCCGCCTGGAAGAAAAAGTCACTCAGATTTCAGATCATCTCCTGAAGACCATGGATGCCTATCCGGAAGCAATCATCGCTGACCATCGCTATGGTTTTATCAAATCCATTCTCCGCCAGGGGGTTCAGACCCATAGCTTTGACACCGATCGCCTTTACACTTCGGATAAAATCGACAAGATCCTGACCAATCGTCTCCTTGGCCCGATATTCATGTGCATGGTGCTCTTTGGCCTATACCAGTTCACCTTTTCCTGGAGTGAAATCCCTGTGTCCTGGCTGGAATCCCTCTTTGGCTGGCTTGGCAGCCAGGCAGGAACTCTCCTGCCTGAGGGTCCGGTCAAGTCGATGCTCATCTCCGGAGTGATTAACGGGATGGGCGGCGTCCTCGGCTTTGTCCCTCTGATCATGTTCATGTTTTTAGGCATCGCCATCCTCGAAGACTCCGGCTATCTGGCCCGGGTCGCCTTCATGATGGATCGCATCTTCCGCATCTTCGGCCTGCACGGCTCATCGGTCATGCCCTTTATTATCTCCGGTGGAATCGCAGGCGGATGCGCCGTCCCCGGGGTCATGGCGACGCGCACCCTGCGCTCGCCCAAGGAACGACTGGCCACCATCCTCACCGTCCCCTTTATGAACTGCGGCGCCAAGGTGCCGGTCATCGCCCTGCTGATTGGTGCTTTTTTCAGTGAGAACAAGGCGATGTATATGTTTCTGTTCACCCTTATCTCCTGGGTGGTCGCCCTGCTGGCCGCTAAATTCCTGCGACTGACCGTCCTTAAAGGCCCGGCCACCCCCTTTGTTATGGAACTCCCCCCCTACCGCTTCCCCACCCTCCAGGGACTGGCCATCCATACCTGGGAGAGAACCTGGCAGTACATCAAAAAAGCGGGTACCGTCATCCTTGGCATCTCGATTCTGCTCTGGGCCATGATGAGCTATCCGGAACTCCCTGCAACCCGTAAGGCTGATTTTGAACAACAGCGCCAGCATATCAGCGCTGCCGTAACACCCACCATCCTCGCTGAAACTACCTCAAAGTCAGAGGTAGTTTCGGAAGAAGCCATGACCTTGCGCCACCAGATTACCGTTATAGACCGCCTGGAATCGGAACAGGCTTTGCGTTATTCCATGGCCGGAAGAATTGGGCTGGCCCTGGAACCTGTCTCCACATTGGCGGGTTTTGAATGGCGAACTAACATTGCCCTGGTTGGCGGATTTGCTGCTAAAGAAGTCATCATCTCCACCCTGGGAACCGCTTATTCCATGGGTGACGTTAAAGCGGAGGCCTCTGACTCCCTGGGTCAGAGGCTGACCGCCGATCCCAACTGGAACAAGGTGGTGGCAGTCTCCGCCCTGATCTTCATCATGTTCTACGCCCCCTGTTTTGTCACTGTGGTCTGCATCGCCAAAGAGGCAGGACACTGGGGCTGGGCAGTATTCTCCGTTTCTTTCAACACCATCTTTGCCTTCCTGCTGGCCACGGCCGTTTATCAGATCGGCATCCGTATAGGATAATTTCTTGGGTTTCTCAGGCGGTTCTATTCACATGGTTTCTCGAGCCGCCTGAGAAACAAAAGGTTACACACTCTCTTCTCGCCTCCCTTCCTCACTCCTCCATCGCTAAAATCTATACAGACCATCCAACTTATCAGTATTACCAATTTGATTTTCATATCACTGACAAGTTAGTCTCACCCTTCTCCCTAATTTCGACAATCTCACAGGGCTCAACGCTCCGGATTTTTCACCAGGCCATCTCCTTTGTGCCATTATTATACCGACCAGGATAGGGGCAGGAAAACAACGTCAACCCTGGGCGACAAACAACATAGTCGTCCTCAAACATCATCAACCACTTTCTACCATTGGAGAAAACATGAGTGATTACCGTCAAATGTGGACTGATCTGGGCTTAAATCTGCCCGCCCACGATGCCTTGCTGAACGCCCTCCCCGGTCTGTATAAGGAGATCTATCTTTCCCAGACAGACCGGCCCAAGGGTATGGAATATTTCGATTTTGTTGTCTCCGAGATCCATGGCCTGCGTGTCAAGGAGCTGGTGGATCACAAGGCCAAAGGCGGCAAGGTGCTGGCTGCCATGTGTGTCTTTGTTCCTGAGGAGGTGGTTCTGGCGGCAGGGGCCATCTGTGTGGGCCTATGCGGCGGCATTGACTGGGCCAGCGACGAGGTGGAGAAGATCCTGCCGCGCAACCTCTGCGCCCTGATCAAATCCTTTATGGGCTTCAAGCTCGACAAGGTCTGCCCCTATTTTGAGGTCGCCGATCTGGTGGTTGGTGAGACCACCTGTGATGGGAAGAAGAAAAGCTTCGAGGTGCTTAACGACTATATCCCGGTCCACGTCATGGAAACCCCACAGATGAAGAACGAGGCGGACTACCGCATGTGGGCCGGGGAAATCCGTCGGTTTATCACCGTTGTTGAAAAGCTTACCGGCAATACAATCACCGAAGAAAACCTGCGCGAAGGCATCCGCAAAATCGACGCCCGGCGCAAGGCGCTCCAGCGCCTCTCCGCCACCCGCAAGGCCAGCCCCTCGCCCATCAGCGGCAAAGACGCCCTGCTCATTAACCAGATCGCCTTTTATGACGATGTGGAACGCTTCACCCTCAAGGTCAACGAACTGTGTGACGAGCTCGAGCAGCGTAACGCCGATGCGCCTCCCGTATCCATTGAAGACGATCTGCGGATCATGGTCACCGGCACCCCCATGGCCATCCCCAACTGGAAGATTCCCCATCTGGTGGAGACCTCAGGGGCCCGCATCGTGTTTGACGAATTATGCACCGGTGAGCGATCCTTCCAGAACCTGGTGGGCGAGGTGGCAGACAAGGACATGGACGGCATGATCGAGGCCATCTGCCGCCGCAGCCTGGAGATCGACTGCGCGTGCTTTACCCCCAACCAGCCCCGCATCGACAAAATCCTGGCCAAGTCAAAGGAATACCGGGTGGACGGTGTTATCCATTATGCCCTGCAATCCTGCGATCCCTTTACCATCGAGGGGTTCCGGGTTGAAAAAAACCTGAAAGAAAAAGGCATTGCCGCCATGCGCCTGGAGACGGATTATTCCCAGGAAGACGCGGGACAGCTCAAAACCAGGATCGAGGCTTTTTTTGAGACCCTGCGTGAGCGTCGCGAGTTGAACGGATGATTGCGGCCGGCATTGACATCGGTTCCCGCTCCATCGGTTTTGTCCTGATGGACGCCGATGGGGCGGTCATCCATCAGGAACTTATGGATTCCGGCTATGACCCCATTGGTCGGGCAAAAAACCATGTCGCCGCCTTCGACTATGATCTCATCGTGGCCACCGGCTACGGCCGTCATGCTGCCAACGCCCAGTTTGCCGGTCAGGTGATCACCGAAATCAAGGCCTACGCCCGGGGAGCCCGCCTGGTGCACCCGGACGTCCGTTCCATCCTCGACATTGGCGGCCAGGACACCAAAGCCATCCTCCTTGACGAAAAGGGGGCTGTCGAAGAATTCTATATGAACGAGAAATGTGCCGCCGGCACCGGCAAGTTCCTCGAGGTGATGGCCGTTGCCTTGGGCTATACCCTTGACGAATTTGTCGAATCCCCCTTTGCCGCCAAGGGCGAACCGATCAAGATATCATCGATGTGCACGGTATTCGCCGAGTCCGAGGTGGTGTCCCTGCTTCACCGGGGCGCTGATCGGGCCAACGTGGCTCGTGCCGTCCATGATTCCATCGCCGAACGCGCAGCCGGAATGATGAAGAGAACCGGGGTGGTCCAGCCAGCCATGTTCGCCGGGGGCGGTGCAAAAAACCGCTTTCTGAGAAAAGCGCTGGAGGAGAGGCTGAATATTGATTTTATTGTCCCGCAGGAGCCACAGCTCATCGGCGCCATAGGCGCTGCCTGGGAGGCAACTCGTTTACTCAAGAAAAAATAATTATGAGACCTCCCATGGCAAACTCCATCAGCGGCCTCCTTTCTCAAACATTTTTCATTTCGTTCTCCCTGCTGAGCCCGCTAACTCCCTTGACAAAATCGGGTTAGCGGGGTTTACTCCACACGCATAAAGAATTGAGGAAAAGAACTCTTCAATGCGACAAGATCCTTCGCTCGCACCCCCCTCAGCTCGACCTTTCTTGATCACTGATAATGATTTAAACAGTGGAGAACACGCTGAAGGAAGAGTCTTCTTTCGTGTTGTTTCTCTCTTTCTCTAGCATTTCATCTCTTCTTTGCCGGGGAAAAAAGTCTTTTTCGGCAATGCCTCTTATGTCAGAAACAAGCACCTCCCAGGATCTCTCATTTTTCTACCGTTTCCTTGCCCGGTGCATGCAGTACCCTGATCCTCAATGGATGAATGAGGATTTTTTTCAGGCCTTCTTCAATCTTGTGGAGACCCTGGGTGCCAATGCGGAGGGCAAAGAAATCCAAGTCGCGCTGGAACAATCTCCCGACCCCATTGAAGCGCTGCAGATTGAATACACCCGTCTTTTTATCAATGGGGCTCCCCATGTGGTCGCCCCCCCCTATGCTTCGGTGTACATGGACAAATCCCTTCAGGGCGCTTTCGCCCTGAAGACCCTGAGCTTCTACCGGGCAAAAGGCTTTGCCATGGAAAAAGATGCCGACCTGCCCGACCATCTGATTCACGAACTCGAATTTCTTTCCCTCCTGGCCCAGGAAAATGACCTTGCCGGAGAGGAAGAATTCTTAACCACACTATTTCGCCCCTGGTACAAACAATTTTGTCCCCGGGTCGGCCAAGAAACTCGCCATCCATATTACCGGATGGTTGTCAACCTTATTGATTTTTTTACAACGGAGGAGAAAAAAAATGGCTTTCAATGTAACGAGGCGTAAATTCCTTCAGACGGCATCCCTGGCAGCGGTTTCCATACCGCTGTCCAAGGTCGTCTGCGCGGAAACAGGAGTTACCAAGGCGTCCCTGGAACCAAAGGGCACCATGAACGACACGACGGTTGTGGGCGGGCTCTGCGAGATGTGCTTCTGGCGCTGCCAGATGGTGGGCAAGGTCCGTGACGGTCAGTTGATTAAACTTGAGGGCAACCCAAAATCCATCGACAACGGCACCTCCATCTGCGCCCGCGGCAACGCCGGGATCAAGCTGCTCTATGATGTCGATCGTCTAAAATACCCCTTAAAAAACGTGGGCAAACGCGGCGAGCCGGTATGGAAACGAATCTCCTGGCAGGAGGCCCTGGATGAATGCGGCAGCAAACTCAAGGCCGTGGTTGACCAACATGGCCCCCAAGGAATCTGTGTTTTTCCCCATGGCGCCTCAGCGAAATATCCCATGCACTACTTTGAGCGTACGGTGGGCACCCACAATGTCAGTGAGGCTTCTTTCTTTCAATGCCGTGGCGTTCGCGATACCGCCTATATGGCCACCATCAACGAGGCTCCCGAAGAGTATGTGGACATGGCCAACGCCAAGGTCATCTTTCTTGTCGGCTGTCATTTTGGTGAGAACATCCATGTCTCTCACACCAAAACCTATATCAAAGGACTCCAGAACGGCGCCAAACTGATTGTCGCCGACCCCCGCTACTCAGCCTCGGCTGCTAAATCTGACATCTGGGTACAGATCAAACCAGGCACCGATACCGCCTACCTTCTCGCCATTATGAATTACCTGGTGCAGAACAAAAAATACAACCAGGAATTTGTCACCAACCATACCGTCGGGTTTGACAAGTTTTCCCAGTCCATTGCCGATTGGACCCTGGACAAGGCTGCCAAGGAATGTGAAATTCCTGCAGCTCAGATCAAAGAGGTGGCAGATCTGCTTGCTGCTAATGCCCCAAATGTAACCATCCACCCCGGCCGCTTCTCCTCCTGGTATGGCAATGACTTCCAGCGTGGTCGGGCCTTGGCCTGCCTGACTGCCCTGCTTGGCGCCTATTATGTGAAAGGAGGCTGGCTGCCTCCCAAAAAACCAAAACTGAACAAAACCAGCTGGGCCGCTGCGGAACATGGGAATGAGCACAACCTGAATTTCAACAACGATAAAATGCATCACCCCTATGCCCCGCCAGGCACCCCAACCGAACTCATCCGTGACTGTGCGATCAGCGGCAAGCCTTATCCCATCAAAGGCTGTGTGGTCTGGGGCCAGAATCCGATGCAGACCATCCCCAATCAGGAGAAGATGAAGCAGGTCTTCAAGGCCATGGATTTTGTGATGTGTGTCGATGTCATGCCCACCGATGTCACCATGTGGGCCGACATTCTCCTTCCCGAGGCCTCCTATCTGGAACGGTTTGACGAAATCAAGGTCGGTGCAACCTATGCCAAGGCCGGTGATACCGAACCAACCCAGTACATCGCCCCTCGGTATCCCATGGTGGAAGCCCAGTTTGAGCGCAAGGATCAGGTCTATATCACCAACGAAATCGCCAAACGTATGGGCCACGAGCAGGATATTCCGGTCCAGACCCTGGAAGAACTGGTGAACAAGACCCTGGAGGTTTCCAAAACAACCCTGGCCTCGATCAAGGCGGAGGGCGGCATCCACTTGCAGCCGGGCAAGCCTGCCGGTGCCGTGCCCGAGGATTTCATGGTGCAGCTGTTCAGTGATGAGATTGCCGCAGCCGGCTTCCCTGGCGCTCCCACCTATATCCCGGTGGAAAATGTCCCCGCCGGTCATGCCCGTCTGCTCTTTGGACGTGCGCCGGTTCATTCATTCAGCCGTACCCAGAACAACATCTGGCTGCATCATGCGATGCCGGTAAATCCAGTCTGGCTTAACAATGAAGTGGCGGCCAAACTTGGTTTGAAAGAGGGCGACACAGTGGGATTTATCAACAGCGAGGGAGTCAAATCGCGCACCACCACCATCGTCAAGGTGACCCCGGGGATCAGGAAGGATTGTGTCTATATGTACCATGGCTACGGAATGGTCAATCCCATGTTGTCCGTCTGTGGCGGCAAGGGTGTAGATGAGCAGAGCCTGATCACCAAGATCGCCATAGACCCGGAGTCCGGCGTTCATGGAATGCGAAATAACTTTGTTAGACTGACCAAGGATGGCAAGACCCTGGACATGCCGGCTTGAACCAACTCTTGATTCCACACTGTATGCACGTTGACACCGAACAGACAAACGCACGGCAGCGAATGATGATGATCAAAAGCTGCGCCGAACAACTGCAGAGCATGGATGCTTTCGCATCGTGCGAGCCAGGGACGGCAATGACGCGTCCTGTGAGACTGTCGGCCTGCATACACACTGGAATGAGCATTTTTTTAGGAGGATTTTTATAATGCAATATGGAATGATCATCGATCTTGAACGCTGTGTCGGCTGTCACGCCTGCACCATTGCCTGTTTGTCGGAATGGGAGGTTCCGGTGGAGTTTCACCGCAACTGGGTCTACCGCCTGGGGCCGAGCAAGGTAGGAAACGAGCTTGCCTCCACCTACTATCCCGGTCTCTGCAATCACTGCACAAAACCACCCTGCGTGGATGTCTGCCCAGCCGATCCGGTGAAGATGACCTTTACCGACGCCACCGGCAAGACCATCACCAAATCCGTGGCCGCAACCTGGAAAGATCCCATCAACGGAACCGTCCAGATCGACAAAAGCCGCTGCCTCGGCTGTGGCGCCTGTGTCGAGGTCTGCCCTTACAATGCCCGCTATATCAACCCGGCAATGATTGATGATGTCGGAGACGGCAAGGCAGACAAATGCACCTACTGCATGCCGCGCGTGGAGGCCGGGCTTCTGCCTGCCTGCGTGCAGACCTGTATCACCAATGCCCGGATCTTCGGCGATCTTGATGATCCAAACTCAGAAGTTGCCAAGTATGTCAAGAAAGGTGCAAAAGGACTGGAGCCGAAAGGCGGCAGCATTGGCCCAAACTCGATGTATTACGGCAAGAAGAAAGATATCAGTCTTCTTTTCCAGGACTACACGCCAGCGGCATTAGCCGATATCGATGCCATTAATCGGCGGACAATGCTGACGGCCATGGTCAAACCGGCGATGCGCAAAGCCCAGGATCTGGGCCTTCTTGGCCTGGCCGGGGCCATGCTTGTGCAGGGACTAGGCAAGGAAGAGGAAAAGAAGAACGGATAAAGCCTGATCGAATCTTTTTTCCTTGAAAGAAGAACCACCCCCACCCCCCTCCTTAGTGACTTACAGATTATTTTCTTGTTTTTTTTTACAAGAAAATAATCTGTTAAAGACACTTATCCCGTTCATCGGGGTTAAAAACAAGGAGGGGACTTGAAGTTAGGGGATGAATGAAAATGGTGGTGAAAAGAAACGGGGACTGTCAACCAAAGATTCGGTTGACAGTCCCCGTTTTGTATGAAAAATTGCGTCATCAACTTGTAGAATTGTTTTTTCCCCGAGCTGTAAAAAAAACAACCACGGAACAGCGTTCCCTTCTGACCAGCGCCTGACGCCTCTGTTACCGCTCCTCTGCCATCATCATGCGAAAAAAAAAACCGTTGCATAGTTGTCTCATCATCACCCTCTTCCTTCTCCTGACCCCATGCCGGCCAGAGCTCGGGTGTGCGGCAAACACCAGCTCAGCCATTATCCTCAATACGTCGAGGCCAAGTGTCATTCTCCCCAAGAACAACCTCGGCGCGCAGGATCTAGCGGTTATCATCAATGATGCCGACCCGCTCAGTGTCAAGATCGGCAATTACTACCAGTCCAGGCGCGGCATTCCTGACGCCAACATGATCCATGTCCGCTTCACGCCGGACTCAACGGTCATGAGCAGGGAGGAGTTCGCCCGTATCAAGGCCCAGGTCGATGCCGCAACCCCGCATCAAGTGCAGGCCTTCGCCTTGACCTGGGCCAAACCCTACCGGGTGGACTGCATGTCCATCACCACGGCCTTTGCCGCCGGCTTCGACCAGAAGTTCTGCGCCCAAGGCTGCACAACCACGCAGATGAGCCTCTACTTTAATTCCACCAGCGTTGCGCCATTCAGCGATTTTGGCCTGCGCCCGACCATGAGTCTGGCAGGAGAGAGTTTTGAGGAGGTCAAAAAGCTGATCGACCGGGGGGTGCAGTCCGACAGCAGCTATCCCGTCGGCACCGGTTATCTGGTGGATACCAGCGACCAGCACCGCAACGTACGGGCAGCAGAGTTTGAACACTTGCAGAAAGTTCTGGGAGGCATCGTCAAGCTGGAACATATCAAGGCCGATAGCATCGAAAATAAAACCGACGTTCTCTTCTATTTCACCGGTAAGACAAGTGTTTCCGGGCTTTCCACAAATACCTTTATTCCCGGAGCCATTGCCGATCACCTGACCTCCACCGGCGGCCAGCTCACCGACAGTTCCCAGATGAGCAGCCTGCGCTGGCTGGAGGCGGGCGCCACCGGCAGTTATGGCGCAGTGGTCGAACCATGCAACTACCCCGCTAAATTCCCGAACCCCGGCGTTTTAATTGCCCACTACACCAGCGGCCAGACCTTGATTGAGTCCTACTGGAAAAGCGTTGCCATGCCCGGCCAGGGCATCTTCATCGGCGAGCCGTTGGCCAATCCGTATGGCGGCAGTCAGAGCACCCACAACAACAACGTCCTGACCATCCAAACTTACTCCCTGGCACCGGGGTGCTACACGGTCCTGGGCGCAAACTCCATCGTCGGCCCCTTCCAGATTATGGGCCGGCATGTCTGTGTGGGCCTTGGCAGGAAGGAGATCAAGCTGCGAAATGTGAAAAACCGGTACGTTAAAATTGTTCTGGAGACGGATGAAAAGGGGCCAAGGCAATAAGCCGGCCGGTTGGGAAGTTGGTGGGCGCAGTGCCCGTCATATTCCCGTCATATTACCGTCCAGTTCATACCGTACCGCACGGCCTAACTGTCCAATGGAGTAGGGTTTTTTGAGGAACCTTTTAGCTCCCAGGACCTGAACCGCCTTCACATCATCCGTCTCGGCATAGCCGCTTATCACAATCGCCTTCTGGGTGGGCGAAAGGGCAAGGAGCTGCCGGTAGGTTTCCAGCCCATTGATCCCCGGCTCCATCATCATATCCAGTAACACCAGATCGACGGTATGGGTTTGGCAATACGCCACTGCCTCTTCGCCCGATACGGCGACCTCAACACCATAACCAAGACTGCTGAGCATGGCAGCGGCAAGATCACGCAGCATGATCTCATCGTCCACAATCAGTATCCTTTCTCCCCGACTGCGAAAATCGCCCGTTTCAACACTCTTCCCAGCTTCAACGCTCCCCCGCTCTGCCAGAGGGAAATAAAGGGAGAAATCGGTTCCGGCCGGGCTGCTTTTCACCTGAATCATTCCACCATGATCGATAACGCTGTTCCAGACCACGGCCAGGCCCAGCCCGGTTCCACTGATCCCCATAATTTTTTTGGAATAAAAGGGTTCAAAGATATGTTCCAGATCCTTCTCCTGAATCCCCTTGCCGGTATCGGAGATATGGAGAACCGCATATTCTCCGGGATTGACGTTGTTTTCCAGGGCCACCTGATCTGTCACGAGTTCCTTGCCGGTGGAAAGCACCACCTGACCGGCCCCGTCAATGGATTCCATCGCGTTGCTCACTAGATTCATGATGCATTTTTTAATATGAACAGGCGAGCAGAAAATGGGCGGCTGGTTCGGATCAAGGCGGGTGACACATTCCACCTGCGGATGTCGTGCCACAAAGGGCAGATGCTCAGGCGAGGCAAGATATTCAAGCACCAGGCTATTGAGTCCGGCAATCTCCCGCCGCCCGGTGGCACCGCGGGCCACGGTGAGCAGATCGGCAACCACTGCGGCGGCGCGCAGCCCTGAATCTTTAATGATCCCAACGGGCTTTCGCAACTCACTGTCCTGCGGCAGATGCATCAGAAGAATATCGGGAAAGCCGACAATTCCGGACAGAATATTGTTTAAATCGTGGGCAACGCCGCCTGCAAGCAGCCCCAGAGCCTCCATCTTCCGGGCACGCTGAAACTTGACCTCCATGGCCAGCTTTTCCGCCTCGGCCTGTTTTTCTGCGGTGCGATCATTATAGATGCAAACAATTTCGCCGGAAGCAAGTTTATAGACTGCATTTTCACGCCATCCGCGTACCCTTTCATCGGCATAATACCCCAGCACCTTTATGGTCGGCTGACCAGTCTCCCACACACTCTGCATCAGTGATAAAAGACCAGACTCCCGAATCCCGGGAAACACAGTGCTGACCTTGTGGCTAATCAACTCCTGCCTGGGAATCTGTTCAATGGTTTCGACAGCCCTGTTGCAATCCCTGATAATAAAGTCGTTGCCCTGATCACAGGCCTCATAGATAATCACCCCGCTGCTGGAATTCTCAAAAAGCTGGCGATATCGGCTCTCACTGGCCAATAGTTCAGCCGTGCGCTGTTCGACCTTCAGTTCCAGATTATTCACAAGCCCTCTGATACGGGCACTCATAAGGTTAAATGTCCGCGCCAGTTGCCCTAGTTCATCGCCCGAATCCTCAGGGATTAGCACCTCAAGATTGCCCTCTCTGAGTTCTCCGGCGCACCGGGTCAAGCGGTCCACTCGTCGGATCACGGAATGATTGAACATGCGGGCGACAAAAAATGCTGCAACGAATCCCGTCAGGGTCATTACCAGGGTAATATAGACGACCAGTTGGCGGATGCTGCGAATTTTTTGTTGAGAATGCTCCACCTCTTTTTTGGCCATTTCTGCAAGCGCCATGGAAACACCGCGTACAGCCACAGCCTGTAGGGCGAAATCATTTAATTGGGACTTGAGGGAGGTTTCGGCCACAAGGATCTTGACGGCAAGACTCCGTCCCTGTTCCAGGAGACTGAGAATCTTTTGACGCCTGTCCTCACCCACGAGGGGATCATTGTGCAGTGATTGAATAAGTGTTCGTTCGACATTAAAGGCACTCTGCATCTCAGGCCGCTGACGGGAAAGACGGTATTCCTGAACATGAGATTTCAGATCCATAAACAACCGAAAAGACTCGCTCTCCCGGTCTAATTCCCCGGAAATTTCTTTTAAGACTCCGTCCAGTTGAGGCGCCAGACCCCGTATTGGGGCATGCAATCCGGTAAAGACTTCTACCGACTCAATGGAGGTGTCGGCAAACCGTTTGGCAAAGGAAAGATAGAGATTCACATCCACATGATTTGCGTGCAGTCCCTCACCCACAACCGACTGTTCGACCAACTCCTGCAGAGCCTTGCTCAAGGTGACCACTTGGGAAATCTGCCGCACCGAGGGCTGGGCGTACTGTTCGTGCGCCGCTACAAATCCGATCTCCGGGGCATGAAGGAAGAAATCACTATGCAGCCGGCGCGCTCGCTGCATTCCATAATTCATCTCCAGCACCAGACGCTCGATCGCCTGGTTATCAGCCATGACCTCTTCCGCATGCTCCAACAAAGACCTGCCGACCAGCACGGCGACGGCGTTGGCCAAGGTCAATACCAGCAACAAAGCGATCCCCATTCCAAGACGGGCCTTGATGCTTAAGCCGGTTTTTATAAAATTTCTCATACGTTGCCAAAAGGCCATAATGAATTCCCAGACTCTCATTTGAACGGGGAACAACTGTTCATGGCTGAACCGCATTGGTGAACAGCACGTTGGCCTGCAGCCCTTCAACCCCTGCCGCCGGATCATCGAGACGAAGCACGTTAAAGATCGGCCGGGCACAATCGCCGAACTTATCACAGGACAGTCTTCCTGCAACCCCGTCAAACATTTGGGTCATATACAGGGCATCCCGGAGCGCCTGACGGCCGATGTGGAGGGTCCCATCCTTCTCTTTCACTGCTACCTTTTCAATGGCGGCAAAAAGCAGATTCACCGAATCATAGGCGTTCAGATAATAGCTGGTCGATGGCGGAGCCTTAAAGGTCGCGACATACTCCTGTGCCAAGGCCTTGACAAACGCCCCGTTGGCGCTGGCTGGGCCGACAAAATACATGCCCTTGCCCTTCTCCCCGACCGCGTCAAGGAAAGACTTCTCAATCAGCGCCCCGTCACTCATCAGAACAACCTGCTCAAGACCGGCCAACCCCTTACTCTGGAGCAGGATACGATTGCCTTCGGGCTGAAACAACGGGAAAAAGAGCAACTGCGCCCCGGCTTCCACGACGGCCGTCAAGACCGGCTGCATCTGCGCATCGCCTTTATCGACACCGGCAGACAACACAATATCACCGCCAAGCCGGCGGAACTCCTGCTCAAAGCCCTCAACCAGACCGCGGGTATAGACATCGCCATCTTGAATGGTGGCGGCCTTCCGAATTCCGAGGTTTGCATGGGCATATTGTGCCGCCACCTTCCCCGCCGCCTCTTCATTGGAGGCAGTGCGAAAATAGCCGGGCTGCCAGTGGGGAGCCCGTTTGCCGCCAATGGACGTGAGAAAGGGGGCGCTGTTATTGCCGGAGATCATGGTCAAGCCCGCATTGGTCATGACTGCTGAGGCAGTTACAGCTGCTCCCGAACAGGTGCTTCCGAGGATGGCCACGGCCTGGGGATCGGCAATAATCTTCAGGGCAGCATTGGCACCTCCTTCTGCGGTACAGCCATCATCCTCAATCTGGAGAATGACGGGATGCCCGAGAAGTTTTTTCCGATGCTTGGCCAGGGCAAGTTCAATGCCCCGCAACTGTTCCTGACCCAAAGGAGCAACTTGACCGTTCAGGGCCTGAAGAACCCCAAACTTCAACGGCTCTTGCGCGGCCACATCCACGCAACCAATGGGGTCGGTGCAGACAAAGGGTGCCGGTTCCCGGCTGCATCCCCAGCCGGAAAGCAGCAACAGGGCCAGCACTCCGATCCGGCTACGAACCAACTTGCTTACAACCATTCAAACACTCCGGCAAAAAAGAAGACGGGGGAATACTGAAGTCAGAGTTTTACTTCCCTCCGAATACATATAAAATCTCTACGATTAGTATCGAAAATTTTAAAAAAGTTCAAGATCAATAGAGGCTCTCGGAGTCTTACACACTGGTTTACCTGCAAAATAACCCCACCGTCATTACCAAGTGTTTTATCGGGAATCCAGTTTGGTAAATTTCACGTCGATATGTCCAATGGCTCGGGCAAGGCCAGAAAACTTTATCCAACAACAACTTTCTCTCTCTTTTATATTCATTATCAAGTAATTATCAGGGATGTTTACCCCCTCTTGAAGGTTCCTTGCCAAAAAAGGTCTGTCTGGTTCTTTACCAATCAGGTCGTACAAGAACCATCCGTGAGCTTGAATGCCTCAGCCCCTGATCAAATCATTGTTGATTGCCATCATCCTGTCATTGCTCGGTATAGCCGGCAACACCCTGGCTCTGCCCATCTCCTTCGGGGTAGCGTTCATCTTCGGCAGTATCTTCTCGGTTATCGCCGTCAACCGACTGGGAACATGGCTTGGTGTGGGAGTGGCGCTGATCGCCTCCAGCTACACCTTTGTCCTCTGGAACCATCCTTACGCCATTATCATCTTCACCGCTGAGATCCTGTGGATGGGCTTGGCCCTCAAGCGAGGCAGATCCAACCTGCTGCTCATCGACAGCCTCTACTGGCTGCTGCTGGGGTGCCCTTTGGTTGCCCTGTTCTATGGCGGCATCATGGATCTTGGGCTTCAACATACCGTTATTATCATTTTAAAACAGGCCTTAAACGGGATGTTCAACACCCTGATTGCCTGGATTGGTCTATCTCTGCTGCCCCGTCTCTCGTGGAAGACACCTCGTTTGTACCACCAGCCCGTCCCCTACAATCAGGTAATCTTCCAGGTAGCAGCCGCGTTTCTGATGATTCCTGCCCTGGGCATACTCCTGTTTCTGACCCGCCGTGAGGTTTCGGCGACCCAGACGCGCATGCTGGATGACATTCAGCTCGAATCACAGTTCACCGCTCATTCCATAAGCAAATGGATCTCCGACTATACAAACGCGACCCGCGTTATTGCAGAACTGGGAAACAACCATCCACTGCACCCCTCCGATGAACTGCAAGATGAGTTGAAGACTATTCATCAACTTTTCCCTCTCTTTCACACCGTTATTCTTGCCGACGGCATGGCCACCAACATCGTCTGCGATCCACCAGTGAATGAGAAGGGTGAATCCACCATCGGGATTAATTTGAGTGACCGCGCCTGGTTTAAAGAAATGAGCAGCACCCTGCACCCCACCATCTCCGATGTTTTCACCGGACAGGCAACCATTTTCGCCCCCATCTTTGTCATCAGCACCCCCATCGTTAACAACGGACAGTTGTCCCATTATGGAGTGGGCGCCATTAATTTGAACAAGTTGCAGCAGTTACTGGAGCAGTCCAGCCATTATCAGAAAATATCCTGCACCATTCTGGACCGGCACGACAAGGTGGTCGTCAGCACCAACAGATCAAGACAACCACTGGATGCTCTGCAACAAACTACCGGGCAGATTATTTCCGTGTCTGACACAACAAACCTCTGGCTCCCCGGCATCCAAAAAAATATCAGCATCATGGACTCCTGGAAGGGAGCATATTATTTCTCAAGGCTGCCGATCCCAGGCACCCCCTGGACCCTGCTGGTGGAAGCTTCCGTTGCTCCCATGCAAAGCTATTTCTATGACTCCACCATCTGGGGACTCTCCATCGTTATGGCCTTCCTGGTGGTCATGATCACCCTCGCCGCCCTAATCAGCCGCTATCTAACCGATCCCATCCAGGCCCTGGCTCGTATCTCCCAAAACCTGCCTGCAAAAATCGCGGGGCACGAAGATATCTCCTGGCCGCGTTCAAACTTTATTGAGCTGCAGGGACTGATAGACAATTTCCGACATTCGGCAACCATCATTGACAACAATCTGACAACCATCAGTGCTCATAATGCTGAACTTGAGAAAACCGTGCAGGCTCGTACTGCCGCCCTTGAGGATGAGCGGCAACGACTGGCTTCCATCATCGTTGCCACCAATGTCGGAACCTGGGAATGGAATGTGCAAACCGGGGAGATATTTTTCAACGAGCGCTGGGCGTCAATGCTCGGCTACCGACTGGAGGAATTGCGGCCCGTCAGCATCCAAACCTGGTTACAACTTGTTCACCCTGAGGACCTCCTGATTTCAGACTCTCTGCTGCAGCAGCACTTTACTGGCGTTCTCGATTATCATGACCACGAATGCCGGTTGCGCCATCAAGACGGCCACTGGGTGTGGGTGCGTACCCGAGGCAAAGTAATATTACACACAGTGGATGGCAAACCGCTGATGATGTCCGGCACCCACACGGATATCAGCGTTCGCAAACAGGCAGAGGAGGTACTGGGGGAGAAGTCCCGGCAACTGGAATCCCTGTTCAGAAACTTGGAGCAGCGGGTGAACGAGGAGGTGGTGCTCAGGCTCCAGAATGAGCAGATACTGATCCAGCAGTCCAAACTTGCAGCCATGGGCGAGATGCTTGGCGCCATCGCCCACCAGTGGCGACAACCGCTCAATTCCCTTGGCCTGATTATTCAAAATCTCCAAGAGGCCCAGGCCTTTAGAGAAATGAATCAGGAAGTGGTCGACAGAACTGTGCAAAAATCCATGAATCTGATCCAGCACATGTCCAAGACCATCGACGATTTTCGCAACTTCTTCAAACCGGACAAGCAAAAGTCCACATTCGACGCAATTCGAGTCGTAGGCGAAGTGCTCCAGTTAGCCTCCACCCAACTCTCATCCAACCGAATCGATTATAATCTCACCTGTCACACCCATAACAAAAGCTTCAATACCATGACGACCCTGCCCGCCTGCGAGGCCATACTGATAACTGGATATCGCAATGAATTCCGCCATGTTATCATGAACATTCTGAACAACGCCCAAGATGCCATTCTCGCCCACAGAGCCTGCACCAACAACCAAGCTCAGCTCCTAAGCCGCATTGATATCAATATGTATCACGCTGATACCTCAGTCACCATCAAGATCGCAGATAATGGCGGAGGCATAGACGCCGAGCTCCTGGACCAAATCTTCGTACCCTATTTCACCACCAAGGAGCCGGACAAGGGCACAGGCACAGGGTTGTATATGTCAAAACTGATTATTGAACACATGGACGGCAGGCTGTCCGCCCACAACACCAGGCAAGGGGCCATGTTTACCATTGAACTACCGGGGCAGAAGGAAACATCCAAAAGACCGGAAACTTCCTTCAACGATGAAGTTTCCACGTAAATCCAGCATATCATAGGAGTGCTTTATGTTAGAAAACAAACGCCTTGACCTGACCATTCTCTATGTCGAAGATGACGCCACCACCAGAACGGAGATGGAACAGCTTTTAAAACGTCGGGCCAAAAAGGTTCTGACCGCTGAAGACGGTATCATCGGCCTCGAACTTTTCCACCGCTTCAGCCCTGATCTGGTGATCACCGATATCCGCATGCCGGTTATGGACGGACTGCAGATGGCGCACGCGATTCGGAAGATCAACCCTGACACCAGGATCATCGCCACCACTGCCTATAGCGACACAGCCTTTCTCCTGGAAGCCATTGAAATCGGTATAGACCATTATGTCCTTAAACCCATTGATCTCGGCAAACTCTTCGCCGCCATTGAAAAATGCAGCCGTGATGGTGACGCCCACAAGGCGTTGCAACAGTATCATCTGGAGCGGGAACAACTGATCACCGAGCTGCGTAGCGCACTGGATGAGGTACAAACCCTGCAGGGAATCCTGCCGATTTGCAGCTTCTGCAAGTGCATTCGCACCGATGAAGGATACTGGGAACAGGTCGAGAAATATATTTCGCGGCACGCCTCCGTCGATTTTAGTCATTCCATCTGCCCCGACTGCCTGAAGGTGAACTACCAGGAGCATTATGAATCGGTCATGGAAGAAATGAAGAGAAATAAAGAAAGGGAATAGGCTAAATGGGCCAAAAGTTGATGGCAAATAAATCAGTTTTATGCAACCATGGAACCTTCGACTCATTCTTCAGTTTGCAAGAGCAGCAAGCTCCGGGAAGCTCACAGGGCAATGGATGCCACCCATCCAGGATAAAAAACACAGAAATCAGGAAGAAATGAGGGTGAACGTCATGACACATAAAAGCGCGAAAAACGGGCTGTTTCCTTCTGCCTGTCCCTTCCCCTTTATTCAACTTGTAATCCTGTCCCTCATCTTGCTCCTACCAGGCTCTGGCCTGTGTGCGGAAGGGGAAACACAGAAAAAAGTCCTTATTGTCAGCAGCTACGAACAAGGCCAGGTCACCGGGCAGCCGCAGCTGGACGGCATTCTTCTTGCCCTGGAGGAGAAAGGATTCAAAGATGGCAAGAACCTCCAGGTGCAATATTTTTTCATGGACACCCTGAGGGCCTACACCGCAACCGAAGAGATTGAGGAAAGAGGCCGTCTGGCCCTGGACCAGATCAAGGGATTCGCTCCGGATCTGGTAATCACCATCGATGATAATGCCGCACGAATGGTGATGTTGCCCCTTGCCGGCAGTGCCATCCCGGTTGTTTTTTCCGGCATGAACCGGCAGCCGGAACACTACAACCAGACCAAAAAATTCATGGAGACACGGGAAAATCCAGGCGGCACCGTCACCGGCGTCTATGAGAAAATCTATCTCGCCAAGGCCCTGGAAATCATGCGGATCATCATCGGACTGCGTAAGGTTGTCTTTATCTATGACAGCTCACCCACCGGGGATGCCTTTAGAATACAGATCGACAAGGAGTTGGCCGGGACATCTTCGCTGGTTGCCATGGAGTATTATCAGGTCAAGACTTTTGAGGAACTCAAAGAGAAAATCAGGGCCATCAATAATGACCCGGAGATGGGGGCAATCTATCCGGTGCTGACCACCTTAAAAACTGCCGACAACAAAAATATCACGATCCGGGAGATCCTCACCTGGCTCTTTGCCAACTCCACTAAACCGGAGATGGCAAGCAATTATTTCTATTCACAACTGGGCATGTTTGGCGGAGCGGCTGTTGATTTTAAAGCCATGGGAGAACAGGCCGGCCAACAGGCTGCCGCTATTCTGGACGGCATCCCCGCAGGCGAAATCCCCATTGCCGATGCCAATGGCCAGGCCTTGGTCTTTAATCTCGAGCGAGCCCGGCAACTAGGGATCACCATCCCCATGGATATCCTCAGCGCCGCCGATGTTCTTTATGACACAATCGTGCTCAAACCAGCGAGACAATAACAGCCCAGGCAAAATTGTCAGGGTCCTGGCAGGCGCTAAACCCGTCAGGCTCGCCATTGTCCTCACCCTTGACCAGGAAAAAGAACTTATTCTGAAGATTCCAGTGGATATCCTGGAAGCAACCGATATAATCTACGCTAGAAAAACGATCCACCCTTAATTCATTGTTAAAGACTAAAGATATGTTCTCGATCCGAAAAAACAAATTCTATTCCCTTCGCTCCCGGCTCACCTTTATGGCAATGGGCGTCGTTCTTCTTCCCATGCTGCTCGCCACGGTGTTCTCTGTTTTCTCCTACAGGGAACAGATCAACCGCAGCCTGACCCGGGAACTGCAAGCCAGCCTGGGAGCCTGCAAGCTCTACTATCAAAACATAGAAGAACGGCTGGCATTGACAACCATGGCCACGGCCAATGATAACACCTGCAAAACCACCCTGCGCCTCGGCGTCCTGCCCCAGCTGCAGAAACAGTTGGAAACCCTGGCCCGGGAATACAAGATGGATTTTCTTCTTGCCACCGACACCTCGGGCAGGATCGTGGCCATGTATCCGTCGATAACCGACAGCGCCGCCGACATCTCCCAGCACCCGCTGGTTCGCCGGGCTTTAGAGGGGAAGACCGTAACTATAACCATCCAGGAAGACCATCCCCTGCTCGCCCGGGCCGCTGTCGGCGGACCAGACAATTGGCAGCAGCAGACAGAACTCCTGATCGAATCGGCCGTCCCGATCAAGAATCGAGACGCCCAGATCGGTACTCTTCTGGCCGCAGTCAGACTTTCCGACAACACTCCGATGATGCAGGCCATGCAGAAGGCCGCCGGGACCGACCACACCGCTTTGGTGACAAAGGATAAATTTTTTGCCGCCTCCTATCCCTTTGAGATACACCTTACTCAGCTCCCGAAAGTTATTGCTGAATTGAAAACGGCGAACAGCGTAAAATCGTTAACGATCTTACGCTGTTCAATGGATGGTGAACGCAAGGTCTTCGATTTGTTCGATATTGCCGGCCAGGATGGAAAACCGGCTGCCACCCTGGTCACAATCCTGGACTATGAGCGCGCCTGGATACTGATCAAAGATGCCGTCCTCCAGATCATCGTCATTTTTCTCGCGGCGATTCTGCTGGCGGCGATCATCACTTTTTTTGTCGCCCGCTCCATTTCCTCCCCGCTCAATGCCTTGTCCTTGGCAATGCAGGACATGGAAAACGGGACCCTGGGTCAAACAGCACTGCCGGTAAACCGCAACGACGAGATCGGAAAACTGGTACGCGGGTTCAACGCCATGGTCAAACGAATCCAGACCTTCACCCATAGCCTGGAGACTGAAGTCACCGTCAGATTAAACGCCCAGAAAGAGCTGGCCGATGAAAAAGAACGACTTGCGGTCACCCTCCATTCCATTGGAGATGCGGTAATCACCACCGACACTGCAGGGAAGGTTGTCTTTATCAACAATGCAGCGGAGGAACTGACCGGCTGGACCAATGGAGAAGCCCAGGGACAGGCAGCCGCCACCATCTTTTCTCTCATCGATGAAAAAACCGGAGCAACGATAGCAAGTCCGGTTCACACGGTCCTGGAAACGGGTCGGCCAACCACCCTTGCCAACGACACCGCCCTGGTTGCCAAAAACGGAGTCATTCGCAGTATAGCCGACAGTGGCGCCCCCATCCTTGACTGGGACAGCAATATGCTTGGGGTGGTGATCGTCTTCCGCGACATTACCCACGAGAAGAGAATTGAAAGCGAACTGTTCAAGGTCATGAAGCTCGAGTCCGTTGGCGTCCTTGCCGGCGGGATTGCCCATGATTTCAACAATATTCTCGCCGCCATCCTGGGCAATATCGAAGTGGCCGCCTTCCGCATCGCCGGAAAAGACGAAGGCGCTTCCGCCCTGCTTGCCGAAGCCCAGAAAGCGATTATGCGGGCCAGCTATCTCACCAAACAGCTGCTCACCTTCTCCAAGGGAGGGAATCCGGTGAAGGACAGCGCCTCACTGCCTGCGGTTATCCAGGATTCCGCCGATTTTGTATTGCATGGCAGCAAGGTCGGCTGTGAATACCACTTCCCCAAATACCTATGGAAGGCTGAGGTGGATATCGGCCAGATCAGCCAGGTTATCCAGAATATCATCCTCAATGCCAAACATGCCATGCCCGAGGGCGGCAAGATCATCATCAGCGGCGACAACATCACTGATCCTGCCTCCGAGCCCCTGCTCAAAAGCCAGGAAGGCTGCTATGTGCGGATTACGATCAGGGATAGCGGAAGCGGAATCCCGCCGGAAATCATCGACCGGATCTTTGATCCTTACTTTACCACCAAAGAAACGGGCAACGGACTGGGGCTGGCCATCTGCCATTCCATTATCCGCAAACATAATGGCCATCTCCTGGTGCAATCCGAGCCCGATCAGGGCACGACCTTTTCCATCTACCTACCGGTACATTCCATGCAGATCAACTCGTCCGGCACCAGGCAAGCAGGGCTGGAATCCCCAGCCAGACCCATCAAATCGGCAAGGGTTATGATCCTTGACGACGAGATGATCATCCGTGAAGTTATCCGGCATCAGCTGACCGCCCTTGGCCATCAAGCCGTGCTGGTAGAGAACGGGGCAGAAGCCATCAGGATGTATGAGACATTACAGGCTGCCGGAACTCCGGTGGACTTGGTGATCATGGATCTGACCATTCCCGGCGGCATGGGTGGAAAAGAGGCGGCATCCATTCTCCTGCAAAAGGACCCAAACGCCCGCCTCATTGTCTCCAGCGGCTACTCCAACGATCCGGTCATGGCCAACTACCAGGCCTACGGATTCCGTGCCGCCATCAGTAAACCCTTTGAGCTGACAGAATTGCAAGCAGCCATCGAAGAGGCCCTGCGCCCCTGAAGAATGGGGTAATTCGAATTCTCAATCAAAAGTGAAGTTTCCAGAATCTCCCCTGGCGGGCAAGGGTTAGGGAGGGAGGAATCAAGTGTGGAAACGGCTCATTGCAGCTTCACCCACCCCCAACCCCTCCCATCAAGGGAGGGGCGTTTTCTTTACCGAACGAACCGGATAGGTAACGCATGATTGAGAATTCGAATAACGTGTCCATGAGAGGATCACCGGACTCTGTTGACGAGCCCGAGGCGATTGAGGAACGAGGGTGCTGACGAAGAGACTGGCGGGAGCTATGGCTTACGCCTGCGCTGGGGTTTTGAGCTGGTGTTTTTCTTTTCTCCAGCCGACGGCCGAGGTCCACCCGTGACAGCAAGCGGTTTAGATTTCTTTGGCTTTTTTGGACGGATCTTCAGCTGCCGGGTTAAGGGGACACTATGGGTCGGGATAAAACCGGTGACCACCTCGCGCACCAGGGTCTGGCCGATCAAGGTTTCAATGGCAGCCAGCTGCTGCACCTCATCGGCGCTGACCAATGAGATCCCTTCCCCTTGCGAACCGGCACGACCGGTGCGACCGATGCGGTGAATGTAGTCCTCGGCCACCTTCGGCAAATCAAAATTGATCACCTGCGGCAACTCACTGATGTCAATGCCACGGGCGGCAATGTCGGTGGCCACAAGAACCCGCACCTGTCCCGCCTTGAAATCAGCCAGGACCCGGGTTCGCTCCGCCTGGGTCTTCTCCCCGTGGATCACCGCCGCAAGGATGCCATCGCTTACCAGAGTTCGAGCCAGGCTATCGGCCCCATTGCGGGTGCGGACAAAAACCAGCACCTGCTCCCAGCCTCTCTTGCGCACCAGATAACTGAGCAGGGCCGGTTTCCTGGCTTTATCCGCCTCATACACCCACTGTTTCACCCCTTTGGCCGCCGAGTTGCGGGGGCTGACCTCAATCTGCACCGGATTTCTAAGCAAGCCCTCGGTGAGGGTGCGAATATCGTTGGAAAAGGTCGCTGAAAAGAGCAGATTCTGCCGTCTGACCGGCAGCAAGGCCAGGATCTTGCGGATATCAGCAATAAACCCCAGGTCGAGCATCCGGTCGGCCTCGTCAAGGACCAGCGTCTCCACCTGGGTAAAACGCACGGCGTTCTGGTTAAAAAGATCGAGCAGACGACCAGGCGTTGCCACCAGCACATCGACCCCGCCTCGCAATTTCATCATCTGCGGATTGATCTTCACCCCGCCATACACCACCCCCGATTTCAGCGACAGATGCCTGCCATACGCGGCAACACTTCCGGCCACCTGCTCGGCCAGCTCCCGTGTCGGCACCAGCACCAGGGCGCGGATATGATTCGCCTGCACCCCCCGGCCACCAGCCAAACGCTGCAGCAGCGGCAGGACAAAACCAGCGGTCTTGCCGGTACCGGTCTGGGCTGCCGCCATAACATCCTTGCCGGAGAGCACCGCCGGGATCGCCTTGCGCTGAATCGGGGTGGGGGTTGTATAACCGGCGTCTTCAACGGCACGAAGCAGGGCGGCGGAGAGTCCAAGAGTTGCAAATGACATGTTTTCTCTGTTCGATGGTTAGATGTTGATGATTTGGAATTGTGGAACAGAAAGCGGCAGCGCGGGAAAGGCTACCACCCCCACCCCCCTCCAAAATCAGGAGGGAGCTTTCAAGCCCTCGGCTTCTTGGTTTCTTGGCTTCATCCACGCTCCTTCGCTATTGAGAAAGAGTAGCTCTGTCCCCCTCCTGTTTTAGGAGGGGCGAGGGGTGGTAATTCTAATTATCAGTCAAGCGTTCCATATCCGGTTCGTTCGGGTTGGGGGTGGGTGATGCTGCAATGAGCCCATTTCCATAGTTGATTCCCCCCCTCCCTGACCCTCCCCCGCCAAGGGGGAGGGAATTTATGGAAACTTCACCTTTGATTTGGAAATGGAATAAGCTGTTTACCACCCCAACATTTCCGCCCCCTAAATCCAGCAGGAAGGTAATCCAACCGCATCATTCTTCCAGCGGATGAATCAGCTTGGCGATTTTTTCCAATCCCTTAACAAAGGTTATGGGTGAGGGGCTGCAGATAAGGTCGGGGTCAACCACATAGACCTGGCCATTCTGCACTGCTGAAATGGGAGTAAAACGCTGCCACTCCTCTTTTTCCCTGCTGCCCATCCCCCCTTCACTCCCCATAATCGCGACGATAATCACATCGGGATTCTGGGCAGTGACCATCTCGTAGTTATAGCGGCCTTCCCGCTTGCCCGCGGCGATATTGATTCCACCGGCGAGGACAATAAAGTCATTGGTGAAGGAACTGTCCACCGAAGAAAAGAGCGGGGTTGCGCCCACCTGCAGGAACACTTTTCTGGGCGGTAGCCCCTTCACCCGCTTCTGGATGGCACGAACCTCGGTCTGCGCCTCGGCAATAATTTCACGGGCCTTTGCCTCAAGCCCCAGCAGTTTTCCAAGCTCCAGAAAATGGTCACAGATGGAGGCAAAACTCGATGGCTGATGAAAATGCACCACCCGCACCCCGGAGGCCGAAAGCTGGGCGACCTGCTGGGGACTGGTCAGACCGGTGGCCAGGATCAGATCCGGCTGCAGGCTGAGAATCTGCTCAATATTAAAATGCATCACCGAGCCGATCTTCACCTTTTCCTTTGCCGCCACCGGATGAACACAGTAACTGGTATTGGCCACCAGTCGATCCTGGGCCCCGAGCAGATAGACATTTTCG
The DNA here is from genome assembly GCA_009773475.1 of Desulfobulbaceae bacterium. Classification (GTDB taxonomy): domain Bacteria; phylum Desulfobacterota; class Desulfobulbia; order Desulfobulbales; family Desulfocapsaceae; genus UBA2270. Next base: position 105,605 of record WSXV01000007.1, on the reverse strand, counting down.
GTATTGATCGGCCCCAGCGAAACAATCCGCTGGGGATATTGCCCCTCCTGACTGAAGGCCGATATTGGTGAAAAAAGAAGGGCTGCGACAAGGAACAGGAAGAGATTGAAAACCTTGAATTTCTTCATCTTTTCAATTTTAATGTCCAAATATGATCGAAATGGAGCTCGTAAAATTTCAGAAAACGCCATCATCAAAAAATCCCAAAAAGCCCCCTCCTTTGTTCAAGGAGGGGGTTGGGGGTGGTGCTGTTATTTACATACAACAACAAACCATTTCATAGAACAAATAAACTCCGATTATTCCATAACCAGAATCTACCACTCCCACTTCAACCCGGCCCACACCGAGAACAAGAGACTCCATGGTTAAAACTCATACCGGTAGGTGGCAAAGAAGGACTGCCCGGGCTTGGGAAATCCCTGTTTCTCATAGTAGTCCTTGTCAAAGAGGTTGTCTACCTTGAGGATAATCCGGTGATGCCCTTGGAGAGTGACGCCCACCATCAGGTCAACAACGGTAAACGAAGGATACTCGATCACTGGGTATCCCGAGGCGTTCCAGTCCGTATCCCTCATCCCGCCTTGATTGCGAAGGTGCAACAATCCGTCAAACAACCCGTCATCATACTGAATGCCGTAATTTACCGTATAGTCAGCCACATTCTGAATATCCTGCATGGTATGGCTGGCAAGTTCTTCTTCGGCCTTGAACATATGGGTGGAATTGACAATAAATTTCAGCGATCGGTTCCACTTCAACGGGGCGCCGACATCAAAGGACAGACTGGACTCCAGGCCCTCCATTTCGGCGCTGAGACTGTTGCCATAACTTGAGGTATTGCCACTGGTAGTGGTGCTGATTTTATCGTCCACATCGGTGTGAAACAGGGTGAAATCAAGATCAAGTCCCCATTTCTTTTGTTCATACCCAACCCCGGCGTCATAGGTGATGGAAGATTCGGGATCCAAATCGGGATTGCCCCTGATGATCGAGGTGAAGCTGGTGCCGTCGTCCAGCACCACCAATCGTTCCGAGTAGCCGGCAAGCTGGCCCGCCGTGGGGGGGACAAAGGCCTTGCCCACGGTGGTATGGAGACGGACGCCCTGGTCAAAGAGATAATTGAGCCCGGTGCGAGGACTGAAGGTGGAAAAATCTGCCGATTTGGGAGTGAAACCTGTCATATACGGGGTCTCTTTGGTCTTCACATCAAAGGTGTCATAGCGGCCTCCAGCGGTGGCGGTCAGTCGCCTGTCCATAAATTTCCAGATGGACTCCAGATATCCGGCCCAATTTTCCCTGCCCTCATCAGGAGAATAGGGGGCCTTTCTGGTACCATTGCGTTTGAAGCTGAGGTTCTCAACACCGATATCCTGGTAATCAACCCCCACAATAAAGCGATGGTCATGCCAGCTGTATTCATCCTTGACCTGTACCCCCACCCAGCTGGTGTCGGTATCATAACTGTGATAGGTGGGCACAGTGGTTCCCCAATCGGAGTTCGAGTAGTTCTCGGCCGTCTCCTTGGCCTGGTAGGAGGTCAGGGTGAGCCTGTTGTTGGCCCCGAGCTTACCGCCGATGGTGGCGTCGGCCCCGTAACGGTCCCGGTCGGCATAGCCGGAGTAGGTGTACCCGTTAAAGATATCTCCCGGGGTCTCCATATCCCGGCCCTGATACATATCGCCGGCCAGATCAAAGCGCCAGCCATCCCCCAGCTTGCCGCCAATTCGTGCGCTGCCGTTCTGGGTCTCATAGCGGGTGTAGGCCCGGGTCTGACCATTGCCCATCTTGAAATCACCATCCTGATCGTAGCGGTTCGCCGTCAGGTCAAAATCAAACCGTTCGCCCAGTGCCCCACCCACGGCCGCGCCCTGCTTATTGGTGGAGAAGGAGCCCAGCCCCGTCTCCACCATGCCGGTGAGTTTTCCGGTATTCTTGCGGGTAATGATATTGACCACCCCGCCCATGGCCTCACCGCCGTAGAGGGAAGAGGCCGGGCCTTTCAGCACCTCGATACGTTCAATATTATCGGCGAGCAGGGTGGCCAGATTGCTCGTCCCGGCCGGCCGGCCGTTGACCAGGATCAGCGAATGTTTGGTGATCCCGGAAAACTCCGGTCGAAATCCACGAATCCCGATGCCTGCCAGGTTGCCTGGATATTCGATAACGTTAATCGAGGCGTTCTTTTTTAGCTGCTCGGTGATGGTATTTCCCACCGTTTGTTCCACCATCTGGCGGTCAATCACTTCGACTTTGGCTGGAATTTCCTTCACACTCGACTCGCTACGAGTGGCCGTGATGGTCAAATATGTCTTGCCGTTGATTGTCTCTATCCCCAACAAAGGCACCGGCTCCGACGATGAGTCCGCTTGATCGTTCAAAGAATGAGTCTGCATCTCACTTTCCACGGCCAACGAATCATTCACATCACCGAGCAACACCAAACAAGTAGCAAACAAAAGATACTGCTTTTTCATTTTTTTCTCTCCTTCAAGAAAAGCAGTCCAGGTGAAGCCAAAAAAAAAGGCAATCCCCGGACCAATAAAATATTGATCCGGGGATTGCCTTTTTTTATCCACAGATGACATAGGTCTGCCCCTTGTCCACGGAGACATCCTTCTTGGTTTCAGACAGGTCTTCTGACTTCCGGATCGTCCTTCCTGTTGCGCCTTCCCAACCCTTTTATCATACAGGTCAGTGGCTAAGTGCAACGGTCGTCCCCGGTCACAGCGGCGGGCCCGTCCCGGATTTTTACCGGGTTCCCTTTTAAGCTCTGTTACGAGCATCTGAAATTATTGGTCATTTTCTAATGAAAAAGCAGGGGCAAGTCAATATTTTTTTTTCGATTCACCAGACGCCTACCTCAGACACCAGACAATGGGCAGACCGATTATCGCAAGCCGGGAATGCCCAGGGCCTGGATACGCACGGCGTTTTTGCTCTCTTCATAGGCGAGAAGACGACCTTCCTGCCGCCCTACGCGAAAGGCAAGAGAATAGGAAAGAACACGGATGGGATAATCGCGGGGCAGCTGCATGAGATAGGGCTGGATGGTAATAAAGTCGGTGGCCCCATACTGCTCCATGATAAAGCGGAGTCCGCCATTGGCCGGTCCGATATTATAGGCAAGCAGGCCGAGAAAAAGATCGCCTTTCATTTCGCTGAGATAATGGCGGAGGGTTGCCGCCCCGAGATGGGCGTTATAGCGAACATCGGTGAACAGCTGCTGCTCTGGAGGGAACAACCGGTTCACCGCCAACGTCGCCGCCGCCGGGGCCCGGGTGATCTGAAAAAGGCCATGCCCGCCATCGGTGCTCGTCCGCGGCAGGAAAGAAGACTCCGTGGCAGCAAGACCTTTGAGGAGGTCGCCATCAACGCCATAGACTGTAGCAGCCTCTTCAATGGCCGCCATATACGGCCTGGCCTGGCCGACCATTTTGGTCATCTGCGCCGTATCCAGACGACGATAGGCGGCATACACCTGATGGGTGAGGGCGGCGCGGCTCGCCTCCTCTTTTCCGCCCACCAGAATACGATAATAGAGGAAGGCCCGGCTGAACATCTCCGGCGGAGCGACCCCGACAATCAGCAGCGCCAGACCAAGGACAATGGCCGGAGGGAACAGGAGAGAATACTGGCGCAACCACCTCCTAAGTTTCTGCCAGAGGACGAGCAGAACAATCCCCACAATGACCACCCCGATAATTCCGGCGGCAAAGGGCAGGTAACTGTTGAAAAATCCGGTGCCGGAGAAGCGGTTGGCAGAATATCCCAGCACCACAACCACCGCCACCATTGCGATACCCAGCAGTCCAAGGCACTCCAGACCGACCAATAACGACCCATGGAATAACGAGATCTGGGGCGGATTCTTCCCGGCGCTGGACTTTTTCCGTCCGGTCCCGGGGGTCTTGGGCCGTTTGGGGGTGGCTCGGCGTTTTACCGGCGGTGTTGTTGGTGGGGTTGCGGCCATACAAGAAATAAACAAAGAGGAGAGATTCCCTCAAAAAAAAACTGAGAATTAGCTATTTTCACCATCCCATGACAGCAGGAACAGGTATCAGAACTTCCACAAAACTCCAAACGTACTCTGGGCAAGACCGGGATTACGGCAGGAAAATTATCCCACGGTGGAGTGAAAAACAATACCCGACGCAGGGGAAGGGGTCAATTTGATTTGCGTGTCCTCGACACCAGGAAGAGGCCGCCTATCTCCACATCAAGCCTAGAGAATCATTCCATTTACAACTAATTATTAAAGAAAATGAATTTTTAAATGTTCAGTGGGGATGGCTCTATCAGCGCCTGATTCACAGCCCTCACCGGGAAGCTCAACGGGAAAACCCATGGCCGAAAATCCTTCTTGCCTTTTTATTCAATTTTTGAGTATAAATATGAAATATAGAATTTAGGGCTGAAATATTTGATAGTTACTCTCTCCATGGACCATTCTTCGGCACCAACGACCTGTTTATCCGAAAGTCTTTTCGAACGCCGGGGACAGAATTTGTTTTCCCAAACAGTCCCCTGAAAATTCAGCCTTTTCAGTTCATATTTTCAACAAAACTCTCATCCTTCGTTGTCTCTGCATCTCGGGATGGAGGTTTCTCTCACCATAACAAGGACCTCTCCGATGTCGCAAACAGACCACCAGCTAAACGTCTTTATCCAGATCTTCATCCCATTTCGGCACCCCAGCCATCGCCATTGCTGACATGGACAGCCCAGACAACAAACAGCAACTCTTCCAGAAGATCATCGCCCTGCTCTCCACGACCCTTGCTCTTGACGAGAAGGACAAGTTGGACCACGGCCGGCAGGTCGCGCTTCTCGCCCATTCCCTGGCAATCCAGATGAACCTTGCTAATCCTGCAAGCGTCTATCTTGCCGGATTATTTCATGACATAGGCGGCATCGGGATAAAAGCTGATGCCCTGCATCTCCCCCTGCAAGGCTTTCATGATGTCGCGGTTCGGGAACATGCCAGTCGCGGCAGCGCCATCCTGACTAACTTTCGCCCCTTCGTCACCCTTGCAGGATGGGTTCTCGATCACCATGAACGGCACGATGGCTCTGGATTTCCATCGGCCAAATCAAGACAGGAAATCAGCACCGAGGCCGGAATTCTTCATCTGGCCAACCTGCTCTCCATTTATTTTCCCAGCAGGCATGCTCCTGCCCTGGAAAATGTTCTGCCCTATATTGAAAGACAATCCGGCCGCACCGTTTCCCCGGCGATAGCCACGGCCGGAAAACGTCTGTTTTCAACGAATAAGGCCAACCTGCTGCTGCTGGCCCAACCCGATCCTGCGGTCACAACCAAAACGGATTTCCTGGCCAATTTCCCCGGCATCGAGGAGCTCAGCAGCCCTGAACTTACCTGCCAGTTGCTCTGGCTCATCGCCCATGTCGCCGACGCCAAACACCAGGGACGCCAACAGAATCATTCGATTCAGGTTGCCTTTTACAGCCATCATATCGCCTGGGCTCTCCATCGCCCTGAACTTGACCCCATGAACGTGCTCTGGGCGGCCCTGCTTCACAATATCGGGCTGACTGCCGTTCCCATTGAAGACCTGCAACTGGATTTTGATATCCGTCCGGAGATCTCGCCCATCTACCGATTCCACCCCAAAATCAGCGCCCAACTCATCGAGGAAATCCCCGCGCTTTCCCATCTGTTTCCTATCATCGCTGCCCATCATGAGCATTACGACGGTTCCGGTTTTCCATTGAGCCTTCAAGGCGATGAAATCCCCATGGCCTCCCAGATCATTGCCATGGCCGATGCTTATCAGTGGCTGGCCGGCAATTCCATGCAAAGAAATGAGCAGCATCTGCAAGGCCTGGCGTTTATCGAAAAGGGCAAGGGAACGCTCTTTGCCCCCGACCTTGCCGACACAGCACTCTCCGTTCTTGAGATCTATGGGCAACGGGACAGCAACTGGCTGCAGAACCTGACCAATATCCATGCATTCTTTAATACCCAACAGCCGGAAAGCCTCACTGCCGGCCAGAAAGAGCCGGGAACAAGGGTCGCAACTGCCGACTCCCTCTCCCTTTTCCCCCGCCAGTGGCACCTGATCCGACTCTCCAACAACCTCAAGATTCTCACCGACACCTCCGACTTTTCCACCCTCTCCGGAATCGAGGCTTGCCACCATCTCGCTCAGGCTCTGAACGAAAGCAGTTTCAGTGAACTCCAGAAAAAGCTATCACTGCTGAGCCCGGAAACCACCTTGACCCTGAGTCTGCAAAGCAAAACCGGCAAATCGCTGGAGTTAATCTTCACCAGACAGAAAAACGGCTACGACCTGCTTGCTCGGGGGATCAACACCGCACCGATCTTTCAGCAGACCGCTTCCTTCTACTATCGAAATTTTCTCAACCACCCTGAAGCCGAACTGCTCCTCGATAATCATTCTCTGATCAAGGAGGTGAACAAGGCCTTCCTCGATTGCTTTCAGATTCCCAAAGAAATCCTTCTCCAGTCCACCATTACCAAGCTCTTTGAGCCGTTTCTCTCCCCCCGGAAATTTATGGAGCTCCAGCTCTTTTTCCACACCCGGGAGAAGGAGATCTGGTCAGACGAATTCACCTTCACCTCGGGAACAAAAAATCATCAGGTCATTGAGGCCACCCTCTATCGCATTGGTGGACAGGAATGCGAGCAGGCGACCTATCTCTGCAGAATCATAAACATTTCAGCAAGAAAGAAATTTGAGCAAGAGATCATCGAGCGTGACAACGAGCTGCAGGCCATTGTCCACAACACCACCGGCATGACCGGAGAAGGTTTTTTCAAGGCCCTGCTCTACCAGTTCATGATGTTGACCAAGGCCGGAATCGGGATGATTGCGGAACTGACGGACGACAACCAGACCCTGTTGCCCCATGCGTACCGGGATGGCCACAAATTCCAACTACCGCCTGAGAAATTTGCCTTTCACGGTCTCCCCTGTCAACTGACGGCAAAGCGAGGGGAGACTTATTTTCCCCGCCGCCTGCGTGAGTTTTTCCCCGACAATCCCCTGATTCAGGAGCGAAAGTTCAACAGTTACTGGGGACTGCCGCTGAGAAAACAGAACGGCATCATCATCGGTATTCTCGCCATTTACAGCCATCAGCCCATCCTTCATTCAAAAAACATCCAGGCCATTGCCAGAATCTTTCAGGCCAGGCTCTCCAGTGAAATGGCGAGAATCCAGACAGAACGGGTACTGCTCGAGAAAGACCGTCTGCTCGAAAAGCAGAACAGCGAACTGACCCGCATGAATCAACTGAAAAGCGACATGATCGCCATCACCTCGCACGACCTGAAAGCGCCGCTTGCCGCCATCATCGGCTACGCCTCCCTACTGGAAGAATACTCTTCCACCATGAACAAAGAAAAAACCTTGCATTATACCCGCAGAATCCAGGACGAAGGGCAAAAGCAGCTCACCTTCATCAACAAGCTGCTTGATCTCTATCGCATCGAGTCCGGTGCCATAGAGCTGTCCCTGGAACCATACCGCCTCGACATTCTACTCGGAAGCAGTCTCAACGCATTGCGTGAACTGGCGCGCAGTCGGGCCATCTCCTTCAGCTTCACCATCACCGGCGAGACATCCCCACTGTCCATTGACCACCTGCGCATCGGCCAGGTCTTTACCAACCTGCTCTCCAATGCGATCAAGTTTTCCCCGGAACAGGGAAAAATTACGGTCAGCTACGAACAGGACAAAGAACAGGTCACCATCCACATCGCCGATCAAGGGCCGGGCGTCAATGAGGAGGAAATTCATCACATCTTCGACCGGTACTACATGGGCCGAAAGGATTTCAAAATCCGACCGGAGGGTTCCGGGCTGGGCCTGTATATCGTCCGAAATATTGTCGAACTCCATGGCGGGGCCGTCTCTGCCCGCAATCTCAGCCTCGGCGGAAGCTGCTTTACCATCCAGCTTCCGGTGGCAGCCATTGAACAGGAACGCACCCCATGACCAAAAAAAATATTCTCATCATTGACGACGACCCGGCCCAGCAGGAGATTACCGGCGAGCACCTGTTGCTCACCGGCTTCACCCCCCTGCACGCCCTGGGCTGCGCCGAGGCCTTTGACCTTTTGCAGACACACATGGTCTCCTTGATTCTCCTGGATATTAACATGCCCCAGGTGGATGGCTTCCAGACTATGGAACGGTTGCGAGCCACTCCTGCCACCAGGGCAATTCCAGTGCTCTTTCTTACCAGCCTCGACCGGCAATCATTGAAGATAAAAGGACTGGAGCTCGGTGCCGATGACTATGTCACCAAGCCTTACAACAGCTTCGAGCTGATCGCCCGGATCAAGGCCATTCTCCGACGAGCAGCACCAGCACCCATCAAGGCCGGGGTCATCAGCGGCGACATCCAGGCCATCGGGCTCTCGGAACTGCTCCAGAATCTCGCTCAGGGGGGACGAGCAAGCCGGATCATCCTGCCCGAGATAAGTGGCAAGATCATAACGGCTGACGGCAATCTCCTTCTCATCCGCCAAGGCATCCACACCGGACTTGAGGCTCTGCTACGCCTCCTGCTCATGGCAAGAGGCTCCTTTTCCGTTCACTACGATCAAATCCCTGAGCAGTTGCCGGAACCTGAAGCCTCCATCTTTTCAGCGCTGTTAAACACTGCCTCCCGGGTGGATCAACTGAGGTCGGCGGCAGAGACCACCGGCCAGGAGAACCCACTGCTGACGCTGCCGCCGCAAGGAAGCAGTGAGCCGGAGATCGACCTCTGGCAGGCGCAGTTTCCCCTTCCGCTTTTCACCCTCATAACCCTGATGAATGGAGGAGTGGAAGATAATATGAATCTGATACTGAAGGCCATTATAGAGGACAGGATTCTCTGCCTGCCGGCTTCTGCAGACTAAGGCGTCGTATATAAAAGGATAAAAAGACACGTTATTTCATAACGGCTCTTAACCCCCTGCTGCTTTTTACAGTCGTTGCTTTTTCTTAATGAAGCAGCATTTTTTATATTTTATTAAAGGAGAAATCAACCATGAGCTTACTAAAGGAATTCAAGGAATTTGCAGTCAAAGGCAATGTCATCGACATGGCCGTTGGTATCATTATCGGAGCAGCCTTTGGCAAGGTTGTCTCCTCGGTGGTCAGTGATGTTATCATGCCGCCCATCGGTCTGATCATCGGCGGCGTGGATTTCAGCAAGCTCGCCATCACCCTCCAGGCTGCCGGTGCCGGCAAAGAGGCTGTGCTTCTCTCCTACGGGAAGTTTATCCAAACCACCATTGATTTCACCATCATCGCCTTTGCCATTTTCATGATGATTAAGGGGATCAACGCCCTCAAACGCCAGGAAGCGGCCCAGCCTGCCCCCCCGGCAGAGCCTGCACCAACAAAAGAAGAGCTGCTGCTGATCGAAATCCGGGACCTGCTGAAGCAGAAATAATCCCCATGCCGGGCAGGAGTCTTAACGGCATAGGCCACACCTTCAAGAATATGCCCGCCGACGACTTTGACAGCCACAAGGAGCCGGAGGAGTTTTTTCTGCCCCTCAGCAGTGAACGCTACTGCCGGTTCTATGACCTGGAGATGGCCGAGTTCCAGGCGGATCTCCCCTTTTACCTGGAAAGGCTCAAGCCCCCCTGCTCGGTGCTTGAGCTTGGCTGCGGCACAGGCCGCCTGTGCCGGCCGCTGGCCGCAACCGGCGCCGAGGTCACCGGGGTTGATCTCAATCCCGAGATGATACGCCGGGCCCGCCTGAAATCCGGGCCCGACGTTACCTACCTGTGCATGGACATGACCGAGCCCGCGCTTGGCCGTTCATTCGACACCATCCTCATCCCCTATCACACCCTGAACCTCCTTAGAACCGAGGAGCGGATTGAACATTGCCTCAATCAGATTGAGACACTCCTTACCGGGGATGGCAAGCTTCTTCTCCAGCTTTTTATTCCTGACCGGATACTCCTGACCCTGGGCACGAAAAAGCTCTTTCAATTCCAGATTTTTGAGGAGCAGGACGGCGGCAGGATCATTAAAGAGGTGCGTCGCAGTTACTCCCAAGAGCAGCTCCTCCTCGAAGAGAGGTATCGGATCCGGCCCGGGCAGCCAGGAAAGAACAACGAAGACCTGAGCCACACCCTGCACCTTGCCGCCTTTTCCTTTCACAAATGGCAACTCCTACTGCACAGGGCAGGATTTACCATCCGCCGGCACTATGGCGGGTACGACCTCACGCCCTTCGTTGCAGGCAGAGATACCTGTCTCTTCCTGCAGGCAGAAAAGACCTAAAAACAGCACACAATTGGGCATCTGATTGCAGATGGACATCTCTTCCACCCTTGTGCTATAATTAAAAAAGCTTAAGGTAAAAAAAACGGAAGATGGGTGACAGAATGAAAGGCGTTGATCAACTCAAGAAGGGTTATGTTGTCATCCCAGTGGCTCTTCAGTTTTCAGCCGACCTTCCTCCTTCAGCCTTAAACACTCAACCAAGAGCCCTCTACAAACTATGACTGTTCTTTCCCGGACTTTTTTTTTCTTTTTTTGTCTTCTGTTCGTCTCAAATCCACTCTGGGCTGCCCCTCAAACGCTTTCCATCGGGGTCCTCGCCAGGAGCGGAGAGGATGTCAGCGCGCAAAAATGGTTGGCGACGGCAGACTATCTGTCCCGAAAAATTCCTGAGTACCAATTCACCATTGTCCCCCTTGGATTCAAGGAAGTTCAAGACGCAACCCGACAGGGCAAGATAGATTTCATCCTGACCAATGATGTCACCTATGTGGAACTGGAAAAACTTTTCGGAGTCAGCCGCATAGCGACCCTGATTAATCAGAATCTGCCCTCTCAACAGACAAGCACCCATGGCGGGGTTATTTTCACCAGGGCCGACCGCCACGACATCAACACCCTTGCCGACCTCAAAAATAGATCCTTCCTGGCTGTGGATGCCCTTGCCTTTGGTGGATGGGTCGCCGCCTGGCGAGAGTTTTTCCGCCAAGACATCGATCCCTTTACCGATTTTGCCTCTTTCCAGTATGCCGGTACCCATGATGGTGTAGTCAAGGCCGTTCTCGCCGGTACCGTTGACGCCGGCACCGTCCGCACCGACACCCTGGAACGGATGGCCGAAGAGGGAGTAATTCGCCTTGAACAGATCAAGGTTCTGAATCCGCAGCACAAAGATGACTTCCCCTTTCTCCTCAGTACCGAGCTCTATCCGGAATGGCCCATGGCCGCCCTCAAGACCACGCCCAACCGCCTTTCCCGGCTGGTCGCCAGCGCCCTGTTGACCATGGAAAGTGACGATCCGGCGGCCATCACCAGTCATACCGGCGGCTGGACCATCCCTTTGAATTATCAGCCCGTGCACGACTGCCTGCTGGATCTCAAGATCGGCCCTTACAAAGATTACGGCAAGTTCTCCCTCCGTGATGTTCTCACCCGCTACTGGGGGCAAGTCACCATTATGGCCGTGGCCATCCTGCTGATCATCGGCGCCTCCTGGTATGTCCTGATCCTCAATCGAATCCTGCACCGGAAGAAACTGGAAGTCGATCGACTGAACGTGACCCTGGAGTCCAAGGTGACCAAACGCACCGAGAAAATCACCACTCTGCTTGACCAGCAGATCTACCTCAAGGGAATCCTGCAGACCGTTGCCGATATCAACAAGCTACTGATCACCTCACCAAACATCGAGACCCTTCTCAGGCAGTCCTGCGACCTCTTCGTCCAGCACGGGCACTATGGTTTCGCCTGGATCGGCCTTCTCGAGAATGACGAAATTTACAAGATCTACGGCCCCAGTAATTTTGAAAAATTACTAGCGGAACCTCCCTATGCCATCAATGATCCGGCCCTCCTTTTTCACAACAGTCCGACGGTTCAATGTCTCATGGAAGACAAAATAATCATCAGTAATCGCAATCATGAAGAGGATTTTACCCCCTGGCGGAACCAGTCCAGATTAACAGGATTTCATGGATCCATTGCCCTTCCCCTGCGGGCCAGGCAGGCAGACAAATCACTGGGCACCCTTACTGTCTATACCTGGCTGAAGGAAGGTTTTGAGCCGGAAGAGATCGCCATGCTGGATGAACTGGCCGGCGATCTTGGTTTTGCCATCGACTCTTATCGACACCGGCAGGAAATCGCTAGACTTACCGTAGAACGAACCGCCAACTATGAAGAAACCATCTACTCCTTTGTCTACATGATCGAGCAGCGGGACACCTATACCGCCGGCCACACCGAGCGAGTGGCTCGCTATGGTCAAAAAATTGCCGCAGCCATGGGCATTCCCAGCCGTGACATAGACAAGCTCTACCGGGCATCCATCCTCCATGATATTGGAAAAATCGCCACTCCGGACTCGGTGCTGCTCAAACCCGGAAAGCTCAACAATCTGGATTATGACCTGATCAAGCTGCACGCGACAGCGGGTTATGAAATGCTTTCCAATATTGAGATGTACCAGGAACTGGCCGAGATTATCCATTACCACCATGAACGCCATGACGGCAAGGGCTACCCGGCCGGACTGAAAGGAGAGGACATCCCCCTGCTTACCCGCATCATGACCGTCGCCGACGCCTTTGACGCCATGACCACCAACCGTATCTACAAACCCCGTAAGCAGATCGCCGAGGCCTTGGCCGAGCTGAGTTCTCTTTCCGGCACCCAGTTTAACCCGGAGGTTGTGGCGGTGGCACTCAAGGCCCTGGCGGATACACCACCGCCCTTGAGCGTTACTCAGGAACCGAGTACGGATATTGAGATAAAACGCTTTTCCTACTTTTTTAATGACCGGCTCACCGGACTGTACAATGAGGATTATCTGCGGATTTTCCTGCAGAACAACCAGAATCTCCTGGAATACGGCTGCCTGCATACCCTCCATCTTGTCGACGTCCTCAAGTACAATAAGCAACGGGGTTGGGAGCAGGGCAACCGTATCTTCCTCAACTTTGCCGTCGAACTCCAGGCCCGCTACCCCGAATCCCTCCTTTTCAGGGCCTACGGCAATGATTTCGCCATTCTCACCCGAAAACATATCGACGTTGATGCGACGACCTTCAATACCTTCACCAGCATCGCCGGCTCTGAAATAACAGTGGACGTCCAGCACATTGATTTTGAAGAGCATAAAATCTACACCCTTGATAAACTTGAAAAAATGGTAATTTCTTCGCAAGCACCAGCAATACCCCAGCAATGGCCCGACACTGAAGCGGCAGTAGGGGCGGCATAGCCACTTCATCCAGACCGAACACCAGGCCGCCACCTTACAATAAAGACACATTGGCATTGGTATGTCCTTCCATCATGGTGCCCGTCAAAACCACATCCCTTCCGCTCGACCTCGATAAATGGGGTCGGGATAAATCTAGAATTTAATTCAACAGACATACAAAGCATCGCCTCAACCATCTGCACAAAAAAACATCTTGACTGCATCCGTGTATGCGGATACAAGGATTCCTATGAACACAACGGCACAGCTCTTCAAGGCCCTTTCCGAACCGATCCGCCTGCGCATTCTCGCCCTGCTCACTGATGGCGAGCGATGCGTCTGCGATTTGATGGCAGTTCTTGACCTGCCCCAGTCCACAGTTTCCCGGCACCTTGGCGCCCTGCGCAATGCCGGTTGGGTGGAAGGGCGGCGGCAGGGACTGTGGATGTATTATCGACTGACCGGCGACAACAGCAGCATTCAGCAACAGGCCCTGGAACTGCTTGTACGTGAACTTGTGACCCTGCCCCAAGGGGTGGAAGACCAGGAAAAGCTTGCCGCCTTTCTGATCCTCAAAAACAAGGCTGCCTGCCAATAATCGGGCACGCTTCCATTAAGCATCTTTCAGGAGAACCTTCATGGCTGACAACGGAAAAAAATTGGGCTTTCTTGACCGTTTCCTCACCCTATGGATCTTCCTGGCCATGTTTATCGGCGTTGCGGCGGGGTATCTCACCCCCGGCATCCGGGATCTGATCAACTCCTTTCAGGTGGGCACCACCAATATTCCCATTGCCATCGGCCTGATCATCATGATGTATCCGCCGCTTGCCAAGGTCCGCTACGAAAAACTGCACGAGGTCTTCCGGAATACAAAAGTCCTCCTGCTCTCCCTCATCCAAAACTGGCTGATCGGGCCCATCCTGATGTTCGGCCTTGCCATCACCTTTCTTTCCGGTCATCACGAATACATGGTGGGACTGATCCTCATCGGTCTTGCCCGCTGTATCGCCATGGTCATCGTCTGGAATGATCTGGCCGATGGAGACCGGGAGTACTGCGCTGGACTGGTCGCCTTCAACTCCATCTTCCAGGTGCTGTTCTTCTCTTTGTATGCCTGGCTCTTTATCACCGTCGTTCCCGGCTGGTTCAATATTGAAAGCACGGTGGTGGCCATCTCCATGGGCCAGATCGCCGAATCGGTTTTCATCTATCTTGGTATCCCCTTTATCGCCGGCATGCTGACCCGGCTGATTGGGGTCAAGCTCAAGGGTGAGACCTGGTATCAGGAAAAATTGATCCCCCGGATCAGCCCGTTTACCCTGATCTTTCTGCTCTTCACCATCCTGGTGATGTTCTCGCTCAAGGGCGAATATATTGTCCAACTGCCCTTTGACGTGATCCGCATCGCCGTTCCGCTCACCATCTACTTCCTGGTGATGTTTCTGGTCTCTTTTTTCCTCTCGATGAAGGCCGGGGCCACCTACGAACAGTCGGCAACCCTTTCGTTCACCGCCGCCTCCAATAACTTCGAGCTCGCCATCGCCGTGGCCATCGCCGTCTTCGGCATCGATTCCGGTCAGGCCTTTGCTGCGGTCATCGGGCCACTGGTCGAAGTGCCGGTACTCCTGGCCCTGGTGCATGCAGCCCTCTATTTCAAGAAAAAATACTTTCCCTTCGCCAAGGAAACACTCACCGGCGTCTGTCATGTCACCTGTAAGGAGTTGCCCAATGGAAACCAGCAGCAAGTCTAAAATTCTTTTTCTCTGCACCGGTAACTCCTGCCGCAGCCAGATGGCGGAGGGCTGGTGCCGTCATCTCCTGTCCGACCGCTTTGACTGCGCCTCGGCGGGTATCGAGAGACACGGCCTCAATCCTCTGGCCGTCAAGGTCATGGCCGAGGCCGGGATCGATATTTCCGCCCACTATTCCAAAACCACCGCCGAGCTTGGTGACCAGGAATTTGATTTTGTCATCACCGTCTGCGGTCATGCCGATGAGAACTGCCCCTTCTTTCCAGCCAAGACAAAAGTAATCCACCATGGCTTTGACGATCCGCCAAAACTGGCTGAAGGCGCCGGCGATGAGGAAGAGGCACTGGTTCATTACCGGCGGGTTCGTGATGAAATAAGGGCTTTTATCACGCTGCTTCCTAAACAATTCCGGTAACAATTATTTCGATAAACCAACGCCCCTGTCAGAAGAGAGATCCATACAACAGCATTCCAATTTGAGACTTCAGCCCATTTACATTTTGATCCACAGAAAGAAAAAAGGATTGACGCAGATCCTTACTATAATTATATAGCTATATGGCTATATAATTATCTAACCATCCAATGGACTCCCAATGAAAAATTTTACCAAAGTCATGAAGGCCCTATCCGAACCCAATCGCGTCAAGATCATCAAGATGCTTCAGCAGCGCGAAAACATGTGCGTCTGCGAGCTTCGGACAATCCTTAAACTGGCCCAGCCAACCGTATCCAAGCATCTCAAGATACTGGAAGAAGCCGGGTTGATTGTTTTTGAAAAGGACAAGCTGTGGGTCAACTATCGACTCAACTCAACCGAGGGATCGATCTACAGTGCCGCCATGCTCGCGCAACTCAGGCAATGGTTGAATGAGACCCCGGAAATCACCGACATCTACCGGCTCCTGCCAGGCATTGACCGGAAAGATATCTGTAACTCTTAAGGGAATCCATCATGCAACCGATCACTACCATCCAACCACTTCAGGCTGCGCCACCGCCAGCCCCACCGCTCGCAACCGGCACGAAGCTCAGATATCTCCTTATCGGCCTGGTTGGCGTGGGCCTCTGGTATGCCATCTATTCGCAGTTGCACCGTCTGGCCGAACTCCTGGCCTTTTCCCTGCTGGGCCTGAAACCGGGCAGCCATCTGGGCGAGGCCGTGCTCTTCTTTTTTTACGATACCCCCAAGGTTTTGATGCTCCTCACCTTGATCGTCTTTGCGGTGGGCATCCTACGCTCCTTTTTTACACCTGAACGGACTCGCAAGATCCTGGCCGGTAAACGTGAATCCATAGGCAATGTTTTGGCTGCCCTGCTGGGCATCGTCACCCCCTTCTGCTCTTGTTCGGCCGTTCCCCTTTTCATCGGCTTTGTCACCGCCGGTGTGCCGCTGGGCGTCACCTTCTCTTTTCTCATCTCCGCCCCCATGGTCAATGAAATCGCCATCGTGCTTCTGTACGGGCTGCTGGGCTGGAAGGTGGCGGCCATCTATCTGGGAACCGGCCTGTTGATCGCCATTGTTGCCGGATGGACCATCGGCCGCCTGCACATGGAACACGGAATCGAAGACTGGGTCCGGGACATGCATATCAATGCCGCTCATATTCCCGATGAAAAACTGACCTGGAACGATCGCTTTAATCACGGCAAGACGGCAGTACGTGACATCGTCGGTAAGGTCTGGATCTATGTGGTCGCAGGCATTGCGGTGGGCGCCGGTATCCACGGCTTCGTCCCCGAGGGTTTCATGGCCTCGATTATGGGCAAGGACGCCTGGTGGTCGGTACCGGTTGCCGTGGTGATTGGCATCCCCATGTATTCCAATGCCGCCGGCATCGTGCCGGTGGTTGAGGCCCTGCTTGGCAAGGGAGCGGCGCTGGGTACGGTGCTTGCCTTCATGATGAGCGTCATCGCCCTGTCATTACCGGAGATTGTCATTCTTCGGAAAGTTCTCAAACCGCGTCTCATTGCGGTTTTCATCGGAGTGGTAGGCACCGGCATCATGCTGGTCGGCTATCTTTTCAACAGTATCATCTAACATAGAGGGTAATCATGGAAATCAAGGTACTTGGACCAGGGTGCGCCAAATGCAGCGAGGCGGAAAAGATCATGCGGACGGCGGTCGAAGAGGCTGGCATTACGGCCACTATTGATAAGATCAGCGATTTCCAGGAGATCGCCAAGCATGGCGTCTTTTCCACCCCGGCCGTGGTGATTGACGGTCAGATCAAATGTGTCGGCAAGGTCCCATCGAAGGCTGAAGCCCTGGCTTGGCTCAAAAAATAACCATGCGGTGGGGAAACGATGCAAACTATTCTCATTGAATGGCAGCATCTGGATGTTACCGGGGCGACTTGTCGGCGATGCGGTGACACCGGTGGAGAGCTGGCTCTGGCGATTGAACGGCTACGGGCCGAGTGCACGCCTAGAGGTGTGAATATCGCCTTCAGGGAAACAAGGCTCAACGCCGACCAGATCGCCCACTCCAACACCATCTTGATCAACGGCATCCCCCTTGAAACAATCCTGCCGCAGACCCAGATCTCAACAAGCTGCTGCGCCTCGTGCGGCGACCTCACCGGCCGACCGGAACAGTGCCGCACCCTTGTGCATTTTGGACAAGAGTACGAAACGATTCCGCAGGATCTGATCCGCCAGGCGGTATGCCTGGCTTGCGGATTTTGCTGACGAAAAGGGTAGTTTCAGGTGTCATCACGGCGAATGCCTCAGTCGGAAACCTTTAATTCAGAAAGGAGCAAGATCATGGATATCGACATCAAGATTCTGGGGCCAGGATGCAAAAAATGCTTGGAAGTATGTGATATCGTCCGAATGGTGGCCAAGGAGCATGGCCTGCCGGTACAGATAGAAAAGATTGGCAATACCGACAGAATTGCCGAGTTCGGTGTTTTGCTCACCCCGGCCTTGGTTATTGACGGGGACGTGAAGTGTTCGGGCCGAGTGCCCAGCCCCGCTGAAGTCTTGACTTGGCTCAAAAAAACAGGGGGAAGAGAAGATCGGTCGAATTGACCAACAATCTTCCCCTGTCAACGCGATCAGCTGCCACTCCCTGTCACCATAAGCCCTGGTCATATCAAGGGCCGAATGCCGGCCCGAGGCCCAAACTGTGCACTGCATCGCCCGACTGGAACAGAACATCGGGGAGGCGGTTCCCTCTCTCAGTACAGTGTTTGGCTACTTGCCTGAACCAATGACTAACCACAGATTCTGCTGAGCAACTGCGAAGCATAGCGCGGACTAACAGCCGCATTTAATACTAAAAATTAAAGGGTGATATAATGAAAATTCCAAGCTGCAGTTGTGGTTCTGATGAAAAAATAAATTTAATATATTCATGTTCCGGTGCGGCGAACACAGGGCTGTTGGCGGATCAAACGGCGCGAAGGTTATCTAAAGAAGGGGTAGGGAACATGTCTTGCCTTTCAGGGATTGGGGCAAATTTATCGAATTTTATCGAAGGCGCAAAAGTAACAAAAAATATTCTTATCGATGGTTGCCCGTTAGCCTGCGGTAAAAAGATGTTCGACAAACTCGCATTGCCTTATCAGCATCTCATAATAACAAATTTCGGCGTTGAAAAAGGTAAAACCGTGATCACTGAGGATGTTATTGAACAAGTGAAAGGCTCGCTCAAGGAAGCAATTCTAAATGAAAAACAAAGTTGACCAATGAACAATTCCTCAGGAATTGTCTTAAGTCCTTCGTTCCAGCTATCATCAGACTGCTACCCAAAAAATTTCACCCAACCATGGGAGACCAAGAAATGCAGGAGATTATATGTTATTGTTTTTCCTACACAGATGAAGATATTGTGAATGATGTTAAAGCGCATAACGGTCGCTCCCTGATCATGGAGAAAATCATGGCTGAAAAGAAGGTAGGGAACTGTCGATGCGGGGAGACCAACCCCAAAGGCCGCTGATGCATGGCCGATGTCCGCAAGGTTGTGGAACAAACCAGAATGGCACACAAATTTTAACATGCAGAGATGTCCTGCATTCACCAAAAAGAACCCACCACCAAGGAAAACCGATGAAAATATTTATCCGATTCGTTTTACTGCTGACAATTTTCGTTGCCATACACACATCGACCGCCACGGCCGCCACCACCATACCAACACCCGGCATGATCACCCTGGTGGATCTGGGCGCCACATCCTGTATCCCCTGTAAAATGATGGCCCCGATTCTCAAAGAGTTGGAAGTTGAATATAAAGACAAGGCGGTGGTGACGTTCGTGGACGTCTTTCTGAATGAAGCTGAAGGCAAGCGCTTTGGCATACGGGCCATCCCGACCCAGATTTTTTTTGACAAAAACGGCAAGGAGGTCTTGCGGCATGTCGGCTTCATGGAAAAACAGGCCCTGGTCGACCAACTTGAACGAATGATCAAGGAGCAATAACATGCTTGACCAGGCCTTTCTCACCATCAACCACTGGATGACCGGCTCCCTTGGCCCCGCCCTGGTCGGAAGTTTTCTCTGGGGGATAGTGAGCGTCCTCTTCAGCCCCTGCCATATGGCCTCCATACCGCTGATCATTGCCTATGTGGGTGGCCAGCAGAAAATTCTTGAGGGCAGGAAGGCTGCACTGTACGCCATCCTTTTCAGCCTCGGCCTTTTTGTGACCATCGCTCTGGTGGGCGCGCTCTGCGCCCTGCTTGGCCGAATGCTGGGAGATGTGGGGCCATACTGGACCATTCCCGTGGGACTGCTGCTGATCTGGGTCGCCTTCGATATGCTGGGAATAAGTAAATGCTCCCTGCCCGGCAATGGGCTCCTGGCGCGGTTGCGGATAACCGGGGCAGGTGGTGCTTTTATCCTCGGTCTGTCCTACGGCATCCTCTCCGGGTCCTGCACCTTTGGCTTTATAGCGCCGCTGCTCGCCATTATTACCGTCCAGGAAAAAATCCTCACCGGTTTGCTGTTGATCACCCTGTTTGCCACCGGTCACTGCCTGCCCATTGCCATTGCGGGCAGCTCCACCGCCGCCATCAAGAAAATCCTGGCTAATCAAACCCTATATCAGGGTGGGCAGTGGTTCAGGCGGGGGGCCGGGGTGATGATCAGCCTCCTGGGCCTTTATTTTATTTCACGGCCCTTTATTTAAGGCTTTATTTTCAACCAGAGATAGACGATGCACACTCCTGAGGTTCTTTTTTTTTACGATTTGATGACAGATTGTTTTGTTGGTCATTGAAGTTTTACCCAAGGGCATCTATCATGGTCGTTCATTTTGTTTATTCCACAAGGAACTCCATTGCATCATGCGGCATACCCTTCGGCACTACATCGTTATATTGACCCTCATTACTCTTTCGTTCGGGGCTGGGGAAAAGGTGCTCCTCTGCTTTTCGCCTCACGGTGATGTGCACATGGAGTTCAACCATCCCCACTCTTCTTGTGAGCTTGTTAAAAAATGCCCAAAAGCTACTGACGCGTTAACCTCGAGTCATCACCGAGTGGAATGCCAATCTCATTGTCACGATATAGCGATAGGCGGGGACAGCCTCTCGCCGCCCAATAAAAATACGATCCAACTTCCACCTCCTGCCCTAATGCCCCTTGGGGAGTCGTCAATCATCCTGGCACGAACTGTAAAGATTCCTTCCCAGCCCACCCCTGCCGTTCCATTGACTCAACTTGCGCTTCAGCAAAGTGTCATACTCCTGATTTGATTCCTTCCTTCTGAGCGCTGTCAACGGTGATCACGCTGTAATCACCGCCGGAACTCACCCAAAAAAAATCCATTGATTCCAGTGGTCCGTCGGTGTTGATCGGCGGAGCCACATCATCTCAATTTTTTTTGAAGGAATAGCCATGCGTATCCAACGATTCGCTGAGTGCACCATTGTTTTTTTTCTCTTGATCGGGTGCTCAGCTGTACCACCAACACAAGCCAATGAGGCTCTTCCCGCCTCCATTCCAGACAAAATCACCCTTGAGGAAGCCCTTGAAATGGCCTCTCGGAATCGACATGAACTCACCTCTTTTCAGACTGACGTTGACGCCGCCGAAATCAAATTAAAGCATGCCGGTCTTCCCCCCAACCCAGAAATTGGCGTTGAATGGAACAACCTAGGGAATGATCTGCCCGATGGCGACACAAAAGAAACTATTATCTCCCTGAGACAACCGTTGGAAATCGGAGGAAAACCTTCGGCCAGGAAGAACAAAGGTAAGGCCGAAATCCTACGTCTTCAGCGCGAACAGGCCGTGGCTCGGCTCGATATTGCCGCCGAAGTTAAAAAAACCTTTCTGGAAGTACTCAGCGCCCGCGAACGACTGGCCTTGCAACACGAGGCAGGGAAAATCGCCTCTGAGTTGGTCCACATTACCCACGAACAAGTCGCGGCCGGGAAAATCGCTGCCACTGAAGAGACCAGAGCCGAGGCCGGAAAAACCGAAACCATTGCGGAAAGCCACAAGCTCAAGCGCCTTCTGGCTGAGGCCGAACTTAATCTCGCGACAGTCATTGCAGAGCCGGGCAGTGCCGCCATAACCGCAGAAGGCCGCCTTTCCTACGAGATCGCTATTCCAGATCAACAGACATTGCTGGCAGGAATAAAGGATTCTCCCTTACTGGCGCTGCGCCGAAGCGAGTCTCAGTTTGCCACCTTGAACCTCTCGCTTGAGCAGGCCAACGTCTGGCCAGAGCCAACCGTTTCCCTTGCCGTTCGTGAGATCCCTGATGAGGATGCTCGCGCTGTTGCCGTCGGCGTCTCCATTCCTCTGCCGTTTTTTCAGCGCAACCAAACGGCCCTTGCCGAAGCCGAAGCGACTGTGCACAAAGCCGCAAAAAATGAGCAAGCAGCTACCCGAAGCCTGCAAACGGAATTGATCAAGGCGCATACGATATTGGTCGCTGCCGATCAAGAAGCCAGGATGTTGCAAACCGATGGTCTGGGCAGGGCCAAGGAGGCCGCTGAAGCAGTCCAGGAAGGATTCCGGGCCGGCAAATATCGCTACAGCGACGTTCTGGAAGCATCCAAATTTCTGGTAACGATGAAGGGCCGGTATCTGGACGCCATCCTCGACCTGAACCGCGCGGCCATCGCTCTCGACCGGCTCCTCGGCAAGCTGGAGATTCCAGCGGCTTCAAACAAATTAGCATCTTCTTCTTCCAGCAGGAGCAACCCATGATCCAGAAAAAAACAACCTACCTCGTCATCATTATTGTCGGAATTGCCATCCTGGCAGGAACCGGGGGATTTTTGGTCGCCGAACGCAGGTACCAGGCAGCCCCACAAGCGCACACCGAACCACCCAAAGCGGCCCCCGAAGCCGTGCATGAGGAAGCAGGCCATGATCATGGAGCCGAGGTTTCAGACCTGGACCGGCCGGTGGAGGAGATGTGGGCCGCTCGCTGCGAACATGACATGCTTCAACACCAATGCGACGAATGCCGCTACGAAATCGGCACCGTCAAACTCGACGCTACCATTATCGGTGACGGCGAACTGGTACATACGGGTTATCCGGAAAAAAGATCCGGGCGACAGATGGAACGTAGTTTTCCTGGCGAGGTGCAGCTTGATGATACCCGGACCGTACGCATGGCTAGCCCCTTGACCGGGCTGATTACCCGCAGATTCACCGCACCAGGGGCTAAAGTCGAGGCCGGGACGCCCCTCTTTGAGGTCGACAGTCCAGAGGTGGCGGAAGCCAAGGGCAGCTATCTCAAGGCTGTTGCCGGACTTGACCTTGCCGTTAAAACGGCTGAACGGGAAGCCCGGTTGTTTACCCAAAAGATCGCGGCCGAAATGGAGGTTCAGGAAGCCAAAGCAAAACGGACCGAGGCCGAGACGGAGATTGCCGCAGCCCGTGGCCGACTCCTGCGTCTGGGGCTCTCTCAGCAAGAGATGGAGAAACTCACGGTGAAAAACGGGGATGCCTCCCTCAACGGGCTTGTGGTTATCCGTGCTTCAATGGCGGGAACCATTCTTGAGGGCAATACCGCTCCGGGTGAACATGTGGAGACCGGCAAGGAGCTGCTCACTATTTCTGATCTTGACACGGTATGGGTCATGGCTGACCTAAAGGAAGCAGATCTCGCTGTTATCTCCAGTGCTGCCGGCGGAGAAGCCGAAATTGACGCCATGGACCGCAGTTTTAGCGGCCGTCTTGAGACTGTGGCCGGTCGTATCAACGAAACAACCCGCACCGGTAAAGCCCGTTTTAGCGTCAGCAATACCGATGGTCTCCTTAAGCCCGGCATGTTCGTCTCGGCACGAATTTTCTTACCCGCAAAAGGCGAAACTCTCGTTGTGCCCAAAGTAGCGGTGCTCTCCGACGAAGGCCGGACGTTTATCTTCATTCACAAAGAGGGAGATTACTGGACCCGACGGCCCGTCACCCTCGGAGCAAGTTTTGAGGGCATGGTGGAGATCGCCTCCGGCATTACATCAGAGCAAGAGATTATTACAGATGGCTCCTTCTTGCTGAAGAGCGATGTTCTGCGCAGCAAGATGGGCGCCGGCTGTGCTGATTAAAGGAGAACATTGCTATGAATCAATTCATTAACATCATTCTTGCCCGCCGTTGGGTCGTCCTCACCCTGACGGTCTTTCTGGTCGCCGCCGGCTGGCTGGCCTGGAACCGACTCCCCATTGACGCCTTCCCGGACGTGACCAATGTGCAGGTCATGATTCTCACCGAGGCGCCAGGTCTTTCGTCCGTCGATGTCGAGCAACAGATCACTTATCCCATTGAACAGCAAATGGGCGGCGTACCTAAAGTCACCCAGGTGCGCTCCCTGTCCAAGGCTGGTTTGTCTCAGGTTATCGTGGTCTTTAAAGATAACACCGATATTTATTTTGCCCGCCAGCAGATTTTTGAACGACTCACCATTGCCCGCCAACATCTGCCCGCCTTTGCCGAACCGGAACTTGGCCCCATCAGCACCGGCCTGGGAGAAATTTTCCAGTACACCCTCGAAGGCGAGAACATGACCGCGATGGAACTCCGCCACCTCCAGGACGCGATTGTCGCCCCCCAACTTCGGCCCATCCCCGGGGTTAATGAAGTTAACAGCTTCGGCGGTTTTGTTCGCCAGTATCAAGTCCTCGTCAACCAGGAGTCGTTACTCAAGTATGGGATCAGCCTACGGGAGATCGTGGAGGCGCTGGAGAAAAACAATACCAATTCCGCAGGAGGTTTTATCGTCCGGGGTTGGGAGCAGACCTATATTCGAGGCATAGGCCAGCTCACCGGGCCTGAGGACATCGGCAAGGTGGTACTGAAGTCCCACAACGGTGTCCCCGTCCATGTCCAGGATGTGGCGGAAATCGTTATTGGCCCACAGCCCAGACAGGGTGCGGTGACCCGGGACGGCATGGGCGAGACAGTGGCAGGAATGGTCATCATGCTCCGGGGCGAAAATTCAAAGGATGTGGTCACACGGGTAAAAAACGCCATTCCCGGCATCCAGGAGAGTCTGCCCGACGGAGCTCGTATCAATGTGTTTTATGACCGGACCGAATTGATCGAGGCCTGCATCAAGACCGTGGTCGACGCCTTGATGGAGGGAGGTCTTTTTGTCATCCTGGTGCTCTTCCTATTCCTTGCCGAGTTCAGGACCGCTTTGATCGTCGTGCTCTCCTTACCCATTACCTTCTTGATCACTTTTCTGATCATGGGGTGGGTTGGCATCAGCTCGAACCTGATGAGCCTGGGTGGACTAGCCTTTTCGGTGGGCATGGTGGTGGATGCGGCCATTGTCATTGTCGAGAATATGCGCCGCCATTTCGCCGAAAACCCGGACAAGTCAATGAGATATACCATAGCCGCCCGGGCCGTGGTCGAAGTGGCTCGACCGGTGGCCTTTTCTGTCCTGATCATTGCCATCGTTCTGGTTCCGCTCTTTTCGCTGCAGGGGATCGAGGGCAAGATGTTTCTGCCCCTTGCCGCCACCATGATCATTGCCATCCTGGTTTCCCTGGTGGTGGCGCTGACGGCAATGCCGGTCCTCTCCGCGCTCTTTCTGAGTCAGGCCCCGGAGAAGGAATTCTGGTTTGTAACCGCATTAAATCGAGGCTATCTGGGCCTTCTCTCCCGCGCTCGACGTCACTGGGTCGTAACCATGACCATTGCTGCCCTGGTTCTTGTAGCGACCAGCCTGTCTGTGACCAGTATCGGCACGGAGTTCATGCCCAGCCTGGACGAAGGGGCCATTGCCGTCAACGCCGTGCGTTTGCCTAACGCCTCGCTGGATGGATCGGTGGCGGTCAGCAGTTACGTCGAAAAACGGCTCCTCGCCTCCTTTCCCGAGGTCTTGACGGTGGTCAGCAAGACAGGGCGGGCCGAGATCTCCGAGGATCCTATGGGCCCGGAACAGACAGACTTCTTCATTATGTTGAAACCAAAAAAAGAATGGACGTCCGGCCGCACCAAGCCGGAACTGATCGAGGCGATGAACAGTGAGCTCTCGTCCATTCCCGGCATCCGGCTTTCCTTTTCCCAGCCCATCGCTCTCCGCGTTAATGAACTGATCTCCGGAGTCAAGAGTGACCTGGCAGTGAAGGTCTACGGGAAGGATTTGGAGAAATTGAAGGGGTATGCCGACCGGATCGCCGCCACCCTTGGCGGACTTGAGGGTGCACGGGACGTGAAGGTTGAGCAGGTCTCGGGCATGGAACAGATAGAAATAACCTTTGACCGTAAAACGCTTGCTCGTTATGGGTTGAACACCGGCGATGTCAATGAGGTGATTGAAATCGCCTTGGCAGGACGTGAGGCGACCAAGGTGGTCGAAGACCCCTTGCGAATCGCTACTATTGTGCGTCTTGCCGAAGATGATCGAGTAGACATAGACGCTCTGGAGAACCTGCTGATTCGGGGCGCTTCGAGTGAACCCCTCCGACTGAGCCAGGTAGCGCGGATCACCATGGTGGAAGGACCGGCCCAGATCGGCCGGGAGAAGGGCATGCGCAGGGTGGCCGCCGAGGTCAACATCCGGGGCCGAGATCTCGGTGGTTTTGTGGCTGAGGCACAAAAGAAGTTGCACAGCATCGAACAAGAACTGCCGACCGGTTATTTTCTTGAATACGGAGGCCAGTTTGAAAACCAGCAGCGAGCGATGCAACGTCTTTCCATAGTTGTGCCGACAGCGCTCTTTCTCATTGTCTGCCTGCTCTACATGGCGTTGGGCAATATCCGAGACTCGCTGCTCGTCGTCCTCAACCTGCCTTTTGCCTTGGTAGGCGGCATTATTGCTATCCAAATTTGGGGTATGCCACTTTCAGTCTCGGCGGCGGTGGCCTTTATCTGCCTGCTGGGAATCGCAGTGCAAAACGGCGTCGTACTCATCACCTTTTTCCGGCAACTGCGCAACAGGGGTCACTCCATTGACGACACCATCCACGAAGGTTGCCGTCTGCGCTTCCGGCCGCTGTTGATGACGGCACTCACCAGCTTCATCGGCCATCTCCCCATGCTCTACGTCACAGGTTCAGGAGCCGATATCCAGAAACCCCTGGCGGTCGTTGTTATGGGTGGTCTCATTACCTCAACCATCCTGACCCTGGTGGTTGTTCCGGTCTGTTTCGAACGGCTGGAAAAACGATTTGACCAGAAGCGATGAGATGAAAGACCTCCCTCGGCGCAATCAATCGCCATGGAAAACCGTCTCGAGTGAAGACGAAACCCTGGCCCAAGAGTCCCACCCTACTATCTCATGGAGATTTTAATGAAATTCAAAAAAATAATATCCCTGATCTTGTTTCTTGCCAGTGCGTTAATTTTACCGGCCTGTGCCGTTAGTATACCTGAGCCGCCTCAACCTCCCGGCACATTGTCCTTAAAAATAAAGTCGGCACTCAAGGTAAATATAGTCCAGACTTCTGCCCGACAAGAAGGGGCGGAGGTGATCGTTGAGGGTCAGGTGAAACGCAAGAGGATAGCTGTGAGAGATTTCATAACAGGTCATATTGACATAGAGATACTGGACGAGGAAGGAAACACCATACGTCAGGTTGTCACCGATTGTTCTCCACAAATCATTCCCAAATTCAGCGGCATGAAATCATCTTTTTCAACCCGAATTCCAATGATAGTTTCGCAAGGCAGTCTTGTAAGTGTAAAATTTCACAATGGCCCTCATGACAGTTAATAAGGCCTGATCATAGCCAGCATATTGCAGGTTGTTTAAAAAATCAGCCCGCGTACAGATTACTGGGTACGCGGGCTGATCTCGTCATTTATCACACCCCTCATTCTACATCCAGGATACCTTAATCCCGGAATTGGAATCATACAAAAAAAGGTTCTTCCGGATTAAGCGTACTTTGATCAAAAAATGAGTAGAAAAAAAATGACCATGCAGTCCTTATCAATGCGACCAAACAAAAGACAAGGAAGAATCTACATGTCCACGAGTTCGCGCTATCATGGTTTTGAAATTGCGGGGTGTCGGTCGTTATGCTCGCACAGAGTACAGGCCACCCTCCGAGGAGTTGCGGCCACATAATGGCAACCTGCTTGCTCCTGCCACACCACCTTGCCGCCGCTGACTTTGGCGCCGGGACACAAATCCAGCTTTTTAATTTCCCAGTTTCCCCTCTCCATACCGCTCAAAACTTACCCTCTCATCCAGAAGTGACGCCCGAGGATGTCCCGGCATCGTCTCCGTCGGATAGCCAATGGCAACAATCGCCTCCACCACCATCCCTTCCGGCAGCCTCAGGAGATCCGCCACATACTCCTGCGCCATGCGGCCATCTACGTGCTCACGCAGGCGGATCTGCACCCAGCAGCTGCCCAGGCCAAGGTCGGTGGCCGCCAGATGGAGCAGAATGGCGGCGATGGAGCAGTCCTCCACCCACACATCACACTTGGTTGGATCGGCGCAGATCACAATGGCAAGCGGCGCGTTTTTGACAAACGAGGCGCCATGGGGTTTGGCCTGAGCAAGCCGGGACAGCATCTCCCTGTCCCTGACCACCACGAATTCCCAGGGGTTGAGGCTTCGCGAAGATGGTGAACGCAGCACCGCCTCAATCAAAACATTGACCTTGTCTTCTTCCACCGGTCGCTCCTCAAACCTGCGGACACTTCTTCTTTTTCGTAACAGATCAATCAACATTTTCCCCTCCTCTAAAAAAAAAATCACCCCCTTGACCTAGGTCAAGGAAACATCCTCCCGTATATAATAGAGTCGTAAGTATAGATGAACAGTGATCAAAGATAAAAAGAAATTACGTTCCTTGTTCCAAAGATAAGATGTACCATCAATCAAGAGCTATTTAACTAACCCTTACCAAGGAGAACGATCATGTACTGCAATCAATGTGAACAAACCGCCAAAGGAATCGCCTGCACCACCATGGGAGTCTGTGGAAAGACCGAGGCCGTAGCCGGACTTGAAGACCTTCTCACCCATGCCATCCAGGGGCTTTGCCTGGTGGCTGATGCCGGCCGTAAGGTTGGTGTGGTAGACAATGCCGTCGATCGCTTTACCTGTGAGGCTATTTTCTCCTGCCTCACCAATGTGGATTTTGACCCGGCCCGTTTTGTTACCCTGATCAATAAGACCGTGGCTCTGCGGGATGCCCTCAAGGTCAAAGTTGCAGCAGCCGGTGGCAAGACCGATTTCACCTCCGCCGCTGCGACCTTTGCTCCTGCCGCATCACTGACCGGCCTGGAAGAACAGGGCGCTGCTCTGAATTTCATCAATACCCTGGACGTCAATCCCGACCTCCAATCCCTGAAGCAGATCACCATGTACGGCCTGCGCGGTCTTGCCGCCTATGCCGACCATGCCGCCATCCTGGGCCAGGAAGATGAAGCCGTCTATGCCTTTATTCATGAGGCCATGGCGACCCTGACCAGCGAGCAGGGCCTGAACGAGCTGGTGGGCCTGGCCCTGAAATGCGGCGAGGTCAACCTCAAGGCCATGGAGCTGCTTGATGCCGGCAACACCGGCACCTACGGTCATCCCGTTCCCACTCCAGTACCGCTGGGCCACATTCCCGGCAAGTGTATCCTGGTCACCGGCCATGATCTCAAGGACTTGGCCATGCTCCTCGAGCAGACCAAAGACAAGGGTATTAACATCTATACCCATGGCGAGATGCTGCCTTGCCACGGCTATCCAGAGCTGAAGAAATACAGCCATTTCTACGGCCACTTCGGCACCGCCTGGCAGAATCAGCATAAGGAAATGCCCGAGTTTCCAGGGTCCATCCTCTTTACCACCAACTGCATTCAGAACCCCAAGGATTCTTACAAGGATAACGTCTTCACCACCGGTCTCGTCGGTTGGCCAGGTGTTGCCCATATCGAGGCAGTCGGACAGACTAAAGATTTCTCCGCGTTGATCAACCGGGCGCTTGCCCTGCCTGGCTTCACCGACACTCTGGACAAGGGTTCCGTACTGGTGGGCTTTGGCCGCAACACCGTCCTTGGGGTTGCCGACAAGGTGATTGCAGCGGTCAAATCCAAGGCCATCCGTCATTTCTTCCTCGTTGGCGGCTGCGATGGCGCCAAACCAGGACGCAACTACTACACCGAGATCGTCGAGCAGATTCCATCGGACTGCATGATCCTGACGCTGGCCTGCGGCAAGTTCCGCTTCTTTGACAAACAACTGGGCGATATCGGCGGCATTCCCCGTCTCCTTGATGTCGGTCAGTGCAACGACGCCTATTCCGCCATTCAGATTGCGGTGGCCCTGGCCGGTGCTTTCGAGTGCGGGGTCAATGACCTGCCCCTGTCCATGATCCTCTCATGGTACGAGCAAAAGGCGGTGGTCATCCTCCTGACCCTGCTCAGCTTAGGGATCAAGAACATCCATCTTGGACCCTCTTTGCCGGCCTTCATCACCCCCAACGTGCTGAATGTGCTGGTGGAAAACTTCAATATCAAACCGGTCACCACTCCTGAGGCTGACCTGAAAGCCATTCTCGGCTAAGAAAAAACTTTTCCGACGGGGCACGGCTTCAACAGCGTGCCCCTGCCATTTTCAGTGCGCCCACAAAGACGCTGCCCCCGAGGAACCGATGGCAGCAAATCGAAAAAATTGGTAATTTCAGCACCGAGAAACTTGATTGTCGTTCTTTTTTTATTCCCCTCCAACACTCAACTCCAGGAGCTGATATGAACCAGAAAACCTACACTGTCGTCCCCGGCCTGAATATGGGCCTGTTTTCCCCTGACGAGCTGGCCAAGGTTGTGGCCGTCATCAACAAATATAATGTTCCCATGACCAAGATCACCTCGGCTCAACGCTTGGGGCTTCTGGGCATGGACGAAGAGGAACAGACAAAACTGAAGGCCGAGCTGAAACCGCTGACCCGTCCGGTGGCGGTCAATGGGGTCCATTATGTCCAGGCCTGTCCCGGTTCGCAATGGTGTAAATACGGCACCAGTGATTCTCTGGCCCTGGGCCGCCGCCTTGAACAGCTCTCCTTTTCTGAGCCCCTGCCGGGCAAGGTCAAAATCGGCATCTCCGGCTGCCGGATGTCCTGCACCGAGCCCTATGTCCGCGATGTCGGGATTTTTGCCACTAAAAAAGGCTGGACCTTGGTCTTTGGCGGCAATGGCGGCGGCAATCCGCGCCTAGGCGAGATCGTGGCCGAGGGCCTGAATGATGATCAAGTTGTGGAACTGGTGGAGAAATGTTTGCGCTTCTATCAGGACAATGCCAAGTTCAAATCACGCACCGCCCGCTTTATGGAGCGTATCGGCATTGACGCGCTCAAAAAAGGGGTCTTGACCGAGCCTCTCGGAGTCTCATCCTAACCCCGACAAACAAGACAATCTGCGAAAGGCACTAAAGAATATCAGGAGCAAGCTCTATGCAATGTCCTGGACAAGATAACCGATACTGGAGCGGCGAGGCCGTTTTTGAGATCCCCTGCCCCCATTGCGGAGCGATGCTCGAATTCTTCAAGGATGACAGCCAGCGCAGGTGCAAACAGTGCGGGCATAAGGTCCTCAATCCAAAGATAGATTTTGGCTGCGCCTCGTACTGTCCCTATGCCGAACAGTGCATGGGCTCCCTGCCTTCCGAGCTGCAATCCAAAACTGCCGATCTGTTCAAGGAAAAGCTGGCCATCGCAGTTCGCAAACAACTTCTCGATTCGAAACAAAAATACCTTCTGGTATGTAAACGAGCCGAATTTGCCGAACAACTCTGCCGGGAAGAGGGCGGCAACATGGCAGCCGTCGTTGCTGCCGCCTTGCTTTCCGAATCTGAAACCCCTCTGAACCTACTCAACGACCTTGCCGCTGCAGATACCATGATCAGTGAGGTGAGCAGACTGCTCGCCCGCAAGCCGGCCCAGAATGATGAAGAGACAACATCAGCCGCCATCTTTCACGATGCCTGCCTCCTTGGAGATCTGAGTCTGAATATCTCAGCAAGCCCCGCAACTCCATGCCAGACGACCATGGGGAGACAGGAGGCCGCGACAATCCGGGCAAAAGCTGGTGACTAGCCAAGAACTTCCCCCATGTTTCCATAACCCCGCCGGATCAGCCAAAGGTATCCCACCCGCTCCCTTCAATCATCTCTGATAGTATCGGCGATCATAACGCCGCTTCTTCGACTCTCCCAACCTGAACACCCGCCTCATCACTCTCCCAATCTATATTTTTTCCTTTCCACTTGATTCAAGTCAAGGTGCAGGAAAATATTTCGGCTATAATTGAGAACATGCCACCAAGGACAGGAATCACACAATTTCAGCTTCAACCCATATTCTCATAAAAGGACAATACCATGAAGATACTACGCAAGATTATTATGATCGACGAGGAGTTGTGCAACGGATGCGGACAATGTGTGACGGACTGCGCGGAAGGCTCCTTGCGGATTATTGACGGCAAGGCCCGGCTGGTGTCCGACAACCTCTGCGACGGGCTGGGCGCCTGTCTGGGCTCCTGCCCCACCGGCGCTTTGCAGATTATTGAACGGGAGGCCGAGGATTTCAGCGAAGAGGCGGTGCACGCATTTCTCGCCAGCCAGAAAAATCAGGCTGAGCAGAAAACAGCGCCCCAGACAACCGCCAGACCGTCCGGCTGTCCATCGGCCCAGCTCCAGAGCTTTGCCCCCTTGAGCAACTGTCAGTCGGCCAATGCGCCGACTTCCATGGGCGGTGCCGCCTCTGCCCTCAGCCACTGGCCGGTGCAGATCCGTCTGGTTCCATCATCGGCGCCTTTCCTGCAAAATGCTGATTTGCTGGTGGCTGCCGACTGTGCCGCCGTCTCCGCCCCCAATTTCCATGCAGATTTTCTCACCGGCAAGGTGGTGATGATGGGATGCCCCAAATTTGACGACGCCAAGAGCTATGTCCAGCGCTTTGCCGAGATTATCACAACCTGCAATCTCAAAAGCCTGACCATCCTGATCATGGAAGTCCCCTGCTGTTTCTCCATGGTCGGCATTATCAAAGAGGCGATAGAATTGGCGGGTAGATCCGTGCCGGTGGAACAGATTACCCTGTCCAAGCAGGGCGAGGTTATCGCCCGCAGCCGCTGGTAAAGCGACGCTGGACAACAGACGATGACATTGGCTCAAAAGTAGCGCTCCGATACGCCACATCCAGTCTGTCTTTTGTCCATCATACATTGGCAACGATTTGCAATGCAGGGTGGGGGGAACCAGAAGCAGAAACAAAAAAGCCCCCTCTTGCGAGCAAGAGGGGGCTTAAAGGATTTACAATTTGAGATTCTTTCAAAAATACCAGAACGTCATTCCCGAGTGTTTTTATCGGGAAACCATTCTTTTCAATCTCGTATCTTCTGGATTCCCGCCTGCGTGGGAATGACGGTTGAGGGTAATAAATTGTTATTTTGCGGGTAAGCGAGTGTGCGAGACTCCGAGAGGCTCTCTTCTATTACCCCATCTACCCTTCCCCCTTCTTCTTCTCAAACATCTTACGCATTGCCGAGAGCAGGTCATCGAGGGCAAAGGGCTTCATCAGAAAGGTCTGGATGCCGGCCTCCCGGGCTTTCTCTTCGTTTACAAGTTCGCTATAGCCGGTGCAGAGGATAATCGGCAGATCGGGCCGAAGAGCGAGCACCTTCCGACTCAAGTCCAGGCCATTCATCTGGGGCATGGTCATATCGGTAATCAGCATATCAAGGGCATCCGGAGTCTGGCTTATATACTCCAGGGCCTCGGTGCTGCTGTTAAAAACAATCCCCTCATAGCCAAATCTTTTAAAAATCGCCTGGAACAGACTGGTGATCATCTTTTCATCATCCACCGCCACTATCCGTTCGGCACCGGAAGGGGTTGGAAGAGGCAAGGCTTTCTCCACCTCCGCCGATTTTTCGGCGACTCTCGGGATAAAGACATGAAAGCTTGTCCCTTTGCCAAGCTCGCTGTGCACCGTGATCTGCCCCTGACAGCTTTTGACAATACCATGGGCCACCGACAGCCCCATACCGCTTCCTTTCCCCACGGACTTGGTCGTGAAATAAATATCAAAGATCTTACCCACAACCCCAGGCTCCATACCAATCCCGGTATCACTGACCTCAAGATCAATATAATCGTCAGGGAAAAAACCGTCCTCAAGCACACGGCGGTCATCTTTGCCGATTGTCACCTCTTGCAAGCTCACCCGCAAGACCCCGCCTTTCACCTCCATGGCATGGAAGGCGTTGGTGCACAAGTTCATAACGATCTGGTAATACTGGGTTGGATCAGCCAGAATGCTGCCGCATTCAGAGGAAATATCGGCAACCAGTTCAATATGCGAGGGCAAAGAAACCCGCAACAGGGAGAGCGCCTCCTGGACCACCAGATGCGGATGGAAGGGATACTTTTGGACGGGAACCTGACAGCTGAAGGCCAGAATCTGGGCAGTCATCTCCTTGGCTCGCAGGGCGCCCTGAACAATCTTCTGGAGATATGAGGCCGTCACCGTGTCTTCGGGGGGCAGCCTGAGTTCAGCCAGTTCCGCGTAGCCAAGAATGGGGAAGAGAATATTATTGAAATCATGGGCAATGCCGCCGGCCAGGACCCCGATTGCCTCCAGCTTATGCATTTGCCTGAGGCGCATCTCCATCTGCAGAGACTCGGTAATATCCTTGGCGATACAGACGTAATCGCCTTCCCCTTGGGACTCGACCAAAGGATAGGCAGCCACAGTAAAGGTTTTGGCCAGCTTCTCGTGGTGGATATTTGACCGGTACGGCGTGTTGGTCATCCGCGCAAGCACCTCGGGACAGCCGGGACATGGCCTCTCAGCTTTCCGGAACACCTGATAGCAATATTTCCCGGCAAGCTCTGTGGGCTCCATCCCCAGCAATTTCCCGGCTGCCTTGTTAGCGCGAACGATGTGCATATCCCGGTCATGAATGGTGATGACTTCGTCAATGGCATTGAAGGTTTTTTCCCATTGATTCTTAATCGTCTCCACCTCAAGCTCAGCGATTTTTCGGTTGGTGCAATCATGGAGCACCAGGCGGTAGCCGGCGCCCGCATCCTTTTCTTCGCCAGGAACGCCCTGCAACAGTGCCCAAAACAGGCTGCCATCGGCCCGCACCATTCGCACTTCACATTTATGGGCAGCATTCATCTCCATAAGCTTCCGGCAATGGAGATAGTAAATATCCTGATCCTCGGCAAAGACAAAGTGAGAAAACGGGCGTTTCACCAGCTCGCCCCTGGCCACCCCCAGGAGATTGGCACAGGTGAGATTGGCCTCTTCAATAATCCCCTCTTCACTCAGGGTCGTGTACCCCACCGGGGCCAGATTATAGAGATCAAAGTAGCGAGCCTGAGAGATCTCCAGTTGATGCTGGGTGCGGCGTAATTCATCATTTTGCATCTCCAGCTCAATCTGATGAACCCGCAGATCATGAAGCAAGGCTTGAGTCCCATCAGGGGTGAGCTGTTCCTGGGGCAAGCTCTCTGTCTGCCGGAGTTTTTCTTCTGCCGACTTGCGTAATTGTTTCCCTGCCTCTTCCGGTGTAAGCGTCATACTTTATCCCCCAATCCATACTGATTTCTTTACTGATACTCAGCGAGAGTACATTCGTGGCCGTTAAGAAATAACGTGTACTTTGTTTTCATTTCTTTACGACCCCTAATGCCGTTTTTGAGGCAAAAAGAGTCCAACATATTTATTTACAATGGCTAAGTGCCAGACACCGATGTCTTTCAACCCTACTTTACTGCGGGGTGTCCTGCCATGGAGAGGTGGGGTGGAAAAACAGGTCATGGCGTTCATCAATCCCCTACAAAATAAAACCAACGCGCCCCGACACCCATCTTTCTATTATCATCTCACATCTGTTATTTTTTCCAAGGGGCAGGAGCTAAAAAAATGAGAATTACTCACAACTTCCATGGTGTCCCCCTCTTTCAACCTGACATCTCACCTACACCGGTTCTCCATCCATATTTTTTCGAGCCGTGGTCGCCACGGCATAGACATTTCCTTCTTTATCCAGCATGGGCGTGGCAATCAGCCATATCTGAAAACGCTCGCCATTCTTGCCGATGCGCTCACTGCGGTAGGGTTCCAAATTCTCCGTATGAAGCAGCTGCTGGATCATGGCCAGGTGCTCTTCCCGCTTCTCCTCTGGGATCAAATCGACGACATGCATGGCCAGGGCCTCGGCTTCACTCCAGCCGTACATCCTCTGGGCCGCCGGATTCCAGGCCAGAATACGTCCCGCCAGATCCTGTAACAGTATGGCATCCTGGGCGTTTTCGACAATGACCGCCAGGCGCTGGGCATTTTCCCGCGCACACCTTCTCTCCGTAAAATCGATAAAGGTGATGACCGCCCCTTCAATCACATTCTCAAGGGTACGATACGGACGGATACGCAGGAGAAACCACTCGCCGGAGCCGGTACACACCTCAATCTCCTGGGGGACCAGGGTGTCAAGCACAGCCTGCACATCCGCCACCAGAGAATCATAATTGACCAGGTTGGAGACAATGTGGGCCACCGGCCGCCCGACATCCGTGGGAATCAGGTTAATCACCTTGGTGACGGCCGGGGTAAAACGCTGCACACAGAGATGATGATCGACAAAGATCATTCCCAGATCGGTGCCGGCCAACAGGTTATTCATATCATTATTGGCGCGGGAGAGATCAACCACCTTGGCCTGGAGTTCCGCATTAACCGTGGCCAACTCCTCATTGACCGATTGCAGCTCTTCCTGGGAGGTCTCAAGCTCCTCGTTGGTGGATTGCAGCTCTTCATTGATGGACTGCATCTCTTCGTTGGAGGTATCCAGCTCTTCAATATTGCGTTGTAGATATTCTTCCTTGATCCGCAATTCCTCCCGCAAGGCCACGGCATCGCCTGGCATATTGGGACATCCGTGCCCGGAGTCCACGGGCAATCCACCAGATTCCGGCGCTGCCGGTTGGCCCTGTCCTTCCGGCGGAGCATCCTCAAGGATCACCAGATACCAGGTCTGCCCGCCCAGCTCAGGGGCAAGGCCAAACTGGCCCAGGGAGGCCGGAAACACCGGCAGCACGGTCAGGTTGACACAGGTGAAACTGCCGTTGGTTTTTACCTGCAGGGCAGGATGAAAGATCCGCTCCTTTTGGGTCACGGCCTTGTACAGGGCAATCACCAGTTCGTGCTGTAACCCTTCCCGGGCCATCTTCAGGATATTCAGGCTGGCCTCGCCGGGAGTCGGCTCAAGGAAGCGGCCGGTACGGCCATGGAGGTAAAAGATCTCACCATGTTCGCTGACCAGCACGCCCACCGCCGCAAAATGCTGCAGCAGTGTTTTTTCGGTGAGCTCACGCAACGGCATCTTCTTATCTTCCGAGGCATAATGGGTCGACCGTACGCCACCCATTTCGCCACTGCCGGCCCCCTTTTGCTGGGGTATAAAAAAGTGCTTCAGGACCGGTCGGTAGGTATTCTGGAGACTCTCTTTGCGAAGATAGAGTTTCAACTGACGGTTCAGGGGCGTAAAGATTTCTTCAAACTCACCCACGGTTTCAGAACTCCCGAGAAACAGCATGCCGCCTGTTCTCAACGCATAATGAAACACCGGGATCAACTTTTTCTGCAGTTCAATTCCCATATAAATCAGGAGATTGCGGCAAGTGATCAGATCCAGTTTGGAAAATGGGGGGTCTGCAATCACGTCATGTTCGGAAAAAATCACCATATCCCTGATTGGTTTCGTGACCCGGTAGGTAGTGCCATCCCCTTGCAGATTAAAAAAACGCGACAGCCGTTCCGCAGAGACATCCACCGCAATACTGGCTGGATAAACCCCGCTGCGGGCCACTTCGATGGCCCGGGCATCAATATCAGTGGCAAACAACTGCACCTTGTAATACTGCTTGCGGGCCTCCATCTCCTCCTGGATAAGAATCGCCAGGGAAAAGGCCTCCTCACCGGTGGAACAGCCACACGTCCAGACACGAATGGTTGAGCCGGAAGGTTTTTCGGCTAACAACTGAGGAATAATCAGCGATTGAATGGCGGCAAAAGCCTCCGTATCTCGAAAGAAACTGGTGACCCCGATCAGCATCTCCTGAAAAAGCGCCTTGACCTCAGCCGGAGTCTGCTGGAGGAAACGGACATACTCTGCAAGCTCAGCAATCTGGTGCAGGGCCATGCGCCGCTCCAGGCGACGGTTGATGGTGTTATGCTTATACAGGGAGAAGTCATGGCCGGTCTGGTCACGCAGGAGGATAAAGACTTTTTTTAACAGATCCTCAGAATTACAAACCGGCTTCACATGGGACCGCACGGTGTGACCAAAGACATGTTTCACATAGCCAATCAGCTTGGCCGGCATCTCGCTCACCGGCAGGATATAATCCACCATCCCGGTATCAATGACGCTTACCGGCATCCCGTCAAACTCGGCGGTCTCAGGACTCTGGGCCATCACCATCCCGCCTTCGCCCTTCACCGCCCGAACCCCCAGGGTGCCGTCCCTGCCGGTGCCGGAGAGGACAATACAGATCGCCCGTTCATGCTGATCCTGGGCCAGAGAACGGAAGAAAAAATCAATGGGCAGATGCTGACCGCGCGGCAAAACCGGTTCCAGAAGTTGCAGGGCCCCATTCAAAAAGGCCATGTCCTTGTTGGGAGGGATGATATAGATACAGCCGGGTTGGGGCACCACCCCATCCTCAACCTCATAAACCGGCATCTGGGTGAACCGTTTCACCAGCTCCACAAGCAGACTCCTATGCGCCGGAGATAAATGTTGCACAAGGACAAAGGCCATGCGGGGTTCACTGTCGGCAGGCATGGCGGAGAAAAAGGCCTGGAAGGCCTCAAGCCCCCCCGCCGAGGCGCCGATCCCGACAATGGGAAAGCCGGGGGTCGGGACAGCAGAAGTCGGCAGGCTCTGACCGGATTCGGTCGTCTGGGTTACTTCCTGCTGGTCCTGATGTTGCTCGGAGACTTCTGCTTTAACCTTCTTCTTTCTTGGAGTAGTCATATTTTTTCAGGGAAGTATTCAAAAAGTTTTAAGCGTTCTGTAAAATGAAGGATTTGAAATAGCGGACAGCAATTTTAATTATATCGTCCCATAAAACAAAATGCAAAATTTAGGAAAAAAATACCAGTGGACAGGAAAAGATACGGGCATGCCAGCCTTTTTTTCTGATGAGAGATAAGGAATGTTGTCTAATCGGGAACTATTTGGTCAGGACATGGAAAGACAGATGAGGTTGGGGGTGGTCGGCTGGGCGCGGCTTTCTGGTTCCCATGCGGCGCATGGGAACCAGGACAAGTAAGACACGCTTCCCTGAGAAAGTTATTCTATCTCCGCCGTCCTTCACGCCCTTCCCTTGGTAATGCAAGGCGTAAGCCCTGCGGCGCCTCCGAGACCTTCACCCCCAAGGCCTGCAACAACTGGAAGAGTGGGCGGCCAAAGAGAAACATCTCCAGAGCCAGGGGCAGATGCAGCTCACGCACCACCCGGTCGCGAAAGGCCAGATCCCTATTGACCTGCTCTTCTAAAGTGCTCAGAACATTCTCAGCCTGATCAGCCAGATTCCTCTCCACCTCGCCCATATCAGGACCGGGACAGAGGCGTTCATATTCAAGGACCAGCGTCCGGAGCGCTTCATCCTCCGCAAGAAGATCAAGGCGACTCAAGAGATCCCGGCCAACCAGGGCAAGAGTTAGCTCCGGCTGCCAGCATTGCAGCACCCCGCAGGCCACCGGCCGATTTCGGTAAATTGAACATCCCCGACTGGCGGGATCATAATAGCAACAGCACCACTCCGCCCCGGTTCCCCGAAGCTTCACCAGCTCCTGGGTCACCGGTTCAATGCGGTCAGTGAGGGGATTATGGGCCAGCTCCCCGCGCCGAATGGTGATCAGGTCAGCCAGGGGCAGATGTCCATCACGCACCAGAGCCAGATCCTGACCATGCAGGGCAGGGCCGCCTTTTTGACAGCAGGTGCCGCAGCGAAGACATGCTGTCTGTTGTTGTTTGCTTTTCATCGACTCAGCGGGCTAAAAAAATAATCGTTTGAACTTCGTACAAAATGCCCAAGGCGCTCTCCCCGAGTGCTTTTATCGGGGCTCCATGCTCCTACAATTCAATGCCCGCGTTGGATACGTCTGTGCGGGAAGGAACGTGGATGAACCTCTTTTATCCTTTAGCAAGGGGCTGATAAAAGATGAGTTGTTTTCCGGAGAGCGCTCTCTGGAAAATAGTTGCAACCTACAGGAAATGCTCGGTCCACGCTATAGAGCCGCAGCATTTATATCCAGTATTTGTTTGCCGATTTTCTGAAAAACAGCGGCTGCTGAAGACTCCGGCGCGGAGACCATCAGGGGAACACCATTATCGCCCCCCTTCCTGAGCTCAAGATCCAGGGGAATCCGGCCTAACAGGGGAATGCCTGTCTCCCGGCTGAGTTTTTCTCCACCGCCATGGCCAAAGATCTCAATGGGTTCAGCCGATGGACTGGTAAGAAAGTAGGACATATTTTCCACAAGCCCGATGATCTTCTGCCCGGTTTTGTGAAAAAGCCCAATGGATCTCCGCACATCGGCCAACGCAACATCCTGGGGTGTCGTCACCATTAATATCAAGCAATTTGGAAGGGCCTGGGCAATGGCAATGGAGGGATCACCGGTGCCCGGGGGAAGATCAATCACCAGGTAATCGAGTTCGCCCCACTGCACCTGATCGAGCAGATTATGCAGCATTTTGGAAACAAGCGGGCCCCGCCAGATAAAGGCATCGTTCTGGCCAGCGGTCATCCCTAAGGAGACGATACGCAAGCCATACTTTTCCTGCGGCTCAATCATCCCCTTCACCTGATCCAGGGCCTCGGTAATCCCCAGCATCATCGGCACGCTCGGCCCATACACATCCGCATCAAGAAGCCCGACCTTACAGCCCTGTCGGGCAAGGGCAAGGGCCACGTTCACCGCCACAGTGGTCTTGCCGACCCCTCCCTTACCGCTTGCCACCGCCAGAAAACGGGACACCTTTTCAACACCTTTTAACGGGGCGTGCGGGAACAGCCGTTCTGATTCTTCCCGGCTCATGATGGCAATCTCCACCTGAACCGAGGCCACACCCGGCAAGGCAGTGACCACTTTTTCTATCTGGCTTGTGAGAAAACTTCTCAGAGGGGAACGGTAACTTTTCAAGGCCAGGGTGACTGTGACGGCTTCACCCTGTATGGAAATATCGGAGATCATACCGATATCAATCAGACTTTTACCCAACTTCGGATGCAGAACAGTCCGCAGGGCCTGCCGGACAACTCCTTCTTCGACCATGATTTTTCTCCTTTTTTATTAAGGCAGTACTCAAGTTCGATTTATCCTATCTTCCGACTCCAGCCGTCTCCCTGCTCCCTTCTGATTTTCTCCTGCTCTTTCCCCTTGGGCTGAAATTAAAATTCAATCCGGAAACTGCATACCCCCTCTTCCACCTGACTCCGCACATTATAGCCGGAATGGTTGAAGATCGCCTGCATCCGCTTGTTATCCCGCAGAACCTCAGCGGTGAATCCGCTGATGCCGCTGGCCTTGGCAATGGTAATCAGATGGCTGAAGAGAAAGCTGCCTAAGCCCTTATTCTGCCACTCATCGCGAACCACAAAGGCAACCTCGGCCCGATTGGTCCGTTCATCGAGATAATAGCGGCCAACGGCCACGATATCATCGCCATGGGCCTCGGGAACAGTGCCGACGATGGCCACATCCTTGCGGTGATCGACATAGACAAAGTTCTGGATCTGCTTCTGGCCAAAGCGCTGGTTATGACTCATAAACCGATAGTAAAGCGTCTCCTTGGAAAGATCATAGAGCAGCTCACGCATTGACGGCTCATCGGTGGGATGGACAGGCCGGAAATTAACCTGGGTGCCGTTATCAAGGAGAAAGCTGCTCTTCATCAGATCCTCCGAGGCAACCACAAATTTTCCCTCCACATCGGCAAATTCGCGGCGAATGAAACGGGCCTCAATGGCCTGCTTAAGGAGCTGCTCACGATGATCGGGATGGGCGATGGAGACAAGGGCCAGGGTTCGATCCTGAACGGATTTGCCATGCAGATAGGCCACCCCGTATTCAGTGACAACATAATGCACCGTGCCACGGCTGACCACCACCCCGGAACCATTACTCAAGGTCGCAACAATGCGCGATTTTCCGTCTCTGGTGGTGGAGGGCATGACAATAATGGGCCGACCGCTTGGGGCCTTGGCGGCGCCGCGGTTAAAATCCACCTGCCCACCGATGCCGGAATAAAAATTCCCATCCTCAGAATCCGAACAGACCTGACCGGTGAGATCAATCTCGAGTGCCATATTAATGGAGACCATCCGATTCTGCCGGCCAATGACATTGGAGTCATTGACATACTCGGTGGGCCGGAAGGAAAACAGGGGATTGTCATTGACAAAGTCGTACAACTTTTTGGTTCCCATGCAGAAACTGGTCACGATCTTGCCGCGATCCGTCGATTTCCGGGCCCCGCTCACTGCCCCGGAGGCGATCAGCTCAAGGATATCATCGGTGATCAGCTCGGTATGGATACCAAGATCACGTTTGCCATGGAGGGCATGGATCACAGCCTGGGGAATGCGGCCCACTCCCGGCACCCGGCCAATACCAAACTCGATGGTCGAGCCATTGGGAATAAGGGCCGCCACCAGCTCAGCGATCTTGGCGCTGATCTCATGCACCGGCTGCGACTCGCGCTGCAACAGCGGCACATCCGCCGGCACCAGAATATCCAGGTCGTTGATATCAATGAGGCTGTCCCCCCGAGTCCAGGGCATCTGCGGATTGACCATGGCAATCACCAGCGAGGCATTCTCGGCAGCGCTCTTGACAATGTCAACAGACACTCCGAGGCTCATCTTGCCGCGAACATCCGGCGGGGTCACCTGAATCAATGCCGCATCCAGTGGCAACTGTCCGGAGTCAAACAAACTCGGAATATCCGACATGAGGATGGGGGTATAATCTCCCCTGCCCTCTTCAAACAGG
Organism: Desulfobulbaceae bacterium; assembly: GCA_009773475.1. Taxonomy (GTDB): domain Bacteria; phylum Desulfobacterota; class Desulfobulbia; order Desulfobulbales; family Desulfocapsaceae; genus UBA2270. The sequence goes on along the minus strand of WSXV01000007.1, from coordinate 63,181 downwards.
CCCCGGACATTATGGCCGATAAAAAACGAATTCACCTTGAAACAGTCGGCATACTTTCGCTCGGCGTAGGGGGCATCACCTTTAGTCAAGAGCTCAACGATCTCCACATCGCACAGGGTACCGGCCATCTCGACCATTGCCTGCACCAGCAGGGTGGGTTCCCCGCAGCCGGTGCCCAAAAAAATCCGCTGACCGGAGCGAACGTGGGACAGGGCCTTCCTCGGGGACATGATCAAATCCTTGTAGGTCTCTTTCCAGTTCACATCATATTCCATGCTATATTCTCCTTAGTGGCCGTTATGAGAGAGGCAAGGTCTTTTTCTTGCGTCTCTCATCTACGGCCTCTTATGCCGCGCCAAAGAAACAGCCAGTCCCTTCCGGCAGTTTCTTTGCGTGGCGTCTCGCCAAATCCAAACAA
>WSXV01000007.1:0-62701 GCA_009773475.1 Desulfobulbaceae bacterium | reverse complement strand
ACATCCCAAAAAGCACCATACCGAAACAACCAGATCGTTCAATTACCAGCGTCATCTACGGCCTCTTATGCCGCGCCAAAGAAACAGCCAGTCCCTTCCGGCTGATTCGTTGCGTGGCGTCTCGCCAAATCCAAAACACATCCAAAAAAACACCATACCGAATTAACCAGATCGTTCAATTACCAGCGTCATCTACGGCCTCTTATGCCAAAAAAACACCCTACCGAAACAACCAGAAATCCCCTACTCCTTTCATAACAGCATCTTATTCGAATTCTCAGTCAAGCGTTCCATATCCGGTTCGTTCGGTAGAGAGAACTCCCCTCCCTTGACGAAGGGGTTGGGGGTGGGTGAAGCTGCAATGAGCAATTTCCATAGTTCATCCCCCCCACCCTGACCCTCCCCCGCCAAGGGGGAGGGAAATTATGGAAACTTCACCTTTGATTTGGAAATAGAATTACACTGCTTATCAACACCGTATCACTCTTTCCCGTCACCATCCCCAGGCAACGGGGCCAAGGTCATCCTGGCATCCGCCACAACCGGTTCTGAGCCGAATTCTCCAACGATAAACGGGTTGATATCCAACTCCAGAATCTGCGGAAAATCAGTGGTCAACTGGCTGATGCGCTGCAAGCCGGAGGCGATGGCGGTAATATCCACCCCCCTCTGCCCCCGCCTGCCTTCAAGCATGGCATAGGACCGTGTGGCCAGGAGCATCTGGATGGCCTCGCTTTCAGTAATGGGGGCCAGATGGAAGGTCACATCCTTCATCACCTCAACAAAGATTCCGCCCAGACCGAACATAAGCATCGGCCCAAACTGAGGATCACGGCTCATACCGATAATGACCTCCAGGCCCTTGGTTGCCATCTGCTCCACATAGATCCCTTCGATAAAGGCATTGGGCACCCGCTTACGGATTTTCAGCATCATCAGATCAAAGGAATCGTGAACCCCATCACCGCTTGCGACATTGAGCATGACCCCGCCCAGATCACTTTTATGGATAATATTGGGAGAAACAATCTTCATCGCCACCGGATAGCCGATCCGCTCGGCAATTTCCACCGCCTCATCGGCACTTCCGGCAAGCGCCCCATCCATAACCCGGAACCCGTAGGCCCCAAGGATATCCTTTCCTTTCACCTCCCCCAACTGGAGCATGCCGGTACGCTGCCGACGGCTGATGATCCGCTCCACCCGCCTTCGATTGACGCGGAACCGGGTCACCAGACGCGGCGGCCGTGCTTTCCAGGCAGCATATTCCACCATGGCTTTCAGGGCGGAGACAGCCCGCTCGGGGGATTCATAATCGGGAAGACCCGCAGCGGCAAGCTCCTGGCGGCCCGGCATCACATCCTTGCCGCCCATAAAGGAAGCCACCACCGGCTTGGAGCCATCAAGGGCGCGAGCGATGGCGATGGCCGTTTCCGCCGACCGGGTCATGGCCTGGGGAGTGAGGATAACGAGGATGGCATCAACCGCAGGATCGGCCTGGGCCGCCTCAATGGCAGACACATAGCGGGCGGGATCAGCATCACCAAGGACATCAATGGGATTACCGACACTTGCCGCCAGAGGTAGCTGGGCCCGCAGTGCGGTGGCCGTGTTGCGGTCAAGCTCGGCCACCTCCATCCCGGCCTTTTCCACCGCATCGGCAGCCATGGTTCCAGGCCCGCCGGCATTGGTGATGATAAGAATCCGGTTGCCCTTGGGCAGCGGCTGCATGGCCAGGGCGGTGGCATAATCAAAGAGGGCGTCGAAGGTGTCGGCCCGCACCACGCCGGAACGTTTGAAGGCAGCGCCATAGGCGGTATCGACCCCGGCAAGGACGCCGGTATGGGAAGCCGCTGCCTTCAAACCGGCGGTGGTGGTTCCTGACTTGAGGATAATCACCGGTTTCCTGGTGGCGGCCTCTTCCGCCGCCTTGACAAAATTGGAGCCGGTGGCGATATCTTCGAGATAGCCGACGATGACCTTGGTCTGCTCATCCTGACCGAGATAGGAGAGCAAATCAACCTCGCTGATATCTGCCTTGTTGCCGATGCTGATCACCTTGGCCAGCCCCAGATGCCTGCCCGCAGCCAGATCCAGCATGGCGGTGCACAGGGCTCCGGACTGGGAGAAAATCGAGATCCCGCCAGGCTTTGGCATGGAGCCGGCGAAAGAGGCGTTCAGGTTGGCCTCGGTGTTGATCAGTCCCAGACAGTTTGGCCCCAGAATCCTGACACTATGGCGCAGACAGAGATCCGCCATCTTCTTCTCCCGCGCCTGCCCCTCCGGCCCGGTCTCACGAAAGCCGGCGGTGATGACAATAATAGCCCTGGTTTTAGCCTTGATACTGTCTTCTATGGCCTCCATCACCATGGCCTGCGGCACCACAATCACAGTCAGATCAATCTCCTTGCCCCAGGCCGCAAGGCTCGGATAACACGGCAGGTCAAGCAGGGTGTCAACGGTGGGATTAACAGGCACGATCAACCCGGGAAAACCATCCCTGACCAGATTGGCCAGAATATCATGACCGACCTTGCCAGGAGTCCTGGAGGCGCCAATCACCGCCACCGACTGAGGATGAAACAGGACATCAAGACTCATAACAGTTCCTCTAAAAGAAGTTTACTTTGAGTAAAAAAAATCACTCTCAAAGGGCAGGCCGGATGCCGGCCTCACGCAGAAGATTGATTACCGAGGCAATTTTGTAGGTGTTCAGGCGGAGATAAATCCGGTCACCGTTTTCGACATCCCGAAAACGCAGCAACCTGGTAAAAGGGATGTCATGCTGTTCCAGCAGGTTCACAATTCTGGTCAGAAGCCCTTTTTCCCCATCATCTTCAATCCCCAGAAGCACCGAGCCCTTTTCCCCCACCCCGAAGAGTTCCTTGTAGGCGGTGAGCAGATCCCGGCTGGAAAAAATCCCCACCACCTGTCCCTCATCCAGAACCGGCAACGCCCCGACCTTCATACGATCCAGGAGCAGCAGGGCATCATCCAGGGTTGACTGTGGGGTCAAACCAACACAGTCAACACTCATGATATCGGCCACCGTCGTGTTTTTTATCCTTTCATAGGCGGCAATCCGCTCACCTTCGCTGAGCACGGAGGAAGGATAGGCTGAGCGCAGATCCCGGTCAGTGATCATCCCCAGCATTTGCCCCTGCCCATCCACCACCGGCAAATGGCGAAAACGATTTTCATTAAGTAGACGCCTGGCCTCAGGCAATTTCATATCAGCCGTCGCAGTCAGCGGTTCCTTGGCCATAAACCTTGAAATATACATGATAGTTTTTCAGAATAAGTTAAAAATTCATTATTTTCCAGCATGGCATCAATGCCCCAATTACTCTGCCAGAAGCCCCCGCACATACGCCTCAACCGACTCACCCAGCACCGTCAACTCGTACCCGCCCTCAAGCATGGAAAGCAGCCTTCCCCCGCAGTACTTATTACTCAGGGCACGGACTCCCTGCCCGACCTTTTCATAGACGCCGGTGGAATAGAGCAGGCCGGACATCTCATCGGCCCGATGGCCGTCAAATCCCGCCGCCACAATCATGGCATCCGGCTGCCACTGGGCAATCTTTTCCTCCACCGGTCCGTGCAGCAGGGCCAGAAGCTGTTCATCTCCGGCACCGGGAGAAAGGGGGAGGTTGAGAATGGAACCACGCCCCTCTTCAAAACCTGTTTCGTCTTTATATCCGGTCCCCGGATAGCTGAAACTGGGATGCTCATGGATACTGATATACAGGGTATCCGCCTCCCGCTCAAAGGCTGACTGAATGCCGTTGCCATGATGGGCATCAAAGTCGAAGACCAGAATCCGTTGCCGACCATACTGCTGCTGCCAGTAACGGGCCGCCACCACACAGTTATTGAAAAAACAGAAACCAAAGGGCCGGTTGCGTTCTGCATGATGACCGGGAGGCCGCACCAGGCAGAACACCTGTCGTGCCGTACCCTGCTCCAGCAGATCAACACCGGTCAGGCCGGCTCCAGCCGAGAGAGTAGCCACATCGTAGGATTCATAGCATATCTGGTTGTCGGAATGGTCAACGGAGGTCTTACCTGAAAGAACCGCCTCTTCGAAACGAAACAGCCAGCCCTCATCATGGGCCGCTATGAGCCATTTTCTTTCGGCCGGACGGGTGCCGTGAAAGCCAAGGGAGGAATAGTATTCGCTCTGTTCCAGGTTGTTGAGAATGAGCTGAAGACGGGCCGGTAGCTCCGGATGATCAATCCCCGTATCATGATCGAGAAAACGGGAATCACTGATAAGCGTTAATTTAGGAGGAAGAGGCATGACCCACCTGACGGAAAAACCATAAAAAAACGACCATTGAATCTATTATTGAAGACTTCATAGCTTCTGATGTATCATTGAAAATGAAATGATGTCAACGAGTATTCGAGTATTCATATCCTTGTCATTTCCGGATTCATTAACAAAAGGCAGGAGGCCCTTTCCATGATCAAGATCACCCTTTACCGCTCAGCCTTGTGACCACGGTGCCATATGGCCCGTAAAACTCTGTATGAGTTGACCCACGACAAGCCTGAAATCGAGATTGAAGAGGTGGACATTGTCACCAACCCATTGCGCGCCTGGAAGGATGGCGTTCGCTTTATCCCCACTCTCAAGTGCGGGGATAAGACTCTGAGCGGTGTTTTCCTCAGTCGCGAAGAGATTCAGGATTTTTTAGAAACGGCAGGTCGGTAGAAGCAACGTTTTGATGAAAAAACTCTCCCTCGACGAACCCGGCACGCCATTCTACAGATGTCGGCGGAGGTCACTTGCCGCACGCAACGCTTTTTGAGCAACATACTGCCGCCTGCCCGATCTATCACCGGCTGAGATTATTTGCCGCACGCCACGCTTAGAAACAGCTGAAAAGATTGCTGCTTCTGGGACGCGGCATAAGAGGCCGTAAGCTCTTTCTATCACCGGCGGAGATCACTTGCCGGACGCCGCCACGCTCAGAAACAGCTGAAAAGATTGCTGTTTCTGAGCGTGGCATAAGAGGCCGTAAGCTCTACGAACAACATACTGCCGTTGCTCGTAGAGCAACGGCCTCTAAAAAGGCGGGGCAATAGTCACCAAAATACGCATATCGCTCTCGGCCCGGATCCCGTGCAGTTCGGCGATATCACAGACCAGGATATCACCGGCCGCCGCCGGAATCTCCGCATTCTCTCCTCCCAGAAACTGCCCGGTTCCCTCAAGAACCTGAATACTCACCTGCCCTTCCGCCGGATGGTTGTGCACCGGAAAAATTTGTCCGGCCATCAGGTTGAAATTAAGGATTCTAAAGGAGGCTGAATCATGGAGCAGAAAACGTTTGAATCCCTTTTCTTCAAAAACCCTGGACTCAGTCAAATGAACAATTTTCATATTTCTCTCCCTCTACTTTTTTATTTAACAACCTGACATATCAAACAACGACAAACCTCTACGACAGGCGCCGACACCCCGGCCCCTGCAGACTGCTGCGGCCGGCGTTACCTGCCTCCACCTGAATCTGGGTCCCGATACGCTCTTTGAGGGCCGGAACATGGGAAATAATGCCAATCAGCTTGCCGTCGCGCTGCAGTCCGGAAAGGGTCTCCAGTGCGATCTCCAGCGCGTCTTCATCCAGGGTCCCAAAGCCCTCGTCAAGAAACAGCGAATCCACCCGCACGGTGCGGCCAGCCATGGCGGAAAGGCCAAGGGATAGGGCCAGACTGACCAGAAAGCTCTCCCCGCCCGACAGATTCTTGGTGGAACGGATCTCGGCCGCCTGATAATTATCAATCACATTGAGCTCCAGAGGCTCCGTACTATCCCGTACTAGAATATACCGATCACTCATCTTCTGCAACTGGCGGTTGGCGTGCGCCACCATCAACTCAAAGGTCAACCCTTGGGCGAAATTGCGGAACTTCTTACCATCACTGGAACCGATCAGGTGATGCAGACGATCCCAACGGGCAGATTCATTCTTCTGTAGCGCGATTTCCTGCAGCCGGGCCTGGGAACGCTGCTGCTGCTCTTCATGATGGCGGATCTTCTGCTGAAGCGCCCCCAACCCCTGCTGCAAAACACTGAGCTGTCCGCTGACGGCACTGATTTCCTGATTAATCTGTTCCAGGGATTGATCGGTGAGATTTTTCTCCTGCTCAGCACGCAAGGCAACTCGGCAATCCTGGCGACGGGTGCTCAACTCGGTCTCCTCCTGACGCAGACGAGCCTCCTGCTGCCGCAGCACCTCCACCTCAGCGGCAGAAAGGCGCGCCGCCAAAAACGCTGCCTCATTAAGAAAAGCAAGCTCAGTCAAATGCAGGGCAAAGGCCGGTTCGCTCTCAGCCAGTTGCACCGCCCGGCAATCGGTGGAAGCAGTCAAGGTCTTTATCTGCTGCTGCATCCCTGTCAACATCAGCTGCAGACGATGCTGTTCCTGCAGGGCCGCATCCCGCGCCACTCCGGCTTGCGTAAGCATCAGGACCAGTCGTTTCTCCTCGACATCCGGATCCTTCGACCCGAAAATGGCCTGCCGCTGGTTGGCAAGCAGTTCCTGCTGGCCAGCTTTTTCACCCAAAAGGGCCAGGTTCTCCGCCAGCAACTTTTGCCCCTCGGCAAGCAAGGCCAGAATCTTTTCCTTTTCGCTGACGCCATCTGCTAAGCCCCTGCGCAGATGTTCCTGGGTTTGCAAGTGCTTACTATAGGCGTCACGACGGGCCCGTAGGGCCTCAAGCAACAAATCGACCTTGTCCGGGACCACTTCCATGATGCCGTACGGGGCAAGCACCTGTCCAACCTCCATCAGGCCCTGCTCCAGGGTTTGACGCAAAAGTCGGCCCTCTTCCTGCAGACGCACCAGCTCAGCCTGCGCTGACTTCCAGCCTAGCCCGGCTTCAAGGCGCGCCTTGTCCTGAAGGGTCAGTTCTTCCTTTCTTCGGGTGATTGCAAGGTATGCCTGATGCTCATCCCGTTCTTTTCCTTCGACATCGGCAATAAGAGCACGCAATCCAACAAATCTCTCCTGACAACGCTCTGACTCAATGCGTACCCGTTCCGCCCAGGACCCAAGATCCCCGCCCAGCCCCAGCTCAGCCAGCAGCTTCGTACACACATCGGACTCCTGCCCCAGCCGCTCCTGCAGTTCCATCTGCTCGCGGACCGCCTGCTCCTGATCCTTACCCGCCCCGACCACCTCTTTTCGCAGCGACTCGAGGTTCTGCCGCATTTCACTTAACGCGGCGCGGGCCTTTTGCAACTCCTGCTGTCCCTCATCCAGCGACGGGATATTGCCCAGGGCGTAGGGATGTTCCATGGCCCCGCACAAGGGACAAGGAGCGCCGTCAATAAGGCGGGTTCGTTCCGCCTCAAGGTCACGCACCCGATTCAACAGCACCATCTTCTCTTCCCAATGGCGGCAATGCAGCTCGTGCTGATGCAAGGCCTCGGCCAGAGCTTTCTCTTCGGCAACAAGACGTTGCTGTGATGTTGCCAGGGAATCCAGCAAGTTCCGTAAAGCGGCAAGACGCCCCCTGCCCTCGCCAAGTCTTGCCAAACCATTGCTTAAAGCCTGCAGAAGATTCTTTCGGGTCGCAAGGCTGTCTGCCTCCATCCGCAGAGCGGGAATCTCCCGTCCCTGTAAAAGTACCCTTACGGCTGCGCCCAGCTCTTTCCACTGATGCTCGGCCGTAAGCACCGCCCGGGCCGCCACCTCAAAATCGGCCTCCCTCTGTTGACAGACGAGCCGGGCCGTCTCCACCACTGCCCCCTGAAGAGCAAGCTTTTCTAGATTCTCCATCCACTGACGGTCAACGGCTACCAGCCCCTTGAGGCGCTGTTCAATTCCAGTCAGGCTTTCAGCCAGATCCCCATCCATCTGATGCTCACCAAGAAAGAGCGCGGTTTCGGCCAACTTCGCTTCAATCTCCAGCATCCTTCCCTCGCAGCTGCTGATGCCCAGCTGATAGGCTTCCCCCTGCTCCCTCTGGCGGTCGATCTGAAGACTAATGGCCTTTACCCGGGAGGCGGCTTCGTTAAGCTGAACGTCCAGCGTCCTGGTTTTTTGGATCACTTCCATTTCCCGGGCCTGCTCCTCGCCGGCCCGTTTTAAAGAAACATCGGCCAACGTCAAGACGGCCAACGCGGCCCGACACTCCTGTTCCAATGCCGGAAGTCGCTCACCCGCTTGCTGGACACTGTCCAGCTCTGTCTGCTGTTGCTTGCGAAGCGCGCAGAGCTGGCCGTGGTCCCCGGCCAGGGTCAAGGCACGACTAGCCGTGGCCAGACGTTCGAGATCGGGCGCCGCCGCTTCCTTTCTAGCCGTAAAGGCAATCCAGTCAGCATCAAGCCGCTGGAGCTCCACCTCCAGTGCCGCTATCCGCTCTCGCCAGGCCTGGGCAGCCTGAATCTCGACGAGCCTTGTCGCCAGGGGAGCAACCTCTTGTTGTTTGGCCTGGATCTCAGCGCGCAGTAAGGCCTCGTCTTCCGGGCTCAGAAAGGCGATGCCGTCCAACTCGGCCCGCAAAATCGCCAGCCGCTTGCGTTCTTCTGCGGTGCGTTCATGCACCTTGATGGAAATCCGGCTGTAAATCTCAGTCCCGGTGATCTGCTCGAGAATCGGGGCCCTTTCATCCGGACGAGCCTGGAGAAAAGCGGCGAACCCGCCCTGGGCCAGAAGCATCGAACGGGTGAAGCGGTCAAAATCCATGCCGGTGACCTCTTCCACCCGAGCCGCCACCGCCTTAAGCCGAGACTCCAGGACTTGACCGCTCTGATCCCCGGCTGCGGCCTCCGCTATTTCATGTCGTGGCGACTGCAACTGGCCGCCGGCCTGCTTGCGCGACCGGTGCTGACTCCAGTGGCAGCGAAAACGCCCCTTGATGGTCTCAAACTCCACCTCGGCAAAACACTCCCCGGTCTGCCGCGACATGGTTTCGTTCTCACTCTGGCTGATCCGGTTGAGACGCGGGGTCTGACCGTAGAGGGCCAGACAGATGGCATCGAGGATGGTGGTCTTGCCTGCTCCGGTGGGCCCGGTGATGGCAAAGATCCCGTTGGACACATAGTCGGGATGGGTAAAATCCAGTTCCCACTCCCCGACGAGGGAGTTGAGATTTTTGAAACGCAGACGCAGAACTTTCATGATGACTTACGATCTCCATCCCCGGCAATGGCATCGTCTCTCTCCTCGTCATAGAGGGCGGCCATCGTCTCCTGAAAAAGGGTGATCAAATCCACCTGCTGCACGGGCGGAACCTGATGGGCAAGCAGACAGCGGCCAAAGACATCGCTGACTTCCAGATCATCCAGCGTCTCTTCCTGGTCACCAACCCTCAAGGCCATTGCCGCCAGACGCAGATCCTTGATCCGCAACACCTCCAGTGAGGTGTCCGCCGTCAACTCCCGTACCCGGTCCTGCAAATCCGCCACCAGCTCATCGCCTTGATAGAGCACCTCCAGCCAGATGGGGACGGCCTCCCCATGTAAATCCACAATCCTCGAACGGAGGGACTCCCAGTCCCCGGCCACAGTGGCCAGCCGTTGGAAACAAGGGACGGGCTTTTCCTCCACCCTGATCCCGCCCCCATGACCGTCAACCGTGAGCAGTAACACAATCTTTTTCTGCTTGGCCTCGCCGAAACTCATGGGCAGAGGTGCTCCCGAATAGCGGCGCAGCTCCGATCCCATAACCCGCTGCGCTGCATGGAGATGACCCAAGGCCAGATAATCAAAACAGTCAGGAAAGAGATCGGCCCTCACCTGTCCCAGGTTGCCGACGTAAAGCTCTCGCACCCCATCTCCCTGCATGGTCTGCCCGCCGCTGGTGAAAAGATGGCCCATGGCAACGATGGGAATTTTCTCAGCCGCCGTTGACTGGGTGGAGGCAAGATCCACCGCCGCCTCCCCCACCAGCCGATAATGATCACGGATCCCCTCAACCAGTTTACGGTCTTTATCCTCAATGGTTTCACCAGCCTCAGCCCGGCGAATGTCACGATCCCGCAAATAGGGCACGGCACAGACAATGAGCTGCGGCTGTCCCTGGACATCACGCAGGAGCACAATCTCATCGGTTGGCAATTCGGTCATAAAGCCGACTACATGGACGTTAAGTGCGCGCAGGATGCCTTGTGGGGCGTTGAGGAGGGAAGGAGAATCGTGATTGCCGGCAGTAATCACCACATGACGACAGCAGGTAGCAGCCACCCGGCACAAAAAACGGTAATACATGGCCTGCGCCTGATTACTCGGCGTGCTGGTATCGAAGATATCGCCGGCCACCAGCAGGACATCAATTCCCTCAGAGCGCACCGTCTCGATTAACCAGTCGAAAAAGCTCTCGAACTCAGCAGTGCGTTTACGCCCATAAAGGGATCGGCCGATATGCCAGTCTGAGGTATGGAGGATTTTCATGGATGAGAAACAATCAGCAGCCTGCTCTGCCCGGCGGCTTAAGTCCGCGATGCAGAGCAGGCTGGAAATGAAGGAAAAGTCTGATGAAAAAGCTGCCTGCTATCGCTTTGAAGTTAACGGCTATACAGGTTCTCATCCCTTGCATGAACATGAAGGCATGGAGGCACAAGGAGTGAAGAGCATTCTTCCTGCCATTGCTGTCACCCCATTTTTCCACGAACTTCGGTTCACAACCCACTCATGCATAGCGAGTCGCCCGATTCAGACTGCTCAGTGTCGCCTTGATCGAGGCGACAAGAATATCGGTATCCACTCCGGCCCCCCAGAATCGTCGGCCGTCAGGATATTCCGTCTCAATATAGGCCACGGCCTTGGAACTCGAGCCTTTGGTCAGGGCATGTTCATGATACCCGCACAGGGTAAAATCACAGCCCAAGCCCGCTTTCAGAGCGCCACAAAAGGCATCCAGCGGCCCATTGCCGGAGGCTGTAACCGTTTTCATCTCGCCGCTGACATTGATAACCGCCTCGACATCGGCGGATGAGCCCGCTTCATCGCTATCAACATGCTGTTTCCGGACATTGAAGCTGACCAGACCGTAGGGCTGGGTAACAGTCAGGTATTCTTCCTTGAAGGCCGTCCAGATCTCCGCCATCTGCAACTCCCGGCCCTCACGATCCGTCACCTTCTGAATGACCTTGCCAAACTCAGGATGCATCTCCTTGGGCATCTTGAAGCCAAACTCGCGGTCCATAATCCAGGCTACGCCACCCTTGCCCGACTGGCTGTTGATGCGGATAATGGATTCATAACTGCGGCCCACATCCCGGGGATCGATAGGCAGATAAGGAACGGCCCAGATTCCGTCCGCTGAGGCATCAAAGGCATTCATTCCCTTGTTGATGGCATCCTGATGAGACCCGGAAAAAGCAGTATAGACGAGCTCTCCGGCATAAGGGTGACGGACATGGACCGGAATCCGGGTCACCCGCTCGGAAACCTCAATCACCTTGTTAATTTTATGGAAATCCAGACCCGGATCAATCCCCTGGGTGAACATGTTCAAGGCCAGGGTCACAAGATCGACATTGCCGGTGCGTTCACCATTGCCAAACAAGGTTCCTTCCACCCGATCTCCGCCGGCCATGAGCGCAAGCTCGGTGGCCGCCACCGCACAGCCCCGGTCATTGTGGGCATGGAGACTGATGATGGCGCAATCTCGATCTTTCATGTGGCCGCAGAACCATTCGATCTGATCGGCATAGACATTGGGAGTGGCCATCTCAACCGTGGCCGGAAGATTGACAATCACCCTGTTCTCCGGGGTCGGCTTCCACACCTCCATAACTGCCTCAGAGATCTCGAGGGCAAAGTCCAGCTCGGTTCCGGTGAAGCTCTCTGGAGAATACTCATAGCGAAAGGAGGTTTCTGGATTACGCGCAGCCTCTTCGCGAATCCAGAGAGCTCCCTGCCGGGCCAGGGCCGTGATCTCGGCCCGATTCATCTGAAAAACAACCCGGCGCTGCAGGGTTGAGGTGGAGTTATAGAGATGAACAATGGCTTTTTTAGCCCCTTTCAAGGCCTCAAAGCTCCTTTGGATAAGATGCTCCCGAGCCGGTGTCAGGATTTGGATAGTCACATCTTCAGGGATGAGAGCACGCTCGATAAGGGTTCTGGAAAAATCAAATTCCACCTGGGACGCCGAGGGAAAACCAATCTCGATTTCTTTGAAACCAACATCCACAAGGAGCTGGAAAAGCTCAAGTTTCTCGTCAAGATTCATGGGTTGCACCAAGGCCTGATTGCCGTCACGCAGATCAACACTGCACCAGTCAGGAGCCTGGGTGATGACCTTGCCAGGCCAGGTTCGGCCGGGAAGATTTAAGCCGGGATAAGGACGATACTTTTTCACTGCATCAGGATTCATGACCGTTACATTCCTTGTTCTGAAGAGAGTCTTTAGCCTGCGAAACCCGCGGACAAATAAAAAAGGCCGGGGTTTAAAACCGCGGCCTTGAGGGGTTACTAGTGTATGTTCGAGCGTTCAGAACTCCTCCATCCCTGCCACGATCCAGTCGGTATGGATACATAGGGGAAGCAGGAATAAAAGAAAAAATGATCGCATCGAGAAAACTCCAAAAAGAAAGATTAAAATTCAACAATAAATGTACAGTAAACCCGATTACCGCCCATTGTCAAGAAGGTTTTCAACCAACAGACAAGACAAGAATTTTCCCTGAAAAGTACCTTCATTCTTGACATTGCACCTATCATAGATATATATTTCGGATCTCACCTTATATTATAAAAAATTCAAGACATATATAAACTTAGAGACTTTTCAAAACTGCCAATTTTTCTGAAAAAATCTCAACAAACTAAAGGGACAGGCTTCATGGATAAAATCAACGGCTCTCAGGCCATCATTCGATGCCTTCAGGAAGAAGGAGTAAAGATTATTTTTGGCTTCCCCGGTGGCGCAATCATTGATCTTTTTGACGCCCTCATGGACTCCGATATCACCAATGTTCTTGTACGCCATGAACAGGGCGCCGTGCATGCGGCTGATGGCCTGGCCAGGGTTACCGGTGAAGTGGGCGTTGCCCTGCTGACATCTGGGCCGGGGGCAACCAACGGCGTCACCGCCATTGCCACCGCCTACTGTGATTCCATCCCCATGGTTATCCTCACCGGCCAGGTGCCTACGCCGCTGATTGGCAATGACGCCTTCCAGGAGGTTGACATTGTCGGCATCACCCGTCCCTGCACCAAACATAACTATCTGGTCAAGGATGCCAAGGATCTGGTGCCCACCCTGCGTGAGGCTTTCCATATTGCCCGTACCGGCCGACCAGGTCCGGTTCTTGTCGATCTGCCCAAAGATGTTGTCGCCAAGATGATCGACTTTCCCGAGAAAAAACCGATCAGGATGCAGACCTATCAGCCCAACTATGAACCGCATCAGGGGCAGATTGAAAAGGCATGTAAAAAGATCCTGAAGGCTAAGAACCCAGTGCTGTACGTGGGCGGCGGAGTTATCCTTTCCAACGCCCATGAAGAACTGACCGAATTGGCCCGCAAGTTGAACATTCCAGTCACCATGACCCTCATGGGTCTGGGCGGCTTTCCTGGAACGGATCCGCTCTCCATGGGCATGTTGGGGATGCACGGCAGCTATGCAGCCAATATGGCTGTAGCCAACTGTGATCTGCTGATAGCAGTCGGGGCCCGCTTTGACGACCGGGTTACCGGACGGCTTGACGCCTTTGCTCCCCATGCAACCATCATCCACATTGATATTGACCCCACATCCATCAGTAAAAATGTCAAGGTCGACATCCCCATCGTTGCCGACTGTAAACACGCCCTCACCGCCATGAACACCTGGTTTAATACCTCCAGCGACTTCAACCGTGAGCAGGTCGCAGCCAGCCATGAACCCTGGCGGGCAACCATTGACGGCTGGGCGACAAAACATCCCATGACCTATATTGACGAGGGAGAGATTATCAAGCCACAGTTCGTTATCCAGAAGCTTGACGAACTCACCCATGGGGATGCCATTATTACCACCGAGGTGGGACAAAATCAGATGTGGGCTGCCCAGTTTTACAAGTTCAACAAGCCTCGCCAATGGGCAACCTCAGGCGGACTCGGCACCATGGGTTATGGATTGCCTGCAGCCATCGGCGCCAAGATGGCATTTCCAGACAAAACCGTAGTCGATGTCGCCGGTGACGGTTCCATCCAGATGAATATTCAGGAACTGGCCACTGCCAAGCAGTATAAATGTCCGGTCAAGGTCGTCATTCTCAACAATAACTACCTGGGCATGGTTCGTCAGTGGCAGGAACTTTTCTACAACAAACGCTACGCCGGAACCGTCATGGATGTCACACCCGACTTTGTGATGCTGGCCCAAGCATATGGAGCAGTTGGCCTCAGGGCCACCAAAACCAGCGAAGTAGAGGCCGTCTTGAAAGAAGCCTTGGCAACGGATAACACCGTAATTATGGACTTTGTCATCGCCAGGGAAGAATGTGTTTTCCCAATGGTGCCGGCAGGCAAGGCCACGACAGAGATGCTGCTGGTTTAAAGCTCTCACCAGCGCCGCTCATTGCTGAAAAATCAGAAATATCTAATTTTATTTAAGCGAGATACCATCAGCACAGGACAAACAGATGAAACATACTATTTCCGTACTTCTCCAAAACAAACCGGGCGTTCTTTCACGGGTTACCGGTCTCTTCAGTGGTCGGGGCTTCAATATTGAAAGCCTGAGCGTAGCTGAGACGCTGGATTCCAGCATTTCCTGCCTGACCCTGGTCACCCGCGGTGATGAGGCTATCATTGAGCAGATAACGAAACAACTCCATAAGCTCATTGACGTTATCAAGGTTACCGATATTGGTGACAGTGAATATGTCGAACGGGAGATGGTCCTGATCCGGGTGAAGGCTGAGGCCCAAACCAGGGCTGAAGTCCTGCGGGTTGTAGACATCTTTCGGGGCAAGGTTGTGGATGTCAGTCCCAAATCCTATGCCGTGGAAGTTACTGGTTCCACCTCAAAGGTGCAGGCCATCATTGACATCCTCAAGCCCCTCGGCATTCAGGAAATCGTCCGCACAGGGACCATCGCCATGGCCAGGGCCAGCAAGAAATGAAAACTCCACAGATCCCCATAGCAAAAGAAGGGTGCCCCTTCATCGGCTTCAGCGCATTTCTTACCCTAATTCTGGCTATTTTAGGATACGACCTGCTCACCATTCCAGCATTGGCATTAACGACCTTTGCCCTCTACTTCTTCCGCGATCCGGAACGAATCGGGCCAGTCAGTGACGATGCCTTGATCTCTCCGGCTGACGGCAAGGTCATCCTCATCGAAAAGATTATTGACGATCAGTATCTCCTCGGCCAGGTTTATAAAGTTTCGATTTTCATGAATGTCTTTAATGTCCATGTCAATCGTGTTCCTGTAAACGGCACCGTTGAGAAGGTTCTCTACTCACCTGGGAAGTTTTATTCGGCCGACAGCGACCGGGGCGCCATGCACAATGAACATAGCGCCGTGCTTCTCCGCAGCGCCAGCGGTCACAGAATGGCCTTTGTCCAAGTGGCCGGCCTGATTGCAAGAAGGATCGTCTGTTGGCTGGAGCCAGGCGACCAGGTACAGCGAGGACAGCGTTTCGGATTGATCCGCTTTGGTTCCCGGGTCGATCTCTACATCCCAACCCAGACCCAGATTGAAGTCGCCATTGGCCAGAAAGTAAAAGCTGGCGAGACAGTGCTTGGCTATCTTTCCTGATAGTACAGAAAAAGAGCCAAGATCATTGGAATTCTTTTCATTATTACACGCACGTTCTCATCGTTACACGACTATCCTTGATACAGTTTTCGCTATGTATTATTTTATCAGCGTAATGATCAGCGGTTTAAAACTGTCCCTTCTCGCTTCCCTCTGCATTCTGAAACAATCAACACCGGAGAAATGCTGCCATGCCAGATAATCCATCAAATAATTCATCAGACACCCAACCAGATCATCCTCAGGAAATGAGTACAAAGTTCTACCCACTTCCCTGCATGTTCACCATTGCCAGCCTTTTTTGTGGATTCTATTCCATGATCTATGCCGTTAAAGGGGATTTCTACACTTCAGCCATAGCCATCCTCGTTGCAGCCATCTTTGACGCCCTTGATGGACGGGTTGCACGAATGACACGAACCACCAGTCAGTTCGGGGTGGAATTGGACTCACTCTGCGACATGGTTTCCTTTGGTGTCGCACCGGGATTCCTCGCTTATCTTTGGGCCTTGCAGCCTTATGGCCGCTATGGCTGGCTGGCCGCATTTCTCTACGTGGCCATGACCTCCTTGCGTCTTGCCCGCTTTAATTCTCAGAATGTAAAATCTGGGGTGAAAGACTTTGTCGGCCTGCCCTGTCCTGCCGCTGCTGCCATGATTGTTACCAGTGTCATGTTTTGCCATTACCTGGGTATAACCAGTGAAGTCAAACATATCTCCCTATTATTGCTGGTCTATCTTCTTTCCTACCTGATGGTCTCCACCCATCGATACCTCAGCTTCAAAAATCCACGCTTAAGCCGCTTTAAGACCTTTCAGGTTTTGGTCGCAATGTTGCTCATCTTTGTCTTGATCGCAGCAGAACCGGATGTCATGCTCTTCGCCCTTTTCCTGCTCTATATTGCCTCCGGACCCGGCCTTGCCATTTATGAGCGGCTTCGCGGATTGAAGAAAACCCCGGCCACCCCAGAGGAGCATCCCCTCTAACTAAATCGAGCAGGGATTGAGCAGCATGGCGAGTGACAAAAACCATACAATTACAGAGCTTCGGCTGGAGCAGATCCTGTTCCAGCCGAAATATTTCCAACAAATCTTTCAGACATTTAGAAGGAATAATTTCAATGGGCAGTGAACCAAGAAAATACAATGTTGCCATTGCGGGTGCCACCGGTGCCGTTGGCAGTGCCATGCTGGAGGTATTACGACGAAAGAATTTCCCGATAGATGAACTGAGACTTCTGGCCTCTGAACGTTCCGTTGGCAAAAAAATTGTCTATGACGGGAGGGAATATTCCGTACAACTTCTTTCCAAAGATTCCTTCAAAGGGATTGACATCGCCCTCTTCTCTGCGGGCGCCTCACGTTCCCTGGAATTTGCCCCTGCTGCCGCTGCTGCCGGAGCTGTCGTCATCGACAATTCCAGCGCCTTTCGGATGGACCCGGAAGTCCCCCTGGTCGTCCCAGAGGTCAACCCCCATGCCATCGCCCAATACACCAAACGGGGCATTATTGCCAATCCCAACTGCTCCACAATCCAGATGCTGGTGGCACTCAAACCGATCTACGATAAAGTCGGCATCAAACGTCTGGTAATTTCAACCTATCAAGCGGTCTCCGGTACCGGCGCCAAGGCCATTGAAGAGCTAAAGAACCAGGTACTTGCCTATGCCGCAGGAAAGCCCATGGAACACAAGGTCTATCCGCATCAGATTGCCTTCAACTGCCTCCCGCAAATTGACAGCTTCCTCGACAATGGCTACACCAAAGAGGAAATGAAGATGGTCAATGAGACCAGAAAGATCTTTGAAGATGACACCATCGGCATCACCGCAACCGCCGTGCGGGTTCCCGTCTATTACGGACACTCCGAGGCGGTGAACATCGAGACGAAAGTGAAAATCAGTGCAGCTGAGGTCAAAGAGCTTTTATCCAATGCGCCCGGAGTCCTGCTCGTCGATGAGCCAACTCTTGGCCGCTATCCTTTGGCCACAGAATGCGAAGGCCAATTTGAGACCCTGGTGGGTAGAATCCGTGAAGATGAATCCATAGCCAATGGCATCAACATGTGGGTGGTTTCCGACAATATCCTCAAAGGGGCGGCCTTAAACGCTGTGCAGATTGCGGAATACTTTATTGCCCATCATAAATAATTGAGGATCATCAGTGGCTGGGCCAAAGGCAGGAAGCTTATTCCACCACCGGCACAGGGCAATCTTATTCGACCGACATCCGATCGGGCTCGAGAATCGCTGTTCAATATCATTGCCGGCAGAACTCAAGGGGCATCTGTCCTTGACCTCTTCGCAGGCACTGGTGCCTTGGGGCTTGAAGCCCTGAGCCGAGGAGCAGAGAGTGTCTGTTTTGTGGATTGTCACCCGCAGGCCCTTACTCTCATCAACCGGAATGTACAGATCTGCCAGGATGCCTTCAACCATCGGCCTGAAATTCAACATGACAACGGTAGCGGTCAATTCAAAAATTCCAGACCAGTCACGCTGATCAAACACGATCTACGCCGAGGCTTGCCGATGTTTTCAAAGTACCTCCCATCTTGTTCGGGTTTTGACCTGATTTTTATTGATCCCCCTTATTCTCAGGGCCTGTCCTCGCTACTTTTACGTGCCCTTGATACCAGCTCCTGGCTTCGCCAACAAACCCTGCTCATCGTCGAAGAGCGATCCAGCGAGACCCTGCCGCAAGACCTGATCACTCTGAGTTTGATGGATCAGCGAAAATATGGTGACACCGGTTTCTGGTTTTATCAACCCTTACCAACCTCACCCACGTCATGAGCCAGCTGCCATCCAATCTAAGGACAACTATTGCGGTTTATCCCGGAACATTTGATCCCATTACCATGGGTCACATGGACATCATCAACCGTGCCCTGAATCTCTTTGACCGGGTGATTATTGCTATAGCCGTCAATCCTGGCAAGACTCCACTCTTCAGCATTGATACACGAATTGAGATGATCAAGACATGTTTTCCGGAAAACAATCCCCGCATTGAGGTCGCGGCAGTCTCCGGCCTGCTTGTTAACTTCGCCATGCAACGAGGAGCCAAGGCCATCATTCGTGGCCTTCGGGCCATATCTGACTTTGATTATGAATTCCAACTGGCGCTGATGAACCGTAAACTGGAACGCGAGGTGGATACCATCTTCCTCATGCCTGCATTCCGGTGGATCTATATCAGCTCATCCATTATCAAAGAGGCGGCAAGACACGGGGGCGACGTGAGCGAGTTGGTTCCCGCACACGTCAACCAACTCTTGATTGATACATTCTCCGCTGGATCCTGACAAGCGCCCATCAGTATTGACATCAGATGCCTCTCCCAATTACCACTCATCCCCAATCGCCGATGCGACGCCGGTTTATTCTTTGGCTGGGACTGCTGACCCTCTGTTATCCTGTTTTTCGTTTTCTCGGATTCAAGATTCCAGCTAAACAACGACTGGTCGAAATTAAACTCACCCTTCTCGCCGGTGATTTTTTTATGGGTCCCGACTTCATCCTCTTCGAAGGTGAAGGGGAGCAAGCTCCTTGGGCCGTGTCAAGAAAATGCACCCATCTTGGGTGCAAAATTAATTATAGGGAAAAGGAAAAATTTCTAGAGTGCCCCTGCCACCAATCCCGCTTCACCCCCCAAGGTGACGTGATACAAGGGCCAGCCAAAAAAGCACTCACCCATTTTAAAGTTGAAAAACTAGGAGCCACAGGCGGCTACATCGTCACTCTCTGAGTTTCACTGAAGAAATCCCCCATGGAAGGAAAAATACAAGACACGATTGCAGGCATACGATGGGGGGAATGGAGCCTGATTGCCCTTTTCATCTCGGTGCTTTCCGGCCTGCTTGTCGCCTTTCAGTACGATCCGGCTACGCCACTCTATTCCACCGGTGCCATTGATCTGCTTGTTCCCTTTGGTGACTCCTTCCGGGCACTGCATTTTTACTCCAGCCAACTGTTTTTTTTATTCTCGATCATACATCTCTGGGCCATCTTTGACCGCACCGAATCCTATAGCCGTGGCCAGTGGATAAGGCTGACCTCGACGCTCCCTGTGGCGCTGCTGCTTCTTTTCACCGGCTATGTCCTGCGGGCAGACAGCACTGGCTCCTCTGCCGGCCTGATCGCTGAAAACATCATCACATCCATCCCTTTGACAGGGAACATCCTGAACGATCTCTTCTTTTCCGTTTCCGATGACGGCATGAAACGGGTCTACATCAACCATATTGTCGGCTTTGAAGTCCTCTGGGGCCTACTCGCATGGGAGCATCTGCGCAAATATCGCACCTCATTCAGCCAGCATCCGTTTCTCACAGCCGCCATCCTTCTGTTCTGCCTATTGCCAGCAGCCCCCTTTGAAGCAGAAAAACTCGGCGTCTTCCATATCAATGGTCCCTGGTTTTTCTTAGGTCTCCAGGAACTGCTCCGTTTTCTCCCATCATTGATTGCAGGTGTTCTTTTTCCAAGCACCCTGTTGCTGGCTTTGTTTCTGCTGCAAAAACGTAACCGATATTATACATTCATCCGTAATTTCATCTTTGGCTGGCTAATTATTTATGCATTTCTGTCCGCTATCGCCTTGTGTCGATAAAGTTGCCCCTTTGTTATAAAGCAATTACAGCAAAAAGATAATTTTCCCATAAACACAGAAAGTTGAGAATATTGAATAAAAAATTTCACTTTGAAATTTTTATCTGATATGATTTTTTAACTTAACGTTCTTTGTTCAAAGGTCATTGTTCATGGCGGATGAAACAAGGTGCACACGTTTCTCGTATTGTGAGAAAATCAACCAAAAGGAGATCGCCATGTTCAAAAAAACAGTACTATTTGTATTTGCCTTGCTTTTTTTCGTCAATGCCGCTTTTGCCGCCGTTAATATCAACAAGGCTGACAAGGCTGCGTTGGAAGCATTACCGGGTATTGGAGCCTCAAAAGCAGCTGCTATTATTGAATATCGTACAAAGAATGGTAACTTTAAAACTAAAGAAGGACTCCTTGAGGTAAAAGGAATTGGGCCCAAAATTCTGGAATCAATACAGAAAGACATAGAAATCTAACCCCCTCTCCTGACTGAGCGAACTGGAGCGGTTAAAATCTAAGCAAACAATCTTCAGTCAAAACAGAAAACTAGAATGGGCCAGATTTTTACAAATCTGGCCCATTCTAGTTTCATAAAAAAAAGGACTTAGCCTTGTGTTGCTAATTGTCGCTCACTCGCAACAATCTACAAAAAAGCTAAGTCCTTGCAATTTGGTCGGGACGAGAGGATTTGAACCTCCGACCACTTGACCCCCAGTCTCTTTAAGGCGTTTTTCAGCCCTTTTCAGCCCGTTTTATTCCCCCTGAAAATCATTCAAAACTGCTTGACTTTACGAGAAAAAAGACCTATTTCTATAGTCACAGCATTTCACCCTTTTTCACCCCAATTAATCTCTATTTTGTACCCCAATTTGTCCCCAAAAAGAGGCAAAGGAGCCCGAAATCATGAAACTTAATTACCTTCTGGTAGAAAGTTTATCTCCAAAAACGACCCGTTTTGAGGTTATAGACGAGACCGGATTGTCAATTCGTGTGACACCAAAGGGGACAAAAACTTGGGTCTCTCGTTATATGATTGACGGCAAAGCGCGACGGATGAGCCATGGTCATTACCCCAAAATTTCCCTAATAGAGGCGCGGAAATTACACGGTGATGTTTTACTAAAGGTCGAAGAAGGCCTTGACCCGGCAGCCATAAAGCTTGAAGCCAAGGCAGAAAGGAAAGCATCTCCCACCGTGGCCGATCTGCTGCTTGAGTTCTGGGACGTTGAGCTGAAAACAAAACATTCTGGAGCTGACCAGAAACGGCTATTAACAAAGGACGTCTTGCCAGCATGGGGAGCAAGAAAGGTTCAGGATATTACCCGGCGTGATGCTGTTCTGCTGATTGACACAGTCCGCGAACGTGCCAAGGTCACGGCAAACAGAGTGCAGTCCTCAATGGTCAGAATGTTTAATTTCGCGGCTGAGCGTGGCGTCATTGAATATTCCCCCTTGACCCACATGCGCAAGAAGAAGGAGACACCCCGCGAACGAGTATTGACCAATGATGAAGTGAAGTTGCTATGGGATGCCCTGGACGTGGACAATACCAAGATTGACATTTACCGGGTAACAAAACTTGCTTTGCAGCTGGCATTGGTCACGGGTCAAAGAATCGGCGCGATTGTCGGGATGACCGAGAGTGAATTAAAAGGCACCTTGTGGACAAGATCAATCGACCGGAACCGAAAGGCAAAGGAGGCGATCACCATTCCCCTGTCTGACATGGCCCTTGAGATCATCGAGCAGGCCCGGATATATTCAGGACGTGGAGAGTTTATATTTCGTTCACCACAGAAAGAGAACGAGCCCTTAACGTCTCGCTGTCTGTCCATGGCTATTTTGCGGCATTGGCAAGAGATGGGCATTGAAGAGAAATTTACCCCGCACGACCTCCGACGTACATTCAGAACACGCCTTGCAGAAATCGGGATTGACGACGTTGTAGCTGAGCGACTTTCCGGGCATAAGCTCCAAGGGATGTTGGCAGTCTATAACCGGCACGATTACGCCACAGAGAAACGACAAGCCCTTGACCGATGGGCACGACGATTAAAGCAGATTGTGGGCATTGAAGAGCCTGACCAGGGCAATGTAATTCAATTCAGGAAGCAGGCAGTTATATAAATCTGGACCTTTTTTTCACGGGATAGGATGGCCGTCCGACAAGCTGGAACCCTACCAGCTTCCCGTGAATTTTTATCAGGGATCAATCAAAGGGAGATTGTTAATGATGAAAAACTTACCAAGACCGAAATTTTATACCATTGAAGAGCTTGCGAAAGAATGGGACTTTGAAGTTAGTCGTGTTCAAAGTTTTGTCGCAGATGGCCATCTTAAATGGAAAGACGATGATATTTTGCTTGAAGATGTTCTCCGTATTTTCGCGACCCTGGAACCCGAAGTTGACGAAAAATATTTACCCCCGGCAAGTTACGTCATTTCCTTGGAAGAAATTGAACGCTTTGAAAATGAGTACGACCTTGCAGGCCCCGCCACAAAAGAAACGCCACCCATAGTAACCGCACCACCCCCCAATATTATTGGAGCCCAACCAAAAGTGAAAGGGAAAGAGAAGAGCCCTATTTCTTCCACTACGCCAATCACGCAAGCGATTGAAAAAATGTACCGCTACTATTTCGACAAAAAAGAATATGACCTGATACGGCCTAAGTATGTTGACGCCTTTATTCTAAAAATGAGCGATCTTGTTAAGGCTGAGGACATTCCATCAGAACAAGACGAGAAGGAATTAAAAAACTACCTTGCAGAACGCATTAAAACGGTAAGTAAGGATCGAAGAGACTGGAAAATCACTACCCAAGAAAGACATTTACCAGCTAAAAAACAGGTTAAAAAGATTGAGGAGTCAACAATATACAAAAGAATAACGGTCTCAAAATCCCTTTGTAGGCTTAGAGAAAAATATAAAATTCCATTAACGATTCCTGTTCCATAACGCCAATAAGGAATTCCAGAACGCCCGTTTGTCTGAAAAGCTTTGCTACCTTATGAAACATCATGGGGAAAGCAAAGCTTTTCCTTTTTCTACTGCAAAAAAAGGAGCAGACGAATGGAACAAAAACAAGTGCGGCCTCAAAGGATCATGCGAAAGCCCGAAATCTTAAATGCTACCGGCTTGAGCGACACAACAATTTGGAGGATGGAGAGGGAGGGCAAATTTCCAAAGAGGGTAAGGCTGGGCGGGAATTCTTGCGGATGGTTTGAAACAGAATATGAAGAATGGTTGACTGCAATTTCTGAGGCCCGGTAATGATTGAAAACAAGAGAGCGCTTCCCTTGAATCGGCTGGACGGCCCGGAAAGCGCTCTAAACATCAAACAAGACAATAACAGTCCTACACAGAAAAAGCAATCCTGCTGGTTCTATATCTTGGCAATTAGCGCCATGGCAGTTGCCCTCAAAATTCATCGAGTATTAAGGAGGGGCATATGACTGCATCAACGCAACGAATGACGATCATGTGCCACCTTCAGAGGTTCAGAACCTTGAACACTCTGGAATCACGCGAAATCCTTGACGTGTTGCACCCGGCTGCACGAGTTATGGAGCTGCGCCGATCTGGGATTAAAATTGATACTGTCTGGACTTTTGAAGCTGCCCACATTGGTGGAAGAAGGCACCGCGTGGCCTGTTACATCTTAGGAGATGAAGAGGTGCAGCCATGACCGCCATTGAGATTTATTCTATCCTTGGCGGCAAACCAAAGGGCAACGGCTTTATTTGCCCATGTCCCGCACATGCTGACCGCACCCCCTCTTTATCGGTTGATGACGGAGACAACGGCCTATTGGTGAAGTGTATGGCGGGATGCTCACAAGAAGCCGTCATTGAGGCACTACGAGCCCGTGGCGCATGGGCAGACACCGGCACCACTTGGACACCAGAAGAGCAGGAGCAAGCGAGAAAACGCTCTGAGATTGCCAAGGCCGAGAGAGTCAAGGCCGATCAGGAAAAGCAGGCCAAGGCGGCGACCCTTGCAAGAAATATTTATGACCAGGCAAGCGTGCTTGATCCATCTCAACACCCCTACGGCATAAAGAAGCGTTTAACCCTTGGCGATCTGGTAAGGCGGGGAGTATGGGCTCAAAGGGGCTGGAAGGATGCTCTATTGTTCCCGATCTATGCAAGCGACCGATCTATAACCAGTATTCAAGCAATCAACACAGACGGCGGGAAGGATTTCTTGGAAGGCGGCAAGATCAAAGGTTGTTTCTACCCCATTGGAACCATCAAGGGCATCACCGGCCAAATCTTCATTGGTGAAGGCATTGCGACCGTGGCGGCTGTTGTTCATGTTATGGGAGCCCCCGGAATTGCGGCCTTAAATGCTGGCAACATGGAGGCAGTAGCGAGAGAGATCAAACAGCTTGCCCCTGCTGCTGAAATTATCATCCTGGCAGACGATGACCAGAAGGAGGGCTGCAATGAATCCAGGAATTGAGGCTGCAACGAAAGCGGCTTTATCCATTGGCGCGAAGATGGCCACCCCTGACCTTAGCAGGAAGTCGGACTTTTGGGATGTGTGGAGCGAACAAGGCCCGGACGGAGTCAAGGCGAGGATTACAGCGGCTAAAACACCTGGGGCAAAATCTGACCGACAATTTAGGTTTATATCATCGAGTCACTTGGAATTCACCGCCCCGAAATGGTTGATAAAGAATTATATCGAGGATCAGACCACAACGTCTTTCTTTGGTGCAGCCGGCAGCATGAAAACTTTTGTCACTATCGACATGGGGCTAAGCATTTCGACGGGTAAGGACTGGCAAGGGAATAGAGTAAAAAAAGGTCCTGTTCTTTACATCTGCGGCGAAGGCAAGGGAGGAATCAAAAAGCGAGTTGCAGCCTGGGAAATACATAACGAAACCAAGGCCCCCTTGTTTTTCGTCTCAACGGTTGCAGCACAACTGCTTGACCCTGCGAGCCTATCAGATGTCGAGGCGGCAGCGGATGAGGTTACCGCTACCCATGGCAAGCCCGTCCTGGTTATCATCGACACCCTTAATCGAAACTTTGGCCCCGGTGATGAAAACTCAACGTCTGATATGACAAAATTTATCCATGCGATTGACCATCTCAAAGACCGCCTACAATGCGCCATTGCTGTAATCCACCATAGCGGCCTTGCAGATGCAGGACGTGGGCGGGGAAGCAGTGCCCTGCGTGGTGCTATGGACTTTGAATATAATTGCGACAAGTCCGGTGAAACCATCGAGGATCAGACCTTAACCTTGACCAACACAAAAACCAAGGATCATGAAGCACCAATGCCGAAGACCTTCAAGCCCGTCTTAATTGACCTGGGCATAGTTGACGAAGACTTGCAGCCAATAACCTCTTTGGTCTTGGAGATCACCGAACAGGCACCGGCAAAGACAAAAGGTCTATCACTGGCAAACCGGACGGCACTCGAAGCATTAAAGGCCCTGGCTGTTCATGGCGATGATGTTTCTGAAACGGCATGGCGCTCTGAATGTTATGCGCGGGGAATTGCTACGACCGACAAACCAGACGCGAAGCAAAAAGCATTCTCACGGGCAAGAACTTTTCTTCTTAGCTCGTGTTTAATCGGAACGCGCAACGATCTTTACTGGATCACATCATCTGACAAAATAGAACCCGGACACCCGGACAGACCCGGACAAGACCGGACATGTCCGGCACTGTCCCCCTTAGATGAGCCGGACGGACAGGACATATACCTAAGGGTATGTCCGTCTGTCCGGTCTAAGGAGCCTGAATTGTCCCAAAGTGATGATTTTGAAGAGGAGGAGGAAAATGCTGAATACATCTAAGTTTCTCGATTCACTTTCGCGAAAAGGAATCTCAATCTCATTGGCGAATGACAGATTAAAAATTACCCCGGTTGACTTGCTCACAGATGAGATCAGGAATGGAATCAAAGAGCATAAAGCCGAGATCATGGCGGCATTGTCTGACTGTGCCGGGGACATGCTGAAAGAAGAGCCACAGGAAGCATTACAAGGCCCAAGATTCAACGCACAACCACCGGCCATACTACCGGGCACCCGCGCCAATATCTCGCCCGTGGCTTTGTCTTGGCTACTCTCACACAGGCAGGAGTTAAAGGACGCGGGATGGACAGGAAGGGAACTCTACCAGAAGAATAAGTCGAAAGGAATCTGTTGGTGCAGTTTATGGGACGAACCTTTCTTGAAGGTCTATCTGCATGACAACGGCGTCATAGAGTTTGAGTGCGTGATTGCTGGCAAAGACATTATCCAAAAGGCGCGGCCAATGCACCAGGCGCGGAAAATAATCAGGAGAAATTGAAATGCAAATGCTCACACCTAAGCAGGAGCTTTTTGCTCTATCAGTAGCATCCGGAATGACGCAGGCCGATTCATACCGGAAGGCCTATTCTACCGAAAAAATGAAAGCAAAATCAATACAGGAAAAGGCATGCGTGTTGATGACAGACGTCAAGATTGCGGCAAGGGTCAAAGAGTTACGGGAACCTATTATTAAACGGGCCCAGATCACCCTTGAAGGACACCTGAAAACATTAGAGGAATTGCGAAATTCTGCATCCAATGCAGGCCAGTACAGCGCGGCAATATCGGCAGAAGTGGCAAGAGGGAGAGCGTCCGGATTATATACCGAGAGGGTTGAATCAAATGTGACCGGCAACGTGGGCGGGAAATGGGTTGTCCAAATCGTAAGGCCAGAAAGAAAGCCTGAAATGATTCAGATGGAGTGAAACTTGAAATACTGTTGAAAATCTTTTTACCGAAACCGTCTTTTCCATAACAAGGAAGACGGTTTTTTTACTTCCAATCAATCTCTTTTTTGTACCCCAATTTGTCCCCGTCGCAAGAAGGCAACAAAAAAGGGGCTACGGAAACACCGTAAACCCCTGAATTTATTGGTCGGGACGAGAGGATTTGAACCTCCGACCACTTGACCCCCAGTCAAGTGCGCTACCAGGCTGCGCTACGCCCCGAAATGCTTCATGGTATGTACCATGGGTTCTTACTGATGTCAATAAAAGGTCAAGAACACCATCACTAACTAACGGATTATCATCCTTCCCAAATCTATTTTTCTTTTTCCCTACCAGTCAAAAGAGCTTCCATCTCACGAAGTTCAGATTTTATCTTTGCAAGACAACTTGTCGTATCTTCCGGCACTATCGATTCAGGTTTCGTCTCCATTTTATAGCCATTTTCGAGGAACTTTCTCGCCCCTGCAATGGTATATCCTTGTTCATGGAGTAAAGTTTTGATGATAAAAATCATCTCTACATCTACCCTTCGGTATAAACGTTGATGAGAATTCGCGCGCTTAGGGCTAATAGAGGGAAACTCAGCCTCCCAATACCGCAGAACATGGGTTGCAACCGCGGCCAGTTTACTCACCTCGCCAATCTTGAAATAAAGCTTGTCCGGTATCTCTGGTCTCATCAAAAGGTTACCCCATTCCAAGAAAAAAATTATTCGTTAATCTGCTCCCTTAATTTTTTACTGGGACGAAATGTTACCATCTGTCTTGACTTAATGGTTATAGCTTCACCGGTTCGCGGATTACGTCCTCGTCGAGGATGTTTTTCGCGCACTGTAAAGGTTCCAAAATGGACAAGCTTAATGGATTCAGCATCAAGAAGTGAACCTTTCATCTGTTCAAGAAAAGCATCAACCAGGGCGGCGCAACTATTCTGTGGATAGCCGAGATGTCCATTTATAACCTCTGCCAGTTCCTTGCGGGTAAGATTATCTTTATTCATATCATCCTTCTCTAAGAGTTCCTTCAAACTTGGAACTGAGCATATTAACAATTTTCATGTGAACCTTTTCCACATTCTTTTCAGTCAGGGTTTTCTGGGACGACCGATATATCACCGACAAGGCGACACTTTTCATCCCACTCTGAAGCGTATCTCCCTGATACACATCAAAGACTTCACACTGTTCGATAAGCGGCTCATTGGCCGCGAGGACTGCCTCGACCAATGCTCCCGCCTCCACATTTTCAGGTACCAACATTGCGATATCGCGCCCCACGGCAGGGAAAATCGGAAGCTGGTTAAAAATCTTGGCTACTCTTTTCAGTTTACAAAGAGCATCAAGATCAAAATCAAAAAAGAAAACGTCTTGCTTAATCCCGAATTTTCGAAGAACTTCGGGTAGAATTCGGGCAACACAGCCGACTTCCTGATCCCCGGCATGAATTGCCAGAGATTGCAAGGCATCGCAATAGGGATCGATACAGCTCTGTTCGGGTTGATAAAAGCTCAACGGAGATGTCTCACCCACACCCCATAATCGAATCCCTTGAAGGATATACTCAACTGCACCTTTGGCATCAAGGAAATCAACGTCCTTTTGCTTGAAATGAAACGTAGAAGCATTCCCGAATCGATTGCCGCTCAAAACCCCGGCCAACCGGTTTTTCTCCATGGGTTGCTCATTCTCGCCCTTGGGAGTAAAGACCTTTCCGATCTCAAACAACTTGATGGCATTCTTCTGAAAGTTAACATTACGCTGGACATTCTCAAGAAGTCCCGGCAGCAACATGCTTCGCATGACCGATTGTTCGTCGCTGAGTGGATTGAGCAGCCGAACCAGACGGCAACGGGGATCGGATTCAGGAAGTCCCAGCCACTGCAAATGTTTTTCAGTGGTAAAGCTGTAATTAATGGCCTCAAAATAGCCGATCCCCGTGAGCAGGTCGCCAATTTTTGTCCTGATCATTCGGCTTTCATCCTGTTCCGGATAACTCAAATGGACTGTTGGCAGGGTTGTGGGAATGGCGCTATACCCCACTAGCCGGGCCACCTCTTCCACAAGATCAACTTCACGTTCGATATCTACCCGGAACGAAGGAACTCCAACCCATAGGGTATCAGCGTCTTTCTCTTTGCACCGAAAACCAATGGAGAGCAGAACATCCGCTATTTTTTCATAGTTCAAGGCGATACCAAGCAACTCTGAAGTCCTTGAAATACGCAAAACAAGCGTCTTCAAAGGCCTTTGACCGCCATATTTATCGACGCCACCAGGGCCAGGGACTCCACCGGCAACTTCACAAAGCAACCTCACTGCCCGTTCCATGGCCAGAAGACAACCACCAGGATCAACTCCGCGCTCAAACCGATAAGAGGCCTCAGAGGATAGTTTCAATTTCCGGGCCGTCTTTCGAATGGAAACAGGATTAAAGCAGGCGCTCTCCAGCAAGATGGCAGTGGTCGAATCACCAACCTCCGAATTCATTCCTCCCATGATTCCTGCGACCGCGACTGGCTGGACACCATCACAGATCATCAGCATCTCGGGATCAAGCCTTCGGATAGTACCATCGAGGGTGGTAAAATCAAGCTCATCCATATGGGGATGCCGAACCACTATTTTCCTGTCAGCAAGTTTTTCAAAATCGAAGGCATGGAGAGGCTGCCCATATTCCATCATCACCAGATTGGTAATATCTACGACATTATTAATCGGCCGCAACCCTATGGACAGAAGTCGTTTTCGCAGCCACCACGGTGAGGGGGCTATGGTGACACCGGTAATCAACCTTGCGCCGTAACGGGGACAGAGTTCGGATGATTCAATATCCACCGAGAACGGTGTACGGGCAAACTCGATTTCAGCCTTATCTACCGGCAGAGTCAAGGGTCTGCGGAGAACGCCCGCGACCTCTCGGGCAATGCCGATAACCGATGCACAGTCCGGACGATTGGGAGTCAGATCAACCTCAACCATGGTCTCGTTTAAGCCAAGGGTCTGCATAAACGACTGACCATGCAGGGTCCCCTCGGGCAGCTCCATAATCCCGCTGTGTCCTGTCCCAAGACCTAACTCTCGCTCTGAACAGAGCATTCCGAAAGACTCTATCCCGCGTACCTTTGATTTTTTAATCTTTATCCCGCCTGGCAATGTCGTTCCCGGCAGAGCTATGGCCGTTACAAGACCTGGCCGGACATTGGGAGCACCACAAACTATCTGCAGTGTCTCCGGACCGACAGCGACCTGGCACAAACTTAAGTTATCTGCATCAGGATGACGATCAACGGACAAGACCTGTGCGGTTTTAAGGGGCTCAAGTTCCTGAAAAAGTTCCGTCACCGCATCAACCTCAAGCCCAAGCATGGTAAGGTGCTCGGCCAACTCTGCAGAACTGATTCCGTCTGTATCTACATACTCATTTAACCAGTCAATGGTAAATTTCATGACATTCGACAATCTATAATAAAGAAAAAAAAACTGGCCAATGGGCGGCCACACTCGGATATAAGCGAAATATTAAATTATGAACTTATTAAAATTGGGAAAGAAAACGCAAATCATTCTCATAATACAGACGGATATCGTTAATTCCATATTTAAGCATGGCAATACGTTCTATTCCTAAACCAAAGGCAAAGCCACTATAACGCTCCGGATCATAGCCCACCATCTTAAACACCTCAGGATCAATCATTCCAGCTCCCAGAATCTCTAACCAGCCCGTCTGCTTGCAAACCCGGCATCCGGAACCGCCACAAATCACACAGGCAATATCCACCTCGGCGCTGGGTTCAGTAAAAGGGAAGAAACTTGGACGAAAGCGCAAGGCAAGATTCGTATCAAACATCTTCTGAGTAAACACGGTGAGAATTCCCTTCAGATCAGCAAAAGAAACCTTGGTATCAACCAGAAACCCTTCGACCTGATGAAACATCGGGGTGTGGGTAATATCAGAATCACAGCGGTAGACCTTGCCGGGTGCAATGACCCGCAAGGGAGGCTGCTGGTCTTCCATGATCCTGGCCTGCATAGGAGAAGTGTGCGTGCGTAGGAGAATAGACTCACTGACATAGAAAGTATCGTGCATGTCCCGAGCGGGATGATGTGCAGGAATATTCAGAGCTTCAAAATTATAATAATCATGCTCCACATCAGGCCCTTCGGCAACGGAAAATCCCAAGGCTTCAAAAATCCCACAGACCTCCGTCATAATCTGGGTCACCGGATGCAAACGGCCACACTCCTGAACTCTACCCGGAAGGGACAGATCGACAAAGCCTGCGCCATTTACCCCGGCAGTGCCGACAAGTGCTTTTTTTTGATCTTCAAAACATTTCTCTATCTCCGCCTTGACCGTATTCGCCAACTGGCCGACCCTTGGTCTCTCTTCAACGGGAATGGTGCCAAGTTGCTGCATAATAGTGCTGAACTCGCCCTTACGGCCTAGATACCGAATACGAAAATCTTCCAGTTGTTTTTGGACTTCGCCTGGCGCACCGCCCTTGGTAATCCGGTCAAGTTGTCCTCTTGCTTGGTCCAACAGGCTGTTTAACTTTTGTTCCATGATTCTCAAGAAATGTAGATACTCATTAAACTGCGGTTAAAAACAACATGCCGGTTTCGATGACTATCAAAACCGGCATAAATAATACAGACATCCCCTTCTGGGAGAAAAATATCAGGCGTTTGCTGTCGCTGCTATTTTTACCACTTCCGAAAAGGCTGCCGCATCAAGGATGGCCATATTGGAGAGAACCTTCCGGTCGAGTTCAATTCCAGCTTTTTTCAAGCCGCCAATCAGTTGACTATAGCTAATATCATTCATATGGGCACCGGCATTAATGCGGGCTATCCATAAGCGACGGAAATCGCGTTTTTTGGTACGTCTGTCTCTATAGGCATACACTAACGCCCGGTCAACGGCCTCAGCAGCAGACCGGAACAGACGACTGCGTCCACCTCTGAAACCTTTGGCAAGCTTCAATACCTTATTTCTTCTTCTTCGGGCCTTAACCCCTCTTGTCGCACGTGACATTTTTTACTCCTTATTGGCTCATCTGGCTTTGTCATCTACTTTCAGAGAGACAAGAGCTAAGGCCAAAATGTTGAAATTGTCTTTTTAAAGACTTTTAACTTTTTTTCATCTACAAGAAAAAAACTCCATCAAATTACATGTATGGCAAAATCCTGCGAATTCCTTTGATATCAGTGCTGTCAACCAACCCTGATTTCCTCAGATTCCGCTTTCTCTTGGTGGATTTTTTGGTCAGAATATGACTGGTAAAGGCCTTGGAACGTTTAATTTTCCCTGATCCGGTGAGCTTGAAACGTTTGGCTGCTCCTCGCTTTGTTTTCATCTTTGGCATAATTTTTCTCCTTTACACTTCCTATAGAGATCTGTGATTTTTTCCATATAGACCGTTGTGAACGATTTATTTTCCACAACAGCTTCTTTTATCGTTTTATTATCCCAATGACGACAAGAACTCTACTACGATGCAGGAAAAATACGACAGCTTATATTCAGTTTTTTAATTATTTAAACAATGAGCATCGATTTACATCGACAATCTCATGCCTTAGGACCAACAAACATCACCAACTGTCGTCCTTCCATCTTTGGTTCTTGTAATATCACAGCATCTGCCTCGAGGGCTACAGCAATCTTCCGCATAGCATCAAGACCAATGGTCTGACTATAGACAATCTCACGGCCACGAAAACGCATGGTGAGTTTCACCTTGTTCTTCTGCTGGAGAAATTTAATAACACTTCTGATCTTGAAATTCAAATCATGATCATCGGTCTTAGGTCGGAATTTAATTTCCTTGGTCTCAACGGTTGTTTGCTTCTTTTTAGCTTCCTGTTCTTTTTTTGCCTGTTCGTAACGAAACTTATCGTAATTCATTATCCGGCATACAGGTGGATCAGCATTCGCTGAAACCTCTACTAAATCAAGCCCGTCATTTTCGGCGATCTTTCGCGCTTCTTCGACGGTTACAACACCCAACTGACTCCCATCGCCGCCAATGAGTCGCACCTGAGGATGTCGAATCATCTCGTTGATATTGGCCTTTACTTCACGTTGGACCGGGGCTTTTTTTCCTCTTGGGTTAATATCTCTACCTCCCTGCATATAGGAACTGAATAACGAGACAGACACACCTTAGCTCTTGATGATTTCTGAGTCGCTGCAACCAAAAAGTCTCATCATCTCAATGGCAAAGGCAACAAAAATGGTCTAACGGTCTACAAGCCACTAAACAAAAAATGTATCAAGCCAAGACGGCACCAGATCCCTAAAAATGGGGAGGGGGTACAAAGACTGACTATCAGTAACGGCTCTTAAATTCCGCGACCTTCTTTACATTCAACTTGAATTTTTGCGACAAAGTCGGCGATTGTCATCTCCGGCAAATTCTTCCCGTCTCGCAAACGAACAGTCACCATGCCATTTTCTTTTTCTTTGTCACCGATAATGAGCATGTAGGGTGTTTTTGCCATTTGCGCTTCCCTGATTTTGAAGTTCAACTTCTCATTGCGCAAATCCTTCTCCACCCGAATCCCCAGTTTTCGCAATTGAGAATAAAGCTGCTCGCAATAATCTACCTGGGCATCGGTAATATTCATGATCCTCGCCTGCACCGGAGAGAACCAAAGTGGAAAGGCACCGGCATAATGCTCGATCAGGACACCTATAAAGCGCTCCAAAGAGCCCATCAAGGCTCGATGAATCATGATGGGCTGATGCTCCTGATTGTCGGCACCGGCATAACTCATGTTAAAACGCTCCGGCAGATTAAAGTCAACCTGAATGGTTGAACACTGCCACGAACGGCCTAATTGGTCCTTGATCTTGATATCAATCTTGGGGCCGTAAAAGACGCCCTCCCCAGGGTCTACGGAGTAGGCCAATCCTTTTTTCTCCAGGGCCTGTTTCAAAGCCTCGGTTGCCTGCTCCCAGTTCGCGTCACTGCCAACATATTTTTCCGGACGGGTGGAAAGATAAATGTCGTATTGATCAAAACCAAAGGTTTGGAGGATCAGGAGATTTAATTCAAGAATATTGAATATCTCATCTTCCAGCTGATCGGGTGCGCAAAAGATATGGGCATCGTCCTGGGTAAAACCACGCACCCGAAGCAACCCGTGCAGGGCACCGGCACGTTCATAGCGATACACCGTACCCAACTCACACCAGCGAACGGGGAGCTCGCGATAACTCCACTTCCGGCTGTTATAGATCCCGATATGAAAGGGGCAGTTCATCGGCTTGAGCTGATACATGACCTCGTCAATGGCCATGGGGGAGTACATGTTCTCGCTGTAAAAATCTAGATGGCCCGAGGTCTTCCACAAATCCTGGCGCGCTATGTGCGGCGTGTAAAGCAGATCGTAGTCATGGTTATAATGGGCCTCTTTCCAGTAATCTTCAATCAGCTTCCTCAGTAGCGCACCTTTTGGCTGCCAGAGGATAAGACCTGGTCCGATCTGATCCTGGATGGTGAACAACTCCAGTTCCTTGCCCAGTTTTCGATGATCCCGTTTTTTGGCCTCTTCCAAGGCGAACAGGTACTTTTTCAAGGCCTTTTCGTCAAAAAATGCCGTCCCGTAAATACGCTGCAGGACATCGTTCTTTTCATTGCCACGCCAATAGGCGCCGGCAACTCTTAACAACTTAAAGGTTTTGATCCAGGAGGTATCTGGAAGATGAGGGCCACGACAGAGATCAACAAACTCATCAAGCTGATAGGTTGAGACCATCTCTGTCTCAAGATCGCGGATCAGCTCTACCTTGTATTTTTCGCCCTGTTCCTCGAAAGAGGCAAGGGCGTCAACGGATTTGACCTCACTGCGAACAAAGGGGAGCGCCTTATGCGCTATCTCCAGCATACGGGCCTCGATCTTGTCGAGATCTTCCGGAGTGAAGGTCCTTCTGCAGGAAAAGTCGTAATAGAAACCATCTTCGATGGCTGGTCCAATGGCTACTTTAACTTCGGCCCCAAAGATATCGCGTACTGCCTGGGCCATGACATGGGCAGTACTGTGCCGCAATATCTCGAGTCCCTCCACGGTATCCGCGAGAATAGGCCTGATAACGGCATCTTTCTGCAGGATGGTGCTGAGATCAACGCTTTCTCCATTAACAATGGCAGCAATGGCAAGCTTACGCTGTTTATTGGATAAGAGATTGGCAAGCGCCTCCTGAACGGTAATCAATGCCGGCAAAGAAAGTGTCTTGTCATCCTGGAGTGTAACTTGAATATCTGCCATTTAACGTTAAAAGGAGGAGTAAGTGTATTTTAAAAAAAAATCATGCCTGTTGCAGTATCGTTTAATCGCAATCAGTCAAAAAAAAGCAATATAGTATTATCGAAAAGACAGTTTATATATGCCAGAGGCCACTACTGAAAAGAGCGGAACAGACTGCTTGTTTCATAACGGCCTCTAAAAATAAAGGCCAAAGAAGAAACGAAAAGCAATGCGTTCGTTTTTCTTCAGCCTTATTTCTGGTAGGCGCGGGCGGTTTCGAACCGCCGACTTCTACCATGTCAAGGTAGCGCTCTCCCACTGAGCTACGCGCCTGTAAAAAATATTGCGGGGATATCAATGCGCCAAAGACGCTTGAAACATTTTCAAATAACAGGAAACGGCTTGCCTGTCAAGAAAAAATAGAATTCCCCCTTGCACCTTCAGCTCTCAATTTTCAGCAAAAATCATTCCGCATTCGTCCTTGCCTCGATGGCTCTGGCCAGGGTATGGCGATCGGCGTATTTTATATCCATTCCCATCGGAATCCCGCAGGCAAGTCGGGTGACGACCACCCCTTTATCGTGCAGCAAATCAATCAAAAACGATGCTGTGGCCTCGCCGGGAACGGTTGAACTAGTGGCAATAAGCACTTCACGAACAACCCTGCTTGCAATCCTCGCCATCAGCTCTTCGACCTTGATCTCCCCCGGCCCGATGCCGTCCATCGGCGAAAGAACACCATGAAGAATATGATAATGCCCCTGAAAGCTGCCGGTTTTCTCTATGGCAAGAAGATCTCCAGGTTGCTCAACCACGCAGATCATCGCCCCATTTCTTCGCGAATCCGAACAGATCGCGCAGGGGTCACTTTCTGAAAAGGTGAAGCAGCAGGAACAGAGCTGAATCGCATCATGCAACTCAGACAGGGCTGAGGCCAATTCCCGGGCCTCGGCTCGGGAACGGCGCAGGATATTCATGGCCAGCCTGGCTGCTGTCTTGTTGCCAATTCCAGGCAAACGGCTTAAATTCCGGATCAACCGGTCAAGGGCGGGAGGAACAATCTGCACTACAGGATTCCTTTCAGCCAAACATATTGGAAAGACCGGGGAGATTCAATCCACCAGTCAATTTGCCCATTTCGGCCTTGCCCAACTCCCTGGCCTTGCGAAGGGCGTCATTGCTTGCCGCCACGATCAGATCCTGCAGCATCTCCGCTTCCTTTTCCACAATCATGGCCCGCTCAATGACAACAGAGAGGATCTCGCTTTTGCCATTGGCCGTGACCGTCACCATCCCGCCGCCGGCACTTCCCGTGACTTTTTTAAGGGCAAGCTCTTCCTGAATTCGAGCCATATTCTGTTGAAACTGCTGGGCCTGCTGCATAATACTGTTCATGTCCATAAAATATTCCTCAATATAAACTGTTTACTCTTATCTGAATCGTGACCCTACCCGGATATCCCCAATCTGACCGTTAAATATCTCTGCGGTCATCAATACCAGGGGATCATTGGCCAACTGATGCCGCTCTTTCAGTGGGCTTGCCTGACCTTCGCGTGTCTCTCCACAACTCTGATCTGGAAGAACAAATCGAACTGAAAGGTCTTTTTGAAAAAAATCGAGGACATACTCGGTGATCATTTTTTTATTTTCATCTTTGCAAAGCAGCGTGCAATTGGCAGAATCACCATAGGAAAGAAGCAGTTCTTCTCCCTGCTCCCTGGCTGAGTCAGCCCGTTGCAGATCTTGGGCCATCCACACCGATCGCTCACGCACATAGGCAATAAAGTCCATCCAGTCCCGGCGTACATTTCGCTGATGGGACTCAATGCGGGGAAGCTGTTTATGGTCCGGGATCTCCTCTGATTGAACCAGAGGCGCTGGACTGACCTCATCGAGGCCCTCATCCTCTCCCTCATCCTCTTCTTCCGCGCTTTGTCCCAATGGTTCAGAAGAAACTGCAAAACTGCCAGGCTCTTCAGGCAGCGGACCGGGCTCAACAACCGGCCCAGTATCAACCTTTTCTGCAACTTCAGCAGGTACTGGAAGGTTTTTTTTTACCATTCCAGAGACACGCCCCTTGTCGTCCACGGCCAACTGCCCATTATCCTGACTGCTGTTCCCGGCAAGCAGACTGTCCAGCCGGGAAAGCAGGGTCACCACCGACGTTACTTCGTGGCTCTCGATGACTTTGAGAAACGTGGTTTCCAGGGCCAATCGGGGCTGGCCCGAATACCGCATCTGTTCCACACCCTGCATCAGGAGGGTAAGCTGCATATGCAGGGTCTGCAGAGAATACTCCCGAGCCAGCTCTTGAAAAAGAGCCAATTCCGATTGTGAGATATCCAGCAACTCGTCACAGCCATTGATCTTGCACAGGATCAGCGCCCGAAAACAGCCAAGCAGATCGGTGGTAAAACGCTTCAGATCCATGCCAAAGGAGAATGTTTCCTCCAGCGCCTGAAAGGCTACAGCTGAATCATGTTCCAGCAAAGCCCGCGTCAACCTGAGAATAACCTCTCGGCTGACCAGACCAAGCACCTGAACCACATCATCAGTGTGGATGTTTTTTTCACCAAAGGAAAAGACCTGATCCAGCAGACTGAGACCGTCACGCACAGAGCCGTCCGCCTCACGGACAATTAGATCGAGGGCACCCTGCTCAATCTGCACCCCTTCGGCTTGGGCAAGATTCTGCAGATGACGGCCAAGTTCCACCGGCGCCACCCGTTTCAATTCATAGCGCTGACAGCGAGAAAGGATAGTAATCGGAATCTTGTGCAGCTCGGTGGTGGCGAACATGAAATAGACATGGGCAGGCGGTTCTTCCAGGGTCTTGAGGAGTGCATTAAAGGCCTCAGTGGTGAGCATATGCACTTCATCGATGATGATGATTCGGAACTTGGAAGATGTGGGCAGAAAGCGGATTTTCTCTTTGAGTTCCCGGATTTCTTGAATACCGCGATTGGATGCGCCATCAATCTCATAAAGATCAAGGGAAGACCCAGCGGTGATCGTCCGGCAGGATTCACAGACATTGCAGGGATTTTCGGCCGGTCTTTTTTCACAGTTAATGGCTTTGGCCATGATCCGGGCCAGAGTGGTCTTGCCGACGCCGCGAACCCCGGAGAAAAGAATGGCATGGGCCACCCGGTCACGCATCAGGCTATTTTGCAGGGTCTTTACCACCGGACGCTGGCCGACAACCTCATCAAAGGTCTGGGGGCGTGCTTTTCTGGCAAGGACCAAATAGGACATGGAGGCTCTTCAGGAAGACAGCGGAGTTTTTCTATCGCAGGACAATGGAGGCCTGGACACTAGAACTAAGGGATTCTAAAAAAAATGATAGCCGAGCACCCTGTGGCACACAAAGAGGGTCATTACCGTTGCTTCCTTCCGAATCTGGCGGGGTTCATGAATCGTTGTTGCACAGGACCCGGCTATCAAACCGGAATCTATGGGGTCTGTATTTGGACAGAAAGAGAGAAGTTTTAAACAAAGCTCAGGGACATTTCTCTTCTTTCATTTTTGAAAGAATTTATATACCCGCTCCAGGCCCCATCGTCAAGAAGATTTGACGATGAAAAAATGGAAGGCCATCTTGAAACAGTTTCCTGGCAAGTGGTCCGTCATCTCAATAGAAGCCCGGAAGAAATATCAACCACCTGAGACTAACACCTGAAAGCCTAAAACAGAGAATGATTCTTCCGCCGCAATTCCTCCAGGGAATAATGACTGCCCCGCCAGATGATGCCCCTATTCTTCAAGGTCATGAAGGTGGCCCGAAGGATGGTATAAACGGTGAGATAAGGGGTAATAAGAGCCGCTGGGGTAAGCCACAGGGAAAAGCCGGAAGCCCTGAGCACCTGCCCAAAAAAAATAAGCCGCAGCACCACATTCAGAAAAAAAACCAGGCGGGTTGGGCCATGACAGAAAAGAATCCCCCAGTGCGGCAGAATGGTGAGCAAGCCGATGCCCACAGCTCCGGTTAAGGCTAAAGCCGTGTTGTAATTGGCCAGGGCGAAGATGTTTTTCATCAGGCCGTCAATCATTGCGCCGGTGGAATCGTACCAGCTGACCGTAACAAAATCGTAGCCGCTGAGACATTCCTGGTGCAATCCCGCGTCCTTGATACTTTTCCCCAGCATGAGATCATCAATGGGATGGGCCTTAATCGCCGCATGCCCGCCCACATTTTCATAGGCCGAACGGCGGATCATATTAAACGCGCCAATTCCCATAAAACGGCGACTTTTGGGATTGGCTGCCAGCCAGGGTTTAAAGAGCATGAAAAGCCCGCTGCCCGCGTCCAGAATAAAGGCGTTGAGCAGCCAGCCTTTGGCCTTATTTCTGAACAGAAGGCAGAGGTGAGCCAGCCCGGCCTGCTGAAGCCGCTGTACGGCCCGAGCAATGGTGTCGGGTTTCATATGGATATCGGCATCGGTGAAAAGAAGAATCTCCCCCGTGGACAGGGCAACCCCACAGTGAAGGGCATGCGGCTTGCCGAGCCAGCCATCCGGCAGGACATCAATATCGAGGACAATCAGCCGGGGATAACGCTGCTGTATCTCATGCAGAATTTCTCCAGTCTCATCCGTTGAGCGGTCATTGACCACGATAATTTCAAGCTGCGCATACTCCTGGGCCAACAAAGTGGCCAGGGCCGGGGCAATGGTCGCCGCCTCATTGCAGGCAGGGACAATGATCGAGACCCGAGGCTGATCTTCGACTGCCATCGGGGCTATATCACTCAGGCTGACAAGCCGGCGGCTGCCCCGAATAATACCTATCATCAACCAAGCCAGGACAAGAAAGACAAGAATGGCAAGCAACAACATGAATTCCACGGCAGCCTCAATACGACAAAATTTTCAAATTCAAGACCTTACCCTCAAGAACAAGCTGTAAATACAGGGGGATGCCGCTATAGCAGCGCAGAACATGTCACTCTTCAGCCTGATTTTCACCTTCAAACCTACCTCCCTTTCTCTCCTCCTGTATAAGTACCAAAACAGATTGAATCAAATTTTATATCATCAAATCTTGTCCGGCTTGTGGATTATACAAGGCCTCCTCCATTCTTCTTGAGAATTTCAAACCATGCTGGTAGATAAAAAATTGACAACCCATGCGACAGACGCTTTGTGAACCTTTCAACGTCTTCCCACATACTGGCAACCAATGACCGACAACCTCGACCAGACTGGAGAGCCCCATGAACGAGAATAAAATCCGCTGCCCGAAGTGTCAGCATGAGCAGGAGGGGCAGGTTGAATGCGAGGCCTGTGGGCTTATT
Source organism: Desulfobulbaceae bacterium (assembly GCA_009773475.1). Classification (GTDB taxonomy): domain Bacteria; phylum Desulfobacterota; class Desulfobulbia; order Desulfobulbales; family Desulfocapsaceae; genus UBA2270. Next base: position 22,069 of record WSXV01000007.1, on the reverse strand, counting down.
TTCGCGCGGTATAATCGATTTCAGCAGAAGCAGAAGGACCAGGAAGAGATGCTGCTCACTGAAAAACAGCCACCTCAGAAATCCAGCGGCCGCCTTTTTCAGGCGGCGATCCTGGTTATCGCCACTGCCGCCGTCACCTGGTATTTCAGCGGTGGAAAACCACAGCAGCCGCCACCATCTCACAACGCGATAGAGCAAACTAACAACGCAACCGTCCCCCAGCCAAGCTCTGTGCCCCTGGCTTCTATTCAGTCTCCCAGACCTGTACTCCAAAATGCCCAAGCCCCTGCAGCCACTCCGGGCGCCATCGAACACGCCCGCAATGCCACGGTCTCCATCGAAACCCCCTGGGGCAGCGGCTCAGGTTTTTTTGTGAAAGAAAATTATATCGTGACCAATAAACATGTCGTGGAACTCAATCAGGAAGAACTGAAAAAAATCCGTGCCAAGGTGGAAACCGGCCGGGAACTGATCGAGCTTGAAAAACAGAAAATCAGGCAGATGCGTCAAAAAATGGAGGAACTGCCGGAAGGACCGACCCGAAAGCAGTTTGCGATTATCATCCAACAACACGAAGAAGAGCTCGGCAAAAACCTGCCGCCACTCGAACAGGCTGAAAAGCGATTGAAGGCACTGAAACGGGAAATTCAGCCGGGGGATATCAAGATTATCATGGCGAACGGTTCGGAACAGACCGCCAACGCCCTCCTACTCAGCGACAAGCACGATCTGGCCCTGCTCTCACTGTACGTCAACGACCAGCCTTTTTTAAAGCGACCACCACAGAATACCTTTATCCAGCAAGGCGACAAGGTCTATACCATCGGCAACCCCTCAGGACTGCGGAATACGGTGACCGCCGGGGTCTTTTCCAGCTACCGGAAACGGGACACCGACGGCGCCATCCTCCTGCAGACAGATGCACCGATCAACCCCGGTAACAGCGGCGGCCCGCTGATCGACGAGAAGGGCTACGTTCGTGGGGTCAACACCATGATCCTGCTGGACACGGAAGGAATCGGGTTTGCCATTCCCATCGAGACGGTCTACGAGGAATTTCACTCAGCCCTTTATTAAATGGCCTCATTTTTTTCTCTCCCAGTCTGGCATTCCGCCGGCACAGGTATTATACTGTAACAACATTTTGGACAGAATAGCGTCCTTCCCGGCGTAGGTCATCGCTCTTTCACCCATCAACAGAGAGGACATAATCATGGCTCAGATAACACTCCAAGGGAATCCAATTCAAACGATAGGAACGTTACCCGCCCTCAAGGACAAGGCTCCACGCTTTACCTTGACCAAAACTGATCTTTCCGACGGCACCCTCCAGGAATTTGGTGGAAAAACCGTTGTCTTGAACATTTTCCCCAGCATCGACACCTCCGTCTGCGCGGCATCGGTTCGACGATTCAACAAGGAAGCCGGCGAGCTGGACAACACTGTGGTGCTCTGTGTTTCAGCCGACCTCCCCTTCGCCCACCAACGGTTCTGCGAAGTTGAAGGGCTGAAGAATGTCGTTGCCATGTCCAGCTTCCGGGCCCCTGATTTCGGCAAGGACTACGGGGTGACAATCACCAGCCCACCCCTGGCAGGATTGCTCTCCAGGGCCATAGTGGTGATCGACCCGGCCGGGAATATCGCCTATACCGAGCAGGTTCCGGAGATCACCCAGGAACCTGACTACGAGGCGGCCCTTACCTTGCTGCGTTCCTTATCTTCCAAATTGACTCAGACTCCCCCTTGTGCCTGCAAACAGAACTGTGCCTGCAAATAGAAAAAACAGGGAGTAAAAGCTGCTCATAAGAACTCGAACTGAGGGCACCAGACTACCGCCCCTTCGGCGGCTTATTGGAGAACTCATTCGCCCCTGGGATTTGCACAGACCTTCGGATTAAAGGACCCTGAAAAGCCCTCCCATTGCCCCATCAGGCGAGAAGAGGGCTTTGTTATTTATTTTTCCCCTCCCTTATCATAAAACTTCAAGCCAGCCATGCCTATCCCGCTCACCGACCTCACATTCGACAACAAATTTGTCCGGGAACTGCCAGGCGACCCACAGACAGAAAATTATCGCCGCCAGGTGAGAGGCGCCTGTTACTCTTCCGTCCAGCCGACACCGGTTTCCGGCCCGGAGCTTGTCGCCTGCAGTCAAGAGGTCACGGCTTTGCTCGATCTTTCCCCGGAGACCTGCACCCTGCCCCTTTTCACCGACGTCTTTTCCGGCAACCGCCTTCTCCCCGGGATGCAGCCCTTTGCCATGTGCTATGGCGGCCATCAGTTCGGCAACTGGGCCGGTCAGCTGGGAGACGGACGGGCGATCAATCTCGGTGAGGTGCTCAACAGCCATGGCCAACGACTGCTCCTGCAATTAAAAGGAGCCGGCCCCACGCCCTACTCCCGCAGTGCCGACGGCCTGGCCGTGCTCCGCTCATCCATCCGCGAATTTCTGTGCAGTGAGGCCATGCACCACCTCGGAGTCCCCACCAGCCGGGCGCTCAGTGTCATCACCACCGGAGAGCTGGTGGAGCGCGACATGTTCTATGACGGCCATCCTAAAGACGAACCAGGGGCGGTGGTCTGTCGGGTCGCGCCCTCTTTTCTGCGCTTCGGCAACTACGAAATCCTCACCGCCCGGGGCGAGACCGCCTTGCTCAAAGCCCTGGTTGACTACACCATCCGTACCGACTTCCCCCACCTCGGCGAGCCATCCGCGCCGGTATATCTGGAGTGGTTCCAGGAAATCTGCCGCCGCACCGCCATCATGATCGTCCACTGGATGCGGGTCGGTTTCGTCCATGGGGTCATGAATACCGACAACATGTCCGTTCTCGGGCTGACCATCGACTACGGCCCCTACGGCTGGCTGGAAGGCTATGATCCCGACTGGACTCCCAATACCACCGACAGCCAGGGCCATCGCTACTGCTTCGGCAACCAGCCCCATATCGGCCAGTGGAATCTGCTCCAGCTGGCCAACGCCATCTATCCGCTAATTGGTGACAGCAAACCTTTTGAGGAAGCCCTGGCCCTCTACAACGATGTTTTCCTCACCGAATGGAACCAGATGATGGCCGAGAAAATCGGGTTCTCTGCGTTTGTCGCAATAAGCGATGAACCGCTTATCAACGAGATGCTGGATCTCCTGCAACTCGTTGAAACCGACATGACCATCTTCTTCCGGCAACTAGCCTTGCTCCCGGCCACCGGCAGCCTTCCAGATCAGGAGAGAGTAACCACTATCGACGAGTCTCTGCGCCCCTTTGCAGACGCCTGGTATCAGCCTGAGTCCATCACCCCGGAGTATCGCCTGCGGTCCAGCAAATGGCTCACTGCCTATCTCCATCGGCGACATCAGGACAACCTGCCCGACAAAGAGCGCATGGCCCGAATGAACCGCGTCAACCCCAAATACGTGCTCCGCAACTCCCTCGCCCAACTCGCCATCGACAAGGCCGAAAACGGCGATTTCAGCATGGTGCAAGAGCTCCTCGATCTGGTCCGTCACCCCTATGATGAACAGCCGGAGCGAGAACACTTCTTCAGCAAACGCCCGGAGTGGGCTCGCAACCGCCCCGGCTGCTCCATGCTGTCGTGCAGCTCATAACAGCAGTTTTTTGCGCAGAGATACGCAACGACCATTCGTTGTTGCTGATCACTTTCAGGTCACTTGCCGTCGCTAAAGCGTCCTCCTCAAGGGTTACAACCAGCCACCATAAATCGTCTATCCCAGGGACGGGACACAAAACTTTCTGCACAATACAGGGCTTTATACTATCGTGGGATTTCTCGAGACCTGTCGCCGGTCATGGGACGACGGTGGTGGTGGCTGGGAAGGCTGATCACGGTCGAACGTACGACACTCCTCATCGGGAGAGTGATTGGTCAACAGCAGGAGAGAAAATATAGAGAAAAGGCCTAAGCCATACAAAAAATACCCCGCCAACCACATGGTGAAGAGGAAGGCAAAAATACCCGCAAAACCCGAGGCCCATGTGCTTTTTGTGCCCAGAAAGACTTTATTGATGGTGTTTAGGGATAAAATAACAGCAATAAAGGGAAAGAGGAAATAATCGAGCATGGCAACCTCCAACAATAAAGCACAAATAGAGGATGGGAATTGAGATTGTTCTCAATAGAGCGTGAATATTGAGGTTCTTGCAAAATGAAATCTCCCTTCGCTGTCATTCCCGCGCAGGCGGGAATCCAGAACGTACTCCATTGAGAAAAACAAATTCCCGACAAAAACACTCTGGGATGACGTCTTGGTTATTTTGCAAGCACCTCTGTTGGGAATAAATTGGCTCAACGTATTCTTCCGGGGACAAATTATTTGGGCATCCAAAGGTAGCCTTGCAGCCACAAACGGCCCTCAATATCCTGGCCAACCTGTGGCGGGATGTCACTTGACCAAGCACGCCGGGTAATCAAAATATCCAGATCGGCGTCCTTACTACCAAAACGCATCACTGTGGCGCGAACTCGCCAGCCATCCTGTCCAAGCCAATCCTTAAATTCCTCAACCGACTTTACCGGTGCATGAAAGCTGTAGTCATCCACATCACCGCTATTTGCAGGAAGAAACAATGCCGTACCATCCAAAGTCATGGTGCACGTTGCTTCGTGCAGCCTTCCCTCTTCCTTCAATAGCTGATTCATCCAAGCCACTTCATCAGGATGCCGGTTGAATGTCCAGTCTTTCTTCTCGGCTGGCCCTGCATGATAGGCAACCCCTGAAAAGATGAAGTCGTAATTCTTCCCCGCTTCATACCAGGCACGGTTAATCAGGTATTGGGTGTCGAAAAATGTTATTTCACTCTCGCCCCAACTGGCCGTAATCTGTGCCTCCACTCCACTTTCCCAGACAAGGACTTTCCTCATCATCACAGTGTGTTGACTGCCGTGAACAATGAAGGGAAACAAACTTGCAAGCGTCTTTTCCTTTTCTCCAAAGCGAAGAAGCATTGCCAAACCTTGTACTCGCAGCGGCCACACAAGCTGAATGCCTTTGGGCCAGTCTGCCGGTAGAGACCTTGGGGGCTTACGCCCTACCCCGCCGTAGCCGATCTGATCCAGTGATTCTGCCATGAATTCAGGCACATTCGTTAAAATTTCCTTTGCATCATCAACAAACGGCTCCCAATGCGATCCAAGAGGATGCTCTGCATCTTTCAATTCCTGCACAAAAGTTGATTCCGGCCACGACACATTTGTTTTATCTGGCTCCACTGGTTCGAGAATGTCAGGGTTCTCCTCCTCCAATATCTCACGGCGAATTAGCACATTGCCACATCTATCAAACGTAATCCCTATATAATCAGTGCCAATAAAAGTGACCGTTCCAGATCCATGCAATTCGTGTTTGAAACGACTCCAAAGAACTATATCTTGATCATCCATACACCACTCCCCCCTTACCTTAATGATTCATTTTCCCCTTGGTTCCTTTACACGCTATATGGGAACCAAGAGTAACCAGAGTTTCTTCCCTTTATCGCTTCGCAAGCAAGCCCTCGTAACATTCAAACAGAAAGGCCACCCGTTCGGCGTCCGAGGAAACTCCCTTGTAGCCGTAGACGGTGTCCACGGCTTTGTCGAGGGCGGCGTGGGCCTTGAGCAGATCGATGGGCAGGTTGCCCGGCGCGTAGAGAGTTGCCAGTGAACATTTTTGCCCTTGGGCGGCGCAGCGGGATTCTTCGGCACCCCTTGCGTCAAGGATGGCTTGGGCTGCTGCTTCGATCTTTGTGGTGTGGGCTGTTGTCAGCGAGGCTGACCAGGGGAAGTTGTTATAGACGATGGTGTTGGAGTAACGGTAATCGCTCTTCAGCCGTCCGCAGACCGTCCGCATCCAGGCGTTGTGCATGGTGGAGCAAAGGATTCCGAAATGAGTGAGGCTGGCGTTGGGCATAAAAAGTAACTGATCACCACAAATAACATCGGCTGGAAGGTAGCCAATGGGGATATAGTGCCTTCGTTCCGAGGAGACTTTTGGAATAGCCAGATAGGATGCTGAGGAAATTCTGATTTCGCCAAAAAGGTAAGGGGTGGCCGCCAATTTCTGGGTCGGCACCTTGGGGCTGGCCAACCGCATAGCCGCAACCGCCAGCATCCGGCGCTGGATTTCCGGGGAGTCCTTGCGGTCTTGGGCGGTGCTGTCGATTAGCCACAGGCAATAGCGGGGTAGGTTGTTGATGAAATCTTCCCCCATGAGAAAGGGGCGGATGTATTTGGCGGCAATGGGGTCGCTGTGCCGAATCGCATCCGCCTCTTCCGGCGATAACAAGAGATGGCCGCCGTCGGTTGGCTTTCCCCCATTCGACATCTCCGGTGCCGCATCCCATAAGGGTTTGCGGCGTTTATCCAGCAGCACCGTGGGCGCGTCCACCAGGTAGGGGTTGATGGTCTTGGCGGAAATCGTCACCGGCTCACCGGCAATGTCATCCCCATAATCAAAGAGGGTGCGGTTTTTGGGAGCACTCAGGCCAAAGCCGACAATGACGCAATGGACAGCGGCGACGCCCTTGCCCTCGTTGCTCCAGCGGAAGGTGCGATGGGCGAAATGGATGGTCACGCCCTGGGCCAGCAGGTGTTTCCAGAGGATGCCCACCTGCTCCCCCTGGCAAATGGAGTTGGTGGAGACAAAGGCCACCGGCACGGACGGAGCCGCTTTGATATACTCAGCGGCCTTGACATACCAGGCGGCGACATAATCCAGCACCCCTGCCCCTTTGATCTCCGCAAACACGGCGGCCAGTTCGGCCTTTTGTTCCTTGCTCTGGTAACTCTGGCCAATAAAGGGCGGATTACCGACGATATAGCTGCATTGTTCCGGCGGCAGTACCTCCCGCCAGTCAATTTGCAAGGCGTTGGCGTAGACGATATGGGCCTTCTTGTCCAGCGGCAGGCGGGCAAAGTGGCTGCCAAGGCGGCTGCCAACGGCCATATTCATCTGGTGATCGGTGAGCCACAGGGCAACGGTGGCAATCTGGACGGCGGCTTCATCAATCTCGATGCCGTAGCACTGATTGACATTGCAGAGGATGAGGTTGCCGACATCGAGATGGCGCATCTCCCGGCCATGAATGGCCTCGATGCAGTCGAGTTCCAACATTCGCAATTCCCGATAGGCAACCACCAGAAAGTTGCCGCAGCCGCAGGCTGGATCAAGGATTTTAATGGCGGCCAGCTTCCGCTGAAAGGCCCGGAGTTTTGTTTCCCGGCCTTGCCTGCCCGTCATGAGAGACCGGAATTCTTCCCGCAGGGCCTCCATGAACAAGGGGGCAATGGCCTTCTGAATATTGGCTTCCGAGGTGTAATGGGCGCCGAATTCACGGCGTTTTTTACTCTTGGCCTCATTGTCATTATCGGCAAAGTGCATGATCGCCTGAAACAGGGACCCAAAAATTTCAGGGCTGATGACGCTCCAGTCTTCCTCGGCACAGGCCAGCAGTGTAAGGCGGGAGGCCTCGTCAAAGTAATAGGTGGTGAGAGGGCCGGAAAACAAGGAGCCGTTGACATACGGAAAGGCCCGCAGATATTCGGGCATATTGACGGCACGGTTTTCGTATTTGAGGTCAAGGACTTCAAAGAGCTTTGCCAATCGCTCATGGAGATCATCACCGTCGGCGCTGGTATGATTGACCAGATAGTCATGAAACTGACGGTTGCGGCCAAACAGGGCCGTATCATCGGCAAAGAGGCAGAAGACCAGGCGCACCAGATAAACTTCCAGGTCGCGGCCCCGGTATCCGCCCGCCAGCATGGCATCGTGTAGGTCGGCCATTTTTTCGGCGGCCCGCTGGTTGATGGCGGCCTGCTGTTGAGCGATATCGCTTTTATAACCGGCTAGAAAAAGCAGGGCGTCAATGTGCGTGGGTAGCTCAGAGAGGCGAAAACAGAGGGGCTCGCCGTGGTGTTTGCAATCGTAAAGATGGATATGGGTAAAATCGCTGACAAGGATGGCAAGGGGAAGCTCATCCACTGGCAGGTTGGGCAGATATTCGGTGGCCTGCTGATAGGCCAATGCCAAATCCTTGCCGGTGGACTTCATCTCGATAAGGAGCAGGCCAGGGAAAAAGCCGTCAATACGGCCATGACTTCCGCCCAGCTTTCTGGCCCGATGCTCGAAACTGACGGCTTTTAATACCGGCAGCTCAAAGATCTCACACAGGCCGCGAATGAAGTTCTGGGCCTCGCCCATTTCATAACCGGCTCTGGAAAAGTCGCGGGCAAAACGGGCGGCACGGACGCGGATGGCTTCGATGGTGGCGTTAGTGGTCATGGGCTTTGTAAGCCTGTAACGGCTTATTGTATGATTTTATGGGAACGTATCAGCCAAAAACGCTAAGAGGAAACACGGAAATCCTCAAGGTAAAAGATGCTGGACAAGACTAACGTATGAGAGAAAAGAAAAAGAACTCCGATTATTTTTCGACATTCACCAAAAAGAATAATCGAGCATGGCAACCTCCAACAATAAAGTCCAAATAGAGGAGGCCCCCTCAAACCACGTCCGGTCGTTGGTCTCCGATGATCGAGACACAATAGAGTGGGAGAAATTGAAGCTTCTGGTCAGGCAATTTTTTACTTGTACCGCTATAAAGTACCAATCCTTGCGGACAATTATGATATTTCTCAAGCATAAGATGCAGACTTCGCAAACTCCCACTTGCTCCTGATTTAACCTCTACCGGGTAAATATTTCCTTGCCGAACAACGAGAAAATCTACCTCGGCACTGCTGCCACGGGTCTCCCGTGCCCAATAAAACAACTCTGAGCTATGCCAGGCCAGTAGTTCCTGGGCGACAAATTGTTCCGCAAGTTTTCCACGGTACATCGCCAGAAGATTTTCCTGCTGCAATTCCAGTTCAACCGGCACCTGACAGAGTCTCTGCATAAGCCCTATGTCGAGCATGGATGCCTTGAATTTTTTGGGATTAGCCGTTGCGCCTAATGGTAAACCACTTGGATCACAGGCCGGAATTTTATGAATGACCTTCGCCTTGGCCAGCAGATCAAATGCTTTGCGATTCATCTGGCTTGAATGCCCATCATTCAAACGGGTGTACTTTAATTGCTCCCCAATACTTTTTGCCACGCTCAAAAAAACTGCATCCAGGCAGATCGTATTGATATGGGGGGTGTATTTGGAGAAATCATCGCGATATGAATCCAGAATTTCTGATTGGACCTGAAAGGTTGCGACCATGGAACCAGTGTCACGGTAGGTCTTGACACATTCAGGCATGCCACCGACAAAGAAATAGATTCGCAATTCCCTGAGAATGACTTCCTGGATAGACCCTGCAACGTCATCCGGGTGATTCAGGGTGTATTCAGCCATCTGCTCTTTACCCATTGCCAGAAGATATTCGTAAAATGTCATCGGATGCAGATGCAGATACTGGACGCGACCGACCGGAATTGATATTTCACCAAAGGCAAACTCCAGCAGTGAACCCGCTGCTATAACATGAAGTTCCGGCATCTCCTCATAAAAGTAGCGTAATGCCATTAATGCTCGCGGACAGGCCTGAATCTCATCAAAAAAAAGAAGCGTCTGACCGGGGTTGATTCGCCCGGTTGTCAATTCGAGAAGGTTCAGTATTGCTTGAGGCTCAAGATTCTCGGCAAAATGAGGGTGAAGATCGCGACGTTTTTCTAGATCTATTTTGACAAAACTATTAAATTGTTTAGCCAAAACATTCTCAACAAGCCATGTCTTTCCAACCTGACGCGCCCCACGAATTATCAGTGGCTTACGACGCGGCGAATCTTTCCAGCCTGCAATCTGTTTTTCAGCCAATCGTTGCATGCGACATTCTCCCTTGTTCCAGACTTATTAGTTCAGTGTGCACATCAACCCACAACTGCATAATACTTCTGAAAAAGACAGAAAGTCAATGGTGTTTAGACTTTTCAAAAGTTATAAGTCAGTGTTACTTGCCTTTACTGCTAGATGGCAACCCTCAAGCCCTGGTTGCCAGGGCTTACCAGAACCATTGTTATTATCAAATTTCCCTCACCATAGCACACCATGACGGCACGTTGAACCTTTGGCCATTCTTTCCCCATCAGCCTTAATTTTCCCAGATAATATAAAAAGAAAAGTGCATCGTCAGGAGTATACCCAACGCCAAGATCGAGAGTGGTTAGTGCCCATGATACAACAAGTTGATATAATGTGAAAATCAACTTATACGGAGCCGCCCAGCAAGGTAGATTGGAGCTGATGAAGCATAGCGAACTGGTACAGAAATAGTTAAAACTAAAACCCTATCACTAACCCGAGTCATGGAGCGTTCATAGGCACCAAGGGTAAAACCGTTGTGCAATCCCCCCCACTCATCCTGGCAGCTCGTTTCTTTTACAGCCAGGCGTTAACATATTGAAAATGAGAGTTGTTTGAGATATTGTTATAGTTTTTTAGCATTGTCCAAGATGACATGCAGTGGGCCGTACCTGCACCCAGCATGCTTTATTGCCTTGGTGAAAACACGGCCGTAATTATATAATTTATCGAAAAACATTTTATCAGCTTCAGCGTCACGACCGGCGTTCATAGGTCGCCAGATGCTTGAAGACAAAGAAGGAGGTAATTCAGATGGATATGAAGACAGTTCGGGAACAAGCCCGTGAACAACTCAAAGGTTTTTGTCGGGTCTGCCCAGTCTGCGACGGACGTGCTTGTGCTGGAGAGGTGCCGGGGATGGGCGGTGTGGGAAACGCCAGTGCCTTCAAGGTTAATCTGGAGGCACTGGCCAGGATTCGGTTAAATATGCGGACGATTCACAACGTCAAGGAACCGGATATGACCTGGACGTTATGGGGCAAGGAACTCTCCATGCCAATCCTGGTTGCCCCCATCACTGGCTCATCTTACAATATGGGCGGAAAAATGACCGAAGAGGAGTTTATAGCCGAGATGGTGGCCGGTGCGATCAAAGCCGGCACCCTCTGCATGACCGGCGACGGCGCCGACCCCCGCATGTTCGACAGCGGCTTGAAGGCCGGAGCCGAAAACAAGGGCGGCACTATTGCAATCATTAAGCCACGAGCCCAAGACGTTATCGCCAGCTGTCTACAAGCCGCAGAAGAGGCCGGCGTACTAGCCACGGGCATGGACATTGATGGAGCAGGCCTAGTCACCATGGCAATGAAAGGGCAGCCCGTTGGCCCCAAGACTTTTACTGAAATGCAGGAGGTAATCGCCACAACCAAGCTGCCGTTTATCGTCAAAGGCGTGATGACCGCCGACGAGGCCGAGGAAGTGGTACGAGCCGGGGCTAAGGCTATCGTGGTGTCTAACCACGGCGGCCGGGTGCTCGACTTCACCCCTGGAGCAGCCGATGTGCTGCCTGATATCGTCGACCGTGTTAAAGGCAAGGCAATTATCTTTGCCGACGGTGGCGTGCGCAGCGGTGCCGATGTACTAAAATTGCTCGCCCTAGGTGCGGACGCCGTACTGGTCGGTCGACCACTTGTGATTGCCGCCTTCGGAGGCGGCCGAGAAGGCGTTGCCCTTTACCTCAATCAGCTCAAAGGTGAACTGCTCCAGGCCATGCTGCTGACCGGTACCGCCGATGTCAAGAATGTGTCGGCAAGCATTATCTATGGCCGATGACGACATGGCCAGCTAAAGCATTACCATTCTTTTCTACTCATTTTTTGATCGAAGTACGCTCAACCCAGAACAAAGGATTCCAAATCTTTAGCCATGACCGACAGTGATACATGCCCTTGCAACTCTCATAAACCATACACTGAATGCTGTGGGCCGTTGCTGTCTGGTATCCGCACCGCCTCCACAGCTGAGGCCTTGATGCGATCACGGTACACTGCATATGTTGTCAGGGATATCAGTTACCTTCTTCGATCATGGCATCCCTCGACCAGACCCGGCTCAATTGACCCTGCGGCCATCCCTGCATGGCATGAGCTTCAAATTATCCATACTGAAAAGGGACAAGAGACTGACAATGAAGGTATTGTCGAATTCCAGGCCCTTACCTTTTCCCAAAAAAAAATTTTGCGCCTTCACGAAGTCAGTCGTTTTATGAAAGAAAATGACCAATGGCTCTATATCGATGGCGATATCAAAGATGACACCCTACCTGTTGAAGGACATGAACCAAAGGTAGGCCGCAACGCGCCTTGTCCATGTGGAAGCGGCAGAAAATTCAAAAAATGCTGCGGGCATTGAAGTGCTAACTGAACCGTAAATACGACTTTGCAGCATATGCAAAAAAAACGTGGCAAATCGGCAGTCTCATTAAGACAAGGTGGCGAGTACAGGATGGTTCACGATAGGCTGGTAGAGTTGAATCTCACAATATTTTCGGTGTTCTCAAGGTATCCTCTTGTTTCTTTTCAATAAGGTCTCTCTTGGAACTGGTCTGGATTTTTGAGTACTACACGTGGTTGATGTAGGGGCGTAAAATTTCACTGCGGTGCACTGGAACAAGACCGGACTATACCGGACTGAAAAACAAAAATGGCCAGTAACTTACTAAAGTTACTGGCCATTTTCACGTATGGCGGAGAAGGTGAGATTCGAACTCACGGTACTTGCGTACACACGCGTTCCAGGCGTGCACCTTAAACCACTCGGTCACCTCTCCATAACAAAAATGTCTATTCTGTGTTGTTCAACACTACCTCTATACAAGGGAAAAGCATGACTAACACGAGGACATTATATGTAAACGGTGGGCTTAATTTTGGCAACTAAAAAGTCGTTATTCAGGTAAAAAAGCGGCCGACAGCAACGGTCCCCTTTTCCCTCATACCCCATGATAGCCATCAAGGTCCTTTTGCTAACGACAGCTCTGATAGCCCCCTAATGCCCCCGCTTTTGAAAAAACGATCTGCCAGACCTGTATGCTGCGGGCTCGAAAGGAGCCAGCCATAGAAAGGAGATAATACTTCCACACCCGGTAAAACGAATCACCATATTTACCCTTTAGTTTTGACCAGTTAGCATCAAATTGAGCAAACCATGTCATCAATGTTTTATCATAGTGAACGCCGAAGTTATGCCAGTCTTCCATCACAAAAAGGTACTCACTGGCCTCGCCAAGCTGTTCGATGGAGGGGAGCATGCCGTTGGGGAAAATATACCTGTCAAGCCATGGGTCTCCATGATGGGTTGAGTAGTTGCTGCCAATAGTATGGAGCAAAAAAAGGCCCTCAGACTTTAAGCAACAGTGAACCACCTGCATGAATTTACCGTAATTTTTGTAACCGACATGCTCAAACATGCCGACAGAAACAATGGCGTCAAACTCTTCGGTCAGATCGCGATAATCAAGGATACGGATGTCGATGGGCAACCCATCACAGCGCTCTCTGGCCAGCTCCGCCTGTTCCTTGGAGATGGTTATTCCCACCGCCTCAACAGCATACTTTTGCACCGCGTAACGAACAAAACTGCCCCAACCGCAGCCTATGTCGAGAATACGCATACCGGGTTCAAGTTTGATTTTCCGGCAAATAAGATCCAGCTTCGCTTCCTGTGCTTCGGTGAGATCAGCGGCCTCATTTTTCCAGTAGGCGCTGCTATAGGTCATACGCTTGTCGAGCATGGCCTCGAACAGATCATTGCCAATGTCGTAATGTTTTCTGCCGACCTCCAACGCCTTTCTTTTACTCTGGCAGTTGGACAAGGTGGCCTTGATACTGCAATAAAGAACTGATCTGGATGTCCTGAGTTTATGTTGCAGATCATTTCGCAAGACACGAAAAACAAATTGATCAATGGAGAGGCAATCCCACCAACCGGCCAGATAACTCTCACCCAGAGCCAAAGAACCGCCACAAAGAATATGGTCATAAAATTCATGCCTGTGCACCTGGATGTCCCAGGGACGCGATCCGTTAATGCTGATGCCGGCGTGGGCGAAGAGATCCGTAATTATCTGCTCGGATGAATTCTGGGTTCCATGTGACATAAGCATTTATTCTCTCCTCCCTCAAAATTTGGCGCCTTCAACTCCCGCTATCACCTGCAGAGACACAAGGTAATCCAGGTAGTTACGCGCTGACATTCCAGGTCTTCAAAATCGAGAAGAATGTGCGATCTATCTAAACCACTTCACTCCTTCTTACTTGGCATATCATATTATCCGGACAAAACACAAGCGAGAACCCTAGACGGCCCTTCTCCTCCTGTTCATTTCCAGACGGTAATCCGACAGACAATGATTGACTTTTATTTTGCTGTTACACTGGAGGGGGGAGAGACATGAAACGAATGGAAAAACGAGAAAACCAATCAAGAAAAAGAAAAAAACGTACTTAAATACTTGTTCCCTTACACATCATACTGAACAAGGGAGGGTAAAATTAAATATCAACGTTTGCTTCCTGCCGCCTTACTTTCGCGGCGCTCCCTGAAAAAATCTTTTAACATCTGGGAGCATTCGACCTCCAGAATCCCGCTGGTAATTTCCAATCGATGATTGAGGAGATCGTCCGTGCCGATGGTATAGCGAGACTGCGCCGCCCCGGTCTTGGGGTCCAAGGCGCCAAAGACCAGCCGCTGGATACGGGCGTGAAGGATGGCCCCCATGCACATGATGCAGGGTTCCAGTGTGACATAGATGGTGGTTTCCGGCAGCCGGTAATTGCCGGTTTTCTGTGCCGCTTGACGAATGGCCAGGATCTCGGCATGGGCGCTGGGATCCTGGTTGGCAATGGGCCGGTTAGCGGCGACAGCCAGCAAAATCTCGCCCCGTGCCAAAACCGCACCCACCGGCACCTCGCCTGACTTCGCCGCCTGCCGGGCCTGATCCAGAGCGATGCGCATAAAGGCAAGATCCAATGCCTGCTGATCGCACATACTAATCTTACCCGGTGCTATTGATGATCGGCAGGATCATCTTCCACCTGCCGCAACATCCCATCAATTACATTCAGCCCCTGCTGCCAGAAGGCGGGATCATCAAGATCAATCCCAAAGGGCTTGACCAGATCATAAGGCGAGGCCGAACCGCCCGCCGCCAACAGTTCGGCATACAGGGTAACGAAGGAATCTCCCTGCTTCTGATACAGCCCATAGAGGGCCAGCACCAGCAGCTCGCCGAAGGCATAGGAATAGACATAGCCGGGCGTGGACAGGAAATGGGGGATATACGACCACCAGATCCCGTAGTCTGGGCGCAAGGTCACCGTGTCGGCAAACATCTCGCCCTGGGTCGCAAGCCAGAATTCGCTGAGCTGCTCACTGGAGAGCTCGCCCTGCTCACGCCGGCCCTCGTGCATTCGTTTTTCAAACCGGTTCATGGCGGTCTGACGGAAGACTGTGGCAAAGATGGACTCCAACTTCTGGCAAATAAAAGCCCGCCTTTGCGCTCCATCGGTGAGCAGGGCAAGCTGACTCTGAAAGATCAGCATCTCGGCAAAGACCGAGGCAGTCTCCGCCAGTACCAGCGGGGTGTCGCTGTTGAAATGGCCGCGTCTGGCTGCCAGCACCTGATGAACTCCATGCCCGAGCTCATGGGCCACGGTGGAGACATCGTTAAGGGTACCGGTATAATTGACCATGACATAGGGGTGGACATCAGGGACGCAAGGGTGGGCAAAGGCTCCGCCCCGTTTACCCTGAAGGATTGGGGCATGAATCCAGTGCTGTTCAAAGAAATGCCCGGCTATGGCGGCCAGCTCGGGTGAAAAGGCGGCAAAAGAGTCCAGCACCATCGTCCGGCACGTATCCCAACCGATCCGCTGCGACGGCAGGGCGGGCAGGGGCGCATAGCGGTCATAATCGGTGAGCTCGTCGAGATGGAGCAACTCTTTTTTTACCCGGTAATAGCGCTGAACGATATCATACCGGCTGGTCACCGCCTGCACCAGGGTCTCCACGGTCGCTCCGGTCAGTTCATTTTCCAGGTTCATGGCATGCACCCAGTTTTCATGGCGGCGCAGCCGGTCCTCGATCATCTTATCAGCAGCCAGAGTATTAAAGATATGGGTCAGAACATGGCCTTGAGACTGCAACCCAGAAGTAAGCTCATCTGCCGCCTGCCTTCTGACCTCACGATCCTGCTCATAGAGATCGGTCAACACCTCTTCCTCGGTGCGCTGCCCATCGCCAAATCGAAGACCGCTGATCACTTTGTCAAACAGGGTATTCCAGGCGGTGCGGCCCACCGGTGAATATTCCAGAAGCAAGGACTCCTCAGGCTCGGAAAGCTGATGCGGCTGGTAGCGGCGCAAGGCCTCCAGATAATGATGATACCCGGCAAGCCCAGGATCTGTTAGCAAGATCACCGCGCGCTCCGGCGACAGTGCATTCCACTCCAGCTCAAAAAATACCACTTCCTTTTTGCACTGACTGGCCAGCTCTTCCATCCGCTGTAAAAGGGCTCCAGCACCGCTGTTTTCCATCTGCGTGGTAAAACTCAAAAAAGCAAAGGTTCCCAGACGGGTAAGCCGGGCATCGAGAGACTCAAGACGCACCACCAGACCCAGTAGCTCTGCCGCCGTAAGCTCCGCCACCTGACCGCGAAACCGACGGCGAAGCACACCGGCCTCCTCCACACACCACTCTATGTCAGCGGCCAACTGCAGGTCATTCTGATTGTCGTAGAGGTCGGCAAGATTCCACAACACCGCAGCTGCCCCAAAGTCATTGATCCTATTTTCTTCGGTCATCTTTTCAGGCCATCATAAGAGAGTGAAATGAACCAATGAAACCAGCGCCATCGGCATCACAAGGCTTAGCGTAATCCAGCGATAAAAGGCCCCACGGCGGCGGCCCCCTTCTCATCCACCAGACGGATGGTCTGAGAGCCGATCACCGCCATATCCGCCTTGCCGATCAGAGCGTTGACATCATCACGATCCTGAATGCCGAACCCCACGGCCAGTGGCATGCCGGTTGCCTTGCGGCAGCGTCCAAGATATTCGACAACCTCTGCGCCGATCACCGACTTAACGCCGGTCACCCCACGTCGGGCTACACAATAAATAAAGCCTTTGCCATGGGAGGCCAGCTCCTGCATCCGCTCATCGGTGGAGGTGGGGGCAAAGATGAGGATAGGGGCAATCTCGTTTTCCATTGCCAGCTGCAAGAAGCTCTCTCCCTCCTCCGGCGGCAGATCCGGGACGATAACCCCTTTGATTCCGCACTCCCTGGCCTTTTCAAAAAAAGACTTTTCTCCGTATTTGAAGACGATATTATAATAGGTCATAAAGAGAAAAGGGATGTCATGACTGGCGGTCATCTCGGCCGCAAAGGCCAGGCAATCGGCTACCTTGGCGCCATTATCAAGGGCCTCCTGATTGGCCCTGACAATAACCGGCCCATCAGCCATGGGTTCCGAGAACGGAATCTGCATCTCAATGCAATCTACCCCGTTTTCCACCATCTGGCGAATGACCTCCCGGTTTACCTCAAAAGAGGGATAGCCAAGGACAATATGGGTCATGAGCAGGATTTCTTTCTTCTCAAGGCTATGGCGTAATTGTTGTTCCAGTTGCATATACTGCTCCTCGCAGATCTGATACCTTATTTATTTTGGCTGTATTCCAGGCCCCGTTTGATAATAAAATCCTTCCAGGACGGGTCGTTAAAGGCATGGGCGATGGTGAAAATGTCCTTATCGCCACGTCCCGACATGTTGATGATGATGGCATCCGCAGGCGTTAACTGCGGCGCCTCTTTGAAGGCCTGGACAAAGGCATGGGAGGATTCCAGGGCCGGAATAATACCCTCTTTCTTCATGGTCAGATCGAGCGCAGCCATGACTTCACTATCAGTGGCGGACTCAAAACGCACCCTCCCCTTCTCCCAAAGATCGGACAGGATCGGGGAGACGCCCACATAATCAAGACCGGCGGCCACCGAATGGGTCTCCTTCATCTGTCCATCTTCATCCTGGAGAAACATGGTCTTATACCCCTGCGCCACTCCAGGCGAGGCGTCCGAACCGCTCAGTCTGGTCGCGTGCAGACCGGTATCGATCCCATGCCCTCCTGCCTCCACTCCCACCAACTCGACCCCGCCTTCGGGGATAAACCGTTTAAAAATCCCCATGGCATTCGACCCACCGCCCACACAGGCAAAGATCCGTGCCGGCATCCTGCCATGATATTTCATGATCTGCTCGGCAGCCTCGAGACCAATAATGGACTGAAACCAGGCCACCATCTCCGGGAATGGATGGGGGCCGCACACCGTACCAAAGACGTAATGGGTCTCGTCCACATTGGTAACCCAGTCGCGGAAAGCCTCGTTGATAGCATCTTTCAGGGTACGGGAACCATTGGTCACCGGTACCACTGTGGCCCCCATCTTCTCCATCCAGAAGACATTGGGTCGCTGACGGCGCACATCCTCCTCACCCATATAAATGGTGCATGCAAAGCCAAACTTGGCAGCCATGGTGGCCGTGGCCAAACCATGCTGACCGGCCCCGGTCTCAGCGATAACCCGTTTTTTACCCATCCGCTTGACCAGCAGGCCCTGACCCATAACGTTATTGGCCTTATGCGCCCCGGTATGGTTCAAGTCTTCCCGCTTGATATAAATCTGGGCTCCACCAAAATGACGGGACAGATTTTCAGCATAGGTTAGCGGCGTAGGCCGACATGAATAGGTGGACATTAGCTCCACATACTCCTGCCAAAAGGCGGGATCATTCTTACAGCGCAAAAATTCCGTATTGAGTTCCTCAAAGGTCTGATGCAAAACCTCCGGGATATATGCCCCGCCCCAATTGCCAAAAAATCCCTTTCTATCCATTTATGTCACCTAAATGATCACTAAAATTCAATAAATGATTCAATACTCCAAAAAAAAACTCCAATACCCGCAAGAGTCCCCTATAGATTCTCACGCTGCCGTCGATAAGAAAAAGGAAAAGACAGATGTTTTGTCAAACTCCCTGGTATTCAAAACAGCAAGCAGGATTCCGTAACGTCCTTTTTCCACCACCTCAAGGAGACACAAATGAGCATGCGCAGCGCAGTCACCGGACAACCACGAATTGACAGTGAAAAAATATTCACCTTTCCCCAGGGAATTCCCGGGTTTGAAGAATACACTACTTTCAAGATATTTCACAAGGATGATAATGCGGTGTCGGCCTATTGGCTGGAGTCATGCGACAGTCCGGAGGTCACCTTCACCTTGGTTGATCCGACGGAATATGACCTAAACTATGAGTTATATCTAGATGATCATGAGCAGGAAGTCCTTCAAGCAACCGATCCCATGGATATTGGAGTCTTTCTGATGCTGGTCAAGGATGACAGCGATAACCAGCAGGCTCTTATCGGTGCCCACATCGGCGGCCCGCTGGTGCTGAACGTCCCACAGCAGTTGGGATTACAAAAGGTGCTGGGAAAGACCAAGGTCAATGTGAATATTGTTGCCCATTAAAAACACTCAAAAGCTCAAGTCTTGGCCAACTGCTGCCGGCAGACAGCGGCAAAATCCTCCGGATAGTGGCCGTTAATAAAACGGAGTTGAGCCTCACTGAAGGCACCGGGGGATTGGGGAAGTCGGGGAAGAAATGCATAAAGCAGATGTTGCCCCGGCTCTCCCTTTTTGCCGATACGTTTGGGGTACTCAATAGAGGTCACCATCCTCGCACCCAGTCCGGCCAATGCCTTCTGCGCTAGCAGGATTCCTTTATCCAGTGAGGCGCGTGTAGCAGAATCTGCCTCAACAATGTTGCCGACCACATTTCCCTGCCCATCTTTCATGGCTATCAGCTGCAATTCCCACTGGGAAGTCTGGGCTTTGGGCACAAAGAGCATGGCATGTTCATCCTCCCACACCACCAGACTGCTTTCCCGGTCGTCTCGTCCATCCATTCGCCTGTTGTTATAAATGCAGGCAATATAATCTTCGAAAAAATCAGAACCATTCTGTGCACGATAGTGACGCATCACCTCGGCCACCATGTCGCCACAGCCAAAGGCCGGAAGCTCACCGCAAGGATTTAGCGGATCTCCGGCATAAGCGGCTACGGTTTCGGGGATCATGGCGTACTGCTGATGAATCTGCTGGTGGGAGGCATGCAGACGATATCCACTTGAGGCGTAATCGAACCCAAAATTCCACCCCCAGAGGGTTGCAGGGGATGAAATCTCCTGTGTAGTTGTGGCAAGGAGAATTTGTAAGCGGATTTTCTCCAACTCTTCAGGCAGCACGGTCTCCTGTTTTACGGGCAGGTCAATGCCAAACTGTTCAGCTAAACGGATATAAGTGCGCTGATAGTAAAGATGGCGCAGGCCACGCATATCGGATGGTGAAAGATCGTTGATGGAATAGCGCACAGCATCATCTGCCATATTTGCCGCATAATGACCGCCGGGGATATAGGAGTTCCGTCGCAAATACTCAAAAACATGGCTCTCATCATCATTGCCCCATTCCCCAACAATCTCGCTGCCTCCCTGAGCTCCCGGCCTGAGCACCATCACTTTTTTATAGCTGTCCGGCAGGTACACGTTATTAGCCACAGCCTCAAACAGTGCATGATTGTGAAAAACAGGCCGGATTCGGCCATTTTTTTTCTGTCGGTATTGCAGACCAACCGGCGCTCCATCCTCGTCCTTCTCAATCTCACAACTTATCTCGGCAAGTTGAACAAGATCCTGCGGGTCGGTGGAACAGGTCGCCAAAGCAAGGAGTACTGAAGATGGAAGCTGAGTGAGGAAAGATGAAGAGACCCCGGCCTTCTTCAGGATTTTAGACATGGACACATGTTCTCTAGGGGGAAGTCCTATCCGACGATAATCAGCCGCACTGGCATCCGCCCATTCCTGATCGATAAAGGTGGTTCCCTTAAACGGAAAAGGATTAGGGATTTCAAAAATCCAGTCAGCCTTATCGATAATCAAGGTTCCATCTGGAAAATTACCATGATTATCCAGTGAAGATTCACCATCAAGTGAGCCTAGGCGCTCAATCCTCTGGTCGGTTCTGAGATTTAACACGGCATAGGCTGGCTTATGAAGACCATACAAAAAAAACTTATCAGAGGTAACGCAGCTACGAATTTTAGTCATGATTCATCTGGGGTTGCGGCCCAGACCTGCAGAGCCTTTTGATAGACCTCAGAGCGGGAAAGCCCTAAATCCTTGGCAACACGCTGGCTCACATCCTTTAATGATAATTCAGTATTTTGTTGATACCAGAGAAGCGTCTCCTCCAGATCACCCCCCGTTACTTGCCGGCAGACACCAGGCTCAATGATCAGGACGAATTCACCACGGTTTCGTTGCACAGAGGCACGTTCCAATAACTGAGAAATGGTTCCAGCCTGGAGGTCTTCATAGAGTTTGGTCAACTCCCTGCCCCAAAATGCATGACGATCGCCTAATATTTCAAGCACATCCGAAAGCAGGCCCTGAATTCGATGGGGTGATTCATATAAAACAAGGGACCAAGGAGCATCGACATAGGTGCTGAGGAACTTTTGGCGTTGCCCTTTTTTGGGAGGGGCAAAGCCTAAAAAAAGAAAAGCACCCTCAGCGATCCCGGCAGCAGAAAGGGCTGCAGTTAACGCAGAAGGCCCGGGTATAGGAACAATAATAATCCCGGCTCCTCTGGCTTTCTGAACCAATACCGCCCCGGGGTCAGATATTCCGGGAGTACCAGCATCACTCACTAAGGCTATGGTCAGCCCCGAAAGTAATTTCTGCACAAGTTCATCTGAACGCTCAGCTTCATTTTCACGATAATAGCTAATCAGTGGCGTATGAATATCAAAATGATTCAATAATTGACGGGTATGCCGGGTATCTTCAGCAGCAATCAAATCGACTTCCTTAAGGATACGAAGAGCCCGAAGGGTAATATCTTCTAAATTCCCGATGGGCGTCGCAACGACAAAAAGATTGCCAGCTATAACATGATTAGTTTGTATCATAAGGATCGCGGAGAATGCATTACTACCTGAAAAATCAGAACCAGAGACATTAATACAATGAGAACCAACATCCATTATACGGATAGTAGCAATCTGTCAAGGAGCAGGTGATTGCAAACAACAAGGAAAGAGAGGAAATTCGCGGAACGTTGAAGGGGGAGCAGAGTATAGGCGAGCGAGGAAC
>WSXV01000021.1 GCA_009773475.1 Desulfobulbaceae bacterium | reverse complement strand
AGAGATTGATTTTCTCGGTCAAGGGGCCGAGCCCAGTGCCTGGAATGCGGAGCTTGCTTACACCACAGAGCTCTTAGGCCGGGAGACCATCTTTGCCATCGGCTGGCAGCAGACGGATGAGGCCTTGGCCATCGGGCTGCCGGAGTCACGGTATCTTGGTTCCGTCGGCATGGAGATTTTGCCGAAAACCGTCCTGACATTGGAATACTATTATGACAACGATTACGACAGTGAAGATACTGGCAATGTAGGTATTGAGAATATGGATGCGACTGGGGAGAATGCCAGTGTGGTTACTGCAAAACTTGCGTATGAGTTTTAGAGACCGTTGCCCTGCAAGCAAGGTCTTTTTCTTGCTTGCAGGGTTACGGACTCTTATGCCGCTTGGTAGAAACAGCCAATCGGTTCCGGCTGTTTCTACCAAGCGGCGTTCAGCAAATGATCAAAAAAGTAGCCCCCGAATCTCCTTTTCCAAAAAATAGAAAAAAAACGCCGGCCTTCTTACACCAAGCTCCAAAAACAGCACCACCCCCACCCCCATCCTTGAAAAAAGGAGGGGGCTTTTAAGCTGTTTCATTGAGTGGAGTCCAACTGATGATCGACAAAGACTGCATTCCCCCAGGCCCTTGGACGGGGTTCACGGAAAAACACACGCAACAGGAGAATCTATCATGAATTTAGGAACTAAAAATATCCGTGGTGCCGGGTTTCGTAAAAGAATATGGGATGTTTATTCCGGATATCATTGCTCCATTGTCGGAACCTGTCTGCGCCGTGATGAACTCCGTAAGATTTCCAGAAAGAAGGTCTTCGATCTGACTGCTGAGGTCAGT
Source organism: Desulfobulbaceae bacterium (assembly GCA_009773475.1). GTDB lineage: Bacteria > Desulfobacterota > Desulfobulbia > Desulfobulbales > Desulfocapsaceae > UBA2270. The sequence goes on along the minus strand of WSXV01000021.1, from coordinate 36,980 downwards.
GATTTTGAGCTGCACACGAAAGTGGTGGGCTTGGCGGCTGAGAACACTGCCAGGGCAAAGGCTCTGCATACCCTGTTCGATGCCAAGTATCAGTCGGCGGTGATTCGCTATTCCAGGGTAAAAACCGATGAGGCCATTGAAACATTATGGCGGCTCGATGTCGCCCGTGGCGCAATCGCCGGGGCCTTCTGGGCGATTATGACCCATCTGGCGCCTTCTGCCGATCAGGTGCATCGAATTTATGGTGAGATCCATATGCTGGGGCATGATTTTCTCGGAGATCACCAAAGAAATCTCCAGCAGATCCAAGATTTGCGTGAAAAAAATGGCCTCTTCCAGGATATCCTGGTTTCCGAGCGGCAGCATTTTCTGCGTCAGAGAACAGAGATCGAAGAAAGAGTTTCCAATTATATTCTGATGCAGAAAAATTATGCCTTGCTTGAAAAGGAAAATGTGCGGCTGGTGCGTGAAAAAACGATGGTGCAAACCTCGGTCCTGGAGAATAACAGCCTGGAAATGATAAATAAGTTGAAAAGCCAGATTGCCTATCTCCGTCAATGCAACGCTATCCATTGCGCTGATATCGACAAAACCAACGAATCACTTCGCAGCGCCGAGAGTGATATTTCCGATCTGGAGGAAATCAATAGCCGTCTCGGGCTGGAAAAAGAGGAACAGCGGCGGGAGCTGATTTCACTGGAGGCAGCGCTGATCTTAAAGAATTCCGCTTCTGAATGTGGGACCTGTGAATTACAGGAATCAGGCCGCTGTCCCGGCCCGGATCTGTGCGGTAAGAAGATTCTATACGTTGGGGGCCTGCATAAGATGGTGCCCCATTATCAGCAGCTGGTGGAAAGTCATGGTGGTCAATTTATGCACCATGACGGCGGGGTTGAGGTCGCCCGAAATCTATTGCCGAAGATGCTCGGCAGCGCCGATATTGTCTTTTGCCCGGTGGACTGCGTCAGCCATGATGCCTGCACCTGCGTGAAGAAGATGTGCAAACACTACCAGAAGCCCTTTGTCATGATGCGCAGTTCCGGCCTGTCAACCCTGGCCAGAGAGCTTGAATGTCTTGTTCATTAATCTCAGGTGGATATTGAAGAAAATAAGGAGGAATGCCCATGTCACAACCGTCTAACAGCTCTTTTCCCCTAACCCTGGCTCAGGATGGGGAACGGGTAAAGCTGATCAATGTTCACGGCAAGCTGCGGGAAAAACTGGCCTCCATGTCTTTAGGAATGGGCGATGTGGTAGAGATCGTCTCCAATCATGGGCATGGTCCCATTCTTATCATGAAGCAGGAAAATAGATATATCCTCGGCGGAGGCATGGCCCATAAGATCGAGGTTGTTATCAGTCAAAGTTGAACCATTTTGAGCACTGCAAAAAGGAGAAAAAATGAATCTGCATTTAGGAAGCATGACTGTCGGTGACCGTGGCATTGTAACCGGTTACACGAAAGAGAGCAGGACTTACAGGGCGCGGCTTCTGGCCATGGGTCTGACCAGGGATACCAGCTTTACGGTCACCCGGCTGGCCCCTTTAGGTGATCCGGTTGAAATTGAGGTGCGCGGGTTTGCCCTCAGTCTGCGGCGGGAAGAAGCCGCCACCATCATGGTGCGGCGGGAGGAAATGGTATGAATAAGAACATCGCCCTTGTGGGCAACCCAAACTGCGGTAAAACCACCCTTTTTAATGCCCTGACCGGTGCCCGGCAGCAGGTAGGCAACTGGCCGGGAGTGACGGTGGATAAGAAATCCGGCATCTATTCCCATGAAACCCAGAGTGTAGAGGTGGTCGATTTGCCCGGCATCTATTCCCTCAATGCCACCTCGGTGGATGAACAGGTGGCCAGGGATTATCTGCTTTCCCATGAGGCCGACTTGATTGTTAATATTGTCGATGCCGCCAATCTCGAAAGAAATCTCTACCTGACCACCCAGCTGCTGGAGATGAAGGTGCCTATGATCGTCGCCCTCAACATGATGGATGCAGCCAAAGATCGACAGATTGTCATTGATGTCAAGATGCTGGAGAAGAAGCTGGGCTGCCCGGTGATTCCCCTTGTGGCAAGCAAAGGAGAAGGGGTTGATCATCTCAAGTCAGTGGTCAACAAAGGGGTGGCCCACCCCAAGGTGTCGCCGGTCCAGCCGCCATGGCCCGTTGAAATCCAGACAGCGCTGGATGGGCTGGTGCGCTTGCTGACCTCCGAGAATCTGGCTCCCGCTAATGTGGATAACCAATGGCTTGCGATCAAGCTCATGGAAAGAGACAGTGTTGCACTGGAGAAGGTGGCGCTGGAGTCCAGAGAGAAGATTGATAATCAGCTTTCCGCCACGGAAGCGGAGCTGGGTGAAGAAACCGATATCCTCATTGCCGATGTCCGTTTCGGTTTTATCAAAGCGATTACCAATGATGCCGTGACCAGGATCGGGAAGCTCGGCAAGACTGTCTCCGACCGGATTGACGGTGTTGTTCTCCACCGGCTTTACGGAATCCCTGTCTTTCTGCTCGCCATTTATCTGGTGTTCATGTTCACCATTAACTTGGGCGGGGCGTTCATTGATTTCTTTGATATCCTCGCCGGCGCGATTTTTGTCGATGGTGTCGGTTGGCTTCTTAGCCTTGTCTCTGCCCCGGAATGGCTTTCAGTGATTATTGCCAGCGGCATTGGCTCCGGCCTCCAGACCGTTGCCACCTTTATTCCCCCAGTTGGCTTCATGTTCATTGCCCTCTCCATCCTCGAAGACTCCGGTTACATGGCTCGGGCCGCCTTTGTTATGGATCGTCTCATGCGCTCGGTGGGGCTGTCAGGGAAATCTTTTATCCCAATGCTGGTAGGATTCGGCTGTAATGTGCCGGCCATCATGGCTACCCGAACTCTGGAAAATGAGCGTGACCGGCTCCTCACCATCATGATGAATCCATTTATGTCCTGTGGCGCCCGTCTGCCGGTTTATGCCCTGTTTGCGGCAGTATTTTTCCCCAGCGGTGGTCAGAACTTGGTTTTTCTCCTGTATCTGATCGGGATCTTCTTTGCCGTTCTCACCGGACTGATCTTGAAAAACACCCTGCTCAAAGGAGAAATTACCCCCTTTGTTATGGAATTGCCCCCGTATCATATTCCTACGCTGCGCGGCATCTTGCTTCGCACCTGGGATCGCCTGCAATCCTTCATTACCAGGGCGGGCCGAATCCTGGTGCCGGTGGTCATGGTGCTTGCCATCCTTAACTCCACAGGCCGGGACGGGAGTTTCGGCAATGAGGACAGCGAAAACTCCATCCTCGCATCCATCGGCAAAACCATCACACCGATTTTTAGGCCCATGGGGATCTCAGATGATAACTGGCCCGCCACAGTGGGGATTTTTACCGGCATCTTTGCCAAGGAAGCGGTGGTCGGCACCCTCGATTCCCTCTATGGTCAGATGGACGCGGCAGCAAGCACTGAGAAGGAGGCCGATGAGGAATACAGCTTGTGGAAGAGTGTGCAGGAGGCCCTGGCCAGCATCCCTGAAGGTCTTATGGGGATTGTGGGAACCTTTGCCGATCCTCTGGGCCTGTCGGTGGGAGATATCAGCAATCCTGACAGTGCTGCCAAAGAGTTGGAGGTTAACACAGTCACCTTTGGTTCCATGGCCACTTTATTCGGTGGTCAGGCCGCAGCATTCAGCTATCTTTTGTTTATTCTTCTTTATTTCCCCTGTTCTGCAGCCATTGCCGCCGTGTACAGGGAGACGAACCTGAAGTGGACAATGTTTGCCGGGGGCTGGACCACAGGGGTCGCCTATATGACCGCTACTTTTTTCTATCAGGCGGTAAATATTGGGACAACCCCAGTGCGTTCACTCCTCTGGATCGCTTGTGAAGCCGGCGTCTGCGTCTTGATTTTTCTGACGCTGCGCTATGTTGGTGCGCAAGGAAACAATTCAGCTACCGGCCTTCTACACGCAGAGGGCTAAACAATAACTCGCCGGTCCACCGTCATTAGAGTATCAGGCCGGCGGGTATAATTTCATCGAAAAAAGAAGAGGGCTTCCATGATCCTTGTTGATATCAGACACTATCTTGCAAACCATCAAACTGCGACCTTGAACGATCTTGCCATTCATTTTGATGCTGACCCTGAATCTATTCGCGGTATGCTTCAGATTTGGATCAATAAAGGCAGAATTATAAAGGTGCCGGTACAAACGAGTTGCGGTGGCGGTTGCGGCCGGTGCCATTGCTCCCTGGGTGAAAGTTACCAGTGGGTATAAGGGCAAGAAGCCTGCTCAGGAACCAGCAATGGACTGTAACGTTACGAAAAAAATAAAAGGAGTAAAGAAAGGAAAAGTGTGAAGGGCGGAGGAGATCTCTGCTCTGGAGATATTTCTTTGGGCCAGCTCTTGATGTCCTGTTAGCCAAGGGCTGGAAAGAGTCCTTTCAAGCCGTTGGCGATAAACTCTACGGCAATGGCCGCCAGAATCAGTCCCATGACTCGTGAAAAAATATTGATACCGGTCTGGGTTGTATGGCGGGAGATCCAGGGGATGGAGAGAAAGGCCAGCCACAGAACCAGTACAAGCAGGATGATATCCACGCCCATAAACAGGTAATGGAGTGGGGCGTGGCTTTTGTTGGCATTGAGAATGATCGTGCTGATGGCTCCTGGCCCGGCAAGCAGGGGCATGGAGATGGGGACGACGGCCACCGATTCACGATTGCCGTCGTTGGCCTCTTCTTTGCTGAAGGTGATACGACTCTGCTTGGCATGGAGCATGGATATGGCCATAAGCAGAAGGAGGATGCCACCGCCCACCCGGAACGAGTTGACGCTGATCCCAAAAAAAGCGAGGAGGAATTCACCGGTCAGCAGGGCTGTGGTGAGGATCACCAGAACCGAGATAACCGTGGTCTTGGTGGTTCGTTTAAAATCTTCTTCGGAAGCATTTTCCGTCAACGCCATGACAATGGGGATGGCTCCGATGGGATTGACGATGGCCACCAGGGTGATAAAGATCTTCGTATATTCAGTAAAATCAATCATGATCTTTATCCTTTATAGGAAGATCTCAGAGCAAATGTGCCCCTATTGCCGCAAGGGGTGTGATCCTGCGTTATTCTGCAGTAAGTATGCGCAGAGCCTCTTCATAACGGGACTGGGTTTTGGCGATGATTTCTGCCGGCAGTTTCGGGGGCGGCGGGGTCTTGTCCCAATCCAGGGAGGAGAGGTAATCGCGTAGGAATTGCTTGTCAAAGCTTGCCTGGCCTCGGCCCGGCTGGTAGTCATCCACCGGCCAGAAACGGGAGGAATCAGGAGTCAGGACCTCATCGATCAAAATCAAACGGTCATCGAGCAGGCCAAGCTCAAATTTGGTGTCAGCAATGATAATCCCCTTCTTGCGAGCAAAATCAGCAGCCCGGCTGTAGAGTTGAGTGCTGATCTCGGCAATCTTACGGGCCCGTTTACTGCCGACGATCTCTTCCATCGCGCCAACGGAGATGTTTTCGTCATGGGCTCCCAAGGCTGCCTTGGTGGAAGGGGTAAAGAGGGGATGGTCAAACTGATCCGACTCGCGCATTCCGGCAGGCAGGGCAAATCCACAGACCGTCGGGTTTTTCTGGTAGGCGCTCCAGAATGATCCGGACAGATAGCCCCGGACAATGCACTCAATGGACAGGGGTTGGGTTTTACGCACCAGCATGGAACGTCCGCGCAACTGCTCGGCATAGGGCTGACAGAGGGCGGGATAGGCCTCGACATCAGCGGTGATCAAATGATTGTCGACAATGTCGCCAAGCAGATCAAACCAGAAAAGGGAGATCTGGGTCAGGATTCGGCCCTTGCCCGGCACCGGATCGTCCATCACCACATCATAGGCCGAGATTCGGTCGGTGGCCACCATCAGCAGCTTATCCTCATGGCCGGGAATGGCATACATATCCCTGACCTTTCCCCGATGTACCAGGTTCAGTCCGGCAAAATCAGTTGTCACAATCGTCTGAGTCATTTGTTCACAACTCCTTTCAAAAAGAGTTTTTCAGTTAAAAAAAAAGAAGGCTGCTCACATCATCGCTGGAAGAGCCCCGTACCATCAGCTTCATTTACTTCCCATTGTTTGGAGATTAAACATTGTATTTGTCTGGAGATATGAGGTTCTTGCAAAAAGACCAGAGCGTCATTCCCGAGGGTTTATATCGGGAATTCATCTTTCTTCAATTCCGTATGCTCTGGATTCCCGCCTGCGCGGAAATGACGGTTGAGGGAAATAAGTTTTAGTTTTGCAAGTGGCTCATATAAAAGATATTCTTTGCGTTCCTTAATCCTCACTAAAAAGACTGATTGCTCAAGGTTCCTATTCTTTATCCTTAGAGGTAAGGCCCATAATAGTATAAACTTTTTCCCTTCTCTGCCAGTGAAATATCTCCATGAAATATTTCACTGGCAGAGAGGTCCTGGCACAATGCTTAAGATAATATATTTCAAATCTGCTTATTTCTCAGGGCGATTACCGAAAATGGCGGTTCCGACCCGAACAAGGGTGGCGCCTTCTTCGATGGCAATAACGTAGTCACTGGACATTCCCATGGATAATTCCACATGGGTGTTGTCAAAAAAGTACTTCTTTTCCTGCAACTTTTCGGCGAGCAGGCGCAGGTCCCGGAAGTAGGGGCGAGTCTGTTCCGGGTCCTCGACAAAGGGCGGAATGGTCATAAGGCCCTGTATCCTCAAGTTGGATAAGGGGATAATCTGGGTGAACAGTTTCTCGGTATCCTCGGGAAGAACCCCTGACTTCTGAGGTTCTCGACCAATATTTACTTGGACGAGAATGTCCATGATTTTGCCCTGAAGCTTGAGCTCTTTGTCAAGAGCGGCAGCAAGCTTGAAGCGATCAATGGTTTCAATCATCTGAAATGTTTGAGCCGCCGGCCTGACCTTGTTGCTCTGTAGGTGGCCGATAAAGTGAAAAAGGGCTACACCTCCTGTCGCTGCCTTTTTCTGCACGGCTTCCTGGATATAGTTCTCTCCAAACAGGAACTGGTCGGCCTGCATAGCCTCTTGCAGTGAGGATACTGGACATTTTTTGGAGACGGCGACAAGCCGAATGGCAGCCGGATCCCGGCCGCATTTGCTGGCGGTTTCCTGGATTTGCAGGCGGATAGTTTGCAGATTGGAGAGAATCATTGGCGTTTATGGTGTTATAGTTTCAGGGAGTCGAAAGAGGGCCATGGTGTTGGCGCTGGTCTGTCTTGCGACTTCATCAATGGAAATACCCCGGAGTTCAGCAATCATCCTGGCGGTATAGAGCAGGAATGCCGGTTCGTTCCGCTTGCCGCGGCGAGGTACAGGAGACAAAAACGGGCCGTCGGTTTCAAGGAGCAAGGAGGTCAGGGGAGCAAGTCGTGCTGTTTCCTGGAGATCGGCAGCATTTTTGAAGGTAACAACTCCGGGGATCGAGAGGTGGAACCCCAACTCAAGAACCTGTCCAGCAAAGGCCAGGTTGCCTGAAAAACAATGCATAACCCCTCCGTGTTTGAACGGCGCTTCTTCACGCAGGATGCTCAATGTGTCAGCATGGGCCTCACGGTCATGGATGATGACTGGCAATCCCAACTCTTTGGCAAGGCTCAATTGTGCACGGAAAAAGCGGCGTTGAAGATCAGGCGGGGCGTAGTTCTTGACATAATCCAGGCCGATTTCGCCGTAGCCGACAACCTGATCGCGATTGTTTTCGACAAGCCCTGCGAGAATATCCAAAGTGTTTGGCTCGATATTGGTGACATCGTGCGGATGGATTCCCACCGTGGCCTTGACCATGGGATATTTTCTGGCAAGGGCGATGGCCTGCCTGGAACTTTTTTCGTCAATGCCGATGCTGATGATCGTCCGAATATGGTGTTGTCGGGCTCGTTCAAGGATTAATTCCAGGTCGCAAGCGTAGTCATCCATGTCAAGATGACAGTGACTGTCGATGAGAAAGGTGTCCTCGGTGAGCTGTGGAAGCTGGGCTTTTTGCTTTATCACATGAATTTCCTTGCGGCCCTCATTGTCAGTGGCCATTTTTTGTCGCAATGTTGGAAAATTAAGAGAGAAAATGTTGCATTTTTCTTTTATTCTGGGCTATGCTTCCAATATTGTGTAACATCTCAGATTGTTACATTTGGATCTCTTCCCAGACAGAAGGTTTATGGAAAGGGGGTGCCTTTACTGTCCACTGCTGGTTCTTCCATTGAACGAGTTGTGCAATACAGAACTTCATCCTGTCCTTCGCTGACTCTCCTGAACAATAAGTTTGACATGCGAACTGTTCTTTCTGATCCTTAGAAGCAGGACATATTGATAATAAATAAAAAAAGAGCTTTATCTCAAAAAAACTGTCATGTATAGACAAAAATAGGTGACACTCATTGCATGTCATTATTTGGTGTCAAATTGTTGATACCTGTCCATGAGTTGTGATATCCTCATACATTGCATAAAGAACGAAAGTGGCAGGGTTGATTGACTGCGTTGTCAAGGAATGGTCAACGCTTCAGGCAATCTTAAAACCGGCATTGGGTTGCGCACTACTAGCTGTTTCGTAAAAACAATTCCCCCGCGTCTCATGTGGTGGATTGAAGAAAAAGCAGGTTCCGATTCCAGCGGGCTTCAATTAAGAATACAGAGGTAAATATGAATTATGGCATTGTGAGTCAGGAGCAACTTGAGCTGATTGAGGATATTTTATTCCAGAAGCTGGTAAAGCTCGGGGTTGATTGCGCTATCATTATTGATATGGCCGGAAATATCATTACCGTTAAAGATAATGGGAAGAATAAATATGATATTTATTCGTTTGCCGCCTTAGCTGCAGGAAACTTTGCGACAGTCGATGCCATGGCCAAATTAGTCGGTGAGACGGAATTCTCTCTGCTGTTTCATAAAGGACAAGATTCGAATATACATTTCAGTAAAATCGACGATGAACTTCTCTTGATTTCCATGTTTGGAAAGGACATTTCTTTGGGGTTTCTCAGATTGAATGTGGTTGAGGCCATAGACCAGATTCGTAAGGTTTGGGCACGGCAGGAATAATATAACCCAAGGTTCAGGGAGTTTGCAGGGTTTTGATCGTGATCAAAGAGTGTTCAATAGCCATGTATTCTAGAAGAAAAAATAGTTTGGGGGTGGCAGGTTGAGTTTTATCAACTTAAAAGACAAGGTGGTCCAGGTAAAAATTGTTTATTACGGTCCAGGGCGTTGTGGGAAAACCACAAATCTTGAATATATCAATCGCAAATTCAGGGACCAGATCCAGTCTGAAATGGTGAGCTTGAAGACCCATGGCGACCGGACCCTCTTTTTTGACTTCCTTCCATTCAATATGGGCCAGATTAAAGGATACGACATCAAGATACAGCTGTATACTGTTCCCGGTCAGGTAAAATATAACGCAACCAGAAAGTTAGTGCTCAAGGGAGTTGATGGGATTGTTTTTGTCGCCGATGCCATGGAAAAGCAGCGCGAAAAAAATATTCGTTCATTGAATCAGCTGCATGAAAATCTCCAGTCCTACAAGGAATCAATCTTCAAGATTCCGTTGGTGATGCAATACAATAAAGTGGATTTGAAGGAACATGGAATTCCGGTACTGCCAATCTCTGTTCTGCAGCAGGATTTGAACAGCAGATTGCAGGTGCCTTATTTCGAGGCAAGCGCCATCACAGGATATAATGTAGCCGCAACGTTGAAGAAGATCATCTCCTCAACTGTTGTCTCAATACAGAAAAAACTACTTTAGAGAGAATATAAGGTGGCACAGCATACTGGACGTCTATATGACGATGATCTGACCGTTGGTGCAGATGAGTATAGTGAGTCGTTTTCAACCGAATTTGTTGACCTGTTTGAACCTCTCGGGGATGACGACGCGCCGATCGCCAAGTTGAAGACAATTATCTTGTCGATAGATTGGGAGATTACCGATGATATTCTGCATCAGTTAAACGATGAACTGCAGGACTTGAAAGATGTCTGGGCCGGCAACAAGATTAACCTGGTTTATATCCAGGCTCTGGAAAAGATCGGTCAATATATCTGTGCTGAAAAAGCCAACGCCCATCCCAATGCGATCAAACTGCTTCTTGCCTTTTATTACGATCTGGAAAAAATAGTTTCTTCCGCCTCAATGACTGACGAGACAAAGAAACAGTTATTGCTTCAGGATGTAAAGAAGTTTGAGCAATTTAAGCTGCAAATCACCTCCTCCGTTCCTCAAGAGAAAAAATCTGTCCCAGTCGCGCCCCCTCCAGAGACAAAAAATGTTCTCACCCCCTTAAAAGCGATTGTGCTTGGTATTGACTGGGAGATCAGTGATAAAGAACTGGTTCGTCTTGGTGAAGAAGTGGCCAGGCTGGAAAAAGACTTTGCTGAGAACAGGGCAAAATTGATCTTTCTTCAGGGTATCGGTGCCCTTGGCAGTTATATCCGTTCGACAAAAGACAAAGCCCATCCCGACGCCTTTAAGTTGCTTCATTCTTTTTTTGAGGGATTGGAGAGAATCTGTGTGGAGGATCTGTCCAGTGGTAAGGAAAAGGAAATCTTACTGGCCGAGGTGAGTAAATTTAATGCTTTTAAGGCAGTGATTTCCGCAGTTGCCTCGGCTGTTGTGGTTTCAGCTGAAGCCACAACAGCTGTTGCTTCCGGCAGAGAAGTGCATGTGGAGGCGGATGAGGAAGAAGAGGAGTATGAAGAGGGAGGGGTTGTCACTCCTGCCTTTGCTGACATGCCTGAGGATGTGCATGGATTTGCTGTGGATGCCGAGGTGGTCAAAAGCGATATTGATCAGCGCGTAGCCAGTTTCTTTGGTGAAGATGAGGTTGTAGTCGAGCCGGTAGCCGAGGAAGTGGCCGTCTCACCAGAGATGATGCCGGAGGGCTCCGAGGTTGCTTCCAGACTGGATGATCTCTTTGGAGATGATCGAGAGGTGGAACAATTCGGGCAGACGGGTGTGGCATCTGACATCGCCATGGAAGGGGTTGATGTGGAGACGGAGGCTGATGATGACTCCGGTGAAAAGGCCCTTTTGTTTGAAGGTGGGAAGTTGGCGCCGGCCCTGGCTGAGGCTGGTGGTGAGCGCGAAGATGTTCACCAGCAATTTGCCGAGACTGTTTCTGCCGTGGCTGCAGCCGTTATCCCCGGTGTTGATGTGGAGACGGAAGCCGATGATGAATCAGGAGAGGCGCCCCTTCCTCGAGAGCAAGGCTGGGTCGCTCCGGCCTTGATGTTCAGCGATGAAGGATATGGTTTTCGCGAAACAGAGTTAGCCGACGACGTCGATGGGGATGATTATGATCTTGAAGATCGACTGGATTCTTTTTTTGGTGCGGAAATTGAAGAGGCCTCGCAGGGTGTTCCTGCTCAGATTGATGAAGACGAGGATACTTTGCCGCCAGGTGTGGCAGTCGTAGAAGACCTTTATCCCACAGCGTTTGAGCAAGTGCGCTCCTCATCAACTCCCTTGGCAGTAGAAGAGTCATACGGGATAAAAACAGAGGGTGGCAGCGATGCTGGATTGCTCGCAGAAGTTCAGGGTGTAACTTCCAGCGTTGCTCAATTTATTGTTGAAGAGGCTGGCGCTCAAGTCTCGGCTGGTGTCCTGGATGTTGGGCGGGGGGTAGTTTTTGAGCCTGTTGGTGATGATGTTGACGTTGACGAACTCCCTGTTTTACAGAGGATTTTAGGGACAGGTGGTCTATCGGTTGTAGAGCAGGAATTCCTGGCAAGGTTTCGGGAATGTCTTGCCTCCATGCTTGAGAAGAAATATTATACGGACTTCCCGGCTTTCTTAGATGAGGCAAACAGTCTGATCCAGATATGGCAGACCCAGTATGTGAAGATGAGTTTTCTTCAGCTTCTGGTAACCGTGTGTCAGTATATTGATCGCGTTGGGGCTGATACTGAAACGTTGGCCTTGTTACAATCGCTTGGAGAGTCCCTTGAGTTGGTATTTCAGGGGAAAGCCCCGGCAAGGGAAGGGGAGGAAAAGATCCTTTTCGCTGAAATGGGCCGAGTTTTGTGCTGGCAACAGGGTTTGATTCTGTCTGTGCTGGCCGAAAAGGGAAGTAAAGAGACAAATGACGCCGAATCTCGGATCATGAATGATTTGACCGATTTTTTTGGTGATAAGTAGCAAATGGTTTAAGTGCGTTTCATATGATCTGGATGATAAGGGCGGTTGTTCCCCCGAGCGGGAGCAACCGCCCTTGTTTATCGGTGCTGAAATTGACTAACGATTACCCCTAGGTTTAATTTTTAATCATAAATAGAGAAGATTATGTCCATACATCCAACAGCAGTTATTGATACCAAGGCAGAGCTCGATTCCACAGTGTATGTGGGAGCGTATTCCGTTATTGAGGAAGGGGTTCGGATTGGAGCCGGAACGCGCATTGAACCGCATGCGGTTGTCGCGGGCCACACAACCATCGGTACCGGCAATGTGATTGGCTCTTTTACTTCCATCGGTACTCCTCCCCAGGATCTTGGTTACGCTGGAGAGCCAACGCAACTGGTGATCGGGGATCATAATCATATTCGCGAATATACCTCTATCCATCGGGGAACGGTTAAGGGTGGGGGGAAGACGATCATTGGGGATAATAATCTGTTTATGGCTTACTGCCATATCGGCCATGATTGCCATATCGGCTGTCACGTGATCATGGCCAATGTTGCCACCCTTGCCGGTCATGTCGAGGTGGATTCTTATGCTACGATCAGCGGATTGGTGGGTGTCCATCAGTTCTGTCGTATCGGGACGCATGCGTATGTCGGTGGAATGTCCGGGATTGGTCTTGATGTTGCCCCGTATATGATTGTCACCGGTACCAGGGATCGGATGCGAGTTTCGGGAATCAATAAGGTCGGGCTTAAACGGCATGGCTTCAGCAAAGAGACCATCAGTAAACTTGACCAGGCCTTTCGGATTCTATTTCGCTCCCCTGATCTGCTCCAGGCAGATGCTTATGCCCAGGTGCGGCAGGAATTTGCCGATTGTCCAGAGGTGATGAATCTGCTTCACTTCCTGGAACATTCAAAACGCGGAGTTGCGAAACGCAGCGATGATTAGGTGCCGTTATGAAATGAGCAGTCCCTTAAGCTCATTTTATTACGGCACCTTATGCCGCGTCCATGAAACAGTCAGTTTTTCCGGCTGTTTCATGGCGTGGACGCTCCCAATAAGCAAAAAAGATAGCATGAAATGAGCAGTTCCTTAAGCTCATTTTATTACGGCACCTTATGCCGCGTCCATGAAGCAGCCATTTTTTCCGGCTGTTTCATGGCGTGGCCGCTCCCAATAAGCAAAAGGATAGCATGAAATGATCGCTCTTTTCATCTCATTTCATAGCTCGCTCCAGCAGTGGCTCAAACACAACTCCCTGGTTCCGTCATTGCTGACATCTAAACAACCATCCCCTCACAACAACGGCTCAATGCTGTTTTAATCCGACATATCCCATGCATGTGTATCCTGAAAAAATAGGCGTGATTGCCGGAAGTGGTCAGTTTCCCCTTCTCTTCATCAAGGCCGCCAAAGAGGCGGGCCGGGTGGTCGCAGTGATTGCCCATAAGGGGGAAACCCTCCCTGAGGTGGCCGAAGCGGCGGATGTGGTCTGTTGGGTAAAGCTTGGTCAGCTTGGTAAGATAATAAAATTTTTCCGTGAAGAAGGGGTTGGGGAGACCGTTTTTCTCGGAGCGATTACCAAGACCCAGGTCTTCCGCGATGTCTTTCCTGATTTAAAGGGATTGGCCCTGTGGAACAAGATCGATCGCAGACAGGACGACGCTATTCTGCGGGCAGTGGCCGGAGCTCTTGAAAGCGAGGAGATCAAGGTGCTGGAGTCCACCCTGTATCTGCAGCACCTCCTGTTTCCCGCTGGAGTGCTGACCAAAAAGAAGCTCAGCCATGAACAGCGCCTGGATATTGAGTTTGGCTGGCAGAACGCCCGGGCCGTAGGTCGGCTGGATATCGGGCAGTGCGTGGTGGTGAGAAATCGAACAGTGTTGGCCGTGGAGGCCATCGAAGGGACAGACGCCACCATTATCCGAGGCGGCGGACTGGCCAAGGAAAAGGCGGTGGTGGTCAAGGTTAAGAAGCCTTCCCAGGATTTTCGTTTTGACTTGCCGGCCACCGGACTGAAGACAGTAGAAACCCTGGCAAGTGTGAACGGGGCGGTGCTGGCGGTGGAGGCTGGTCAATCGCTGCTCTTTGATCCTGAGGCCACGGTGAAGGCCGCTGACAAGGCTGGCCTGGTCGTGGTCGGGGTTGTTGAAAATCCTGACGGAACGCTGGTGTTTTGATGCCTCTTTTCCCTTCAAATATAGCCTTTTCGCGCTTCTGATGCAGGCCATGATCTTGGCAGCCGGGTTCGGGACCCGTCTGCTTCCTTACACCCTCTCTCGCCCCAAACCCCTCTTTCCCATCCTCAATCAACCTCTACTGCTGCTCACCATTCGGCGTCTGCAGCGGGCAGGTTTTGATCATATCGTGGTCAACTGTCATCATTTGCGCGAACAGATCGTGCATGCTCTCCAGCAAATCTCCGGTGTGCTGGTGCAGGAAGAAACCTCTATCCTTGGGACTGGCGGAGGTTTGCGGCTTGCCCTGCCGCAGTTTCGTGACGAACCGGTTCTGGTGACCAATGGGGATATTTATCATACCATTGATTATCGCTATCTCTATGAAAGCCATATTCAAAATGGCGGGGCGGTGACCATGGCGATGCATGATTGTCCCCGTTTCAATACGGTGGCAGTTCGGGATGGCCATATTTACAGTTTTGATGATCGCTCTCAGGGGCAGGTCCTGGCTTTTACCGGTTTGCATGTTCTTGACCCGAAGGTACTTGAGGTGATTCCAGTCGCTGAGGAGTATTCTATTATTGATGGCTATCGGAGACTGTTGGAGCAGGGGCAGCGGATTGTCGCCGTGCGGGTTGATGATTGCTTCTGGACGGATATGGGAACAGTGGAAGATTATCTGGCACTGCATGGCAGTCTGTTGACCGGCAGGATTCCAATCTGGCCGGAGCTTATGGAGATTGCCGGAAGGTTATCGCATGGTCAGGGTGGAGATAGATTTACCTCATCGTCAAGGTGCTGCTTGAGCGATACGACACAATTGGAAAGGGATGTTACCCTGCACGATTGGGTTTGTGTGGGGGACGATGCTGTTATTGAAAGGCAGGTTCAACTCCAGCGGTCAGTGGTGTGGGATGGTGTGAGGATTGCCGAGGGGCGCAAGGTCGTGGATCAATTGGTGGCCTTGTAGCCTCATGATCAACGGCCAGTGAAAGCCTCCGCTACTGTTTCGGCTTTGATGATTCAGGGCCGAGTTTTTTGTGGTCGCGTCCGGTAAAATAATTTAGCCAGGAAGAACTCCCCTGCAGTGCCCAATCCTTGGGAGGGAGGGGGGGGGACCGGAGGGACAGTTTCTTCGGGGAACTGATGGGGTGGCGTTGATAGACCTTGACCCAGAAACACAGCCTCTCCCCGGGGTAGACCTCGCAAAAGCCATACAGAGAGCCGCCGCAGGGGCCGTTGATCATTTTTTTGGGACAGCCGGACTGGGGACAGAGATAGTTGGATTCAGCCAGGGTGCAGTCCCCGCACATACGGCAGCGAAAGAGAATGGCCTTGACCAGCTGTTCACAGGTGGTGTAGAGACGGCGCATCACCCTGTGTGGATCCGCTCGCAGGCTGATTGCCCGGGCCAGGGAGAATAGGAGTCCTTCCGGCTTGAAGGCGCTGTCGTGGATCTGTTGGTTGATGTTATAGAGCGCCGCAGCGGCTATGGATGATCGTGGCCTGTCCAGCTGTCGTCCAGATTTGGGAAAGAGATACCAGCTGGCGGGAGCGGGAAAGTCCACTTCTTGGTGCAGCTCTTCCAGATCAGCGGTCCTAGCGTAGGATTCCGCCTGGTCCAGAAGAAAGGCAATCTTGCTGAAGTCCAGATTGTTGCCGCCCAGATGAACCCCGGCGTAGCCCATGTGTTTGAGAATCGCCACCATCTTTGCCCCCCGCAGCAATCGGGCCTCTTCCCCTTTATCCTGCGTCGTCTTTTCCTGGCGCATGCGATTGAGTAGAGACTCTGGAAAAACGATGCCGGGAACCTTTCCCTGAATCATCATCTCGGCAACCTTTAAGCCGGGGATAAAGACACTGGCAATCAAGGGGACACTGAGGTCGTTCTGGCGGGAAAAGAGGAGCAGCTCTTCATATTTCTTCATATCAAAGCCAAGCTGGCTGATGACAAAATGGGCTCCGGCATCGACTTTGGTGAGCAGTTTGGCATACTGGAAGATCTGTTCCGCCTCGGTTATCTTAAAGGGCGAGACCACGCAGCCGGCGAGAAAATCCATGGTCGGCAGCGGCATCAGGCCACCGGGAGCCTGCCTTTCCAAGGGGAGGGAGCAATGCAGGCGTTGAATAAGGGCCAGAAGCTGGGGAGAATCAAGGTCAAAGACCGGCATGGCTTGACCTTGGTAGCCGTATCGGGGATAGTCACCACTTAGCACCAGCAGGTTGAGAAGTTGGTGACGATGGCATTCAAAGAGCTGGCTTTCCGCCATGTTCCGGTTCTTGTCCTTCAGGGAAAAATGGATCAGCGGGGCAATGCCCAATGCCTGAATCTCCAGACCTAAGGAGGTAGGGGCAAGGGCCGGGTGGCCTCCGGGATTGTCGGTGATGGAGAGGGCCTTGATCCGTCCATCTTTTTTTGCCTCTTCGGCAAACCTGAGGGTGCCTTCCAGTTGTTTTCCCCCTGATCCCCGGCCAGGCACCAGCTCAAAGGTGAGGGTGAATTCGTCGGTTTTAAAGAGGGATTCCCTGAAGATATCGCTTGACTGTAAGAGAGGCATACGGGGCTGAGCTTATTGGTAAGGGGTGAAATGGACAGCAAACCTGCTTTGTTATTTTCTTTACGATGGTTAAAGCAATCAGTACAACTGTAGACATGAATCAAGAAAATGAAAGTGAAATTATCCCGATCCTGGCCTCCTTGCTCCAGGCCGCCGGTCTTGCTTCCCGAAATGAGGCTGATGGGTTATTGGCATCCCTGGTGATCCAGCGCCTGAGTGGCGATGGTTCAAGTCGTCGATTCTTTCGGGTGATGCGGAAAAATGGAGAGAAGCTTTGTTTGGCTGTAGCTCCAGCGGGGCAGACAGAACAGGATTTTAGGGAAGCGAAAGCAGCGAGAATGATTGGCAGCCATCTTCATGCCCATGGCATTCGGGTTCCGGCCCAATATGGCTGGGATGAGGAGTCGGGGCTGCTTCTATTTGAGGATCTGGGGGACGTGAAACTCCATGATCTGGTGGAGGTTACTCGAAGCTCCAGCGGTGAGATTGATCTACAAGTGGTTCGTCCCTTCTATGTCCAGGCCGTGCAGGAACTGGCGGTGATGCAGATTCGCGGGGCGATGAATTTTGACTGTGACTGGTGCTGGGACACCAGGGAGTATGATCGTCCCTTGATGTTGAGCCGGGAATCCGGGTATTTTCTGCGGGCATTCTGGCAGGAACTGCTGGGCCAGTCGATAATGGAGGGGGTTGAAGAGGAGTTTGAGCAGATTGCCACGATGGCCTCGGAGGCACCCTCTGTATTTTTTCTGCACCGGGATTTTCAGTCGCGAAACATCATGCTACAGGATGGGCAGGTTTGCTTTATTGATTTTCAGGGGGGGAGAATGGGGCCTCTGGGCTACGATCTGGCCTCCCTGCTCATTGACCCCTATACCGCCCTGCCTTTGTTTTTGCAGGAGGAACTCCTGGGGATCTACCTTGATGCCTTGAATGTCTTGCATCCAATGGATGCCGGATTGTTTCGGCGGCAATATGCCATCCTTGCCTTGCAGCGGAATCTACAGATCATTGGTGCCTTCTCATTCTTGAGCCGGGTCCGGGGCAAGGACTTTTTTGCCCGTTTTATTGCTCCCGCCTTGGCCTCCTTGAATGGGCGATTAGGAGAAGAGGAGTTTCGCGATTTGCGGGTTCTGCCAGATCTGGTGGGTCGGGCCACGAAACTTCTGCGGCATGGGCGGTGAGCGAGAACCGGTGGGATTATGCCGGCAACCGTATTCCGAAAGATTCAGCTTTAAAACCTTGGTGTTAAATTCCTTCCCGTCCCTCTGCGGTTTCTTCTTCCGTCTGTATATCCTCAAAGGCATGGCGTACTCTGTCTAACTCCCTGCGGTAGCCTTCGGCGTCACCATACTCCAGGAATTTGCTATAGCGGCTGTGAAAATCACTGGTTCGTCTCGCGTGTTTGATCGGACACCAGAATTGTTCAGTTCTCCCTGCAATCTCACGAATATAGGCGAGCAGCCCGTTAAAATAGCCGCAGTACAAACAGTTTAACTTCTCAATGCCGTTGAGATAGCTCAAGGCGTGCCGGTCGATGACGATATAGCTGCTTCGTTTGACCTTGGGGATCTTGTAGATGGGAAAGCAGACGGCCTGGAACAGGGAGACAAAGGCATCCATGAGCAGGGCCGGAAACAGGCAACTCCAGATAAAGGGAATGGTGAGGATGTTGAGGAGCTCCGACTCCTTCAGATATCGGGAGATCCGTATGGCAATGAGCTTGTGCTGCCGTTTGATCTCCTGGTCGAAGAGTATCTTTTTGCCGCGAACGTGGTAAGAGAACTCCGCTTCTTTTCTCTGAAATTCTAGGGTCAGTTCCTGCTCCAGTTTTTTTATGGCCTCGATCAGGCTTTGCAGTTTGTCGTTCATAGGAGGCCTTGAAGAATAAAGAGGAAAGGAAAAAAAGAACGGAGTCGTCAGGGTGGCAAAGGGTTTCAAATTTAAAATTAAACTCGGATATCATTTCATAAGCAAGGGTTAATACTCTTCCGGCCATAATGCACACACTTCGAGAAGAGGAAGAGCTTGTGAATTCAGCCAGGCTATCATATCACTATGAACTTGTGCCAACTGCTTGGTAAGACAGCAAAATGAATAAAAAAAAGTGTCAGGCCTTGGCATCAGGGTGCAATATCTGGTCTTTTCGTGTATGGTAGGTAAAATTATATGCAAACGGTGTATCGCTCAGTATATCTGACTCTTGAATCTCATCGCATTGTAAGCTCCTGTGCCGACTCCACGTAACGAATTCCGATGATCGGATCATAGAAAGAAAGGAAGAAATGCCAACGTACTCTATCGTCGCTCTGGTTGGGCGTCCCAATGTCGGGAAATCAACTTTGTTCAACCGGATCACCAAATCCAGGCAGGCCATCGTTGATCCCACTCCCGGTGTAACCCGTGACCGTCATTACGCGCGCGTACTCTGGGATGAAAAAATGTTCATGCTCGTTGATACCGGCGGCATTGATGATAACCCTGATGACCTGATGGTGGATCATATCCGGGAGCAGGCCATGGCCGCCATTGAAGAGGCTGACATCATCGTCTTTCTTATGGATGGTCGGGAAGGCATTATGCCGGCTGACCTGGAAGTAGTGGATATGTTGCGCCGCACCAATAAAACCATCTTTCACGTGGTGAACAAGATCGACAGCCCGGAGCAGGAACTAAAGCTGCTCTCCCCTTTTTATGAACTGGGGGTGGAGCCTTTGTGGTCGCTCTCCGCAGAGCACAGTTTTGGTTTTTACACCCTGATGGATGCCTTGAGTAAACAGGTCAAGCAAAATGAAGATGAGGTCGCTCTGCCTGAAAACACCATTAAGGTCGCTTTTTTTGGGCGTCCCAATGTCGGCAAGTCATCCATGATTAACCAGATTCTGGGCCAGGAGCGGATGGTTGTCTCCGAGGTCTCCGGTACCACCCGCGATTCGGTGGATACCCTGCTCAGTTATGACCAGTATAACTATCTGCTCATTGATACCGCCGGTATCCGCCGCAAAGGCAAGACTACGGAGAAGCTGGAGAAATTCAGCATCTTGAAAGGGCTCTCCTCCATGGAGAAATGTGACATCGCCGTGGTTCTCATTGATGCCGCTGAAGGAATCACCGAGCAGGATACAACGGTGATCGGGTACACCCAGGAACAGGGGCGGGGACTGATTATCCTGGTGAACAAGTGGGATCTGATCAAGGATGACAAGAAGCGCCAGGAAAAGTTGTGGGCCGATATCGGGTTGGCCATTCCCTTCGTCGGGTTTGCTCCCATACTCCATGTCTCGGCACTTACAGGATATGGGATCAAGCGGCTTTTTCCGACCATCGGAGCGATTTTCAAGCAGTTTACCGCCAAGTTTCCAACGGCTGCTTTGAACCAGCTGTTGCAGGATGCGGTGGCATATCACAGCCCGCCCATTTACAAGAATAAACGGCTCAAGTTTTATTTTACCTCGCAAATCGGCACCAAGCCGCCGCAATTTGTGATCATGAGTAACAGCTCCAAGGGCGTCCATTTTTCCTATCAGCGCTATCTGACAAACCGCTACCGGGAAGGGCTGGGGCTGGATAAGGTGCCTGTGCAGATTGTTATTCGTGATAAAAATCGAGAGAAAGAAAAGAAACATTAGTGCCTTACAGATTATTTTCTTGTTTTCTTTGCAAGAAAATAATCTGCGAAAGGCACTTGTCCCGTTCATCGGGGTTAAGGTCTATTTTGAGAAGAAAGAAGACCGAGTGAAGAAGTTGGAGTTGAGAGCAGCAAATCGAATGGTGCAGTGAAATTTAATACCTTTGTGTTGTCGCTTCGGAGGCAAAGGGTCTTCGGGGAAGTTCAACACGCATTGAATGGAGGCAGGATCATGAGCAAGGAACAAAATACGAGAAAAGAAACGAAAAAAGAGCCAGCCAAGACTATGAAAGAAAAGAAGGCGGAGAAAAAGGCCAAGAAAGAAGACAAAAAAGGACAGATGCCCTGAGCATGAAAGATGACCAGCAAATAAATAACCCTCTGCATGGTGTCACTCTGGAGATGATCCTGGTCCGGCTGCTGGAGAAGTATGGCTGGGAGAAAATGGGCAGGAAGATTAAGCTTCAGTGTTTTCTCAGTGAGCCAAGCATCAAGTCCAGTCTGGTGTTTCTGCGGAAAACCCCCTGGGCCCGAAAAAAGGTTGAGGACTGGTATCTTCGTAATTTTGTAACTGACTGGAAGGAGGTTCAGAAATAACTCTCTGGATCTCCTTCCTGACCAGACATGGTGGTTGGAATGAAGTTTTTCTGTCGAATGTCCCTCAGCCGATGGGTAAAAGGAAATAATCGCATCTTATTTTTCTAAAGATTTAAAAGAACTCTGAGCCTTTTTATTATCGTCTTGTAAGCCTGACGCTGCTCGGTGCAACTTCACAAGCCTGACACTGCTTCCTGTAGGTTTTCACTTTAAGCAAATTTGAAACTTTCGGACATTTCTATTCGAGATACAAGGTTACTTAAATTCACTCCATAGCCAAAAGATTCAGTAGGCTTTTTAACGATTTCTATAATTCTATGGGAATATTGTCTTTGCTTGTCATCACTTTGTTCATCGGCTAAGCATTCATTGTGTTTGTCAAGTGCCAAGCCGAGCGTGCTATTATACGCACTGTTTTTTGCTGCGATTAAAAAACCCTCAATGAGAGCACATTCAAATGATTCATTGCGTGTACTCCTTGGAATTAGTTCGTATAGATATTCAATGATTTTCTCCGGCGTGCTTTCTTTGCGTACATAGTCCAAGTAAATCGTACGATTAGATTCTTTTACTACGAGCAAGTAGGCTAATAACGCTGGATATAAATAGCTGGTTTCATTTGTTGAATGAATAACTAAATTCATTTTTGAAAAAATTTGTTCCATCTCGCGCAAAGATAATTTTAATGCTGAAGCAAACATTTTGAACACATTTTTCAGATGTTCTACTTCGTATCGTAATGCAGGATACTTTGTTCTCCGCTCAAAAAAATCATCAAATCCAAACGTTTGATATAATTGGTCGATAAATTTACCAATGTCACATTCTGGTAGACTGTATTCAATATCAATAAATCGTCTCAAATAGCCTAAAGCATCAAAATCGGCACCGTAAATACCTTTGACACTATGTGATAACTGCTGTTTGTCTAATGCTAATACAAACACCAAGCCTTCTATGTCCAATAGGTGTTTAATTCTTTCTAAAAATTCAATGGCATATGTAGGTCTGCAACGATCAAGTTCGTCAATAATGATGAATAATTTTGTTTTTGTGCCATCTTCATTACACAGAAGTTTGGCAATGCTATCCTTAAACCGAATAATTTCATCTTTATTCCTCGAATACTCAGTTATTATATCTTTGGAGATACCTTCCATGAGCTTTGAAGCTTCATCTTCGAGACTTTTGTCAACATCAATTATCCCAGCAGTTCCAATTTTAATTAAGGCAGGTATCCCTTTCTTGAGAATATGTACCCCAGCTTTTTTAGCTTTTTCCCAAGCTTCATTTTTCTTATCATCTCCATTGATTAGAGTGTTTAGGCCCTGGCTCATTTCCCCTAGGAATGCCAACAACGGATCACTTGCGAAATCTGTTTCCCATGCACTGAAATAAATGGAGTTGCAGTGATTATTCATTAAATCTGCATGCAACATTTCTAAGAAGGTCGTCTTTCCCTGACCCCATGGAGCGTTTACTGATAACACAATAGGCGTGGAAATATTTCTTAAAAGCAATGACATATTGTCAATATTTTCTTTTCTTGAAAGTGTATCATCTCTATAGGGATCGGATGGGTCAATAGTTATTTTTCTGGCCTTAAACTCCATTTGTGAAAATCTCCCCTAGGCATGATTTACGGTGTAAGAAGGGCTGCTTTTGCTTAGAAAGACGGGCCTATTGCGTGCAGATAAGTGCAGATATGGGGCCGGGATTGCAAGCTGTTAAGTCCTACTTTAAGCTTGGTTTTCAATGATATTAATCGGCTGGCATTTCCGGCTCTTCTTGAATACGAACCGTTAAACGCACACATAAACGGATACTCCAACATCTCGGACCATTCGCTTGACAGTATTGAAAAGGGTGACATATTCAGGAAATTTATGGGACACAGTCCCTTTTTATGATGCAGGATAATAATTGTTTCCCGTTCTTTGCCGATAGTTATCCCCTGGCCTGGGCGATGGCCTTCTGGAAGGCCTCGGCGGAGCGGCCGATGACGTCGTCGGAGATGCAGAAGGCGAGGCGAAAGTAGCCCGGTGCGCCGAACCCGCAGCCGGGAACTGCCAAAATTTTGTGTTCCTGGAGAATGGCACAGAAGGCCACGTCATCGGCTATGGGGGACTTGGGGAAGATATAGAAGGCGCCTTTGGGGGCCATAAACTCATAGCCCGCATCCTTGAGGATGGAGCAAAAAAGGTCACGCCGGCGGCTGTAGATGGAGTTGTCAACGCTCGCCTCCTGAAGCCTGGCCACCACTCGCTGCATAAGGGCCGGGGCGTTGACAAAGCCGAGAATCCGGTTGGCCAGGGTGAGTGCACCCAAAAGAGCTGTCTTGTCCGTGATCTCGGGATGGACGGCCACATAGCCGATGCGCTCCCCCGGCAGGGAAAGTGCTTTGGAATAGGACGAAAGCACGATGCTGTTCTTTGTGGCCAGGAAGGCGCTGCCCACCTGATGGTTGTCAAAGACAATATTGCGGTAGGGCTCGTCGGCAATAAGGTAGATGGTGGTGCCCAGCCGTTTACCAGCCTCGTCGAGCAATTTCCCAAGTTTATTCAGATCTTCCTGCGAATAGACCTGACCGGTGGGGTTGTTGGGTGAATTGATGAGCACGGCCTTGGTTGTGCTGGTGATGGCCGCCTCGATGGCGCCTAGATCAAGGTTGAATTCCTGATCGGTTGCAACGACCTTACTGACTCCACCATGATTGTCCACGTAGAAGTTGTACTCGACAAAATAGGGGGCCAGGAGGAGCACTTCATCGCCGGGGTTGAGCAGGGATTTCATGACGATATTGATGGCGCCGGCGGCTCCGCAGGTCATCAGCAGATCGTTGCCCTGGATGGTGACCCCTTGCTCGGTGGAGAGTTTGGAGGCCAGGATGTCGCGCACCCATGGGTAGCCGCCATTGGGCATATAGGCATGGGTGCCGGGGGTTTCGTCCGCGGCCAGTTCTATAAGCACAGTGGTAAATTCCGGCGGCGGGGGCACGTCGGGGTTGCCAAGGCTGAAGTCAAAGACATTCTCGGCCCCGAACTGGGCCTTCATTTTCGCGCCCTCCTCAAACATCTTGCGGATCCAGGAAGACTTCTCGGCAAATGCCCGCATCTTATCGGAAATAGACATAATTCTCCTTTTTCATTGGATATGGTTCAAATTACTGTTCCCGTTTCTTGAAATACTCATAGGCAACATTGATCTCTTTCATCTTTTCTTCGGCAACGCGGCGGAACTCTTCGCCTAAATGCACCACCTTATCGGGATGATACTTCATGCTCAGAGCCCGATAGGCCTTCTTGATTGCCTCCATCGGTGCTCCCGGCTCCAGGCCCAGCACTGCATAATACTGAGCGGCGGAATCTCTGGGAGTGGCGCCGGGCCGCTGCTGTTGCTGCCGGTGGTACATGTATTTGGCCTCAATGGTTCGCTGGTCAATGGCCGAAATCTGCAGGTAGGCGGCGATGTTGCGGGCCACGACCAGTTCGGCCTCCGAGACCGCGCTCTTGGTGTAGAGGATCTGATAGACCAGCTCCAGCAGGATAAGGCGGGGCTCGTAGGCGAAGGTGTCGCGGAACTCCTGGAGGAGCGATTCCAGGGGTTGGGTGGCGGCCGCAGCCTCCTTGATCAGATCCTTGACCCAGAACATCTGAGCCTGGGAATAGCGGAGGTTATACTGGAAGAAACGGTGGATGGTGGATATCTCTTCTTTGGTGATCTGGCCGTCGATCTTGGCGATATTAATGAGGACCTGGATCAGCAGCCAGACGAAACGATTGTGGCTTTCGCTTTGGGAGGCCTCGTAGGTCGAGACCTTTTTCTGGATCCAGTAAGTAAAACCCCAAAAGATGGCAATAAAGATGAGGACGCCAGCCATTCCGGAAAAGACCAGGGCGCCGACAAAATTAAGCAGTGCCGGAGCGCCGCCGGTGAGCAGGACGATGAGCATTAGAATGAGCAGGCAGCCGCCGCAGCCGGGCTGGTTGTGTCGTTGATAGGGGGGCATGGGGATGTTAGTCTCTAGTGAACGGTGAAATGATTACAAAGTGTGGGAGGAACATATGATTATGGTTTGCCTTTTTCCTGGAAAAGTGCCTCGACAAACTCGCCCGGATCAAAGTCGCGGAGGTCTTCAAGCTGTTCGCCGATCCCGATAAAACGGATGGGGATCCTGAGCTCCCGGCAGATATTGACCACAATCCCGCCCTTGGCGGTGCCGTCCAGTTTGGTCAGAGTCAGGCCGGTGATGTCCACGGTGGCGTTAAAGAGCTTGGCTTGGGAGATGGCATTCTGGCCGGTGGTGGCATCAAGGATCAGCATCACCTCATGGGGGGCAGCTGGGATCTTCTTGGCAATGACCCTTTTGATTTTCTTCAGCTCTTCCATGAGATTGACTTGGGTATGCAGCCGTCCGGCGGTATCGACAATGACCACATCATAGTCTTTAGCGATGGCGATATCCATGGCGTCAAAGACCACCGACGAGGGATCTGCCCCTTCGTTTTGGGAGACAACCCGGACATTATTGCGTTCTCCCCAGATCTTGAGTTGGGCAACGGCAGCCGCCCGGAAGGTGTCGGCTGCCACCAGTAGCACCGATTGTCCGGCCTTGGTGAATTTATGGGCAATCTTGCCGATGGTGGTGGTCTTGCCGACCCCATTCACTCCGACCACCATGATCACAAAAGGGCCCTTCTCGGGCATGACCAGTTCAGCGGGCCGGTCGGTTTCCATGATAAAGGCGCGGATTTTTTCTTTGAGCACTTTTTTAAGGGTCTGCGGATCAGCGAGTTCTTTTCGTTTAAGCTTGCGCCGGGCCTCGTCCAGGAGTTCTTCGGTGGTGCTCACGCCAAGATCAGCGGTGATCAGGATCTCTTCGAGATTATCAAGGAGTTCCAGGTCAATCTCTTTCTTGCCCAGAAAGAGGGTGTCAATGCGATAAACAAAGGCCTCTTTGGTCTTGCTCAGCTGCTCAGAGAGCCGTTGAAACAGGGAGCTGGTTTTTTTTGGCAGAGGTTCCACTCTATCCGGCACTACGAGGGGCTGCAGGGGAGCTGTTTCCACAGCTGGCTCTGGAATTGCTGTTGTTTCAAGGTCTGGGAGAGGAGGTTCAGAAAAAAGGTCGGTGGTAAGCGGAGGCTCCGGGGATGCAGGTTCTGGAAGGTCCAGTTGTTCTTCAGAGGGAGTTGGAAGTTCTTCTTGTTTCTTGCCGAATTTTTTTTTGAACCAGCCGAGCATGGGATTCCTTTAAGACGATTTTGCTGTCCTTGTTGAAAGGGGGTTATTTTTATGGAGCATTTAGTGACTTACAGATTATCCCGTTCATCGGGGTTAGGATTGAGAAAAATATATTACGGTTAGAAGGACAAGAAAGCAACAAAAACAGCGTTTTTAGGGAGGCCCTCAATGGGCTTTCAGGATTTTATTTGCATTTACCGATATCAGGATTAATGTGTCGGCAAGTTGTCACCATGGATCGGGATGAGCTGCTGGTTAGCTTTATCTGTTGGCGCATGACCGATCGTGAAAAATCATTGTTTGTACTAAATAATCGTTGGTCTAATATTTCATATTTCAGGAGGTAGTCGTATGTCGAGTTCATGTGGAACGAGCAGTTCCTGCTCAAGCAGTAGTTGTAATAGTCAGGAGTCACAACAGGCCCGGATGGCCCAACAGGATAACGCCATTACCCGTTCCTTGGGAAAGATTAAACACAAGATCCTGGTTATGAGCGGTAAGGGCGGGGTGGGGAAATCCACCGTTTCTGTTAATCTGGCCCTCGGACTTGCCAAGAAAGGACATCAGGTGGGACTGATGGATGTGGATCTGCATGGTCCGGATGTAATCAGGATGCTGGATCTCAAGGGAGACCTTGTTCCCCCCGCAACCCCGGACGCTCTGGTACCGCCACTCAAATACAACGATAATCTTAAGGTTGTGTCATTGGAATATATGATGAAGGATCGTGACGAGGCCATTATCTGGCGCGGCCCTTTGAAGATTCAGGCGATTCGCCAGTTCGTTGCGGACATGGATTGGGGCGAGCTTGATTATTTGATTATTGATGCTCCTCCAGGAACCGGTGATGAGCCGCTGTCCGTGGCCCAGACCATTCCCAATGTCAAGGCGATTGTGGTAACCACCCCGCAGAAGGTTGCGCTGGCCGATGTTCGTAAATCCATTAACTTCTGCAAGACCGTGGAGATGGATATCGTTGGGGTGATTGAGAATATGTCCGGGTTTGTCTGCCCGCATTGCAATCAGACCGTTGATATCTTCAAAACCGGTGGCGGAGAAGATCTGGCCCGTGAACTGGATCTGCCATTTTTAGGGAAAATCCCCATGGATCCCAAGGTGGTTATTGCCGGTGATGATGGCGCCCCGTATCTCTCTTCCGACGTGGACAGTCCTGCCGCCAAGGCCTTTGCCGAGGTGGTGACCGCTGTGGAAGTCCGTTTGCCACCCATCAGCGCCGTGAAGTCTCCGATCAATATTGCCCCCGCCGGTAGCTGCGGATGCGGCAGTGGTGGATGCAATACCTCTAAATGCAACTGCTGATTTACGGTTGCTGATTTCGTCTTGCAACCAGGCGGAGCTTTTTGTGTCTAACAGCGATCTTATCTGGAGCCCATGCGCTAAAATGGGCCTCGGATAAGATCGCTGTCGTTGTGTAAAACAAAAATATTGTCAATAGGTATGCCTATGTTTGTCAAACAACTGACCGTTGGTGCGATGGGTGTCTGCTGTTATATTGTCGGCTGTACCAAGACCGGCAAGGGCGCGGTGATTGATCCCGGCGGTGACGAAGAGCGGATTCTCTCCGAGGTGAAGAAGGCCGGCTTGAGCATTGAGTATATCATTGCCACTCATGGCCATGCTGATCATGTCTGTGGGAATCGGCGACTCAAGGAGGCAAGCGGCGCACCGATTGTCATGCATGAGGCAGATGCCGTTTTTTTTGCCAGGCCTGAGGTGATTAAATATTTTTCCATGCTTGGCCTGGAGGCATCGCCTCCGGTTGATATCCAGGTTCTGGATGGGGATGTGATTACCATCGGTGATGAAAAGTTACGGGTGATCCATACCCCTGGTCATACTCCTGGCGGGATCTGTTTATATAATGCTTCGGATCTTTTTACCGGCGACACCCTCTTTGTCGGGGGAGTGGGCCGCACTGATTTTCCCGGCGGGTCCCATAGTGAACTGATGGCCTCCATTGCCACCAAGCTCATGATCCTGCCTCCAGAGACCGTCGTCTGGCCTGGCCATGGCTATGGCGGCAGTCGATCGACCATTGCTGAGGAAAAACGTACAAACCCCTATCTCCAATAAGCCTTCAGCGGAAGTGACGGATTTATCCCTGCTTCGCTCCCGCTGTCTTCTGATTCCTGTCTTCTGACCTCTGTCTTTTAAAATGCGTGAAATCGTCCTCGGCACCGCCGGCCATGTAGATCATGGCAAGACCAGTTTGATCAGGGCCCTCACCGGTATCGAAACCGACCGGCTGAAGGAAGAAAAAAAACGCGGCATCACAATTGAGCTGGGTTTTGCCTACCTAGACCTTCCCTGCGGGCATCGCCTCGGGATCGTCGATGTTCCCGGTCATGAAAAGTTTGTTAAAAACATGGTTGCCGGGGTCATGGGAATGGATCTGGTGTCCTTTATTGTGGCGGCGGACGAAGGGATCATGCCCCAGACCAGGGAACACTTCGAGATCTGTCGTCTGCTTGGGGTCAAGCAAGGGATCATTGTTATCACCAAGGTAGATATGGTGGAGCCGGACTGGCTGGACCTGGTGGAAGAAGAGGTCCGAGATTTCTGTGTCGGCAGTTTTCTTGAAGACTCGCCACTGGTGCGGGTCTCCTCCATCACCGGGGAAGGCATTGCTGAACTGAAGGAAGAGCTTGATCGCTTCGTCAGCCGGCAGCAGCTCCAGGAGGTCCATGGCCCGTTTCGGCTGCCGGTGGATCGAATTTTTGCCATGAAGGGATTTGGGGCGGTGATTACCGGGACCTCTATCTCCGGGCGGGTTGCCATTGGTGAGGAGCTGCGTTTTTATCCTGCCGAGTTGGTAGCCAAAGTTCGCGGGCTGCAAGTCCATTCCCAGTCCGTGGAAGAGGTGGAGGCAGGACACCGCACCGCCATCAATCTGCAGGGGGTCGATACCGCCCTCATCGAGCGGGGGATGGTGGCGGCAACTCCCGGCGCTTTGCAGGCAGGATTCATGCTGGATTGTGATTTTCTCTATCTTGCCGGTAATGAAAAACCGCTCAAGCACCGCACCAGGGTACGCGTCCATCTGGGCACCGCCGAGGTTATGGGTCGCATCTCTCTGCTCCAGCAAGACGAGCTGAGGCCAGGGCAATCGGCTGCCGTCCAGCTTCTTTTTGAGGAGCCCATTGCCGTATGGCCGGGGGATCGATATGTGGTCCGTAGTTATTCTCCGGCAACAACCATCGGCGGTGGCGAGGTGCTGGGCAACCAGCCGCCTCGAAAGCGAAAACGGGCCACGGAAGAGGATCGGCAGTTAAATGCCGGAGTCTTCCGAATTCTTCAACATGGAACCATTGAAGACAGAATTCTCCTTTTTCTTGAAGAAAGTCACACCGCAGGGTTGACGGCCGATGAGCTCTCTATCCGGCTGGGGACTTTTGGTAAGCAGTTGAAAAAGGTGATGAATGCGCCGCTTTCCACTCGCAAGATCGTGGTGGTGGATTCCGCCGCCCAGCGCTATCTGGCAAAGACGGTAAGCGATAAGGTGGAAGAGGCCCTGCTCTTGAATCTCACCGCCTTTCATCGTGAACATCCCCTGCAGGGCGGCCTGTCCAAGGAAGAGTTGCGCTCAAGCCTGGGCAAGCGACTGGAATTGAAGGTCTTTCAGTTCTGCCTGGGGGAACTGGTGAAAAAAGAACTGGTGATTCAAGAAGAGTCTGAGGTGCGGTTGAGCTCGCATCGGATTGTCCTACAGGTGGATGAAAAGGCCTTCCAGCTTAAACTGGAGGGGTGGTACCGGCAGAAAGGGCTGAGCACTGCCACCATCCGGGAGAGCTGGGAACAATTTTCCGACATTCCCGAATCCATGGTGAAGGAGGTTCTGGCCTTGCTGCTGCGTCAGGGAAAGCTGGTCAAGATCAGCGAAAGTCTTTATTACCATGCCGATACGATTGATAAACTAGCCCAGGATTTGACCGCGTTTTTAACGCGTGAGAAGGATATCGATGCCCCTCGCTTCAAGGAATTAACGGGTCTGACCCGTAAGTTCTCCATTCCCCTCCTTGAGTATTTCGACAGGATTAAATTGACCATCCGTATCGGAGATACTCGGGTTCTTCGGAAGAAAGCTGTGTAAGAAACATGCTAAAGCCTGAAGGATAAATGCCGTACAAAGAGTTATTGTTTTGAGAAACCTTCAGTTATTTTGCCTTCAGCCTGATGCAATCAGCATCTCATGATTATTCCACAATCATGACCGCGCAGTGCGTGGCGTGATGCAGAATCCGATTGGAGGTGGAGCCGAATAAGAACTCCTCGTTCCGAGTGATGCCGCGGCGCCCCACTACCACGATGCAGCAGCGCAACTTTGCCTGTTCCTCCAGAATTGCGTCACCGATGGAAGTGCAATGCCTGATTATCAGGCGCACTTCGATCTGTTCCTCTTTTAAGCCGGCACTGAGAAGAATTCCCTTGTAATTGGCCAGGGCTCTGTCCATGGCTTTTTTTTGTTCCGTCAGCCATTGCTGCCGTTTTTCCTCGGTGGGGAAAAAATCATCGGTGGGCTCGGGGATGATGGAAAGCAGGGTGACAAATACATCCGGGTTGCCGCTGAAAAAATCCGCCACATACATGACCGCTCGCTTTGAGTTTTCAGATTCATCCACAGCCAGCAGCAGGTGGCGTTCCGTGTCCCTGCGGGCGAGATCGCCAAAATCTTGTTCGCTCATAATTGCCTCCCTGTCAGTGAAATCATGTCTTCCCGGGCCAAGCCTAAGTCTTCCAGTATCTGGTCGGTATTTTCATAGAAAATATTCGCTCCATAGGAAAAGTGGAGCAGTATTCGGTTTAAGGAATCCGGGATATAGGGATAGATTTTTTTGAGATTGGCCACCCGGTTTTTGTAGGCAATACTCAGGTCCTCGCCCCAGAGGGTGTCAAAGAGCGCCCGCTGCTTGTGGTAGAGGTCCGGCACCAGGACGTCTCCACGGCCGACAAGAAAGATGAGAATGTTGCCCAATCCCTGCATGTCAAAGCTGAACAGCGATTCGCCTTGCTGAAAGTTGTAGTCGAAATCGATCCAGCGGTTAACCTGTGTTGCCTCGTCCCAGATGATATGATCCCGGCGGATATCGCCGTGTTTTTCACCTTGATCGTGTAGGAATTTGATGGACTGAACGAGCTCAATGAAGTGATCAAGAACTTGAGGAAAGTATTTGTGGAAGTAGTCATGATGGTTACTGCCGTAACCCGTAATGACATCGTCAAAGCGGGGGCCGCGGATGAATTCGAGGATGCGGACGTTGTTGCCGGCGGCATCGAGGACCCAGCGGCCATGCATGAAGTTTTTGTGTCCTGCAACCAGGTCAAGAAGCCGAGCCTCCTTTTTTGGGCTGCGAAAACAGGTCATCTTAACCCCGGCGATCACGGTTTTAAATTCTTCGTAAAAGACCAACTTGAGGATTCTGGTGGCACCGGTGGGCAGTTCGATGGCCCGGCGAACCCAGAATTTGGGCTCGTCATCGAGGCCAAAGCGACCCTCCTTTTCACAGCGTTTCATCCAGTACGGGACATTGTCAAGAAGCACCACATCGTTATACTCAATTTTGAAAAAGTCACTGGTGTCGGTGATGATCTTGAAGTGGGAAGGAACCCGATCCGCGCCACCATGTTTGGCGATGAGCTCTTTGATATCAGCTTGTTGCAGGGGGGCAGCAGGTTGTGTTGTCACGACAATCCTCCTTGCTGATGGGCGGCGAGTGAGAAGCATACCAGCTGATGTGGCATTTCCAGGGGCTGAAATGGGGTTGTGTTACGTCTCCTTTATAGTATATGCTAGCACTTGGGAAAATTGATGGCAAATTTTTCTCGACCTTTTTTTGCAGGCGGGAAAAGTTGTTGTTTCCGGAAAATGGGAACTTTTCCTGAAAACCGAACAGGATTTTTCGGAAAAGGCGGAAAAGAGATTTTGTGTTTTTTAGATTTATTGCGGCTGACGAGAATTTTTTCTTGGTATGTCTTTGGAATTGCAGGATTTAATATTTCAATCTTGTTTGGATGGATCTTGGTATGAATTTTGCTTAATATACACAAGGTCGTTGATTTTTCTGTAATGATCAATTTTCGATGTAGAAAGAAAAATTAATAAAGGGGGGTGTTATTAATGAAAAAGACATTATTGACTGGCTTGGCGATTGGATTATTTTTTGTAGGAATGACAGGGGTGGCTCAATCAATTCCTCTTACAACAGTGGTTGGTATTGACGATCTTCTGTATTCCACAACTTTAGCCAATTCTGGTGAGCAAACTGAAGTAGACTGGATTAATTTAAAATTAGGTACATCGTATACTATAGCTGATTATTTTCAACAAAGTGTTGCAGCTTCTGAATGGAGTGGTGTCGAAGGTTATAATGGTGTCTTTGCCCATGCATTAGCAACACCAACTGACTATTTTTTGGTTAAGATCGGTAATAATTCCGGAAGTTCTTATACCCACTTTTTGTTTGATAATTTGGATAGTTTGTATTGGGCAGTAATTGATCTTGGCGAAATGGGTTTTGATTTGAGGAATATTTCGAATATTGGGAAGGTAAGTCATCTCGGAGAATTTGAAGCAAACCCAGTTCCAGAGCCGGCTACCATGCTGCTCTTTGGAACCGGTCTTGCTGGCTTGGCAGGGCGTTTGCTGAGAAGGAAGAAGGGCTAATACTTCTTCTGGAAAAATTGTTTTGGATGTGAGCGGGGCCGAAGATGGCCCCGCTTTTTTTTTAACTGGTAATTAGGCCTCCGGCTGTTTTTTCAAAGCTTCCTGAATCTGTTTTTTCATTTCTGAACGTTGGTCAAAGAGGGTGATTCTGATATGGAAAAAGTCATTGTCACTGAAAAACTCCCCATCAAACTCTGGCTTGACGATATTGAAACCGGTGCCTTGGAACAGGCCAAGAATCTCGCCAATCTCCCCTTTCTTTTTCAGCATGTGGCGGTGATGCCCGATGCTCATTTGGGCTATGGCATGCCCATTGGTGGGGTGATGGCGTCTGAAGAAGTGGTGATCCCAAATGCCGTGGGGGTGGATATCGGCTGCGGCATGTGTGCTGTGCGGACTTCCCTTGCCACCATCTCTACCAGGCAGTTGACGCAAGTGCTGACGGAGATCAGAAGGAAGGTTCCCCTTGGTTTCGATCATCATCAGAAGAAGCAGGCTCCGCAGTTCATGCCCAAGCCGGACCGGGATATGGCGGACCTGCCGGTTGTAACCAGGGAATATCAGGCCGCGCTCACCCAGCTTGGAACTCTGGGCGGGGGCAATCATTTTATCGAGATCCAGAAGGGTGACGACGGACGGATCTGGCTGATGGTCCATTCCGGCAGCCGGAATCTCGGCTTCAAGGTTGCCAATTATTATAACCATCTGGCCATGGAGCTGAACCGGCAGTCGGGCTCAAAGATCCCGACCAGCTGGCAATTGGCGTTTTTACCTGTTACCAGCGCCGCTGCCCAGGCCTATCTTGGGGAGATGCGTTATTGTGTCGATTTTGCCTTTGCCAATCGGAAGATGATGATGGAGCGGGTCAAGGATGCTGTTTTGTTGGCGGCGGCCCCTGTGGTTTTTGAGCCGATGATCAATATTGCCCATAATTACGCAGCCCTGGAGCTGCATTACAGCAAACATGTACTGGTGCACCGCAAAGGGGCGACCAGCGCCAGGGAGGGCGAGATCGGCATTATCCCGGGTTCACAGGGAAGTCCCAGTTATATCGTCAAGGGCAAGGGAAATCCTGAGAGTTTTGAGTCCTGCTCCCATGGCGCCGGCAGAAAGATGGGACGCAAGCAGGCCCAGCGTCAGCTTGATCTGGTGCGGGAGAAGAAACGGCTGGATGACCAGGGTATTATTCATGCCGTTCGTTCCACCAGGGATCTGGATGAGGCCGCCGGCGCCTACAAGGATATAGACGAGGTCATTGACAACCAGCTGGATCTGGTGGAGGTACTCGTGGCTCTGCGCCCTCTGGCGGTGATCAAGGGCTGAGGATGGATGGCCTGTTGGGTGCGCTTCTCTTGCTCTGTCGCCCTGAGTTTCCGGCCCAGTTCAAGTCCTGGGATTCAACCCTGCTTGACAAAAATGATGATTGCAGGTATTGAGTAGATCATGAATTCAGGTACCTGGAGGCGTTTTCTGAGGTTTTCTTTTACTGGAAAGCAGAAAGAGCCTGACAGGTTGAAAAGGGAACTTCGTGCAAATCGAAGACGGGCCCGCCGCTGTAACCGGGGACAAATCCCGCAGAATGCCACTGTCTGAGAGTAAGCCGGACGGGAAGGCGCGGGGTGCGAAAGATCCGGGAGTCAGAAGACCTGCCTGAATATGGATGGTATGAGCTCGCGGACAGAGTTCATACCTGTGATTTCGGATATGAAGGGAAATCCCGGATCAATTGCTATCATTGATCCGGGATTTTTTGTTTTTTCCGGATCCGATCGGTCAAGGGAACACCATGTTCCATCCTGCAAGATTTTCACCTCCTCTATTGGGTCGCTCATTTTTCCTGATTGAGCTCCGTCTCATCGTAAGCTTCGGCATACTCCGTTGTGGGCAAGGCCCTCTTTCGTCCTCCTGTTGCCCATTTTGTGATTGAAATTCATGTCTGCTAAGCCGCCACTTACCCTGCTCTCCCTTGCTCTGATCTTGACCCTGGCAATTATCCTCGCAACGGGGATGGGGTTTATTTCCATATCCCCGGCAGAGGTGGTCCGGGTGTTGTGGTTAAAGGTCTGTGGGGGGACGTTTGCGGCGGATATGAACCCCACCTTTCCCTTTGTTATCCTGGAGGTTCGGTTGCCCCGTATTCTGACTGCGGCCATCGTCGGGGGCGGACTAGCCATGGCCGGGGCCGTGTTTCAGGCCATTCTTCTTAATCCCCTGGCTGATCCTTATACCCTCGGGGTTTCCTCTGGCGCCGCCTTTGGCGCGTCGCTGGCGCTGGTGCTGGGGATTCTCGGGGTTACGATTCCGGTCTTTTTTTCCGTTCCCTTCTTCGCTTTCCTTGGAGCCATGGTTACTCTGGCCGCGGTATTTTCCCTGGCCGCTCCCGATGGCAGGCTTTCTTCCAATACCCTTATCCTGTCCGGGGTGATTGTGGCAGCTATCCTCTCGGCAGGGATCGGGTTTATTCAATATCTGGCCGACGAACAGGTGGGGGTGATTATCTTCTGGCTGATGGGCAGTCTGGTGGGGAAGACCTGGAGTGATGTGCTGCTCACTGCTTTGTTTGCCTTTCCCTGCCTGCTGGTAATGCTCTATTTTGCCAGGGATTTAAATGTCATGGCCTTTGGCGGGCGAACGGCGGAGACCATCGGGGTGGATAGCCGCCGGGTGAAAAAGATTCTGCTGGTCTGCGCCTCACTGATGACTGCCATCTGTGTCTCGGTGTCCGGGATCATTGGCTTTGTCGGCCTGATTGTCCCCCATCTTCTGCGCCTTGTTCTGGGGCCGGATAATCGACTCCTGATTCCCGCCTGTTTCTTTGGCGGTGCC
The DNA here is from genome assembly GCA_009773475.1 of Desulfobulbaceae bacterium. Lineage (GTDB taxonomy): Bacteria > Desulfobacterota > Desulfobulbia > Desulfobulbales > Desulfocapsaceae > UBA2270. Next base: position 1,119 of record WSXV01000021.1, on the reverse strand, counting down.
ATTCTTCTGCTCACCGCAGACACCATAACCAGGGCCTGGCTGCCGACGGAGCTACCCATCGGGGTGCTCACCTCACTGATCGGCGGCCCATTCTTCTGCTATATCTTTCGTCGGAAACAGTTGGGGGTGCAATGATGAGCTTAGATAAAAATGCCGTGCCAGTGTTTGCGGTCAGCAAGGGCTGTTTTGCCTACCGGGCGGAGAATGTCCTCCATGATATTGATCTGGAACTTGCGCCCGGCCGGTTTTATGGGCTCATCGGCCCCAATGGCAGCGGTAAGAGCACCCTGCTTGATCTGCTGACGGCGACTAGATTTTTAAAGAGCGGCCAGCTTCTGTTTCAGGGCCGGCCCCTTGGCAGCTATGGCAAAAAAGAGCTGGCCCGAAAGATTTCCCTGGTGCCCCAGCAATTTGCCATGGGCTTTGATTTCACTGTGGCGGAGGTAGTGCTTATGGGACGCTATCCGCATATCCCCAGGTTCAGCAATCCAACGGTTCGGGACCTCGATCTGGTTGAGGGTGCGATGGAGAAGATGCAGATTCAGTCCTTACGGCATCGTCTGATCACCGATCTGTCCGGCGGCGAGAAACAACGGGTGGTGGTGGCGCGGGCACTGGCTCAGGATACGGAGGTTCTGGTGCTTGATGAGGCCACGGCCAATCTGGATATCCATCACACCATTGAGATTATGCACGTGATTCGGAGACTGGTGCAGGATCAGGGCCGGACAGTCATTGCCGCCATCCATGATCTGAATCTGGCCGCGGCCTTCTGTGATCAGGTGATTGTTTTGAATGAGGGGCGCATATTTAAAACCGGGGCAGTGGCAGACGTTTTGACATCAGGGTTGATCACCGATGTTTTTCAGGTAGAACCGGAGGTGCAGATGGCCCTTTTTCCCTCCTTGGAGCGATCATCACATATGGGTTCATGTCCTGCGCCCATATGCTCTCCACCACAGGAGGCCGTTGAATCCGAACAATCAGAACCCGAAAATGCGCTGCTGCATTCAACCACTGAAGGTGAATTCAAGTCGCAAATGCAACTCTCTCTAATGTAGGTTAAATGGGCAAGCTGTGTTATTCTCAGCGCTCTTCTAACCACGACGAAAGAGGAGT
>WSXV01000020.1 GCA_009773475.1 Desulfobulbaceae bacterium | reverse complement strand
TTGACCTCTACAACACCCCAACCTTCTACATTAACGGCCAACAAGTTGTTGGCGAGCGACCCTTCGAGTATTTCAAAAAGATTATCGACGAGCAATTGATTAAAACGCGAAGGTGATGGGATGAGAAGAGTCTTGTAAATCTTCCTGGCAGGGCTCGAGCTTCCAGCTTGCGTCCTTGCCGGCTTGATGTGGCATACGATCAAAAATCAAAGCTCATATTACTGAAATCATATATCGCTCCTCCGTGAATACGGATAAGGGAATCAGGTTTGCTCCGTACCGTTATCACTCATAATATAAAATCCAAGCTCCGTGTACAAATGGTGCACAGCTCCGCCATGATAATCCCCACCTGAGAACATCTCTGTTTGTCCCGCCACGCCCTCCTCCCTCGTCCTTTCTCGAAAAATTTCCCCAGCGTTATTCCCGAGCCTCCCAACCATTAGAATGTGCGTCATGTGCTTGTTGTGCATTTTTGTAAAAATAGTCACGAATGAAAAGCTCTCCAATCATTCAGATGGTCGTACTCATCAATAATTGATTAATGAGCTAACAACCTTATTTAAAACAAATAAATAATAAAAATAGCCATCCATAAAAGCTTCTTACCATTTATAAAGCCAATTCGTATCACAGAAAGCATAGAAATTACAAATTTGACTTATAGGAAATATAATTTAAGTATGCACAACTTGAACAAGGAGCATGATTGAATCCGGAAAATGATAGAGTTGTTGGGAACGATTCCTGAAGGATTGTTGATCATAATTCTGCGGGGTGCAATTGGTCCAAACTGTAGTTCATTATTAATAATGTTAACGGAGGCAAAAATGGCAAAAGTTGGGGTATATGTCTGTCATTGTGGTTCAAACATTGCCGGCGTAATCGACGTCTCGGCGGTCCGCGATTTCGCGGAATCGCTGCCGGACGTAGTGATCGCCCGCAAGGACCTTTTCATGTGTTCGGATTCCGGGCAGGAGATGGTCAAACAGGATGTGCGTGACGGACTGGTGGACAGGGTTGTCGTGGCAGCCTGTACGCCAAGAACACACGAACCGATCTTCCGGGCCGCCATTGAAAAGGCCGGGTTAAACAAATACCTGTTCGAAATGGCCAACATCCGTGACCAGGCAAGCTGGGTACACGGAAACGACCACGAAGGAGCCACTGAAAAGGCAAAACTTGTGGTGGCCTCGGCCGTTGGCAAGGCTCGCCACCTTCAACCCCTGCACGACAAGTTTGTCGATGTGACCAACGCCGCCCTGGTGATTGGTGCCGGCATCGGCGGGATCAGTGCCGCCCTGGAACTGGCCAATATGGGCCACAAGACCTACCTGGTGGAGAAGGAACCCTCCATCGGCGGGATCATGGCCCAGCTTGACAAGACCTTCCCCACCAACGACTGCTCGGCCTGTATTCTTACCCCGATGATGGTTCAGGCCTTCAATCATCCCAATATCGAGACCCTGGCCTACTCCGAGGTCGCCGATGTTGATGGCTATATCGGTAATTTCAACGTCAAGGTACGGCAGAAGCAGACCTATATCGACTGGAAAAAATGCACCGGCTGCGGCGACTGCGCCGACAAGTGCCCATCCAAGACCCCCGATCTTTTTAACGGCAGCCTCTCCGACAGAAGAGCAGCCTATATTATGTTTCCCCAGGCAGTGCCGAAAAAGGCGGTGGTTGATATCGAGCATTGCCTCAACTGCGCCGGCCGTACCATCGGAACCCAGCCAAAAATCAATGAAAAAACCGGTAAAGCGATCCTTGCCCCATGCGAACGAGCCTGTCGGGCCGGGGCCATTGACCGCTCCCTGCCCCTTGACCCGGGCGGCACCATCAAGGAGATCAAAGTTGGTTCCATCGTTGTCACCACCGGCTATCAGGTCATGGACAAGGGCTGGTTCAAGGAGATGGCCCCGGCCTCACCCAATGTCATCACCGCCCTCCAGCTCGAACGCCTGATCTCGGCCACCGGCCCCACCGGCGGCAAGCTGCTGCGCCCCTCCGACAACGAGAAACCGCACACCATGACCTTTGTCTCCTGTGTGGGCTCGCGTGATGTCAATTTCCACACCCACTGTTCCCGTTTTTGCTGCATGTACATGATCAAACAGGCCCGCCTGCTAAAAGAAAAATACCCGGATCTGGTCATCAATATGCATTTCATTGATGTCCGCTCCGCTGGCAAGGGCTACGACGAGTACTACACCGGCGCCCGCGAGATGGGCATCAACTTCTTCAAAGGCAAGGTTGGCGGCCTCGAGATACTGCCCGGCGATCAACTGCGGGTTCTGGCCTACGACATGGAGGCCGGTCAGAGCATCGAGTACAGCTCCGATCTGGTTATTCTGGCCACCGCCGTCGAGCTGCCGCCCGATGCCACTGCCCTTGCCCAAAAGCTTGGTCTACAGTTCTGCGGCAACGATTTCTTCCGTGAACTCCACCCTAAACTTGGACCCGTTGAGACCGCCGTCGCCGGACTCTTTATCGCCGGTTGCTGTCAGGGGCCAAAAGATATCCCTGATACCGTTTCCCAGGCTAAAGGTGCCGCCGCCGCCGCTGCCGTCCCGCTGGCTCAGGGAAGAGTGAAGATCGAGGCAACCATCTCAGAGATCGACTCACAAAAATGCAGCGGCTGTGGGATCTGCGAACCGCTCTGTCCCTATCATGCCATCAGCATGCGGGATTATACCGATCGGGCTCGCGGCGTCATCGAACGCCACGCCGTTATTGAGATGTCATCGTGTAAAGGCTGCGGTGTCTGCACATCCGCCTGCCCGTCTGCCGCCATCAAGCTGCACGGCTATGAAGATGAGCAGATCTACGCACAGATTGCTGCCCTGACAGCATAAGGAGAAAAACATGATTATCGACCAGAACAAAATTGATGAAACCATCAAGATCATCAAGGCCAACGGTGGGCATGGCATTCAAAAATGTGTCCAATGCGGTGCCTGTTCAGCAATCTGTCCAGGTGTAAAGGCCGGCTTTCCCCTGCTCTGCAGGGCATTGATAAAAGATCTGCTGAATGGTCTGCTCGAGGAAAATATCGAAAATTCCTCCAGCTGGGGCTGCCAGGCATGCAACCGCTGCACCGAGGTTTGTCCCCAGGGTGTCCGGCCGCAGGAGGTTGTCTTTGCCTTCCGCCGATATCAGGCCAATGAGTTGGCATTTTCGACCTCGGCCGTGACCAGTCAGATGAATCTCTATGAGACCGGTCACGCCGTCTTCACCGATCCGAAGGAGGCCCGCAGAAAGGTCGGCCTACCCGAAGAGACCCCCACTTCTGCCTTTAACGAGGCAGCCCAACAAGAGATTCGGACTCTCATGGACAATAGTCCCATGGGTGAACTGGGATTATTTTAACCTTAGGAGATAGAAAATAATGGAACAAATTGGATTATATCTCGGATGTAATATTCCGCTCAAGAATCCAGATATAGAGCAGTCATTCAGGAAGATATTCCCTGCTTTGGATGTTCAGCCGGTTGATCTTGAAGGGGCGGGCTGCTGTCCGGCCTGGGGTACTGCCCCGTCTTTTGATCTCAACACCTGGTGCGCCATCTCCAGCCGCAATATCACCATTGCGGAGGAAAAAAATGTCGACATCATGACCGGCTGTAACTCCTGTTTCGGGGTGCTCTCCGAGGCCAAGCATTTTTTGGAAACCCCGGCCACCCGTACGGCGGTCAACAATAGTCTGGCCAAAATCAATCGGGAATACAAGGGAACGTCTGATATCTACCATGTGGCCCATGTGCTCCATAAGAAAATCGGCCTCACCAAGATACGGGAAAACCTCAAATACAAGCTGGACGGCTTGAAGATCGCCGTCCAGACCGGCTGCCACACCCTCTGGCCCTCGGATGTCTATAAGGTCAAAGAGGACAATCCCTACTTCCCGACGATGTTAAAAGAGTTGTGTGAGGTGACCGGGGCGACGGTCTGCCATTACTCCCGCCTCGAAGGCTGCTGCGGCATGGGAGGGATGCGCTCCACCGATGCGGAGAAATCCCTCAAGCTCTTTAAAGAAAAACTGCTCTCGATCAAAGAGGAAACCAATGCCGACATGATCGTCACCACCTGCTCTTCCTGTTTTATGCAGTTTGATATGTCGCAACCGATCCTCAAGGGGCGCGGGGTGATTGATTTTGAGCCCATCCCCACCTTCTACTATACCCAGCTGCTGGCCCTGGCCATGGGTTTTGACCCCCAGCAGGTGGCCTGCATCTCTCAAATCGACCGCAATCCGATCATAGCTGAGATTCAAAGCGACACCCGTCGCATCAAGGAGGGAATGTAATTATGTCTTTTAGTCCAAATATCGTTGGATTTGCCTGCCAATGGTGCACCTATGCGGGTGCAGATCTTGCCGGTAATCTGCGCTGTAAATATCCTCCCACGGTGAAACTGATCAAGGTTCCCTGTTCAGGTCGGGTCAAGCCCGAGTATGTGCTCCAGGCCCTGGCCCAGGGTGCGGACGGCGTTCTCGTCGGTGGTTGTCACTTTGGTGACTGTCATTATAAGGATGGCAATTATAAGACAAAACATCGTATGGATTTACTCACCAAGCTGATTGCAGATATGGGATTTGATCCACGTCGTCTCAGACTGGAGTGGATCTCCGGGGCCGAGGGGCAGAAATTCGCCAAGGTTATCACCGAGTTCACCGAAGAACTGATTGCCCTCGGTCCCAATCCCTTGAAAAAAGAGGAGGAATTGATAAATGAGTGAAAAAATAAAAGTTGGTTTTCTGCTGCTGGGTGGTTGTGCCGGTTGCGAAATGGCCGTCGTTGATCTCTCAGAAAAGCTGGTCGATGCCCTGGCCCATCTCGAGGTGGTTTTCTGGGCTCCCACCGTGGCCGACGTGAAATATCACGACCTGGAAGCGATGGATGACGGGTATATCGATGTCGCCTTTATCGACGGTATGATTCGTCTTGATGAACATATTCATATGGCCAAGGTCATGCGCAAAAAAGCCAAGACCCTGATCGCTTTCGGGGTCTGTGCGGCCCTCGGCGGCACCGCCGGTATGGGCAGTTTGCATACCAAAGAAGAGCTGTTCTCCAAGGCCTTCAAAAACACCCCGACTACTGATAATCCAGACAATATTTACCCCTCTCCCCATTGTCTGGTGGACGGCAAGTACGATCTGACCCTGCCGACTTACGAGGATAAGGTGCGAACCCTCAACCAGATCGTCGATGTCGACTACTATATCGGCGGCTGTCCCCCCCACCATTCCCATGTGGAAATCGCCATCGGCGCGCTGGTCAGTAACCAGCTGCCGCCGAAAGGCTCCTGGATCACCAACGGCAAGGCGGTCTGCGATGTCTGCAAACGCAATCCTACCCGGAATGGTAACGGCGGCCGGATAATGGTGGACAAGGTCCTGCGTATGGTGGACGGAGTTCCCGATGAAAACGTCTGTCTTCTGCAGCAGGGCTATCTCTGTTTTGGCCCCATCACGCAAGGGGATTGCGGCGGCTCCTGTCTCAACGTAAACATCCCTTGTCGCGGTTGCGGCGGCCCGATCCCCGGTAACGAGGATTATGGCGCCCAGGCTCTCACCAGCATCGCATCCATTCTCGGCAGCGAGGACGCTACGGCGAGCCTCATGGAAAAATATCCCAATCTGGCTAAGTTCTTTTACCGTTATGCCCTTCCCTCAGGCACCCTTCCCCGGAAGATGTAGTTTGAAATCAGGGCTTTTTTAAGGAGGTTTTACATGAAAAAAATAGAAATAAACCCGCTGACCCGACTTGAGGGACATGGCAAGATCGCCATTTTCCTCGATGAAAACGGCAATGTTGATGAGGCTTTTTTCCAGGTCGTTGAGTTCCGCGGCTTTGAGAAGTTCCTCGTCGGCCTGCCCATTGAGGAAGTTCCCCGCACCGTTTCGACCATTTGCGGCGTCTGTCGGGGTGTCCATTTTACCGCCGCCATGAAGGCCTCTGACGGGGTCTATGGAGTCGTTCCTACACCGACAGCTATCAATCTGCGTGAGCTCTTTTTCAACGCCCATTATGTGGAAGACCATGCGGTTGTTCTTTATGCGTTAGGGCTTCCTGATTTTGTTGTCGGGCCATCAGCACCTGCCGCACAACGGAACGTTATTGGCCTGATCAATGCCGTTGGCGCCGATCTTGGTCGTGAAGTGCTCCGCAAGCGTGGGCTGGCGGTTAAAATCTTTGAACTGCTCGGAGGAAAACCAATCCATCCGGTGGCGGCCATCCCCGGTGGTTGGTCTAAAACCATCAACGAGGAAGAGCGGAAAGATATTGAGAGCTGGTCGGAAGAACTCGTGGAACTTGGCCAGCTGACCTTGAAGGTCTTCGAGGACGTCGTGCTGAAGAATCCTGCCTATATGGAACTGGTCACCGGCGAGATGTACAAGGTGCCGGTTAACTATATGGGCTCGGTGGATGAAAATGGCTATATCGCCTTATACGATGGAACCCAGAAAGTTATTGATATGCACGGCAAGGAACTCTACTCCTTCTCCGGGATGGAGTATATCGACCACATCTCCGAGCGGGTGCTGCCCTGGACCTACCTTAAGATGCCCTATCAGAAGAAGCTCGGATGGAAGGGGATTGTCGAAGGCGAGGGAACCAGCCTCTACAGCGTAGGCCCCCTGGCCCGCTTTAATGTGGGCAAGGGAATGACCACACCCCTGGCCAACGAGGCCTTTCAGCAGTTTTTTGCCACCTTTGGCTGTAAACCGGTCCACAATATCCTCGGATATCACTGGGCCAGAGCCATCGAGCTGCTCCACTGTGCGGAGAAGATTCGGATGCTGGCCAAAGATCCCGAGATCACCAGCCAGGATGCACGGACGCCACTCGGGGCAGTTACCGGGGAAGGTGTAGGAATAATCGAGGCCCCACGCGGAACCCTGATCCACCACTACACGACGGATCAAAATGGAATCGTCACCGATGCCAATATCGTTGTCGCCACCACCCATAACAAGGGGCCGATCAACCTGGCGGTTCGCAAGGCCGCCAAGCACTTTATCAGGAACGGCAAGGTTGACGAGGGTATTCTCAATCATATCGAGATGGCCTACCGCCCCTACGATCTCTGTCTGGGTTGCGCCACCCATGCTGTCCGTCCAGGCTCCTCCCCGGTTGAGATACAGATCTACAACGACCGGAAGGAATTGACGCAAACCTTGAAAAATTTTTAAACTTCTTTCTTTCCCACGCTGGGCAGCCTCTCAGGGCTGCCCAGCGTCTCCGTGAGTCTTCTTATGAAACGCAAATCACTGGTCTGTGGAATCGGTAATCCCATGCTGAAAGACGACAGGGCGGGTATCGAGGTTGCCGAACGTATCTCGCGCTCAAGCCTGCCCGTTGATGTCGAAATAATTTATGGTGTCGGCTTTGAGGTCAACGACAAGATCATGGGATATGAGGATGTCATCATCATCGATGCCGCAAAAGTCGGTTATCCAGGCGGCACCATCACCGAGGTGACAATTGATGATATCTTTGCGGATCATCTTCTTGCGACCTCGCATGCGGTGACCCTGGGCTCCACCCTGAAGGTCGGCTACGATCTCTTTCCCGAGGAAATGCCGCCCCGACTGAGGATTCTGCTCATTGAAGCGGAGGACTATTTTGAATTCACCCGTGAATGCAGCCCCTCGGTGGAAAAGGCCATCGGTGAGGTTGTGGATATGATCCACTCCCACTTTGCCGAGATAAGCGTACCGGCCTGAGCCATTACCTCAAAACTATCCTCATAGTTTTCCTTGGCCTCCACTGATACAATTTGCCGGATTACGAGTTCATTGATCAACCCATTCCACCTAAAAAGGAGAAAAACATGCTTGAAATTTCAGAATCGGCAGTTAAAAATCTCAAAGAGTATATGAGTAAAAACAACATCACCTCAGCCATCCGGGTACTCATGCAGAGCAGTTGTTCGGGCACGAAACTCGGCCTTGGACTGGATGATGACAAGAAAAGCTCCGATCAGGTTTTTGAAAAGGATGGTGTCATGTTTCTTGTGGACAAGTCCCTGTTTACAACCACCGGGGCCATCAAGGTCGATTATGTCGAGCCCTCCGGCTGCGGATGCGGCGGAAGCAGCGGCTTTTCAGTCAGTTCCGAAAACAAACTTACCGCAGGCTCCTGCTCCAGCGGTTCTTGTTCCAGCGGTTCTTGCGGCTGCTAATCTCGAGGTTGCGGAGGGCTTTGCCTTTGCTCCGCAGCCTCGATTATTCTTTCTGAGGCCAAGACAACTCATTATGGAAAATATAGCCCTGGAGATTCATCAGACCCGTCGATTCGCCAAACGATTGATTTTCATGGCTAAGGCCGGCAAGAACGAACGGATCGTGACTGAAAGGGCCAGACAGATTATCGCCCAACTCCAAGCCAATCCCCTGCACGAAGAGGCGGAATGCAAACGCACTCGCCATGGCGAATTACGGCTCAATGACTGTCGAAAATACGATCTTTCCTGCGGATTCCGCCTGATCGCACTGAAACGCAATCAGTGCTTGATCTTTACCTACATCGGCAGCCATGACGACTGCCAGCGTTGGATTGATAACAACCGCTACTACCTGGATCTGGTTGATTCTGAACCCATCCCCCTTACATCTCTGGATGAATCAGCCAATCCGCCTGCCTTTGTCCAGAATGAAGACGAACAGGATGAGTACGAAGAGCAGCTTATGTCCGCCATTGACGAGCAGACCCTCCGAACCGTTTTTTGCGCCCTCTGTAAATCCCCGTGAAAATCAGGCTTACCCTTTCCCCCTTCAGCTTAATCTGCCCGCCCACGCCTGAATCTTCCAAGATCTCCGTCTGCCTCCCCTTGACAATTCACCTCGCAGAAACAGGCCCCTGCTCACCATCGCAAACCCCATAAGCAAAGCTGCCGCAGTTTCTATTCTTTGCACCTGAAACACCATGCGTATCATTTTGAAGAGCTTCCAAACTCTGTAAGGAGAAGCCCTTCCTTGCCCATGCCTTTGTGCGTGTTACTCGACACCTCGAGGTGACCGGAAATCATTCTATTTAACTGAATTTAAAGCAATATTTTCAGATTTTGTGTGATCTGCTTCATGATCTGTCTTGATCAAGGTTGGTTCGTCCTTAGCTTTATTGTGAATTTTTCATTTGACTTTTTTTCAAATCCGAATAAACACAGAGAACGTTTTTTTTAATGGTAATGAAAACTGACATTTAATGCACCCTCAAAGGAGACAGGATCAAATGCTCAAAAAGATGAAGCTACAAAAACGATTGCTATTGATCGGCATCACCTTAACCATTATACCGCTCCTGTCTGCCATGGGCTTGGTCATTCTCCAGAATAACCAGAGCACGGCAACCGCCCGGGAAGAGAGTATGAAGCTGGCTAATGCCGATTTCACTCACCTGGTACAGGGAGTCTATACCCTGGCAAGCACCCAGCAGGAGCTCCTTGAGAAGGAGATCGCCTCGTCGCTCAATGTGGCTGAAGACCAGGCTCGCGCCAAGGGAGGACTCAACCTGGGGCTGGAACCCATCGCCTGGAAGGCGATCAATCAGTTGAACAAGGAAGCTGTCACTGTTTCCTTGCCGAAAATGCAGGTTGGATCGGAGTGGCTGGGCCAGATCAAGGAAAAGGGGACCGCTGTGCCGGTGGTGGATGAAGTGCAGAAGTTGGTGCAAACCACCTGTACCATCTTTCAAAAAATGAATGATGGCGGTGACATGCTGCGAGTGGCGACGAACGTAATGAACACGGAGGGTGTACGGGCCATCGGCACCTTCATCCCCCATGTCGGCACCGATGGTGCGGCTAATCCGGTCATCCAGGCCGTAATGAAAGGGGAAACCTTTGTCGGCCGGGCCTTTGTCGTAAACGCCTGGTATATCACCGCCTATAAGCCGATTAAGGATAGTGACCAAAAAATTATCGGCATGCTCTTTGTTGGTGTGCCACAGGAGAGTACCGTCACTTTGCGTAAGGCCATTCAGGCGATGGTGGTGGGCAAAACCGGCAACGTTCAGGTAGTCGACAGCAAAGGGGCTTATGTTATCTCAAAGGAAGGCAAGGAAGATGGCAAGGTGGTCCTCGATCAGAAGGATGCCACAGGTCTTCCATATATGCAGGAGATCATAAAAAAAGCGGTGACTCTGGCGCCTGGGGAAGTGGCCGAATTGCAGACGTCCTGGAAAGTAGAGGGTGAGAAGGACGATCAGGTAAAGATCTTCAAGTATACCTATTTCAAAAAATGGGATTGGATCATTATTGCCGAAACCTTTCAGTCCGAGATACTCGGTTCCGTCAAACTCATCGAGGAAAAGGCTCAACAAGGCCTGATCTTGATGATCAGCCTGGTTCTACTTTCCATCGCCGTTGCAACGATCATCTGGTATTTCGTGGCCAGAAGCATTGCCCGCCCAGTCCAGAACGCAGCAAATAGATTGCGGGACATTGCCGAGGGTGAAGGGGATCTGACCATGCGCCTGGAATGCACCAGCAGTGACGAAATAGGCGAGATGGCCCACTGGTTCAACATTTTTATTGAAAAACTCCAGGGGATCATCACCAATATTTCCACCAACACCGCTGCGGTTGCCCAATCATCCCAGGACCTGCGGGGAATCTCCACCGAGATGGCGGAACAATCCAGCGATACCTCCAGTCGAGCAAGGAATGTGGCCACCGCCGCCGAGGAGATGAGCTCTAACCTGAATGCCGTGGCGGCAGCCATGGAGGAATCCTCCACCAATGCCGCCATGGTGTCCAATGCTGCTGAACAGATGGCTGCAACCTTTGGCAATATTGTTGGCAATGTCGAAAATGCCGCGGCCATTTCCGGCGAAGCCGTTAACCAGACAGCGGGAACAGCCGGCAAAATGTCCATCCTTGGACGGGCAGCTATCTCCATTGGCCAGGTCACCGAGACCATCACCGAGATTTCCGAACAGACCAATCTCCTGGCTCTCAATGCGACCATTGAGGCTGCCAGGGCCGGAGAAGCAGGCAAGGGCTTTGCCGTTGTCGCCAATGAGATTAAAGATCTGGCACGCCAGACCGCAAAAGCCACCCAGGACATCAAGAGGCAGATTGAAGAGATCCAGTCGACAACCTCCGAAACCGTCAAGGAGATTGATTTAATCGCTGATGTCATAACGAAAGTCAACGATATCGTTGCCAATATTTCCGCAGACGTCGAGGCACAGTCAACATCAACGCAGGAGATCGCGGAAAACATCGCTCAGGCATCCATCGGAATCCAGGAGGTAAACGAGAACGTCGGCCAGAGCTCACAGGTCGCCACCGACATCGCCAGAGATATTTCCATGGTCAACTCGGCTGCCGAATCAATTTCCGGAAGCAGCAATAAAATCAAGGAAAGTGCCGATGGCCTGCAAAACATGGCCGGGGAGCTGAACCGCCTGTTAGGCAGCTTTAAGGTATAATAGAAACTGTACCATGCGGGTTTGATGTTCCACGGCTGAATTTTTTTCGCATTGTTTACAATGAACAGCACTTGAAATAACACCTGGCACTTCATGGTGATCAATCTTAGATCACCATGAAGTGCTGCTCCATTCTGTCGTTCTCTCCCGCATAAGACAGTGCATCTTCCTTCATGCACAGCTTCTCAAGCAACACATCACCCGCTTCGGCCTTTCAGTTTTTTAGGACAGAAGATATCGGTAACTCCTGTCCCTCCGGGGCCATGAAAATTTGCGTCAATTGATAGCTCGATGTAGGCTGGCAGGAGGATTTATGGTCTTTGAAATCCCGCCGGATATCCTCATCTTCTTCATATGCAACAATAAAATAGCGGTGCATTTATTTTATTGCATATTTAGAAATCAATACTGTCGCATTTCAATCACTTTTCCACTGAGAATATTCTAAAAATATCGTTAATTCGGCATTATGCAAAAAAATATATATCACCACAGATAATTGGCGTCATTATTGCTTAGGTAATACAACGTTACATTCAGCGCCGACTTTTTTACAAAATGTTTGCGTACGTTCGTCAATGAATAATCAGTAAAATTTCACGAAGGAGGTCAAATGGTACAGCAGAAGGAAATTGCAACAATGCCGTCTTTTTATCAAGACATTTTCATTTCAGACAGGAGGTGGACTAAATGAACATCAAGTTTCGCGTTTTGCCGATAATCGCCCTGGCGATGGCTTTACTTTTCGCGCCAAGGGTACAGGCCGAACAACCTGCTGCTGCGCCTGCCGTAGCCCCTGCCGCTGTTGCCAGTTCCGCTGCTGCAACCATCAATATTGATAAGACATCACTCAACGATGGCGGTGACATTACTGTCAGCGGCAAAGCCCCGGCCGGCTCTCAGGTCTATGTTGAGGTTTTTTCTTCCGACAAAAAAGTCCGGGCCAACCGCTTTGACGGCAAGAAGGATGAAAAAACAGGGAAGATTCCCTACAAGTTTTATATCACCACCGATATGCCTGCATTTTATAAAATTTTAGTTCCCAAAGAGATGGCTGGTGAGTTCGACAAGGCCAAGGCTGCGGGCAAAGACTGGAAGTATTCAGAAGTCCTGAAAAAAATGGGAGCCGATGCCGCTTACAGCGCTCCCGCCAAGATTAAAATCGACAACTATCAGGCCACCATTATGGCCAGTATTATCGGTTCCCGTGGCACCCTGCTGCCGCAAATGGATGAAAAGGCCACCAAGAGCGAATCCATGAAACTGGTGAAAGGCCGATTCCGCAGTCCCGGCAAGCTGTTGGGCGCCAATGTAGAGATCCAACCCGATGGTACCTACACTGCCAAGCTCAATCTTCCACCAAGCCAGGCTCCCGGCAAATACAACGTCATCGTGACCGCAGTCACGGAACGAATCAAGGAAGGGGATAAGGAAACCGTCAAGAAAGTGAAGAGTGAAGTAGTTTCCTTTGACAACAAGATCAGCTTCCCCACCATGTACCTGAACAACGCAGGCACCAGCATCAACCTGCTCTGGCCCTTCCTTCTTTGTCTGGTCATTTCCATCTTCGGTATTCTCATGGGAGCAGGCGGTGGCTTTATTCTCAATCCCATTCTGGTTACCCTCTTCCCACTGCCCCATACGATTGTTGCCGGTACGGTTATGCCCACCGTCCTTTTTGCCCAGGCGACTGGTATCATGAATTACAACAAGGTTAAATTCATCAACTGGAAATTGGGTATCGGTATCGGCTGCGCCATGCTGGTGGGCGGCTTTATCGGCCCCAAACTGACTGAAATGATCACCCTGGATCAGTTCAAATTTCTCTTCGGCTGGGTTCTTCTGGTCCTGGCAGCCCTGATGTTCTGGCAGACAACCCCCGGCTATCTTGCCAACAACAAGAAAGAACAGGCCATCTTGAAGGAATTCAAGAAACGGGCGGAAGCAGCTGTCAAGGCAAAAGGCTAATAGCTAAACAGAAAATTATCTGGAGGAATCCATTATGAAAGTAGATTTTTGGGGTCAGGAATTTGAGGTCAACATGTTTGTTGGCTGTATCGGCGGCTTTCTTATCGCCATTATGTCATCCATGTTCGGGTTCGGCGGCGGACCCTTCATGGTGCCACTGATGACCGTCGCTCTCCGGTTGCCCATGTATATTGTTGTCGGCAGCTCACTGCTGGCCATCTTCTTTAACACCGCCATGGGCACCGCCCGCCACATGCAGTTCGGCAACTTTGACCTGGTTCTCTTTCTGGCCATGTTCCCAGCCGCCATCATCGGCGGCTATATCGGTCCCATGATTGCCAAAAAAGTCAGCCCCACCGTTGTAAAACGTGTTGCATGTGCCGGTCTGCTCCTGCTTGGCCTGAACCTGCTGGGTGTTTATTAATTCAAAAAACGCAGTCCCTCCAGATTCGGTTTCCGCAGCGCCCTCCTTGTTGTGGAAACTGAATCTGGTTTTTTACCTCCAAAAAAAGGGATTTTTCCCTCTCATTCCAGTCTCCGTGTTGCCCCCCAGCCCCGGATTCTGGAATGAGTTTTTTTATCCCTGACGACTCATTCCCCCTCAGTATTCCAGAGGCAACCGCTTCACCTGGGCACGGGTAAACACCGGGCCATCCTTGCACACCAGCGTCGGCCCAACATTACAGTGACAGCAGAGTCCTTGTCCGCACTTCATTCGATTTTCCAGAGAAAGATAGACCTGATCATCCGTCCAACCGATGGCCTCCAAGGGCGGCATGGTAAACTTGATCATGATCGGCGGTCCGCAAATCAGCGCCACACTGTTTGTAGGCGGTGGCGCCACTTGAGCGGCTATCGTCGGAACAAAACCAACCAGCCCAGCCCAGCCCGGTGCTTCCCGATCAATGGTGACATAAAGATCAATATCACCCCGCTGCGCCCACTGCCTCAACTCCTCATGATACAACAGCATCCCCGGGGTGCGGGCACCATAGATAAAGGTAATCCGGCCATAGTCCTGACGACGGGCCAGCACTGACATCAAGGCTGCCCGCAGAATTGTCACCGCAAACCCACCGGCAATCATCACCAGATTCTTGCCTTTCATCTCCCTGTCCAAAGGAAAACCATTGCCGATGGGGCCGCGAAGCCCCAAGCGATCGCCAACCTTCAACTGGTGCAGGGCGGTGGTCACCAAACCGGCCCGATTGACCGTACAGAGCAGCCTCTCCCCTTCTGTGGGCGAAGAGGCAAGACCTACAGGCGCCTCACCGGCGCCTGCCACCGACAGCATGACAAACTGGCCCGGCACATGCTGCCAGGCCTTTTGGTGGCGCTCCTGCTCAAAGGCAAGGGTAAAGGTTTTGAGACTTCCATCTTCCGTCTCCACCACGATGTCATCAATTCTGACAGGATAGGGCATATAGGAAATCATCGTTTACTCCAGCTCCGTTCGGCGCACCAAATCGTTGAGGACCTCACGGATATCAATATTGACGGGACAATCCCCAATACAGCGCCCACAGCCCACACAGGAAAAGGGGCCGAAACGATCGGGGAAATATTTCAGTTTGTGAAGAAAGCGGTTACGGGTGCGTTGCAGCTTTTTGCCGCGGGGATTATGTCCTGAGGTGTGTTGACTGTAGAGCGGAAACATACAGGAATCCCAATAGCGAATACGCCGGCCCTGCCCCTGCACTACCTCATCCTGCATATCAAAGCAGAAACAGGTGGGACAGATAAAGGTACAGGCCCCGCAGTTGATGCACGCCTCTCCAAGCTCCTGCCACATTGGCGCGTCATAGAGCCGGCTTAGCGCACATGCCTTAAGCACCTCAAGCTGGCTGGAATACGAGGAAGTCGCCCCTTGACCTTGACGTCGGTCGGCGAGAACCGCCAAATCGCTCTCCGATGCCGGAACCAGCTTGCAGCCAGCCACCAGCGTCTCGCCTTTTTCGCTGAGAACCTCAAGGAGAAACCCATTCTGGAGCGGCGAAAGGGCCAGATCCAGCCCTGCGCAATGGTGGGGCGAGCCGCCCATCTCGGTGCAGAAGCAGGTGGAGAGCCTGGTCGTACAGGTAAACCCGACCAGGGCCGTGCGCTGACACTTCGCCATAAACAATGGATCTTCAGTAAATGGCAACTGGTTGAGAAGCACGCTGGCGGCATCACAGGGCCGCACCCCAAGTACCACCTGCATTTCATGGGATTTAAGGGGTTCCCGCATTACCCCCTTGTCTGGATGATTCTCTTCCAGATGAAAGGTCATCAGGATTTCCGGCTGGGGAAAGTAAAACGACTTCACCGACGCCGGTGTTGGCCCGACCGGCAGGGTCCAGGGCTCACCTGCATTGATTCTTCTCCAGCCAGGGGCACAGTCAGTGGCGGCAGTTGCTGGTTTGGACAGTGCCGGGACATAGACGGCATAGGATTTCTGCCACTGCTGGATAAGTCCGTCCAGTTCAACGGGGGAAATCATCCATGTTTGCATGACTCATCCCCCTCACTTGATGGCTGCACTATTCTCGCCGCCGCTGGCAGAGGTGCAAGGTCAGCCACAATAAACTCAACACTGGCAAGGGGGAACGTCGTCAGCGGCAGGGGCGCTTCCGGCTCCATGCCCGCCTCGATCCCGTATAGATCTCGAACATCTTTATTCAGCTTTTTGGTCAGCATGCGCATATTGATCCCCATGGGACAGACCGATTCGCAGGCTCCACAGTCGGTGCAGCGCCCGGCGCAGTGAAAAGCCCGCAGAACATGGAACAGGCCGGTATCCACCGCATCCAGGCTCTTCCCCAGCCACTGAGGCCTGGCATCATCGACAAAACAGGTGGGACAGTAACAGAGCGGACATACATTACGGCAGGCATAGCAGCGGATGCAGGTGGAAAATTCAGCGGTAAACCAGGCCCAGCGTTCCTCACTTGATCGCTGTTCCAGGAGTTCCACCTGTTGAAAAGGATGGGGATTCTTCCGCTCGGAGACCGGCTCACCAATCCGGATATCCACCAGCACCGGGTCAGGATGGGCACAGGTCTGACAATTGTCCCGCACCACGGCCCAGCGATTAATGGTCTCGGTAAAATCAGCACCATGGACAACAAGTTCATGATCACCTTCGTCCACCGTCAAAATGTCTTTTTCTGGGAAAAGTGCCTTAACCTTGGCTCGGCTCACCATGCCACGACTGCCGACACCAATGACCACCACCCGTTCCCGATCCACCCGTTTCTCCTGGATCTGGATCACGATATTGCGCGACCAGCAGCCGGTGGCAAGAATCGCCACCTTGGCCTGGGGTTCCTCCGGCCTGGGATCACGCGGGTCGTAAGGTGTTTCCACCGAGCTCAGCACCTCCGGCAGATAGGTGGCCAAGTTCAGCACACAGAAAGTGTTCCACACCAGCCGCTCACAATCTTCCAGGCACCGTACCACCAGTGGCTTTACCGTCATCGGCAGCGACCCGGCAGCATAGCCGATAAGTGCGGCCACCTCTCCGGTCTTGAGAAGCCTCCGGGCCTCTTTCCTGATCTCATCCGTTATTTGGTCGTTAATTGTTGCCATATTCATCTTTTACTCCACGACCTGCACGGGTTCGAGTTGTTTCACCAGCTTGCTTGCCGGCCCGAGCGCCTTCACTTCTTCAGTAAAATTCTCAATAAGAACTCTTAGCTGGTCGCCCGGCGAAGCGGACTCCCAGGAAAGATGGACCCGACCAGGCTCAACCCCAATGAATTCAAGAAGATTTTCAAGTAAGACAAACCGACGATGATCCCCCACCTTCTCACCGGCAGAGTGACAATCATCAAAAGAACCGCCAGCCACCAGGATCCCGTCGGCCCCGGATCGCAGCGCCGACATGATCATATATTCACTGATCAGACTGGCGCAGGGAACCCGGACAATTCTGACATTGCATGGAGCCTTGCAGTTGCTACCTGCAGCCTCCTCAACTCCTGTGCAACGGCACTCGCTACAACAAAAGACAACAATCCCTGGCTCCCAACTCATTGGTCTCTCCGATGTCTTTCCTTTTCCTTCCAACACTTCCACCCCTAACAAAATCCCTTTATTCAATCAATGTTCGATAATTCACTGAAGTTTGCCAAGCAACTCATGGGCCCCAAATAACAAAGGAGACCCGATAAAGGATCTCCTTGGTTTTCTCAACGGCAACTCCCGCCCAAATCAGACAGGCCAGCCGGTGGACTTCAGGCTGCGCCCGTGTCCATCCAGGATAAAACATTCATACCCAGGCCGGGCGTTTATGTAGGCAAGCCCGGCTTCAGGCTCCATGACAAAGACGGCAGTGGAGAGGATATCCGCATCCAGCGCTGTCGGGGCCATCACCGTGACGCTTGTCGACAGGTGGGGTGAATGTCCGGTCTTGCCGTTGACGATATGATGAAACAGTTTCTCCCGATCATAGAAGACCTCGTAGTTACCGGAGGTGGAAATAGCACCCTCCCGCAGGTCGATTACGTCGGGGAAGTTCTTGTTTTTATTTGGATCCTGGATCGCCACCGTCCACGACTTGTTCATGGCGGCGGCACCACTGACCCGGATTTCACCACCGGCATTAACCAGATGATTGGTAATCCCGTTTTTGGTGAGTATTTCGGACGCCCGATCGGCAATGTATCCCGGGGCCATCCCATCCAGGGTTATGCCCATCCCGGCCACCGACAACGACAAATCTCCCTGCTGAAAGCGAAGTTTTTCGGCACCGACGATGGATAAGGCCGCATCAATATCGGTGTCGGTGGGCTGCCCACCTGTGGCGAATCTATCCTTGTAAAGATCAATAAGCGGCTTCACGGTAACATCAAAGGCACCACGAGTGTCTCGATTAAAATAGAGGGAGCGGGCAATCAGCTCCTGGATTTCGATGGAGGGCCGTTCCAGTTTCCTGAGGGCATTCAACTCGGCCACCGGTGATTTGTTGTCATACCGGGTCAACATGGCACAAAGACGATCCACCTCGGCAAAGGCCATGCCGATGGCATTCTCCGCCTCATCGCGGGAATGGTGAATGGCGGTCATGTCCACAAAGGTTCCCATGGACAGACGGGTCTTGGTCACCTTATACTCATTTCGATGAAAGAGCAGACTTTCTGCCTTTTCTAAAGGTAACAGGGCGGCAGAGGCAACCCCCAGGCCAAGGAGGCCGGATAACTTCAAAAATGATCGCCTTTTCTGATCACACGCATTCAAGGAAGTTTTCATGTTGATTCCCAATCAGTGTTAATGTTAAGCCGTCGTTCAAAAACAACCAGTACTTTTTAGGTTCGTGAACGGCATAAAAGGCTGTAAGGAAATGGATAAAAAAGTATGGGCTATTTCTTAACGGCCCCTAAGCAGCCATTTTCAGACCATCAGCGACATTGCGGGCGATGCTCTTTCGTCCTTCATATTTCCTGAAAATATCGCGCGGGCATTTCCCGACGCACACCTCTTCACAAGACGGGCCATAGGCAATACAGGCCTTATGATCGATCACAATCAGCCCGCCCACATACGTCACCGCCTGGGCTGGACAAACCTTGACGCATAATTTACAGCCGATACAGCCAACTCCACAGACTGCCTTGACATCCTTACCCAGATCTTTAGAAGAGCATGGCACATAGACCCTGCCCTTCAGGGTCTGCAGCTCAATGATCTTCTTTGGACAGGTTCGGACACAGACTCCGCAGCTGACGCATTTATCCGGGTTGATGACGGGAAAATTCTCCACCATCTCGATGGCACCAAAGGGACAGGCCTCTGCGCACTCGCCCAGGCCGATGCAGGCATACTGGCATTGAGACGGCCCACCAAAGGCAAGATTCGCTGCCGTGCAGGAAGGGAACCCAATATAGCGATGCTTATGACTGACCCGCCCTTCCACCCGTGAGCAACGCACGACGGCAATCTGATCCTCGACCTCGACCATTTTCTTGCCGGTCAACTCGGCGACTACTGCCGCCACGGCCTCTTTCCCAGGAAAACAGAGGTTCGGAGGAACATCAGGGTTCGTCACCACGGCAATGGCATATCCCTCACAGCCGGCGTACCCGCAACCACCGCACTGGGCAAGGGGCAGGGAATGAAGCACCTTTTCAATGAGAGGATTGCTCTCCACCGCAAATTTATTGGCTGCGATTGCCAGGCCGATCCCGAAAAAAAGACCAATGCAACTCAGCAGGACCAAGCCCCCTAAAGCAATTTTCAGTAATTCCGGTTCCATTTCACCACTCTCACATAACTCCGTTTAAAAATTTCAGCTCTTTCCGGCTCTTAAAAAAGCTTCAGCCCGGAAAAACCAAGGAAAGCCATGGCAAACTGTCCGGCAACGATAAAGGCTATGGGTAAGCCTTTAAAAGATGCCGGAATCATCGCAATTTCAAGCCGCTCACGCACCGAACTCATCAGGTAGAGGGCAAGGAGAAAGCCGCCACCGGCCCCCAGGGCCAGCATAAAGGTCTCAAGATAGTTATAGTTATTGTTTGCCAGGATCAGTGGCACCGCAATGATGATACAGTTGGCGATAACCAGAACGAGAAACACCCCGAACGAGTTAAACAGCACCGGATTTACCTTGCGAAGAATGGTATCCACAGCCTGCACGGTAAGCGACACCAGACCGATGAAGACAACGATCTGAAGAAAGTTGAGGTTGAAGGGAATGAGGATATACTGGTAAAAAAACCAACTCATACTGGCCGACACCAACATAACGATGGTGAACACCACCCCCATCCCCTTGGCCGTACTTTTCCGCTTGGAGGTGCCGAAAAATACGCACAGGCCGAGATACTTGGTAAACACAAAGTTGTTAATGAGCATCGCCGAGATCAAGATCGACAACAGATAGCCGAGGTAGGACTTCGACACCTTGAAATCAACGGCCCCCTCCCCGTTCAGATTCCGGATCGAGACCACATGGGTGTTTGCCGAGTTCAACGGTTCCGCAAACTTCAGGGTGACTCCTCGCCCCTCATCGGTGATCGTTGCCGCCGCCAGGGCCAACTTGATATCGGGATCATTTTCCTCATAGACAGTATAGCGGGACGCATCCCCGGCTATGGCCGCGTTCACCTTGCCGGTGAACAGAACCTTCATCTCATTGGTACCGGAAAATGATGTCTTCTTTATCAAATCCGCTGCCTGGAGAACTCCGGGAAGCAGCAGTACGAAGGCAAGGAGGATCAACTGACGCAGTTTCATTCTCATGACCTGACTCCTCTTTTTTGCTTGTAAAACACCTCAATCCAATTAAAGAAGGCCATCATCAGGCCGACCACAAAGAAGCCGGCACAGGGCAGAATGAAGAACAGCAAGGGCTTAAAGCCGAGCACGTCGTAGCCAAGAACGGTGCCGGACCCCAGGAGCTCACGAACAAAGCCGATGACCACCATTCCCACCAGAAACCCCAAGCCCATGCCCACGCCATCCCAGAACGAGTCCTTGACCTTTTCCTTGCAGGCGAACATCTCCAGGCGCATGGTAATAATCGCAAAGGCAACAATCAGTTTCACGAAAATGCCCATCTTGGCATAGGCACCGGGCATGTATGCCGCCAGCACCAGATCAATCACGGTCACCCAGGTGGCAATGGTCAAGGTGTAGGAGGGAATTCGTATGCGCGGATGAATCTGATCTTTAAACAGGGAGATGGTCACGCTGGAGAAAACCTGGACAAAAAACACAGCCACTCCTAACATGACGCCGTTCATGACCGTGGTAGAAATTCCCACCGCCGGACACATGGAAAGGGCCAACTTGAAAATCGGGTTTTCGCTCAGGATACCTCGGCTCAGCAACTGCCCGATGGATTTAGTATTCGTCACGTTGTTTCCTCAGGTTAAGGTTAAAACGAGACAGCAATCTGCTGTTCCTTCAGTACTTTATCTAGAATGTCGAGACGATAGGCAAATTTCTTGACCATCCCCTTGACGCCATCGGTGACCGATCTCGAAGAAATGGTCGCGCCGGTCAAGGCATAAATATCCTTTTCCTTATACTGTTCCATGATCCTAGCCATGTCCGCTTCGGCTATTCCCCCTTCCAGGGCCTGCTGATACTCAGCCGGCAAAGGCTCCTTGACGACCTTCAAGCCTTTCAGGGTGCTGAAGGCCTTTCCCTGAAACTGGTTCTTAAAGTAATCCTGCTCAATCTCCGCACCTAAGCCCGGATCTTCCTCATGCTCAAGGATCTCCATGCCCACCATGGTATATTGAGGATCAAGTGCCAGCATTACCCCAATAAAGGTTTTAAACCCGGGGAATTTGCCCCCGAGCAGATAGGCAATTCTCTTGCCGTTCTCGGTGACAATGATGGTATGGTCGGCAAAACGCACATCCTTACCGGATCCTGCAACCGCGATGACCGCCTTGTCCCGATCCTCCCGCCCACGAATCTTCTCCCCATCAATGGCAACGGGTTTCTGATCAACTAACTTCCCCTGAAGATCCAGGGAGACCAGGGAATAAGCGTTGGATACACCGGGTTTGCCGGATCCCGTCGGGATTAGATAGCTGACAAACTGCACTTCCCCTTCGGTGATGATATAGCGATAAATCTGATGCAGGACAACGGAGGCCGGGGCCGGTTTTGCCTCGCTGTACCCAAGAAGCGCATACATGGTTCGCTCTTCGCGGACATGTTCATTATGTTTTTTGGCCTTGTTGGTGACGATAAAAGCGACTCCCATGACCGTCGCTGCCATCAGGCAGGTCAGGGTCAGACGGAAGACAATACTTACGATATCTTTCATTTGTCACCTCCAACCGGGGGCGCAAAGCGTTTCGGCTTGAAGAAGCTGTCCAGCACTGAGCTGAGAGGATTCATCAGCAGGATGGCATAACAGATCCCTTCCGGATACCCGCCTTTCATACGGATCAGCACGGTCAAGGCCCCAATCCCAACACCATAAATAAGCTGTGACGTCTTGTTGGTGGGCGATGTGACGTAGTCATTGGCCATATAAAAAGCACCCAGGAGGGCGCCTCCAGACAGGACGGCCAGCAGAGGATCACCGCTGCACAGCGCCTCTCCCCCAAAGATCCAGGACAGGAGCGCGATGGTTCCCAAGACAGACACGGGGATATGCCAGGTAATATATCCACGGTACAACATATAGAGTCCGCCGAGCACGATCATGCATCCGGATGTCTCTCCAATACAACCGGGGCGCCAGCCCAGGAAGAAGGAGGTGTAAAGACCGGCACCGGAACCAAAAGCCTGGGTAAAGGCCGCCATCCCCTGCTCCTTCATCACCGCCAGAGGAGTCGCAGCGGTAACGGCATCAACACCGGAACCAAGATAGCTGAAGATCGCCAGATCATGCAGGGGCGGCAGCCAGGCAGAGGTCATGGCCACCGGAAATGTCGCCAGAAGAAAGGCACGCCCCAAGAGGGCAGGATTAAAGATATTGTAGCCGATTCCACCCAGCAGATGCTTGCCGATATAGATCGCCATAACCGCGCCAAGCACCGGCAGCAGATAGGAAACTCCAGGGGGAATGACAAAAGCGATCAGTACCCCGGTCAACGCGGCACTACCGTCCCTGATGGTAATGGGCCGACCAAGGGCCTTCTGGCTCACGGCCTCCACCAGCACGCAGCTGATAACCGAGACGGCGGTGATAATCAGGGTCTGGATTCCGAAAATAAAGACCGACAGGATCAATGGCGGCATCAGGCAGGCCAACACGGTCCACATGATTTTTTCAACCGATTCATTACTCTTCACATGGGGAGAAACTGAGACAATCCAGTTCTTCTGTGAGGAAAATGATTGGTCTTCTGGCACTTGCGTTTCGATGGCGATTCTCCTTCCGAACAAGTTACATCGTCTGTGTGAGGGTAGACTCACCTCACCCTTCCAACTACCAAAAACTACCTCTTTGCCTTCATCTTGGCCAGGCGGATGAACTGGACCAGCGGCCGTTTAGCGGGACAGATAAAGGCGCAGCTGCCACATTCAAAACAGTCAAAGACCCCGAACTGGGCAGTATCTTCGGCCCGATTCGCTTCCACAAAGACACCGATCTCTTTTGGTTCAAGCCCCATGGGACAGGCCTCCAGACACCAGCCACAACGAATACACTGGGAATGAGGGCGGGTATCAATCTCTTTTTCGGTCAAAAACAGGATCGACGAGGTGGTCTTGGTCACCGGCACATCAAGATTCGAAACGGCAAAGCCCATCATCGGCCCACCCATGATAACCTTGGCCAGCTCCGGCTTGACTCCACCCAGATACGCAACAATATCGGAGGCCTTAGTTCCCACCTTGACCAACAGATTGGCAGGGCGGGTGATACCACCACCGGAGATGGTCATGACTTTTTCATACAGTGGCTTGCCACCAACAACCGCATCGCAGATGGCACGCGCCGTGGACACATTGTGAACCACCACGCCCACAGTGGACGGCAGGGCCATGGAGGGAACCTTTCGACCGGTCAGGGCTTGAATCAGTTGTTTTTCGGACCCTTGCGGATATTTCACCTGCAAAGCTTGAACGCTGATTCTGCAGCCGGCAGTACTTCCGGCCTGGGCAGCCTCCGACATGGTCTGAATGGCATCAGGCTTGTTCCGCTCAATGCCGATGATACATTCCTGGATACCCAGGATTTTGACGATTATTTTTGCACCTTCGACAATATCCGCCGCATGTTCCAGCATCTGCCGATGATCAGCGGTGATATAGGGTTCACATTCGGCGCCGTTTAAGAGCAGCTTGTCAATTTTAGCATCTGGTGGCGGCTTGAGTTTGACATGAGAGGGAAATCCGGCGCCACCGATTCCGACAATGCCGGCATCGTGCACCCTGCCCAGCAGCTCTGCCACCGTTAATGTGCTCCAGTCATTTCGGGGATAGGTCGCAGGAATTGCGGCATGATCTACGGTAATTGTAATGGAAGGCGACGTGACCCGCATCGGATGGGCCGACATCCCAAAATCCTTAATCGTCCCGGCAACAGGGGAGTGCAGGGGAACCCCCAACCCTTTCTGTACTTCGCCGATCATCGCACCTTCCACGACCACATCACGCTTTTTCACGGTCGGGGTACAAGGAGCGCCAATATGCTGACCAAGAATGATCTCAAGTTCATCAGGTACCGGCATACGCTCTATGGCCAGACCTGCAGTCTGGCCCTTCGCTTCCGGTGGATGAACACCGCCTAAGGGAAATGTCAGTAAGGAGTTCATAATATTAGATATTCAATGAAAGAATCGGTAACGCCGAAACCTGAAAAGTCCTTAACAGGATTCATATCTGGCGCAGAATTTTTCGTGAAGGAGCGTATCTCGTATGTCAGGATTAAAAGCACAATGGCCAATATAAAAGCTCCATGAAATCATCTAATTTCAGGCAATACCACCAAACTGCTTCATAAACTGAATGCGCTCAAAGGCCGCTGGATTTTCCGCATTCCGATAACTTAACAACCCACGGAAATCAGCAAGCCGGTCAAATTTCTTCTCATCCATCCAGTTTTCCATGCCCTGCAACAAAGTGGCAATATATCCGGGTCCGTTTTTATACACGGTTGTGACCACCTGGACAGCCGCAGCACCAACCAGCAGATGCTTGACCAGTCCGTCACTGTCATGCACGCCGGTGGAAGCAGCAAAATCCTTTTCAACCTGAGCAGAAAGCAGGGCTATCCAGCGCAGCGATTCAGTCATTTCCGAAGGGGTGCTGAATATATCTGCTTTGGTCACCGTCATTTTATGAATGTCCACGTCCGGACGGTAATAGCGGTTGAACAAAACAAAGCCCGCCACCTTGTTGGTCCAGCTTAATCGGGTAATCAGATTGGCAAGTGCCGAGGAATAGCTGCTCATTTTCAGGGATAGGGGAATGGTGATAATGCTGCTGACTTTTTCGACGATATCAAAATAATGCCTCTCACTATCCTGACTGTTCATCCGGGGATCGCTCGGCAACAGTGACACATTCAGCTCTATGGCATCGGCACCGGCCTTTTCAAGGGATTTGGCAAAGGCGACCCACTCGCTGCCCGAGATACAGTTGATACTGGCAATAATCGGGATGTCCACTGCCTTCTTGGCATCGGCAATGAGATCAAGGTACTCCGACAGGGCGTTTTCCCGGGTATAGCTCCGGATATAGTCAAAGGCGTCTGGATAATCGGCCTGGTAGCTCTCCAGGTTATGTGAGAGCTCAGCCTCAATCTGCTCTTCAAAGAGCGACTTGAGGACAACGGCACCAGCTCCATTCTCGGCCAGAAGCTTAATGGAATCGACAGTCTTGGTCAGCCCGCTGCTCCCGATAATAAGGGGCGACTGTAATTTCAACCCAAGGTATTTGGTGGAGAGATCTTTCATGGTCCTCTTTCCGGCTGTAAATATTCGCTCTGCACATCCAAGGGATCTTCTCAAGCCCTGGGCCCTAAAAACACGATTAAATTCGTCTCATCGGGTGTTTACTGATCAAGCAACACCAGAATAACATTTTATCCACTAACAAAAACCAGTCAAGAAAGCAAGGACATTGGGTCTATTTTGTCACTGCCTCAGTGCTGATGTGGGATGAATTGTGATAAAAAAAGCTCGATCCCGTCGGTACCCTTCGCCACGCCTTTTTTTAAGAAGCAAAATATGTGCCATCAAGCCAACATACCGTTATCATAACAAGTCTTACACCATTACCCTCCAGCAAAGAGGACAATATGACTCAGCAACGAAACGCAAAAGAGCCGCCAGTAAAAAAATCTGCCCGCTCCCCCCCACAATACAGCATCAATAAAAACACATTATAGTGTCTGGAGACAAAACGAAACAGTACTCTTTGACAGGCGAGTCATTTTGTCTGTTTGTAACACAGTCGTCATCCAGACAATGGCTGAGCCCGCAGACAAATGGAACATTCATCGCGCTAGCTTGCAAAGACGTTGTTCTGAAAGAGTTGAGTTGGGGATGAATATATGGTTTGATAGGGGAGGCTTTCGAAACATTTTGAAAAATGAAAGGAGTAATGCTGGGACAATCATGCTTGTTCGCCAATGTCAATGTTATTCAATAACAGAACCCCATTCCTTAAGACCTGACTCGTATCGTTGCGGACAGTCCCTTATGAACGGATCTTGCGGAGAGTAGGGAGTAAAAAACAATCTGTTCTGCATCCATAACTTATAATCTACCACTCCCTGCCTCATCAATCCCCCATGGAAATTCTGCACATTCTGCTCGCCTTTCTCGTCCTTCTGCTGCTTGCCCTGTGCTGGTTTGGTTTTCATTATCTCACCAACAAACAGATCGAAGCCCCGGACGGCAGCGCCCGAATTACCGGCAACTGTGGCGACACCATGGAAATCGCCCTGCAATTCAAGGATGGCCGGGTCTGCAATACCTCCACCTGGACCAATGGCTGCTCATTCAGCAAGGCCTGTCTTGACGCGGCGGCGATGCTTGCCCGCAACCGAGAGATTGAGGAGCTCAGAAAAATCAATATGATCACCATCATGGAGCAGGTAGGTCAGCTACCGGAAACCCATCTTCACTGCGCGCAACTGGCTGAAACCACCCTGCAAATGGCAACTAAAAATTATCTAACCAAACAAGGAGCCGTTTGCTGTCACCGTCCTTGATCCTTTCTCGGAGAGATCACCAGTATCAAAAAGAAACGGCTTCCATCACGGGCCATTGTGTTCCCACAAAAAAACCGGATACGGCCTTCTATGGCCCCATCCGGTTCTCACTGCGTTTTTTCGTGGAGATGCAGCATTATCGAGATTGACAAAATCAGCTGAAACGAAAGCTGAGCACCAACCTAAGACAATCAGGGCGTGTCTTCTGCCGCATTTTTCATCGCTATATAATGATCCGACTCAGAAACCTTCTCACTGTTCAATTTATCTATTTCGGCCTGAGTCAGATGAAATAATCCACAGGCCGGGCACGTCGCGTCAAAATCGTCGCCTACCGCCCGCGCTCTCAATTGATCAATGGTCATGTGCTCGATATGGCCACATGCTCCGGAGGGATTCTCCGCACGTACTTGATGACGTGCTGCTTTTTCTGGTGTATCCGACATTTTTTTCTCCTTATCTCGAACATTTGCTGTTCCGAAAGATGAGTCAGTAAAAGATAACGTCTCTTCCGAAGGATATTCTTCGCATTCATCAGCTCAAAAATAACAAACTCTCTTACGAAGAGACGCTCTACTGCTGACCGGAAAAAACAGGCAAACCCAGGAGCGGGCCTACCTGTTTTTTTACATCAATTGGTAATGTGATCGATCTCTTTACCTTTTGCATTGACGATGCTTACTGACATTGGGATGCCGCCATCCAGGCGGTGGGTTGCGCAGGACATTCAGGGGTCGTAGGCCCTGACGGCCATCTCCACCCGATTCAACAGTCCCTGATCATACTTGCCATCCTTAATCAACATCGTGGCCGCCTGTTTTACGCTCATATTCATGGGCGCAATATTATGGGTGGTCCCAACGATCAGATTGGCACTTTCAATACAGCCATTGGCATCCGTTACATAATCATGAATTAGGGTGCCACGTGGTGCCTCAACAATACCTACGCCACGTCCGGCCTTCGGCTCAACCTTGGACCGGACATTGGTATCGGTGATGCCTTCCCATTCGAGCAGCTCGATGGTCCGCTCACAGGCGTAGATCAATTCGATCAGGCGGGCATAATGATACAACAGCGTCGCCTGGGCTGGACGGCCAAAGGCGGCCCGGAACTCTTCAAGAGCCGCCTGGGCTTTAGGGGTTGACATCTTATCACAGACGTTAATCCTGGCCAGGGTATTGGCGCGGTAGATCCCTTTCGGGGCATCAAGGTTCAGGTCAAATCCTTCATTCCAGGATTTGGCATAGGGCATTTTGGAATAGGCCCAGGGCTCAACATGCTCACCCAGATAATTGCCATAGTCCTCACCCTCGAAGTCGACATAGGTGCCATCGGCCTTCATCAGGCGCTGCTTACCGTCATACAACCGCATGGAACCATCGAAACGATCAACGGTACCCAGGAAGCCGGTGGTAATCACCCCCAGGGTGCCGATAACATCCATGTATTTTGAGAAGACGTTGGTCTTGGCGAAATCCAGCGTATAACAGGCAAAATCGAGTAAGGTTCTGCAATCAGACAACAAATCCAACCGCTCTTGCTCCAGCAATGGTTTAGCAAACCCACCCACCACACCGGCGATGGGATGAATTGCTTTACCGGCAAAGCGCTCGAGCATCATCTGTCCGAGCTGTCGCATCTTCACCACCTGGGTAGCCAATTCCGGTGCCGCCTTGACGATACCGATAACGTTCCGCACCGAATAATCCGCATCCGGCCCCAACACGAAATCCGGGGCGGCAAGGAAGAAGAAGTGCAGGATTTTGTCATTGATATGGGCCAAAACCTGACACATTTCCCTCAGTTTATGACCGGTGGGAGTGGGAGTGACCCCAAAGCATCCATCAACGGCCTTATTTGAGGCAAGATGATGCATCCACGGGCAGATGCCGCAGATCCGGTTGACGATACGCGGAACTTCCTCAGCCGGACGTCCCTCGATAAATTTTTCGAACCCGCGCAAAGACTGGATATGAAGGAATGCATCCTCCACATTGCCGGCATCATCGAGATGTATGGCAATTTTGGCATGTCCTTCAATGCGGGAAACCGGCGCAATATTTATTACAGTTCCCATTTTTAATCCTCCTCAACTTCTTTTTTTATTAACGGCTTTAGCAATCCGTGGGCTCCCGAGAAACGGAGCAGGGAGCGACGATCAATAACAGAATTATAGTCAATGCCATTGCTCGCTAAGGCATTCATCATATCAAGCAACTGATTTCCTTCCTTACGAACCGGGCCAAAACAGCCCCGACAAGGCACCCGCGCTGAAATACAGCTCGGCGCACCCCGTTTAGCACATCCGGCAGCGGTGACCGGACCCATGCAGAGATACCCCTGTTCAAGCAGACAGCGCATTTCGCTGATCGGCTCGGTGGGAATAAACTCAGCATTGGTGAGAAAACGTTTTAACATGGTCACTTCACCCTTACCTTCCCGTCTGGTCGGACAGGTATCGCAGACACTCTTGGTTGGCAGCACTGCCGGACGGTTTTCCAACAGCGAAATAATAGCCTCGGCAATATGAGCAGGGTTTGGCGGACAACCGGGAAGATACATATCGATCTTCACCTTCTCATCGCAGGCGTAAACCCGGTCCAGGGGAGCGGGTACTTCAATGGTGGGTACATGGGCACCAGGATCGGTACCCCTGGTCTTATAAACCCCTTCCCAGCTCTCCTTCCGATTCTGACCATTCATCAGAGCCGGAATTCCGCCATGAGTTGCACAGGTACCAAGGGCGATAAGTACGGTACATTTTCTTCGCATCTCTTCCAACACTTCAAGATGCTCGTGATTGGACACCCCACCGGTAACGATTCCCACCGTTGCCTCGGGGATAGTCAGCACCGTGCCCTCCCCGGTCTGACCAAAATACTTGTGGTCCATCAAAACCGGAGCATGAACAATATCAAGTGCCTCAGTAATGATAGGGATAAGATCTTCGCCGATATTGAGGATCGAAATCTCGCAGCCGGAACATGAACTCAACCATTCCAAAGCGGTAGTTACACCCATATCGTCCTCCTTTATGCCGCATCGGCATTCTGACTGTTAATCGGCCCCAAGCGCTTAATACGGTTTGTCATGTCAGTAACTGCTTTGACAAACTTATCTGGCTCGGCGGATGAAACCCAGGATAACTCAAACCTGTCGCTTTCATATCCAAAATCCTCCAACAATTCCACTATCATGTTGGATCGACTCATTGCTTTATAATTACCATCCAGGTAATGACATTCTCCGAGGTGTCAGCCAAGAACCATGACCCCATCGGCACCCTGCCCTAAAGCATCCATGACGAGCTCGGGATGAACCATCCCGGAACACATCACACGTATAATCCGCACATTATGCGGGTACTGCATTCTGGATATACCAGCCAGATCAGCGGCGGCATACGAGCACCAGTTGCAGCAAAATGCAATGATTTTCGGCTCAAAACTCATAATATCAACTCCTTATTCTATTCACAGTTGGTTGCAGTGGTCTGATCAAGGAGCATCAGACCGCCAAGGCTGCCTCGATCTGACTGCTGATCTGCTGCATGGTAAATCCGCCCACGTAGACGCCACGCTTCGGACAGGTTCCCTGACACAGACCGCAACCCTTGCATTTTGCCTTGTTCACATTAATCAGTCTCCCGACCTTCCCATCCACTTCCTTGGTCACCAGGGTAATGGCATGGAAGGGGCAGACATCAAGACAGAGGGCACAACCATCGCAGAATTCGGCATCCACTGAGGCCTTGATCGCGTCGAGGGATACTTCATTCTTCGACAACAGGGTCGCTGCCCGTGCTGCTGCAGCCAGGGCTTGGGCCACTGACTCCTCAATGGGTTTAGGATAATGGGCCAGACCGGCGACAAACATCCCGTCGGTGGAGAAATCCACCGGCCGAAGCTTGGCATGGGCCTCCAGGAAGAAGCCGTCACCATCGACGGGAACCTTAAAGAGGTTGGCCAGGTCTTTGGCATCCGAACGAGGCTGGATGGCCGTGGCCAGGATAACAATATCAGCCTCGATCTTCAGCGGCCGATGAAGGATATGGTCATGAACCATAACCTCCAACATCTCTCCCTTGTCGATGACCTGGGGTTTGCCGTGCAGCTCGTAGTTGATAAAGATAATCCCCATCTGCCGGGCCTGACGGTAGAGCTTCTCGCGCTGGCCGTAGGTCCGCATATCACGATAGAGGATATAGACATTGCGTGACGGATCTTCTTCCTTCACCTCGATGGCCGACTGAACCGAATGGGTACAACAAACCTTGGAGCAGTACATTGCATCGCCCTCACGGGAACCGACGCATTGAATGAAGACAAAATTCTTAGCGGATCGAACATGCTTTTCCTTCAACTCATGCAGCCTGTCGAACTCCACGGAGGTGACCACTCGCTTGCTGGTTTGATAACAATACTCATGCGGGGACATAATCCCGGCCCCGGTGGCAATAATGCCGATACCGTGGGCAATGACCTGGGTCGATCCGTCTCCGCCTTTGATGGTGGTCTCGAAATTACCAACAAAACCTTCAACCTTACTGATTTCAGACTCTTTATGAACGATGACCTTGTCGTTTGCCATCACCTTCTCAATAAGCTTCTTCACCTGGGTGGGAATATGCTCCCCGGACCAGGTATGCTTGAGAAACAAGGCGTTCCCGCCCAGGGTATCGGTCCGTTCAACGAGATGGACCTCAAAGCCCTGCTCGGCAAGGTTCAGGGCCGCGGTCATACCGGCCACCCCACCACCAATCACCAGACCTTTCTGGGTAATGGGCACGGAGATCGGTTTCAGAGCGGTACAGTAGGTCACCTTGGCGGCAGCCATCCGTACCAGATCCTTGGCCTTGGCAGTGGCATGGACGGGGTCTTTGCTGTGAACCCAGGAGTTGTGATTTCTGATATTTGCCATCTCTACCAGATACTCATTGAGACCTGCCGCCTTCAAAGTTTCCCGGAACAGGGGTTCGTGGGTCCTGGGGGTACAAGCAGCAATGACAATACGGTTGAGATTCTGCTCCTGAATACGTTTCACAATCATATCCTGGGTGTCCTGCGAACAGGAGAACAGGTTGCGCTCAACGTAGGTAACATAGGGCAGGGTCGCGGCATACTCCTCAACCTTGGCCACATCAACGACACTGGCAATGTTGGAGCCGCAATGGCAGATAAACACACCAACCCGCGGTTCTTCATTGGAGATATCTTTTTCCGTGGGGAAGGTTGCCGCCGTGGACAACTGATGGCGGGCAGGAGCCAGAAGATCGGCCACTGCGGCTGCAGCGGCTGAACCTTCCACTACTGATTGTGGAATATCCTTCGGACCGGCAAAGGCACCGCAGGTGAAAATACCTTCCCGTGAAGTCTGAACAGGAGCAAAATCAGAAGTTGCCGCAAATTTATCTGCGGTCATCTGAATACCAGCTGTCTCTGCCAGGGCAAGCACACTCTTGGGAGTCTGGAGTCCGACAGACAGGACGACCATATCAAAAAACTCTTCGACCTGACGGCCCTGCTCGTTGATATAGCGAATCCGGAGATCGTCGGTATTGCCCTCGGTTTCCACCCCGTTCACCCGGCAGCGGACAAAGCGTACCCCGGAATCGGACTTTGCCCGTTCCAGATAGCGCTCAAATTCCTTGCCATGGGTCCGCATATCCATATAGAAAATGGTCGCAGACAGTCCGGGAACATGATCTTTGGCGATGACCGCTTCCTTGATGGCATACATACAGCAAACGGAAGAACAGTAGCCGTTGCCGCAGAGATTTTCATCGCGAGATCCGACGCACTGAAGAAAAGCGACTTTATTGACCGCCTTATGATCGGAAGGACGGACCAGATGCCCTTCCGTTGGGCCGGAGGCCGACAAATAGCGCTCCAACTGCATGGCCGTGATGACATTGGGCTGAATACCATAGCCCCAGACTTTGGCTTCCTTGGGATCAAACGATTCAAAGCCGGGCGCAAGAACCACCGCGCCAACGTTGATTTCGTGAATCTTCTCGGTATCATTAAAATTAATGGCACCAGCGTCACACACCGTTTGACAAAACCCACAGGCACCAGGTTTTTTGAGCCAGATACAGGCCTCTGGATCAATCTGATACTTCAGCGGGACAGCCTGGGCGTACTTGACATAGATTGCCTTTCTTTTTCCAGTGCCTGCATTGTATTCGCTATCCACCTTCTTCGGGCATTTTTCCGTACAAGCCCCACAGGCAATACATTTGTCCACATCCACATAGCGTGGAGCTTCTTTTACCGTGACCTGAAAATTACCGGCAGTTCCAGCGATATTGGTAACTTCGCTGAGGGTCATGAGCTTAATGTTTAAGTGCCGACCGCACTCAACCAACTTTGGCGCGATAATTCACATCGAGCAATCATTCGTGGGAAAGGTCTTATCCAGTTGCGCCATGGCACCACCAATGGCGCCCGATTTTTCAACCAGATACACATAGTATCCGGAATCAGCAAGATCCAGGGCTGACTGCATCCCTGTGACTCCCCCCCCCACAATCATCACCGATCCAACTTTTTTATTGTCCAGCATGAATTGTCTCCTCTTTATTATTCTTCAATGCTTTATAAAAAACAGCAGGTTTCGTCGCGATTCGAAGCAACAGCTCGAATCGCCCGAAACCATCTGTACTGGTTCTACTCCTTTTCAGGCATGATCAGTGAATCCGCGACCAACTCCCAGAGATACTTGACTTCGATATTCAGATCATACTCCTTGTTCAGGGACTTCATCATCGCATCGCGACAATTATGACAAGGGGCAACAATCAGATGGGCACCGGACTCTGCAATCTGCCTGGCCTTGATCCGGCCATAATAGACCCGCTCATCGGAGTAGGGCAATGCCCAGGCTCCACCACCGGCACCGCAGCAGTATGCTCCGTTGCGATTGGGATTGAGCTCACGCAAGTCGGTGACACAATTGCCGGTTATTTCGCGACCTTCTTCGAAATAGGCCTGACCAAAGGCCTTCAGTGACTTCCGGCCATAGTTACAGGGATCATGATAGGCGGCAGCCATCGAATGGATAGTTTTATCCAGCTTGATTCTGCCTTCGTGGATGTATTCGAGCAACAGATCGAATACAGAATAGACTTTGAACTCTGTGAAAACTTCAGGAAACCATCGGTTCAACCCGGACCGGGTTGCAAAATAGGCATGGCCTCACTCGGGTAAGAGAAGAGCCTTGCATTGCAACCTCCGCAGGTTATCAACAATCCGACCAACGATGATCTTCATGGAAACGTCATCACCGGAGAAAAGACCCCAGTTGACCCCTTCCCAATGTTCGGAAGGTAAGGTCCAGGATTCGCCGGCGGCGTAGAAAATCTTCCACCACCACTTCATGTCATCCGGCTCAGCAAAGGGTTCCTTGGAGTTCACTGTTACCAAGATTCGAGCCCCATGCACATCAATGGGTGTTACAAATCCAGGACATTCAGCTTCGGCCAGCTCCTGCCCAAGCTCTTCGCAAAGAAAGACGAAGTCATCCTTGGGAATGCCAAGGTTATTCCCTCGCTCCAGACACATCACTACACCTTTATGGATCGGGCCCGGCACCTTGTCTCTCTCGCGGGTCCCGCGAATTTTCCGCATCAGGGCAGTGATCTTGATATTGGCCGGACAAGCCTCTTCACACTTGGCGCACATGGTGCATTTCCACGGCCAGCTTGATTCCACCAACTCCTTGTCCATGCCCAAAACCGCCATGCGGACAATTTTACGCGGATCAAGACCGTCAACCCCTGATATTGGACAGGCGCTGGCACAGGTGCCACAGGTCAAACAGGCGTCAGCCCATGAAGCGTCAGCTGTCAGTGTGCTGGTGTTGTTCTTGAGGAGATAAGGCTCAACATCCGCTTTCACCAAGGCCTTAACGCTTGCCTGATCAATGGTACTGCTCGGTCGGATCTGGGGCTCACGACCAAACTTCTCACAAAGGATTTGGTAATCCTGGAACTTCATAAGATACTTACGGCCGGGACCTTCCTTGGCAGGAAGTGTACCGGCTTGAATCCAGTTTCTTATGGTATTCCGGTGTACACCAAATTCCTCTGCCATTTCGTTGACTTTAAATTCATACATCATAAATTGTCACCTCATTTAGCTTTTTCAGAAAGAATTTGTACAACCTTCGCACATGCAACAGACACAGCAGCAGTCATGGCATCAGTGAGTCCCGGAGTAATTTCAGCCGGAATATACTCAACTTGGGCGGCAAGTATAATCACTCGTACGCCGGTATGCTGTTCGAGCTCTAACAAAAGATTTACGGTGGGAAATTGATGAAGAGAAAAATCGTGAATTTTTTTAGGGGGTATAGACGAAGGGTCAATTTCAAAGACCTCGCCCGGTTTACGATCAGGAAAATCTACAGCATCAAGGATGATTATCGTCTCCGGCCTGCCCTCGTCGGTGAGCAGATAATCAAAAAGATATTCCCTGACACATGTTCCGGCATCAACGGCCTGGACGCCTTCAGGCAGGGTGTGCTGACTGTTCAGCATGTCCACCACTGCCGGCCCATAACCATCATCACCCATTACTACATTACCACAACCAAAAATCATCGTTGAATATTTAACTGGTCCCATTATGCAAACTATGCCTCTTAGTCAAAATTTTTTTCACGTTACCACCGCCCCTTAAGGCGGTCAATACAAAATTTATTAGCATTGAAATTTCCTATGAACAAATTTTACAATATAAAAAAGACAGTTGTTAAATAATCCTTATATGCAAAAACTCCTGCTTCGACCGCACATCGAAACCCATCAACAATAATCATTACTTTTCTCAGGAACATTGGCCATCCCCCATCGTTCTCATTACAGGACGAAGGGGCTTCTTGCCGGTCCCGTTAAAGACAAAGTAAAATTTCTAAAAATAAACCAAGAGAATCTGGCAATTCGGGGTGAGTAGCGATGGGGCACCAGACACCGGCATGCCGGTATCTGGTGAGATGATAAGATTTTCAGGGGGTGACCAAATCCATCTT
Source organism: Desulfobulbaceae bacterium (assembly GCA_009773475.1). Taxonomy (GTDB): domain Bacteria; phylum Desulfobacterota; class Desulfobulbia; order Desulfobulbales; family Desulfocapsaceae; genus UBA2270. The sequence continues at coordinate 1,759 of WSXV01000020.1, read as the reverse complement.
GTTTTGCAGTATTTTCAGGATACCATCGGAGAAAATCGCCTCCTTAACGCGCCATTCGGCACTTTTCAAAAGCAGATACCCAGGACCTTGGTTACTTATGTGAGCCAAAAAGAAACGAACCAGATCAAAGCAGGACGGATAATACCTTGAACCTGAATCTAACTTTTATGGGTATAACGAATCACGGTGGTTTTCTCGAGGGTGATCATGCCACCACTCATCATTTCGTCAATCCGAGGCATGAGGGCATCAATCTTGTCCTGACTCTCCACAACCTCAACGATGATGGGAAGATCAAGGGACAGCCGTAGAATCTTGTCGGTATGAAAGACACTGTGTGCACCAAAACCGCCAACTCCCCGTAATACGGTGGCCCCGGCAAATCCCTCTGTTTTAAACAACTCCACCAGGACCTCATAGAGAGGGCGATGCCCGACCTTGTCACTTTCACCCAGGAAAATCCGCATTAATACCTTTTCACCGCTGAATCGTGTCATAATGCTCCTCGTACTTGGAAGCTTAGCAAGCAGTTTTACAGCATCCGTGCCGCATGGATACCAAGCCAGGTGAATAAAAGACAAACAATGACGCTTGCCAGAACATTTGTGGCTGCCACAAAAAAATTCCCCTCTTCCAGAAGTCGGAATGTCTCATAACTGAAGGTGGAAAAGGTCGTCAGGCCACCCAAAAACCCAATGGTAAGCCCGGCACGCAGACTGACGGGCAGCAAGGTGCTGCGCATGCCGAACTCCATAATCAGACCAATGAGAAATGCCCCTGTAATATTGACGACAAAGGTTCCATAGGGAAAATCCCGGCCAAGCAGATCATAGACCCAACCCGATATATAATAGCGGGCAACACAGCCAAGCGCCCCAAATCCACCAATGAGTAACGCGAAAAAGGGGACAGATTTATTTCCCATTCCCTTCACCTCTCAGCTTCCGGGGACGCCCCGGACCACGAAATTCAAGGCACCGGCCAAATTTTTCCGACACCTCGCGGGCTAAAGAGCTGCTTGCGGTCAGTTGACCTCTCTGAACGGCCTCCCGCATCTTTTTCAGTATCTGCTCCGGTATGGTTTCATTGAGCAATTGTTCATATTTTTCGGATCGCTCAGGGGGCGCGTCGCCAAGGCTCAAATAAAATGGATCAAGATCCAGAATTGATTGCTTGACGGCCCCCATTCTCTCTGGATAACTGGACCATCGATATTGAACCGGCAAATCCACCAAGCCTGCCCGCACCGGATTGAGTTCAATATAGCGGCAACAGGCGAGCAGATATTCATCCGCTTGAATGGGGCTAGACTTATACCGCCCCTCCCAGAGAGAACCTGTCTTTCCCTCCAAGCTGTTAATGTATCGCGTCTGTCGTCCGGCGATACGCTTCATCATCAACCCCAGATTCTCAGGATTCTCGCCCGGATTAATAATCAGATGAACATGGTTGGACATCATACAGTACGCATAAACCTTACAGCCCAGTTTGGTTTTCCACAGTCGCAGATTGTCGAGATAATAAAGATAGTCTTCATCCCCGGAAAAGATTACCTCCCGGTTATGACCGCGCTGGATGATATGATGGGGGTAGTCCACAAGGACTATTCGTGATTGTCGTGGCATCGCAATTGACTACCAAATTCTTGCACCATTGTCAAAGTCGAGTAGACCGGCTCCTTTGATGAAAGCGACGCATCCGTGGCGAGTCTTTATTGACGCCTCGTCGCACGCGACTACTACGTGAGTCCCACTTTTAC
>WSXV01000006.1:125854-160213 GCA_009773475.1 Desulfobulbaceae bacterium | reverse complement strand
TGGCGGCGAAGACAGCGCGTAAAAGACATGCCGTCTCTACCAGATGTTCGATGCCAGATAGCCAGGCTCTTGGTGCTCATTTTAAGATGTTAACAGTGCCTATGTGTCGGAGTAGTATTAGGCAGACAGTAAAATGGAACCCGGGAAACTGCTGGAGTTGACGGCATCATCATGCTTTTCATGCCTGTCGTGTATATTACGGTGGAGTAAAAAAAAGAAGGGTGGGGCTGCGAACGGAGCAGGGAAGCCGGCAATTATTGCTGGCCTGGCGGAGAATCTTGTTTTTGGATTGTGGAAATATCTTGGGCTTAAGGGGAATGTGTCGGGCTGGGGGGGAGAGGAGACAATTGGGAAATAATCGGTGAGAGTCTCAGCCACCACCAATTAACGGAAAGATAGCCAACTGATCGCCTTCTGCCGGGATCTGTTGCAGGGTGCAGTGGCGTGAATTGATCATGGTCACCCCGACTTCCTCCGGCTGGATTCCGAGGGAGCGGATGATATCCTCAACCGTGGTATCCTTGGGATAGTCCGATAGCTTTTCCTTAAACCGATTGTCCCGGAAAAATGCGAAGAGCTTGACCGTCAGCTGCATGGAACTCCCAGAGATCATTTTAGTTATCTTTCAAGCCGACAAGTCTTTACCGGGTGCGCAAAACGCACCCGGTAAAGAGGATGGGTCACTTTTTAAATGCGGAAGATGCTGATGCTAATCAGAAATCCCAGAACGAGTCTATAGCCTCATCGCTGATATCCCAGACGACATTATGGGGGGCAAGCGGTTCTTCCGTGAAGAACTCCGGCAGCCGGTCATCCTTGTTGGTGAAGCCGGCAGCCAGATTGAAGGCCCGTTCGGTCTTAAGGATAGTCATGCCGAGGTTGGTGACGTCATCGGCTACCAGATGAATGCCGAAGCGGGCATTAAGCAGGTCGATCAAGGCTGGCAGACAAGTCGAGTCGTCGAGTGCGGCAAAGGCAATAAAAAGGCACATACCGGTGGAATCGATGGCTGCGGTGGCGATTTGCAGATTGCGTGACAGCTCCACTTGACCTTCCTTGCTGAGCGGATCAACCTTACCTCCCACGCCGAGGATGTTCGTGGCAATGGTGTAGCCCATGGTGTGATCGGCGCCCTGGGTGGAGGTGGCATAGGTGATACCAATACCCTTGATGGCCCGGGGGTCATAGGCCGGGATGGCCTGATTTTTTACCACCGGTACCCGGGTAACCCCAAATGCCTTGCCAACAAAACCTGCGCCATTGCCGATGATCCGTCCCAGCGGAGTGCCTTTGCCGACTTCTTCCCGTAGAATTCGGCAGAGCTCGACGCCATCACCAAACTTGAGCACCCCGGCTTCCATGGCCACGCCAAAGGCGACAGCGGTCTCAATGGAGTCGATGCCGAGATCGTCCATAATGCTATCAGCCTCGGCAATGTGGTCGAGGTTGTCGATGCAGCAGTCGGCTCCCAGGGCCCAGATGGATTCGTACTCAAAACCCGAGGTCTTGTACTGGCCTTTGGCGTCGAGATAGATCTGTGAACAGTTAATAACGCAACCGGGGTGGCAGTTGTGTTTCGGCTTGCCGCCACGGGCGACGATGGTGTCGTACATGGTCTCGCCGGAAATGGCTTCATGACCGGTAAACTGGCCGCTGGTGAAATTGCGGGTTGGCAGGCCACCGGACTCATTGATAATATTGACCAATACGTTGGTGCCGTACTGGCCCAGGGCCTTGGAGATGGGATTGTCGATCAGAGCCTTGGAAAAGGCCCGGGAAGCGGCAGTGAAGCCTTCGGGGTCAGCAATGGCGACTTTCTGGTTGGTGGGTTCTATGGAGATGAATTTGATCTTTTTCGAGCCCATGACTGCACCGAGACCGCCGCGGCCGCAGCTCCGCAGGTGATTTTCCGGATCTTTAATGGAAATGTTAGCACCAAGCATCTTCATTTCACCAGCCACGCCAATGGTGATCACACCGATCTTGTCGCCCAGCCGTTTGTTGAGAGATTCGACCACTGCGAAGTTCCCCAGGCCGATGACCTCGGTTTCTTCCTTGATGTTGACGCTGCCCCCATCGACATGCAGGCTGTACCACTTGCTGGAATCAGCTGGCATGCCTTCAATGATAAGGGCCTTTACGCCCAGCTTGGCCAGCATTTGCGCAGAGGTACCACCGGCATTGGCCTCTTTGATGGTTCCGGTGAGGGGGCTTTTGGCGCCGCAGGAGAGGCGCCCGGAGTTAGCTGCTGAAGTGCCTGAAAGTAGGCCCGGTGCGATAATAAGTTTATTGTTTTTGCCTAAAGGGTGGCAGGTGGGCTTGACTTCAGCAGCGACGATAGTTGAGGTCAAGCCTCGACCACCGAGTCCCATCCATCCAGCGGGTACAGCTTCCACCAGGGTGGTCAGGTCCGACATGTTGACGCGAAAAATTTTATCAACCATTTGAAAACTCCTATATAAATTAAAAATGAGAATTGCCGGGCTCTGTCATGATCCCGTACCCGTTTACTGTCAATATTGGTGTTACGAATCAAAAAGCGAAAATCTAATAAAGTATGCCTCTCTTGCAAAAGGGTGATTTGAGGTTCTATGGAGTCATCTCGTAGGGAGAAAAGCTAATAAGTTCAATCCAAATACCGTTCACCCTGAGGAGAGGATTTGCCAAGCAGTCAAAGGGTCTATTTGGAGTTTTGCAAGCGGTTATCGCTTAGAATTTTGTACATCAGATCTGACTTTGTGTCAATTAACGTAAGAAAATGGTTAGCTGATGTCGTTTTTAGTCCCTGATGTACACAGGGGAGATATGCAATTAGAAGATTTTTCCAACCCTGAAGGTCATTTTTTTCTCGTTGGCGATCACGAAGCTGACACTGGAAATAAAAGAGAGCTCCATTTTAAATTGCCATAAATAAAATCATCAACAACTGATTTTTGGGGGAACTATTGTGGTCTTTACATCTGGCTGGAGTTTAATACGAGTATGCTCTGAAGAGCAAAAAACATGCCAGTAGGTAAATTGTTTTGAATCATGAGGTTGCGTAATCTGTCCTTTGTAAGGGTAGGTCGAAATGCCCCTTGGACAGGTGAGAGTATCAGAAAAAAGGAAAGACTTTCGTGGCGAAATTCACAAAAAATCTTGAAGATAAAAGGTCTTTGGGGGCTGTGGGTCATAAAAGGCCAACGAGTTCACCGATTGTGTAAGAATGCCACTGTCTCTTTTCGGAAATGGGAAGGGAATGCTTTTCTTGAAGTATTGGGAAGGGGCTGTATGTGAGAATTATTGAGGGGAGGCTATCGCTACCTATCTTGACCGTAAGATACGACGTCTGAACCCGCTCATTAAGTTCATCCTATCCTCTGTCGTATGGATATGGTAATTTTTTGTTTGTGAATGCTGGCTGCCGGTGTTGCCGCTTTATTGAGGCTCCGGTAATGGTCTCTCTGCTCCGTGCTTCACTCGGAGCAATGCCTTAATATATGAAGAGTATGAGCGATTTCTTTCCAATGAAAAGCCCCCCGGAGTCTGTGTCCCTGTTTGCCGAATTTATTCCCCTGGCCTCCGAGATGGTTCCGCTGTCCATGGCCAGGGGCCGGGTTCTTGCCGAGGAGATAGTCAGCGGTGAGGCACTGCCGCCTTTTTCTCGTTCGACCATGGATGGCTATGCCGTCCGGGCCGCCGACACCTATGGATGTTCTGGATTGGAGGAGGCCCTCGTGACGGTGATCGGTGAGATTGCCATGGGAACTTCTTCCCAAGCCTTGTGTCTGCAGCCAGGTCAGGCGGCACGTATTGCCACCGGCGGTGAATTGCCGGCGATGGCCGATGCCGTGGTCATGGTTGAAGTTACTCGGCCCCTGGATAATAAAACCGTTGCGGTCTCACGCCCGGTGGCGCCGGGAGAAAATATTATTCGTGCAGGGGAGGATTATGCCCCCGGTGCGGTGGTGCTCCGTCGGGGGAGCCGGTTGCGGCCGCAGGAAATGGGAGTGCTGTCGGGGCTGGGTGTTGTGTCGGTTCCGGTCCATCGCAGGCCCCGGGTAGCGATTCTCTCCACTGGTGATGAGCTGGTGCCGGCAGAGCAAACGCCACCACCGGGTAAGATTCGGGACATCAACTCCACCACCCTGGCTGCCCTGGTGGAGGAGGCTGGGGGGATCGCCATTGCCCATGGCATCTGCGGTGACGATTTTGAGAACATGCTTGCCGTCTGCACCGAGGCCCTGGTCGAGGCGGATGTGCTGTTGCTCTCCGGCGGCAGCTCCAGGGGACGTCGTGATTTCACCCATCAGGTCTTTTCCGCCATCCCCCATGCCCAAATGCTGACCCACGGGGTTTCGGTTCGTCCAGGCAAACCCACCATCCTTGCCCGCCAAGGAAATAAATCCTTGTTCGGGCTGCCCGGCCCCGCCGCCTCGGCCATGGTCATCTTTTATTGTTTCGTCCGGCCCTTGCTGCGTTACTACTCCGGCCTTGGTGCAACGCTCGGCCTGAGTTCCATAAGAGCGACAACCGCGCAACCATTTCCCTCAGCCATTGGTAGGGAGGAGTACGTCCGCGTCCAGCTCAGCCCCCAGGACGGCGGCGCACCACCCTTGGCCACTGCCGTATACGGGAAATCCGGACTGCTTAGCCCGCTGGTCCGGGCCGACGGCCTGCTGCCCATCGGGTGCGAAATCGAGGGGTTTGGTCGTGGCGTTGAGGTCTCTGTTCTGCTCTTTCCTTGAATCCAGACACTTTTTAAATTGTTGTTTGTCGCGCGTTTTCCTCTCCTTCACTCTTTGCGTTCAGCTCAGCCTTTATCCCGCTCCATTGCCATTTGACAGCCCTTGCCTGGATACAGTCCGCATGGGCCTGGTGTCTCGAGTCAATTTGACCCATATGGGGTTGTCGGTTGTTTCATTTTGTCTTTATTGACTTGAGACCCCTGTTGCTGATGCCTTGGCGGGTCACTGCGCAATTCGCTTGCCGGTAAGTTTCGATCATCCCCTTGCCTCTGGGTCATAGTGTCCTGTAACTCTACCTGGAATAACATGATAAGTTCAATAATTTAAACGATTTAATGATGTGGCACACCAATTGCTTAGAGGGGTCACAAGGTATTGGATTCAAGGCAGGTAACTGAACCCAAATGACAAATCACTTTTTAAAGGGAGAAAACATTATGGCGGTACGTGAACAGGTTTATGGATTTTTTATTCCCAGCGTAACTCTTATCGGTATTGGCGCACAGAAAGAAATTCCGGCCAAGATCCGTGCCCTTGGTGGTACCAAGCCCCTTGTTGTTACCGATAAAGGGATAACCGGAGCAGGGATCACCAAAAAGATTACTGATCTGTTGGATGCAGCTGACATGAAGTATGTGGTGTATGACGACACCATCCCGAACCCAACGGACAAAAATGTCCACGACGGCGTAGCAGTCTATAAAAAGAATAAGTGTGACAGTCTGATTACCCTGGGCGGCGGTAGTTCCCATGACTGCGGTAAGGGCATCGGTCTGGTTATTGCCAATGGCGGCAAGATCCATGACTTCGAGGGCGTGGACAAATCCACCAAGCCCATGCCTCCTTACGTTGCCGTCAACACCACTGCCGGTACCGCTTCCGAGATGACTCGTTTCTGTATCATCACCGATACCAGCCGCAAGGTAAAGATGGCCATTGTCGACTGGCGTGTTACCCCGGGTATTGCCCTGGATGATCCACTGCTGATGATGGGTATGCCGCCGGCACTGACCGCAGCCACCGGTATGGATGCCCTGACCCATGCCGTTGAGGCCTATGTGTCTACCATCGCCACTCCCATGACCGATTCTGCCGCCGAAAAAGCCATTGAGCTGATTGCCCAGCATCTGCGTCCCGCCGTTGCCAACGGACAGGACATCGTCGCTCGTGAAGGTATGTGTTTTGCCCAGTTCCTGGCCGGTATGGCCTTCAATAACGCCAGCCTCGGTCATGTTCATGCCATGGCTCATCAGCTCGGCGGTTTCTACGACCTGCCCCATGGAGAGTGTAATGCCATTCTCCTTCCCCATGTGGAGAAGTTCAATCTTATCGCAAAGATAGATCGTTTTATCAAGATTGCCCAGCTGATGGGCGAAAACGTCACCGGCCTTGCCCCTCGCGATGCCGCTGAACTGGCCCTGGTTGCCATCAAAAAACTTTCTGCTGATGTTGGTATTCCATCAGGCCTCGTAGAGCTTGGGAAACGTTACGGTAAAGAGGTGAAAGAGGCTGACATTGATGTCATGACCAAGAATGCCCAGAATGACGCCTGTGGTTTGACCAACCCCAGGATGATGAAGAATACCGATGTTGCTGCCATCTATAAGGCAGCTCTGTAATACGAAAGGCTGTTGGAAGTTCAGGGGATGAGGAATTCTCTTTGTCCCCTGGACCTTACTTCATCTGACTGCCTGATCTAAAGCAACTGGAATGATGCGCTAAGGCGAGTGAATTTCCGGCTGACAGGTGATGTGAATGGAATGTCATTACCCGTGGTGAGAAGTTTCTTCAGTGCCGGTAGGGGAAAACATGAACACCCACCTGAACATTGATCTTGAATTCACCAAACAGGAAAAACTCGCAAAGATGATTCCTGACATCTTGCTGCCTGATATTGTTCTAACCCCGCAAGATTCCCTGACCGTTGATGCTGAATTCCCGAGATGGGAAAATCCGGCCGGGTTCATCCCTGACGTCCTACTGCCCTGAGAATTTCCAAAACCTGAAGAACCGCATTGCTGACTTGCCACCTGTGGACCCTCATCACAGAGTGTTTTTTCTCGCGGTTCTTTTTTGAAAATTTCAACAGATCGGCATTGTCATGCTCATCCAAGTTTTCGAAAAGATGAGGCCTTGATCACGGCGATTAGCTCGCATCCCTCAACGATCTCCATTTCCCGCACTGACTCGGGGACAATCTGGGCAATCAGGCGCTTGTTGCCGCAGAGAAGTTCCACGCCCACCCGGTTGTTAACTCCAAAGAGGCTGACCACCCTGCAGGTCAGGAGATTGCGGGCGCTTGTGGCCTGCGGATGGGTTTTGAAGAGGACAATATCCCGGGCATCAAGCTTGAAGAGGTTCTCGTCATTTTCGCCCGGATCGGTGAGAATCAGTTCGGTCTCGCCCCAGGTGTAGGCCCATAGGTCTCCGGCCGCTCGAGGCCTGCCGAGTTCGAGCAGGTTGGCGTAGCCCTCTCCGCCTGCGGCCATGCTGCTGCGGGCCAGCTCCTCGGTGAGCATCCGCCCCTCCAGGGCTCCTTGCCGGAAGACAAGCACTTCATCGGTCATCAGTCGCATCTCACGCAGGGAGTGGCTGATAAAGAGTAGGGGAATATCGAACTCCTGAAAAACCTTTTTAAGATAGGGGATGATCTGGTGCTTCAGCTCTTCGTCCAGACCGGTCAGGGGTTCGTCCATCAGGATAAGTTTTGGACAGGCAAGGACGGTGCGGCCCAGGGCCACCCGCTGCCGTTCGCCGCCGGAGAGCCTGTTTACGCCGCGTTTGAGCAGGGGACGCAGGCCCAGCACCTCGATCAGGGCCTCAGGAGAAATGCGCCGCTCGGCTGGGGGGGTGCGCTGCCAGCCGTAGAGCAGATTGCGCTGCACATTGATATGGGGAAAAAGGTGGGAATGCTGGAAGACCACACCGATCCGCCGCTTTTCAGGCGGATTATTGATGCCGGCGGCGCTGTCAAAGAGGGTTTGGCCGGCAAGCCGGATCGTTCCCCGATCGGGTTTTAACAGGCCTGCCAGGATATGCATCAGGGTTGACTTACCGCTTCCAGAAGGCCCAAAAATTCCACAGCGTCGCTCTCCAAGAGAGAATGCAGCGGCAAAATGAAAATCACCGTGCTGTTTTTCCACATTAACTTCAAGATCCATGCTTTTACCTCTTCTTCAAGGAGCGTCCAATCGCCTCACTGAGGAGCAGGACGGCAAATGACAGAACGATGGAAACCAGGCAGAGATTGAGTGCCATCGGGTCCCCTCCCGGGGTATTGGTGTACTCATAGATGGCCAGTGGGATGGTCTGGGTCACTCCCGGGATATTCCCGGCCAGGATGATGGTTGCTCCGAACTCACCAAGACTGCGGGCGAACATCAGGGTCATGCCAGCCAGGACAGCACGTCCGGACAGCGGAAGGGTGATGGTGAAGAGCGTATCCCACCAGCTCGCTCCCAAGGTGCGTGCCGCCTGCAAACAGTTGCGGTCGATTCCCTCCATGCCGATGCGAATGGCTCGCACCATCAGGGGAAACCCCACCACCGCTGAAGCAAGGATCGCCCCGGACAGAGTAAAGATGATCCGGATATCGAAACGGTCGAGAAAGGGCCCCAGGGTTCCTGACTGGCCAAAGAACAGAAGCAGCAGGTAGCCGACCACCACTGGCGGCAGAACCAGAGGCAGGTTAATGACGCCTTCAATCAGGGGCTTAGCCGGTAGCTTGGAGAAAACCAGCAGGTAGGCGGCAGCAAAGCCGAAGGGACTGGCGATCAAGGTTGCGGCGCAGGCAACTTTGATCGACAACCAGATGGCATGGGTGTCCTGGGGGGTAAGGTTAAAAAATGATTCCATAATGTAAGGGAAATAAAAAGACAGCCTTTAAAAAAAACCTGAGTTAGGGAAATCATCCGGGATAGAGAACGTTTCCTCCAACTCAGGCGAAGAGTCAGGCAGGAGTACCGTCTCTTAAACTATTTTACGGTCACAAATCCAAACTTTTTCAAAATACCCTGGGCTTCCGGGCCGCTAAGGTAACTGTAAAAGGCCTTGGCTTCAGCCTTGGCCTCACCGGCGGTGGTGATGACCATTGGGTAGGAGACACGATCGTAGAGATCATCCGGGACCACCAGGAGGATAACGGCATTCTCGGCCAGAAGGGCATCGGTGGAATAGACAAAGGCCCCGTCCACTTCACCGCGATCGGCATACAACAAGGCCTGACGGACATCCTGAGCCATCACCAGTTTGTTTTCTTTGGCCAGATCCTCATAGACGTTGGCGGCGCGAAGGGCTTGTTCGGCGTACTGACCGGCTGGAACACTTGCCGGAGTGCCGATGGCAATACGGTTTAGGGTTTTTATATCGGCAAGGGACTTGACGGCAAGTCCTTTCTTTCCGGCAAAGACCAGCTTGTTATAGGCGAGAACACCCTTGTTTTTTGCAACGGCCTTGCCATCTTTGACGATAAAATCCAGCCACTGATCATTGGCGGAGATAAAAATATCCGTTGGTGCCCCTTGTACGGTTTGCTTGGCAAGGGCTCCGGAGGCGCCAAAATTGGTGAGAACATTGGCATTGGGCTGGGCTTTTTTGAATCCATCGATGATCTCTTTCAAGGCTTCTTTGGTGCTGGCAGCGGCAGACAGGCTGATATCGCCGGCATAGGCGGTGGCTGTTGCCAAAGAACAAGCACATAAAATCACAGTGAATAGCATTTCTCTCATTTTCATCGTCGTACTCCTCAGATGCATTTTGGATTATTAAAAAAAATTGGTTAAATACTCGATACCAAATTGAACTCTATTCTAGAGCACCGCCAGCAGAACGCTTGACGCCTTGATAATTGCGGAGACATCAACTCCGGCGCTCAGGTCGAGCCTGCGGGTGCTCTCACTTGTGTTGATTGCAGTCACGGTGCTGCCACCGGGCAGATCGATGGTCACCTCGTCGTTGACTACACCGGGGACTATCCGGGCCACTTTGCCAAGGAGGATATTGCGAGCCGACAGATTCTCAGGTTTGATGTCGCGACCAAGCATCACCGATGTGGCTTTGACCATGGCCAGAACCTCAGTGCCGACTTCAAGGCCAAGGCGGATCACACTGTTGTCGGTGATCACTGAAGTGACGGTATCTCCGCCCTTCAGAGCCACTGTCACCACGCTGTTGACCGCGCCTTTGTCGATTTTTGAAACTGTTCCTGCCCAGACATTTCTTGCACTTACTTTCATTTCAAACCTCCTTAACATTTTCAGGGTGTTGAGCGCCTCTTCCGGCCGCTCTCCAAAAAAACTCACAAATGCGGAAAATTCCCGCCGTAATACCGCAACCTTGTGCAACAGCTCCCGTCCCTCTTCGGTCAGCACCGTGCCGCCGCCTCCACTGCCGCCGACCTGGCGAATGACCAGCGGTTGGACGGAAAGATTGTTCAGGGTCTCAATCTTTTCCCAGGCCCCCTTGTAGCTGAGGCCGACCTCCTTGGCTGCCCGGTTGATGGAGCCGCAGGTGTCGATACTTTCCAGGAGCTGGATGGCTGTGTTTTCCCCTCCTGACCAACCGAGGACATGCTGAAGTGTTGTGGATAATGGCGACATTTTTCCCCTTTTGTTCTTGTCTGCAGTATTACCGACCTGTTACGTTATTCGAAATATGAATAACGTAACAGGCGAATATTTGCAACTTGAATATCAAGTTACGTGCCAAGTTGTTTGAAATAACCAATTATCAACTATTAACAAGTGTTTTCAATGAGTTGGTCATTTGTATGAGGCGTTCTTGGCTATCTTTCTGCTTAGAGAAAAATAGCGCCTGAGCCATGATGTACGAAAAATACGCTGATTGTAACCTTTTTTACAAAATTGAAGGGCCGCCGGTGTTTTAAGAATTTCTACGGGAGTGAGTTGAAGGAAATGCTTCGCTCTTTCTAAGATATTGTCATCGTTCGTGGCATTTATTTCCTCTGCTGGATTCAAAAGGCATTCCCCTCAGGATCTTCCAGTCCAGCTTAGTTGATGTCCCTCGGCAGTGAAAATTGCCCCCAGGCAGTGTTTTTCAGTTATTGATTCTTGATTCTCCAGCTTTCGTTGCCTGATACCAACATAACTAAGGACGGCATCGTAGCCACCTTCGTATCCTTCTGGTCGTTTATTTAGCTCCGGATGATATTTCTGAGGGTATTGCGGGAAAGGTTCAAAACGCGGCCTATCTCACGAGCTCCTTTCCCGTCTCTAAAATGGGCCTAACGAACTTTACGGGTTGTTTCCACGTTCAGCATCTCCATTTAATTCTCTCCCTCTGGTTGATTTCAGAGAGGATAGAGCATGGGCTGAGGTGGGTCAATTTTGAACGCTGATTTCCTCTTTTAATGGCTCATTGTTACACGTCGATTCTCATCAAGTTTATCGGGATCTGTCAATACAGGCATGGGTTCCTCCTTTTGGGTTGGGGAATAAAAAAGCCCCATGACCTTATAGCCTGGGGGCTTTGAGAATGGGTTTGTTCTTAACGGATTTCTTGGTACTTATCGCATTGAGCCGGTTTGTCATGCTTCGTTAACGAAACTTTGGTATGTAGTAGTTTGGTGCGGATGTTATGTGATATATCGTCAATACTTTGGAAATATGTTGCCTTTGATAGAAACCTTGGCAAAGGTCTCTAGAATATGTCATCTTTCTGTATATCATCCCAATCAAGGGAGATCTAAAGGTCAGCAGAATAACTTGTAAGCTTTCACCAATGGAGGTGTTCCTGCACGTGCTTCACTTGTTCAAAGCGGGAATGGGCACCACCTTTTCCCCAAACGGTTGAGACAGTTATTCAGCTGTATGATGATGGTTGCCATGAATATGAGGAACCATTTATTGTTGTGCAAACGCTGTGATTGCAAGGAACGGGTAAGTGATGCCGGAAGAACGCTTGATTGAAACAAAATGATATCAAACTGCTGATTTATCTGTAGCAAAAAATCATTGTGATGCTGTAGTTCGGTAAAATCGGAGTGGATCAGTAAGTGGACAGAGAAGGCATGGTACCTGTCAGGAGGATAGGGTTGAACAAACATAATCTTGCGAGATCGACCTGGAAAAGATACAATTTCAAGCGTAAATCGAGCGACTTCGATCAGGGTTTGTTTTTTTCAGGACCCCCTTGGAAAGCGATGACTTATCGCCTTGCCATCACCCATCTATCACCTACCAACTTTACAAAGCGCTTATGTTGATTACAAACCGCAAAATTGCCCCACCCGCCGACGACAAACGCTGGAAGATCGTAGATGTGACCATGCGCAAGCAGGGTTACTCACCCACGGCGCTGATTGAAACCCTGCACACCATTCAGGAATCGTTCGGCCACGTCAGTGGCGAGGCCCTGGAATATGTAGCCAACAGCCTGAACGTGCCGCCCAGCAAAGTCTTCGGTGTGGCGACGTTCTACAACCTGTTCAATATGATTCCGCTCGGCGAGCATGTCATCTCGCTCTGCACCGGCACCGCCTGTTACGTGAAGGGTGCTGGAGAAGTCGTGGAGTTCATGCGCGAAGAATACGGCCTGGAAATGGGCCAGACCACCCCCGACGGCAAGCTGAGCTTCGTGGTCGCGCGCTGCGTGGGAGCCTGCGGCCTGGCCCCGGTAATGATCCTGGATGGCAAGGTGGTTGGCCGCCTTTCCCCAGACCAGATGAAAACAAGAATTCGGGAGTGGATGAGCCATGACGAATGAAGAATTGATAGCCCTTGCCGCCCAAGAAGCGGAGGACGCAAAAAAATATCGCTACTGCCTGGACATCTGCACTGGCACCGGCTGTATGTCGTCCTGCTCGGATGCCATCGCCACTGCCATCGAAGCCGAAGTGAGGGAGCGCGGCCTGCAAAACGAAATCAAGGTCAAGCAAGTTGGCTGTATGGGGCTGTGTGCTTCCGGGCCGATCCTTTCGGTGCAGCCGCTTGGTTTGCTCTATCGTGAGATGACACCCGAAGAAGGCGTGGCCGTGCTGGTCAGCCTTTTGGATGAGAAACCCCAGGTTGAGAAGCGAATTGACACGCTGCAGCCCTTCTTCTCCCGTCAGGAAAGGAACGTCCTCGAAAATACGGGCGTGATTGACCCCGAACGTGTCAACGATTACATCGCCGTTGGCGGTTACACGGCTCTGATTAAAGCCATCACCGAGATGACTTCCGCCGAAGTGGTCCAGGAAGTGCTCCACAGCGGCCTGCGCGGGCGCGGCGGTGCGGGCTATCCCACCGGCCTGAAATGGAGCACAGTGGCCAAAGTGCCAGGCGAACTAAAGTATGTGGTCTGCAACGCCGACGAAGGCGACCCCGGCGCATTTATGGATCGCTCCGTACTCGAAAGCGACCCGCACCGCGTCCTGGAGGGCATGGCGATTGCTGCCTTCGCCGTGGGAGCAAGCCAGGGTTACGTTTATGTGCGCGCCGAATATCCGCTGGCAATTAAACGCGTCAAGAGCGCCATCAAGGCCGCCGAAAAGATGGGTCTTATCGGCCAGGCAATCTGCGGCACGCCGTTCAACTTCCGGGTGGAGGTACGCCTTGGGGCAGGGGCTTTCGTCTGCGGTGAGGAAACCGCTCTGCTCAATTCGATTGAGGGCAACCGCGGCATGCCGCGCTTACGCCCGCCTTACCCGGCACAATCCGGCCTGTTTGGGAAGCCCACGCTGGTCAACAACGTCGAGACCTTCGCCAATATCCCCGGCATCATCAACAACGGCGGGGCCTGGTTCGCCCGCATCGGTACCGAGAAAAGCAAGGGGACGAAAGTGTTTGCCCTGACCGGCAAGATCACCAACACCGGCCTGATCGAAGTGCCGATGGGCATCACGCTGCGCGAGATTATCTACGACATCGGCGGCGGCATCCCCAACGGGCGCAAATTTAAGGCCGTACAGACCGGCGGCCCGTCGGGCGGCTGCATCCCTGCCGAGCATCTCGATACCCCGGTAGATTACGAATCGCTGAAAAATCTTGGCTCGATGATGGGTTCGGGCGGCATGGTCGTCATTGACGATAGCTCGAACATGATTGACATGGCGCGCTTTTTCATGGAGTTCAGCATGGAAGAATCGTGTGGAAAGTGCGCCCCCTGCCGGGTCGGAACGGTCCAACTGTACAACCTGTTGGGCAAATTCCAGGCCGGCATCGCCACCGAAGAAGACCTGACCACGCTCGAAGAGCTGTGCGACCTGATGCGCAACACCAGCCTGTGCGGACTCGGCCAGGCGGCCCCCAACCCGATCCTCAGCACCTTGCGCTATTTCCGCCACGAATACCTGGAAAAAATACAGCCTTCTGTGGCTGCTCCCCCTGAGGAGGCCCTATGAGCCCCACGACACCATTGATCAAGACCTTTACCATTGACGGCAAGCCCGTCAGCGCCACCGAGGACGAAACCATACTCGATGTGGCTCGCCAGAACGGCATTGACATCCCCACACTGTGCAACCTTGAAGGCCTGACCCCCACCGGCCAGTGCCGCCTGTGCATGGTCGAAATCGGCGGGACGAACCGCATGGTGCCATCTTGCGTGGCGAAACCCGATGAAGGCATGGAAATCGTCACCGACAGCGAGCGCCTGCTCAAGTACCGCCGGATGATCGTCGAGTTGCTCTTCTCCGAACGCAACCACATCTGCGCCGTGTGCGTGACCAACGGTCACTGCGAGTTGCAAGCGATGGCGCAGCGCCTGGGCGTCGATCACATCCGCTACGGCTACCTGCACCCGCGCTTCCGCCTGGATGGTTCGCACCCCAGGTACGAGGTGGATCACAACCGCTGTATTTTGTGCGGTCGCTGCGTGCGGGTTTGTGATGAGATCGAAGGCGCCCACACCCGTGATTTACGCAACCGGGGCATCAAAACCCTGGTCATCACCGATTTCGATGGCCGCTGGGGTGAATCGGCTACCTGTACAAACTGCGGTAAGTGCGTCCACGTCTGCCCGACGGGGGCGCTGGCCGAAAAAGGCAAGTCGGTGGCCGAGATGGCCAAACAACGACACTTCCTGCCCTACCTAGTGATGCGCCGCAAAGGATTAAAGAAATGACGAGCGAAGAAATGAGCGAGAAAAAAGCTACCCATAAACAAGAAAAGCTGCGCCTGGCGACCATCTGGCTCGACGGCTGCTCAGGCTGCCACATGTCGTTCCTCGATATTGACGAGCGCCTGATCGAACTCTCTGAGTTGGTGGAAATGGTTTTCAGCCCGCTGGTGGATGTGAAGGTATTTCCCGAAGACGTGGACATCACCTTGGTTGAAGGCGCCCTCGGCACCGAAGAAGACCTGCACAAGCTCAAAAAAATCCGCGCCCGCACGAAGACCCTGGTAGCCTTTGGCGACTGCGCCATCACCGCCAACATCCCCTCGATGCGCAACCCTTTCGGCGTGGAAGAGACACTCAAGGCCGTCTATCTCGACAAGGAAGCACTCAACCTGCAAATCCCGGTCGAGAGCGTGCCGCCGCTGCTGCCGCGTGCCTTGCCGTTGCACAACTGTGTCAAGGTGGATGTCTTCATCCCCGGCTGCCCGCCCTCGGCAGATACGATCTTCTTCGCCCTGAGCGAACTGATCGCCGGCCGCACCCCCAACCTGATGGACAAGACCCGCTTCGGAGCGTAGCCATGACCAAAAAAATCGTCATCGAACAAGTTACCCGCATCGAGGGCCACGCCAAGGTCAGCATCTTCGTCAACGACGATGGTTCCGTGCAAGACGCCCAGGTGCATGTTACCCAGTTGCGCGGCTTCGAGAAATTCATGGAAGGCCGCCCCTTCTACGAAATGCCCTCGCTCACCGCCCGCACCTGCGGCATTTGCCCGGTCAGCCACCTGATTGCCTCGTCGAAGGCCTGCGACCAGATTTTGGCCGTGCGCATCCCGCCAACCGCCATCGACCTGCGCCGCATCATCAACCTCGGGCAGATCATCCAGTCGCACGCCCTCAACTTCTTTTATCTCTCCTCGCCCGACCTCTTGCTCGGCATGGACGCTGACCCCGCCAAGCGCAACCTGTTTGGCCTCCTCGAACACAGCCCGCAGATCGTGCGTGACGGCGTGCGTCTGCGCCGCTTCGGCCAACAGGTGATCGAACGCCTGGCCAACAAACGAATCCATCCGGGCTGGATTGTCCCCGGCGGTGTGGCCAGCCCACTCGAAGCGACCGCCCGCGACCTGATTTTGAGTGAAATCCCCGAAGTCAAAGGCATCATCCGCCGCACGCTCGATTGGTACAAGAAAAGCCTGAACAACTACCAGGAATACATCCGCACCTTCGCCAATTTCCCCAGCCTGTTTTTGGGGCTGGTCTCGCCCGATGGGCAGCTCGAACACTACGACGGCAGAATCCGCGTCGTCACCGCCAGCGGCAGCATCCTGGCCGACCAACTCGCCCCCGATGAATACTCCGCCTACATCGGTGAGGCCGTCGAGCCGTGGAGCTATCTCAAATCGCCCTATTACAAGCCCCTGGGCTACAACGACGGCATGTACCGCGTCGGCCCACTGGCCCGCCTGAACATCGTCAACCAGTGCGGCACGCCCGAAGCCGACCAGGAATTGGCCGAGTTCAAATGCCTGGATACGGGCGCCGTGCTTAGTTCGTTCCACTACCACTATGCCCGCCTGATTGAAATTTTGTACGGCATAGAGCGCATCGAGCAACTGCTCAACGACCCAGAAATTCTTTCCAAGAAAGTGCGCGCCCACGCCGAGGTCAACAACCTGGAAGGCGTCGGCGTCAGCGAAGCGCCGCGCGGCACGCTCTTCCACCACTACAAGGTCAACGAAGACGGCCTGATCGAATCGGCCAATCTGATCATCGCCTCGGGCAACAACAACCTGGCCATGAATCGCGGCGTACTGCAAGTCGCCCGCTACTACGTTCGTGCCGACAAGCTGACCGAAGGCATGCTCAACCGCGTCGAAGCCGTCATCCGCGCCTTCGACCCCTGTCTGGCCTGCTCTACCCACGCCGACGGCCACATGCTCATGCAAATCGAGTTATTAGCCCCCAATGGGCAGTTGATTGATAGCATGACGCGCTGAAATTAACCACGGAACACACAGAACCACGGAAAAAGACAAAAGCAGGTTTTCTTCCGTGGCTTCCGTGGTTCTTCGGGTTTTCTCCAGATAATGATAAAAACTCTGATTATCGGCTACGGCAACACTTTGCGGCAAGATGACGGCCTGGGGATTTACGCCGCCGAGGAATTGAGCCGCCTGGCGCTGCCCGCCGGCGTGGCGGTGCTGACCTGCCAGCAGCTTACCCCCGACCTGGCCGCCGACCTGGCCGAGGTGGATAGCGTGGCCTTCATTGACGCATGCGCCCCCGCCGGGCAGCCCGGGCGTATCACGCAGCGCGACCTGGCCCCCTGCACCACCACCCCCAGCGGCATCACCCACCACTTCGGGCCAGGGACTCTGCTGGCGCTGGCGGGTGCGCTCTACGGCCACACCCCGCGAGCAATGCTCTTCACCGTCGAAGCCGAAAGTTTTGAGTTGGGGGAGGGATTGAACGAGGCAGTAGTGACCTCTCTGCCACAACTTGTTCGGCAAGTGTCCAATTGGATTACTTAAATGAAGTTAGATTGTTCTCGCAATGCAAGTAGTTTTCAGGGTGAAGATACTTCCTATCTACCAAATCCAAAGATATTCAGGAAAAAGATTAACTCACCAAGATTGTCTTCCCACTGAAGCTTGCCAAGAGCCATCTATTGCCGCAGAGTGATATTTTTGTTGATATTCAGGAGACAGAGACACCTATTGCTGAGAATTGTTTAGAACTATTTTAGTTACAGTGGTCCGACCCCCAAACCAAAACCGCACTACTTCGTAAAAAAAAAACAGGACCTTAACAGTCATTAAACATTTAACAGAGGAGAATTTGTCATGCGTATCAAGAAAAATCTAACGACAACCATGCTGTTGGTATTGGCTCTGGTATTGCTTATCCAAGGATGCAGCACCATACACGGGGCTGGTCAGGACATTGAGAAAGCTGGAGAAGCGGTTCAGCGTGCAGCTCATTAATGCGGGGAATGCGATATGTATGGATGTACCTGATGCCAGGTAATTTATCACGGGTTATTGCAAAAGCACATAGAGCAAGCAGCTTTAGGCCAGGCCAATAAAAAAGGAACCACTCATTAAAAGACCCTTTGGCAAGTAGAATCTATTCCCTTGGGCGGGCAAGATACTCCTTGCCGTTTTTCTTGTTGCCTTCTCCTTTTGATTTATTATTGCTTATCCACTCTGTCGGCATTTACCGACAGTGAGAGGTAAGTTTCACACTCTGGAAAAACGTTCTATGGAGCCGGTTCCCAGTATGATTGTCAGAGCCAGAACATCGCCGATTCCGGGAATAGCCTATAAGTGGTAAAAATGCTCCTTCAACGTTATTTGGAAGTATGTGGACTTTGGAAGGACCTCGACAATGTTTTTTAAAATGATGCCATCTTTCTGTATATCTCCACAAATGGGGTGATATACGGTTCTGGTGATTTACTTGTTAGGCATGCATGATGAGCACCGATAGTTCACCCTTTTTGCGCGAGGCGCGACAGCACTTCGTCTACGAATTTAAAGTTGAAGATGCAATCCCATACTCTCAAGCCTTACCAAAGGAATTCAAGATATCGGCCGAATGCAACATCGTGGACGTCATATACGAATCTTTTGTTGTCACTGCAGATCAGGATTATTTAACTGCCCGACTTCTTGCGAAAAGCGGTCTTTATCGTGCATTTTACTGGGCCGCGGCTCAGGCGATTGAGAAGTACTTGAAGGCCTTTCTTCTACTTCGTGGAGAATCTGTAAGAGACGAAAAGCACGACGTAGAGGCGCTCTACACAAAAGCCTGCACATTGGATGCCTCGCTTCATAGCATAACCATCGAGCCCCACGATCTATTGTCAGTTCCCGAACACGCCCGAGATTATTTGAAAGTTTTTTCTACCATCGAATTCTTACGGAACATAGACAAATTCGGCCGCCCTGATAATCGCTACAATTCCTTCGGTGTAGATTTCAATACGGGATGTCTTTTCGCCCTTGATCACTTTGTTTTTAGTCTCAGAGAGAAAACTACCGTGCCTGACATTTGGCAAAGCTTACGAAAGGTAGATGGTTATCTCATAGATACACTCGAGATGCATAATCCGTGGTTCTCGCGCAAGCCTATTGCAGCGGATTCACCTCAAACGCCGATAGTTGTAACGGACAGCATGGCAGTAACAAAGTTTGACTTCCTCCTGAAGCAGTGTCAGAACCCGCCGTATAGACTGGCACTAAAGTGGCTTAATCAAATGATGAAACTTCCTAATGAGTTACGTAAACGAATCGAAAAACTTTGAGACTTTGTGCCTCCCCTCTATTCGGGAGCTTGGTCTTGGCAAGCCTAACGAACAAGGTTAGATTGTGTGAAGCGCAGCGGAACCACAATCTGAACCGGTGGTTGGACAAGCCCGGTGGATATATATAGAAAAGAGCTTTTTGGTCGGTGGTTGCTAAATCAGGCGGGTGGGCTACCGGGAAGAGCAGAAAAGATGCAGGGATGATCTTCGACGAGGATTTTGTCGATCCATAGTGCTGTTACATGCTGAATTTTGGCGTTTTTTGGACGCAAGTGTCCTGTACCGGTGAAATCCGGCTGTTGCGAGACTACCACGCTGTCGGTTGTCGTTTACATACCCAGTACCTCCGCAGCCCTGCCAGTGCAATCTGGCCGGACTGGTCGGTGTCGGTGGAAGAGCATGGTGGCGACGATCACCATGGCAGCCCCGCAGGCAGGACAGATGATTGCCGGCCGTTGTTTTTTCATGTTGCGGGCAAGGCTGCGCCAGGGCACAACGCGCAGCACCATCTGCAGAAAGAGGATGAGCTTCTTGCTGCACGAATGGAGGAAACCATAGGATCTGGCCCGCCGGAATCCTCGGGGCAGCACATGGAGCATGAGCAGGTAGAGGAAATACTCGCCGGTGACCGTTCGGGTCCGGTCTTCTCCGCTCTTGGCATGGCGATAACGAAAGGTGACCATGCCATCCCGGCAGTGCAGGATGTCTTTTTCGCGGATGACGCCCCGGTACAGATAGCGGCCGAGGTAGACAAGGGCCTGATCACCATTGCCCGCCTCCTTGCAGTCGACCACCCACTGCTTGGGACAATCATGGGGGATGGGCAGCTTGTTTTCCTTCAACGCCTGGAGGAACCTGTCCCTGAAGACTTTGGCCAGGGCCTTGTGACTGAAGAGATAGCCCGGAGATTTCACCCGCCACAGACTCGTTTGCATGTTGATGCTCGCCCCGGGCATGACCACATGGATGTGGGGGTGGTAATCGAGGCTTCTGGTTTGGGTATGAAGGACGGCGGTAAATCCCGGCGCGCCGCCGAGTTTCTTGTCATTTTTGGTGAATGATTTGAGCAGATCCTGCACCGTGACAAACATCAGGGAGTAGACGGTCTTCTGGTTTTTCCAGGCCAGATCCCGAAGTTGCTCAGGCAAGGTGAAAGTGATCAGGTAGTACTGGCACGGTAGCCGTTTACTCAGCTGCTGCTCAATCCATTGCTGGCTCTCGTGGTTCTGGCAATGGGGACAGTTTCTGTGGCCGCAGGAATGAGGGATGTAGGCCGTTGTGTCACACTGATGATTTGCGCATTGGGCCAGCATGTGCGGGCCATGTTCATGTCTGCATCCGGCCATGGACTCCAGGGCCTTGGTATGGCCCGGCAGAAGATTTTTTGCATAGCGATGACGAAAGCTGTCGGCAAATTGCTTGATAATGGTGGAGAGCAGCATCACTTGCGCCCTCCCCATGCGATGTCCAGGGAATTGATCAGGGTGTTGACGGCCAGCCTGGAATTGCTGGCTGTTGTCATGGTGAGATGGGTGTATCTGGAGGTGGTCAGGATGCTGACATGGCCAAGGATCTGTTGCAGTTCAAGCAGATCAACCCCGGCCTCCAGCATATGGGTGGCATAGCTGTGACGGAGGGAATGGCATGAGATTTTTTTTTATGCCAAGCTCTTTAACCACGGCCTGCATGGCGGTTTGAATGCCGCCTCGACCCAGGGGCAGATCGACCAGATGGGCGTTTTTCGGCCCCCGTTTTCTGCTGGGAAAGAGAAAGTGAGGATGCTTGTGCACGGCCCAGAACTCCCGCAGCACGCACAGGGCTCTGTCGGGCAGCGGCACCAGCCGGTCTTTATTGCCCTTGGCGTCACGAATATGCACCCGCATCCTGCCCGCGTCGATATCACCGACGGTGAGCCGGATGCCTTCACCCAGGCGCAGGCCCATACTGTAGCAAGTGAAAAAGAAGACCTTGTAGCTCAAGATGCTGGTTGCGGCGAATAACTGCCCCATCTGTTCGACAGACAGAATATCCGGGATTCTGGAGGTTCTGGGAGGCTTTATCAGCGGGATATCTTCCCATGATTTGCCCAAAACCTTGGAGTAAAAGAACTTCAGACCGTAGAGATCAAGCTTGACGCTGCTCCAGGAGTGTTCTTCCAGCAGCTCATTGAAATACTCGAGCAACTGGTCGGAGCCGAGGTTCTCAATCCGGCAATCGAAATAGTTGCCGATACGCCTGATTGCCCTGGCGTAGGCATCGACGGTCTTGGGCTGCAAACCGCCCAGCTTCAGACATTTGAGATGTTTCTGGTACTGCGTGTTGAATTGCGGGTCTTGCGGCATGGTGGTGTTCATTGTAACCTCCTTGGAAAGAGTTGATGTGGTGGCAATAAATTTGCCTCCCTCCCCTCTTTCTATTACCCTATGCCCTGAGATTACAAGATGTTATTGACGTATGAGATGGCTTGCTCATGCTTTTTCTGCCGCATAGCGGCTTCGTCCAACATGGCGCTCAACCTCGCTCCCTTCGGTCGCTGGACGCTGCGCGATAAAGCCGAGCAGCGCCGGTTAGCTCTACGTTATGCTGATGGAAATTGATGACCTATGAATAAAGACTGGATTCTCCAAAAAAAAGAAACTCGCCGAACCTTCTCTAGTGCGACGTGGGTTCCTTTGAGAGCCTCCAGCAATGACGAGCAGGGTGAAGCTCGAAATATAGGCTATATCAGTGAGTATTTTGGATGCGGGTCTGTTGCGTTCCCGCCTGAGCATAGGGAAGTCGCAGAGCGGCTTAGCTGGACTGATATTGGAATCGGTTGCAGTGTCCAGCCTTATGCTTACGAGGATGGTTACTACTCATCCATTGAACAGTATCAATACAATGATAAAGAACCAGTCGGAGTTCACCTTGTATTCGAACACCCTCAACCAGTAGTTGGCGGAAGTCTATGGGTATTGAATCCTGATCTAGTTATTGCGCTTCATCTGATAAAAGATGGCGCAAACTGGGTAAGGCCAGAAGAGAATTTCGTTGTAGTGGCTCGGGAAGTTCTTGATGAAAAAGGAGAGCAGCGTCTGATCGAGATTAAGCGAGAATTTCTTCTCGATTATTTGGCAGCAAGGAACCTATCTCTTCGCCTCTCTTACTACCGCCAAAGAGTGGAAAATGTCGGTTCACTAGAAGGTAGTGAGTACGCTAATTTGGTAGACCAGCAAGAACAGCGAGACGGCGGACGATTTGAGCTCCTAATTCGTAGCTTGGATGATGTCTTTGGGGGAAGTTGGGCTTTATTCCGATCCTGGAGAACTGACGTTGATGAAGACGAAGACGCTCCAGTGATGGGGCCGGAAAGTAATGACAACACCGACTATGAAAGCTCGCGGGGGCATCGAAGTGGTTATGAAGGGATAATGGTAGAAGGCGAGTTTTGGCGTGATGAATGGATTGAGCATCAAGGGCAAAGTAATCGTGTCCGAGGAGATGCAGATACGAATCTTCCCCAATTCATAGTGGAGACTGACGGGACACGCATGGCATCTGCCGATTTAAAAAATGAAGATATTGGCCGATGGCTGTGGTTCCGATCAAGCATAGTAAACGAGTTTCTCGGCCTTCGCGGCTTTTCTCTTAAGTGGTATACGGCAGAAACAGGTGGTATTTTCTCCACATCTGGGTATGCGATTCATTTCGGAATTAATCCTTCGGATTTAATCACAGTCTACGCCTATGACATTGCTCGCCTTGCAGCATGGGAACAGCATATTTGGGCAGCTCATAACGTTGTTCCAGATGGGAAGGTGTCAAATGAGCTATTAGCATCGCAAGTAAAAGCTCAGCCGGCATCTACTCATGCTGTTGAAGACCTCCTTTTTAAGGCTATGGCTATGTTAGAGGAGGGGTTTCGGCAAGAGTTCAATGCTTCTCTTTACTCACACGACATAGAGTATCCCACCGCTATGCAGCATATATCCCGCTTCGCAAGTAAGGATCAGGCATCATTGTTGAGATTAGCTAAAGAGCTTGTTCGTGTTTTTTCTGATCGACTTGATGTACGTGAGCTTCGTAAGCTTTCTATACGCCCCGATAAGGAAAAACTCGGCTCAAACAAGCTTCTTCAGGATGTTCTGGCTCAGAAGGTTGGGGCTGATAAAGCTCATAGCGTTTTCGGTCCTATTGCTGGCGCATATGACATGCGAGTAGGTGATGCACACCCGACCAGCTCGAAGATTGGGGATGCTTTAAAGCTCGCCAAAGTCGATGAAAGTAAGTCGTTTCTGCGACAGGGCGAACAATTGATTTCGAATTTTGGACAATCAATTTACTGGATAGGCAAATTGCTTTTTGAAAAACCGGATGAACCAAGCAAATAAGCAATACGTAGCATAACAAGGCGCTGTACTTGGAAATTTCCGGTGAGCGCGACGTTACAGGTCCAGATTTCTCTATAAAACCGGTAGATTGATCGGAAACTCAGTAATGGAGCGTGTCTTCTCGGTTGTACTGCCGTCACTAGGCCCGGAGTGGTGGAACACTCGCTCGACGCAACTCTTGCAGCTCATAGAATTTTTCGATTTCTTTGGTTTCCTCGAAACTGCAATTGGATCTGTCAGGTATGCGGTTCCCGGCACACACGAACATGAACGAATGAAAAAAGAGGCCGCACTCATCAAAGAGAAGCTGAAAGTTCGCTGTATTCAGGAACTTCGCGATAAATTTGGGGCGTAATATGCGCTAACCACCGCGTACATCCGACGCCGGACAGCACCGTTAATTTTTTCGAGTGTCAATGGCCGGCCTGGCTGACGCTGATCGTTCGATCAATCAAAGAGGGAACGAAAACACCTATGAAAAAAATCATTTTTCTATTTATTTCAATACTTATTGCGCTGGTTATTAACTTCTCTAGCGCGACGGCCCAAGACATTCAACCCTCAGGCGAAACAACTGGACAGGATCAGGAAGGTAATGCCGTATACCAAATCAATTTCAATGGAATAAAAATAGGCTACAAATTGATTGGTTCTGGTGAACCACTCATAATGATCGTAGGGCTGGGGAATACAATGGATCGTTGGCCGAAAGAGGTTATTGATGCGTTGTCAAAGAAATACCAACTGATCGTACTGGACAACCGGGGCATGGGGCATACCACAGCCAATGATGTAACATTTACCTATAAATTGTTTGCGGATGATGTCATTGGCCTACTTGACACCCTTAAAGTTGAAAAAACCAATGTTCTTGGATTTTCCATGGGGAGTACGATTACACAGGAGTTATTGTTGGAGTATCCGCAACGTTTTAATAAAGCCATTATTTATGCAACCTCTACAGACGGAAGCAATGTTGCCGCAACGTTGAAAGGCAAAGCTCCTTTAGGTGAATCATCTATCAACCCAATCGTCCTGCGACAAATTGAAGCTACAACCCATTGGAAGACCCCTCTGGACAGACTACCCTCCATCACAAATCAGGTTATGCTCATCGTTGGGACTTCAGATACCGTGGTAGGTGTTGAAAGTTCAAAGACACTTGCTTCGGCTATACCGGGGGCATGGCTGGTTCAATTCAAGAATGGATCTCACGGCTTAATGATCGAAGCACCTACCGAATTCGCCAAGATCGTCTTAGATTTTCTTGAAATAAATGAGACGGTTGGAGTGAAGCAATAAGCAATAGACACATTGAGTTGCTTTCCCACTCGAGGTCTCTGGTTTTCATAAGTCAAGATGTCTCCTTCTTAACCCCCACTCAAAGGAGGCAAATGAGTGGGTTTCGATTTTGTTTTAGCGCCAAGTCTCATTGGCTTCGCTCAATTACTATTTCTTCTTCTTTTAGCTAAAGAAAGCCGCAACAAAGCCGTCTGAGTAGATTCCTGCCATGAGCGGTCTGATAATGCTGTGAGGTAAGTTGGTTTGAGTTTTGTAGTATGCGCTGAATTCCTCATCGGGTCTCGATGTTGTTTTTGCGTAAGGCCTCCTTGACCTCGCTGATCGGCACCTCCTGCCTGTGGAAGATACCGGCGGCAAGAGCGGCCTCGGCATCAGTTTCCTGGAAGACTTCAATGAAATGCTGGGCTGACCCCGCCCCTGATGAGGCAATCACCGGGATGGACACGGCCCCCCGCACCTGCTTGATCAGCTCATGGTCAAAGCCGCTGTTGGTACCATCCTTGTCAATACAGTTGAGGAGGATCTCGCCTGCGCCCAAGAGTTCACAGGTGCTTGCCAGTTGGACGGCGTCGATATCACGCCCTTCCCGGCCTCCCTTGACGGTACATTGATACCAACAATATTTCTCACCCTTGGGGCCAGTCGTTTTGGTGGCGATGGTGTGGTGGGTGGTTGCTTCCGGGGTTTGGACATAGACCCGCCGGGGATCAACCGAGATCACCACCGCCTGGGCACCATAGACAAAAGAAATTTGCTCGATGGCACTCCGACCGCTTTTTTTGCCGGTCTGCAGAAATTCCTCCACTGCGTAAACTGCATCACTGCCAATGGAGATCTTGTCTGCCCCGGAACGGAAATATTCGGCAGCCACATCGAGGGCGGAATAGTGTTTGCCATCGGAATCGGTAAATTCACGGATGCCGCCGCCTATGGTTAGCGGGACAAAGACATTTTCCGAGGTCTTACGCAACACTTCAAGCATGGGTTGATCCTGCATGGGAAAGTCTCTGAAGCCGGTGATATTGAGAAAGGTGATTTCATCGGCACCTTCCTCATAGTAGCGGCGGGCAAGGTCCACCGGTTTGCCCAGGTTGCGCACATCCCCTGCGTCGCTGTCCCCACTTATACCGGGCTCCCGCACATCGTACTGATCGCCCTTGGTCACCACCAGGTCGCCCTGGTCATTGGAGCGCACGTCGAGGCAGGCGATGATTCGTTTTGCCATGTTGGTCTTCCGGTTGCCGGGTTGGATGACAGGGCGAACTTCAATGCTCTCTTGACCCTGAGCATTGAGGAAATTGTTGAGGATGGACAACCCGGCCTCTCCGCTTTTCTCAGGATGAAACTGAAAGGCGGTGACATTGCCACGTTCCACGCCACTGACGAAAGAGTCGCCGTAATCGGTGGTGGCAAGGAGCCACTCCGGCCCGACATCGGCCACCGATGCCCGGTAGGAGTGGACAAAGTAGAGTTTCTGGCCTTGATAGTCCTTGAGGATGGGCGATTCTTTGTGGGTGATAATGCCGTTCCAGCCAATCTGGGGAACGGAGAGATTGCGGTTGGTAAATCGTTTGACCTGACCGGGCAGGATGCCAAGTCCGGCCACGCCGGGTGATTCTTCGCTGCCTTCAAACATCGCCTGCAGGGCAACACAGATGCCGAGGAAAGGTTTGTTGAGGCGAATACGCTCAATAAGGGGCTCCACCAAGCCGTCATGCTGCAAGCGCTGCATCACCGAGCCAAAGCTGCCGACGCCTGGGAAAATCAGCTTCTCAGCGGCAAGGATATCCTGTGGGCCTTGGACGTCACGCACGGTATGGCCCAGCCGGGTAATGGCATTCCTGACGCTGCGGACATTGCCGGCGCCATAGTCAAGCAGTGTTATCATCTTGAATCCTCAATCCTTTTTCTCAATTCTGGAATAATATTTTCCTTGGGCACATCCTCGGCACAGGAGTTTGCCGTCTTGCTCCATGTCACGGCAATCCTGAACCCAATCGCCGCAGGACTCGCACTGGATGCGTTTTAAGGGTCGACCCGGCATATCCTCTTGGGGAATAGATACCTGGACCTCTTCGATGGTGAAAAGCTCCTCCTCGGGCATGACCCGGTAGGCGTCAAGCTGCCGCTGGTATTTGTTCTCGATTTCCGGACAATATTTCTTGGAAAGTTCCCGGGACTCCTCACGGGCAAGAATCCGTACGGCTTTACCAGTCTCAAGGTTGACAAAGGTGGCTGCCATGATCCCGTAATCAATCCAGCGCATGGAGCGTTTTCCCAGGCTACACCCGGTGACGGACTGGATGGCATCGGTGGCGCATCGGTCAATCTCCACCAGGACATAGAGTTTCTTACGATCCAGTCCTTTGGGATCATAAATGCCGATGGCCGCAAGGCCGATCATCGACATCCGCACTCCAATCACCTGACCTGCACAGAGGTGACCATGAATGGTGCTTGATCTTTCCAGTAATACGTCAAATGATTCCAATGTAGTTTCTCCCTGGGACTTGTACCGATGGGGCCATTTTTTCTAAACAGAACGGCATCGGGCAAAATTTTCAAAATGGCGAATCTGAAAAATAATCTTACTTCTGCTCCGTTCGTGTGTCAATATGGGGAATCGCGGCTCTGTCTTTTGTGCATGTGTTTGCAATTCGGCATTAGAATTCAATTCCTTTCTGGGCCTGGATCCCGTTCTGAAAGGGATGTTTAATTTCGCGCATCTCGGTGACCAGATCTGCTTGTTGAATCAGTGCCTCTGAAGCATGCCGCCCGGTAATGGCAATATGCATGGTTGCCGGCTTGTTTTTGAGAACACTCAGGAGTGCTTCTTCTTCAATGATCTGATAGCGACAGAGATAGGTGAGTTCATCGAGAATAATCAGCTCATGTCTGTTTTCCTTGATTGTTTTGACGGCAAAATCCCAGGCATTTCTGGCTGCTTCCTTATCCTTTTCAAGATCCTCGGACTTCCAGGTAAATCCCCGTCCCATCACATGAAATTCCAGCAGGGGTTTAAATCTCTCGGCTGCATCGAGCTCTCCGTACTTCCAGCTTCCTTTGAGAAACTGGATGACACAGACCCGATGGCCGTGGCCAAGGGCCCGGAAGGCCAAACCCAGAGCTGCTGTGGTCTTGCCTTTGCCGTTTCCGGTGAAAAGCGCAATCAGCCCTGTGGTTCCGCTTGTGGTTGATTTCTGGTCATTTTGCAGATCGGCTGCCATGGCGGACTTCCTTGTAAATCACTAATCCCGTTCATCGGGGTTAGATGTGATGGGCGTTGCAATATGTTCAAGTCCGGCCATCCCTGAGAGCTGCTGTCTTGCCGCTTTCTCCGACAGGACGTGGGGATGAAATAAGAAAAGCCGTACAGAGCAGGAGCACTGTACGGCTTTTTATTCTAACATGGCGTTATGGAAAAAGTATAAAAAAACTTTTTATATCTGGTAGTTTTCTAAACAGATGTTGCAGGCCAATTGAGAATAGAATCGACTAGTTATAAAAGATTAATTGATCGCTTCAGACAGTTTTGAGCCGGCTTTGAACTTAGCAACGTTCTTGGCGGGGATCTTAATGGTTTTGCCTGATTGAGGATTCCTGCCGGTACGAGCTTCGCGTTTGGAAACGGAAAAGGTTCCAAACCCAACCAGGGTAACCTTGTCACCTTTTTTCATCGCCTCGGCAATGGCAGCAAGAGTTCCATTCAATGCTTTCTCTGCTGCAGCTTTACTGATATCGGCGGCCTCTGCAATGCTTTCAACTAATTCCTTCTTGTTCATGGATTCCTCCCAGAAAAATCAATTTATACCTTCAGGGATTGTGAACATCATCCCCCTTCCTCCTGATACCTGATACTGCTTTAATAGAAGCCTGTTGAATTGTCAAAAGAAAAAGAAAAATTATCAGGATCTTTTTGAAGTCCTGATGAAATACCGAGTCTGCAAGGGTTAAAGGCGGTATGCAGGACAGAAAAGGTCCATTGACGAGGACGCAAGAGATGGAGTTTGGTCGTTAATTTTTCCCTCCTCCATTGGTGTACCTCAGTCACTAAATCATTCAGGGAAAATGATAATTGAACCCAGGGGACGAATCAAGGAAAAAATAATAAATGACAAAAGTGATTAAAAATGCTCACGAACTCTTACATCCAGAGGTAATGGCGTAAAACCAAGGTGCTGCAGATACTCAGTCAGTTCTAAGCTATTAGAACCTAACGACAATTTTTCCAGATCGTGGCTGGCTACCTGTATCGTTATCGCAATAATACCAGGCTTGACCCGGCATGCCGTAATCCCTTTTTGGTGAAGATACTGCTCCGCTTTCATGATTTGCTTAAGCAGGATTGCGGTGATTTTTTGCGGCGCCGGGATACGGGTGGCAAGGCAGGAATTGGATGGCTGATCCCAGTTGGCCAGTCCCTTGTGCCTGGCCAGAGTCCGGATGTCCTGTTTGGTGAGTCCCGCCAGGGCCAAGGGTGTCTGAATGGAAAATTCACGGATAGCTGCAAGTCCCGGCCGATCTGTCTGGAGATCATCGCTGTTGGTGCCATCGAGCAAAACGTGGTTTGTATTCGTCAACTCATCTAGTAAGGCGCCATAGATCCTTTTTTTGCAGAAATAACAGCGTTGTTCAGTGTTGGTGACAAACTCCGGCCACTCCAAGGGGGTGAGTTTGATAGCTCGATAGGCACATCCTATGCCGTTTGATCCTGACACGGCTTCGGCGGCCTTTTTCTGGTCAGCTTCCGGGGTAAGGCAGGATACACCATGCAGCGCCATGACCTGCTCCGGCCCGAGGCTGTCGCAGGCCATGCGGAGAAGCAGGCTGGAATCCACTCCGCCGGAATAGGCGACCGCTACCTTGCCGTAGGAATGGAGCAGTGCCTGCAGCCTGGCTTCTTTATCTTTCAGTTCCCCGTTCGGCATCCGCATCAGGGAGTAATTGGATTGGTTGACTCAGCAGAAATTTGCGATCCCGGATCCATCCCTTGAGGGTTTCAGCGATTTCCCGAGCTTTTACCATGCTGGAGAGCGGGGCGGTTGGGACTTGTTTGCCATTGACCTCGATGGAGCCTGATTTTAACTGGGCGTAACTGACCTCACCATAATTGCGGGCAATGCCGTTGGAGTAATCATATCCATAATCAACCACCTGGGTGAAAATCTCTGCGTCTGAGACCCCGGTATAGGCCGCCATGGAGCTGTTTAATATGGGGATGGGGATCCCGATTCCAACGGCCAGTGTATTGCCGTAGCCAAGGATAGAGATCCCGCGCAGCCATTTGGCGGACATCTGCTTGAGATCACCCTGAACCATAAGGGTGCCGGCCGGCTTACGAGGCACGCCACCTTTGGTGCGCGGGGCATTGGGGTTATGCTGGGTGCCCTGCCAGGTGACATAGCCGATGCCACCCCCTAGGAAAATTCGGGTACCCATGCCGATAGTCTGGTAATGGGGATCATTCATAAGCGGGCTCAGTTCACCGGCGCTGCAATAATTTGCATTGCGGCAATGGGGTTTAAGCATGCCCATATAGGTGTAAACGGTCTTGTCTGTGAGGTTGACGGCACAGTTATAGTTCTGATAGCCGTTGCGCGGGTTGCACAACAGGGCATAGGGCAGGTCGGCCAGGGTGATCTCTTTCTGCATCTTGCGGGCCAGGTAACAGTCAGTTCCATAGGCCTTGGCCTCAAGGAAGAGCTTTCTGCCGGCCACCAGGTCTTCAATGACATGGCCGCCGCCGTAGCGGAATTCGCCTGGATAGACCTTGTTGAGCGGGTCATCCTCGGAAGGCTCCGTGGCTCCGATATAGGCATCCACCGCCGCCAGTCCCGCATAGGCGGGCACCTTGTTCAGCCAGACCTGTGAGGCCTTGATGGTGGGGGTCATCTGGCCGAAGTTGAAAAAGGCGCCGGAGGAGCACATCGGGGAAAAGGTGCCGGTTGTTACCACGTCAACCTCCCGGGCTGCCTGTTCCGGTCCTTTTGCCCGGACAATGTCCACCATCTCTTCGGCAGTGACCACCACCGCCTCGCCGGATTTGATCCTGGCGTTAATCTCTTCATAGGTTTTTTCAATGTTGCGCATGTTTCACTCTCAAGAAAGTTATTATTTCAAGACCCAAGATGTAAAAATAATCTTTGCCGTTTCGTCGAGGTATATCAATCAGATTTGAATGAAGGATGAATCAAGTTTATGATCTTATCGTACACCACTATCTTAAATCAATCTTTTTACAGCTTGACATCCTTTTTTCTTTCACCTAAGTTCATTCGATTAAATGGATTGTTGTATAAAGATGTTCGTTAGTTATCACTTAAAATGCCGCATTTATCATCAGGACAGGCCATGGGAACCGAGAAAAAAACAGATATTCCCCAAGTTCGGGACAAAATAGACGCCATTGATAACCAGATTCTCTCGCTCCTCAAAGATCGAATCGGCTGCGCCAAGGAAATCGGCAGGCTGAAAAGCGAGAGCAACCGTGCCAAGTGGGATCCTCTGCGCGAACGGCAGATCTATGAGCGGCTCATTGAGATGAATAGCGGTGTCTTTCCCGAGACCCCTCTGCGCTCCATCTTTAATGAGATTATCACCAGTTGCCGGCTCTCCCAGAAAAATATTGCAGTGGCCTATCTGGGACCCGAGGCCACCTTTACCCATCTGGCCGGAGTGAAATATTTTGGTCATTCTGCGGTCTTTAAGCCCATGGATTCCATCGATGATGTTTTTGCCGAGGTGGAAAAAAATCGAACCCAGTATGGGATTGTGCCGGTGGAGAATTCTATCGAAGGTTCGGTTTTCAACACCCTGGACGCATTTATGAAGCACAATATCAAGATCTGTGGCGAAGTGCTTCTTGAGATCAGCCATAATCTGGTTTGCCGTTCCGGCAATATGGAAGACATCCAGACGGTTGCCTCCCATGCCCAGCCTTTGGCACAATGTCGCGAATGGTTGCGGAAAAATCTGCCGCAGGTGCCCACCCTGCCGGTTTTCTCCACCGGTGCTGCCGCCCAGATGGCCGCCAACAACCCCAATATCGGGGCCATTGCCTCATCCCTTGCCATCAAGACCTATGACCTGCAGGTGGTGGTCAAAGGCATTGAAGATTATCAGGGGAATACCACCAGGTTTCTGGTCATCGGCAATCAGTCTCCTTCGCCCAGCGGAGCTGATCGCACTTCCCTGCTTTTAGGGCTCATGGATCGACCAGGGGCCTTGAACGAGGTGTTGACCATCCTGTCTGAAGAGGATATCAATCTGGCCAAGATTGAATCTCGTCCTATCAAAGGAAAGCAGTGGAAGTATCTATTTTTCCTCGATATGATGGGGCATATTGAAGACGAAAAAATCAAGCGCGGTTGTGAACGGCTGAAAGATATCTGTTCCTATTTTGAATGGCTTGGCTCTTATCCCTGCCAGGTGACAGAGGGGAAGTAGCAGAAAGATAGGTGGGAGAAGAGGGGAGTCGGGAGACGAAAGAAAAGATAGCAAATGATGGATGACGCAATGTAAGTTTTTCGGGGAAGGCCTTGGCCGAAGGCTGGGCGTGTGGATTGTTCAGATGTCCGGTCTCAATCTCTTGTTTTTTAGAACTTCATCCCCCAATTTGCGACATCTGGCCGACACAGTGTGTCAGACCTGATGCTGTCTGGTCATTTTGCATGGTATGACCCTTTGGTTTATTGAGAATGGTCTCTCGGATCGCCTCTTGAATCTCGCTGTCGGTGCCGCCCTGACGGAGCAGAGCTTTCAGGTCGGTTTCATGGTTGTGGAGCAAACAGGCTCGCAGCCGTCCCTCTGAGGTGAGGCGGAGGCGGTTGCACTGATCGCAAAAATGATGACTGATGGGACTGATGAATCCGACTTTTCCAGTCTGTCCATCCGGCGTGGTCAGTCGATAAACCCGCGCTGGTCCTTCCAGTCGAGGAGCGGAAGATGTTGATCCCGCGACACTGGGCCGTCCATGGCCTGCGGTCGCTCCTGCACCGTCCAAGGTGCCCGCGACACTAGGCCGTCCCTGGCCTAAGGGTTCCAGGGTGCCGAGGGTGGAGATGAGTGTTTGGAGTTCGCCGGCGCTGATAAACCGACTTTTGTCCCAGTTTTCCTTGTTGCCGATGGGCATGAATTCAATAAATCGGACCTGAACCGGCCGTTGCAGTGCTAATTTGGCAAAATCAATAAACTCATCGTCATTGATTCCCTTCATCGCCACCACATTGATTTTCACATTGAATCCCAGATCACAGGCAGTCTGAATGGATTGCCAGACCTGATCAAAAAAGTCTCCGCCGGTGATTTTGAGAAACTTGTCGCGTTGCATGGAGTCAAGGGAGATATTCAGATTCCTGATTCCAATGCGGCGGAGTTCGGCCGCCTTGTCGTTCAGTAAGACACCGTTAGTGGTCAGACGAATTTCATCCAGGCCCTTGATTTCAGTCAGGTTGCGGATAAAATCCATGATTCCCCTGCGCACCAGCGGCTCGCCGCCGGTCAGGCGCAGTTTGTTCATGCCCATGCCCACCGCGATACCCACAACCCGCAGCATCTCTTCGTAACTGAGCAGTTCTGCGTGCTGGATAATGGAAGATGGCGGCATGCAGTAGAGACAACGCAGGTTGCAGCGATCGGTAATGGAGAGGCGAAGATAGGAGATGGTTCGGGAAAATCGATCTCTTATGAGTTCATTTCGCTCTTGCTGTTGGGAGTCCTGGGATGATGATAAAGCCATGATGAATGGGATAGCTGATAGCGGTGGATGTTGACTTTTTAGTGAAAAGAGACCATATAAACGGAGAAAAGTAATACCCTGAATTGTCTTTTTCTGCCAAGAAAATATGGTGCCCATGGCAGGGCTCCTTTTGCTCCACCTGACTCAATTATGATTATCCTGGGAATAGAAACTTCGTGTGATGATACGGCTGCCGCAGTGATGCAAGACGACAGTCTCCTGCTGGCCAGTGTCCTCAGCAGCCAGGATCAGATTCATACCCGTTTTGGCGGGGTGGTGCCGGAGCTTGCCTCGCGCCAACATCTGGAATCCATCGTCCCCATTGTTCAGGAGGCTCTGGAGCGGGCAAACGTCACTTTGGCCGATATCCAACTCATTGCGGTCACTCAGGGGCCGGGCCTGATCGGCTCCCTGCTCGTCGGCTTTTCCTATGCCAAGGCCCTCTCCTATGTCGCCGGGATCCCTTTTGTCGGGGTGGATCATATGGCAGGACACCTGCTGGCGGTGTTTCTGGAGGAGGAAAAACCGGAGTTCCCCTATATCGCCCTTATTGTCTCCGGCGGCACCAGCTCCATCTATCTGGCGCGCAGCCACACCTCTTTTACCTTGCTGGGCAGAACCCGTGACGATGCCGCCGGCGAGGCCTTTGATAAGGTCGCAAAAATCCTGGGAATGCCCTATCCAGGCGGCCCACATGTGTCTGCCGAAGCCGGTTTCGGTGACCGGGCCGCCATTGCTTTCCCCCGAGCCTGGCTTGGCCGCTCGATATCCATCCCTGGATCGAGCGGCACTAGGCCATCCCTGGCCGTCGGCCACAGATTATCCATCCCTGGATCGAGCGGCACTAGGCCATCCC
>WSXV01000006.1:0-125819 GCA_009773475.1 Desulfobulbaceae bacterium | reverse complement strand
GGCCGTCGGCCACAGATTATCCATCCCTGGATCGAGCGGCACTAGGCCATCCCTGGCCGTCGGCCACAGATTATCCATCCCTGGATCGAGCGGTACTTTGCCATCCTTGGCCGGCGGCCACAGATTATCCATCCCTGGATCAAGCGGCACTTTGCCATCTCCTGCCGATGAGGAGGGATCATTGGATTTCAGTTTTTCCGGCTTGAAGACTGCCGTCCTGAATCATTGCAATGGTGCTCGGCAGAAGAGTGAGCTCCTTAAGCTTGCCGATATCTGTGCCTCCTTTCAGGAGGCGATTGTGGAAGTTCTAGTGGCAAAAACCCTGCTTGCGGCCAGGAAATATAATATCGGAACCATTGTGCTTGGTGGCGGGGTGTCGGCCAATCCCCGACTTCGTGAGCTCATGGGCGAGTCTTGCCGGCAGGAGGGAAAAAGGCTCTGTATTCCGCGCCCCTCTTTCTGTACCGATAATGCGGCGATGATAGCTCTGGCAGGATTTCATTATTTTCAGAAGTCAGGGCCGGGGCAGTATGATCAGGACGTGTATTCGCGTTCTCAACTTCAGGAAAAGTAGCCGCCGATGAACCCAAAGCGAATCAGTAAATTTTATTATCTCAAATTTTTAAGGTTGAAAGGGGATCCCCATTCATTGGCTCTCGGTACTGCCATTGGGGTTTTTTTCGGTATTACCCCCACCATGCCGCTCCATACCATTCTTATCGTCATGGCCACGCTTGCCACCAGAAGCTCAACCATTGCCGGGATCCTGGCAAGTTTTCTGGTGTGTAACCCCGTCACCTATGTCCCCCAGTATTATCTTTCCACCATAGTCGGTAATGCCCTGACCCCATACGAGCTCACTTGGTCGGGGATCAAAGAAGTGCTCGAGCTCCTCTTGCAACATCCCGGCCTGACTCAATCCATGAAAATTGTTGCCGGTCTCGGGGGTGAAGCGGTGATTGTCCTTCTTGTCGGGGGAGTAGCGCTGGCCCTTCCCTGCGCTGTTCCCAGTTATTTCCTCTCTTTGCGTTTCTTTATAAAAATCAGGGAGAAACGGAGGCAGAAGCATCTCCTTCGCTAACTGCCCTTGTCCACTCCATTTGTCCGATCAAGCATGTAATGAGCTGTTTCCATTTTTTGTTTATTGAGACGACTGAACCTTGCCGGAAAAGGTGTTATGAACATAGCGACTTGATCAAAATGTTCATCAAAATGTTCATCAAAATGTTCATAACTTGTTAATAACTTCTTTAAGAGCTCAAGCCGGTTCTAAACTCGAGTCGAATTGTGGGGGAATGATGCACACAATGAGTGATTTAGTAACGCCTTCTGATCACCACGGCATCAGCTTGAGCATCGTGTTTGATAACTATCCCTGCAATCCGGACTTGCAGTCGCTGTGGGGATTTGCCTGTTTGATTGAGATGGCCGGCCAGACCATTCTGTTTGACACTGGAAGCAATGGCCGCGTTCTTCTCCAAAACATGGAGAAAATGGGCCTTGATCCGACGTCTGTGGAGATGCTCTTTATTTCCCATCCCCACTGGGATCACATCGGCGGGCTTGACTCGGTGATCGAGCTTGCGCCGCATCTGGAAATCGTTGCCCCTGATTCTCTCTCCAAACTTTATCTTCGAGACCTACGAGGGGCGGTCAGGAAGGTGAGCGTGATTGATGGGATGCCGACAAAAATCGGCGAGAATCTCTACTCCACCGGGGTGATGGGGGAAATTGGCGAACAGGCCTTGGTGATTGACATGGGCGAGGGAGTGATTGTTGTCACCGGTTGCGCCCATCCCGGGATCGAGAAGATTGCCACCCGGACCCAGGAGATGCTGGGCAAGGATATTTTACTGCTGATGGGAGGTTTTCACCTCTCGGACAGTGACCACGATGAATTGGAAAGACTTGGTGCTTCGCTGAAAAGCCATGGCGTGCGGCGTCTCTGTCCCACCCATTGTACCGGGGATCTTGCCAGGGAGATGTTCACCGGGACTTTTGGTGCATTCTATCTTGCCGGAGGGGTCGGCAGGAAGGTGGATTGGAGACCCGGAGAATTACCCCGTACTTGAGCAGAAAACTATTCCCTGTCCGCTGAGTTGGCGGCATCAGCAACAGTTGCTGCCGCCAACTCGCTGATGGCGTTCCAGTCTTGTGCGGCAATCAGATGCGCTGGAACGAACCAGGAACCGCCGACACAGGCCACATTTTTCAGGGCCAGATAGTCGCGATAGTTGACGGCGGAGATGCCGCCAGTGGGGCAAAAGCTGACCTGGGGGAAGGGCCCTGCGATGGACTTGAGCATTTTGATGCCGCCTGCGGCCTCCGCCGGAAAAAACTTGAACTGCCGATAGCCCTTGTCCATGCCAAGCATCAGCTCGGAGATGGTGGAAATCCCAGGGATCAAGGCTATGGGGCCCTGTAGGGCGGCATCGATGAGCTCACGGGTCAGTCCCGGGCTGATCGCAAAGAGGGCGCCGGCCTCGGTGACGGCTTCGAGATCTCCGACATTGGCCACTGTCCCGGCACCGGTGATGGCCTCCGGCACCTTGCTGGCAATGGCGTTGATGGCAGCCAGGGCCACCGGCGTGCGCAGGACAATCTCCAGGACCGTGATCCCTCCTGCCACTAAAGCCTGGGCCAGGGGGATGGCATGTCCCAGCTCATGAATCACCATGACTGGAACCACCGGCCCGGCCTGAAGGATCTCCAGTGCCGGAATCTTCCACTCTGTTTGTGTCATCTTGTCTGTCCTCATATCAAAAGAATGTTTTCAGTCTGAAAACCGATCTGTCCGTTTTATCCTGCATTGAACTTCCGCGAACTGTCAGTTGCGTTTATGGCAGAAGAGACACCGATATTTGGGGGGATGGCCTTCCGGGAGGGGGGAGCCGCCTTCCGGGGAATGACATTCGGTGCAGAACTTTTCCGCCTCTTTTTTGTTCATATTCTGAAACCGGCTGTGATCGGAGTCTTTGGGCAGTTTTGCCGTGGTCTCTTTGGGCGCGTTGAAAAGAAAGAGGAGGATGGCGGCGCCGGTGACCAGAAATGCGATGTTCAGATACAGGGTTTTAATTCTTCTTTTGGTTGTCTGGGGCATGGCGTTGAATGGTTGAATGCTGAAGGATGGAAGGGCAGAGTGAAAGGGCGCACTTCAAGAGCAGAGGCCTTATACCGCCATTTCCAGTTTATTGAATTTGATTACCCCGCAGCGGAGCCCCAATGCCACGCCTTCTCCGGCAAGGCAGTTGAAAGCGGAGTTGAGGCTTGTCAAGCGAACCATTCGGCTGTGCAGCCGGTGTTTGTGGATCAGCTTTTCCATGACCATGCTTCTAATATCCGGATTAATAATGGTGCGAGCCACTTCTTCCCCGGAGAGGATGGCCGGGTAGATTCCCTCGCCGGTCAAGCCGGAGGCTAAGCCTGCCGCATCTCCCACTAGGAAGGTCCTGCCGAATTTCCAGCCCTGATAATCGAAGTTGATATATTCGGCCCGGGCCTGTTCCTGGCCGAGCGGGAATCCTAAACGTTCCGCCCAGGTGAGCAGGCCTTTTTTCAGCAGGGCAGCGGGCATGGTTGCCTTGGGCGCATAGGCGCCAATGGAGACGGTGTTGCCATGGGGAAAGATCCAGCCATAGCCATTGCCGAAATAGCGGTTGTTCAGGTGCCATTCCATGTCGGTGAGATCGCCGCTGATCTGATAAGTAATCCCGATCCCGATTCTGGTGCTGGCAAGCCCGACATGTCTTCGCACCATCGAGCTCGATCCGTCTGCCCCGACCAGATAATCAAAGGTAATGCTCTGTTGTTGCCGCGTGTCTTTATGCTCCATGGTCAGCTCTTGGCCATGGATCCGCTTGACCTGCCAGCCGGTCATGATCTCAGCCCCGGCTGTAATGGCCTGCTGGGACATATACCGGCCCAGCTTGACGCGATTGACGGTGGCGATGATGGGCGTTGGTTCTTCGATGCATATTCTCTGCAGAGGGGTGATGATGTGCTGCACCGGAAAGGATTTTTCAGCAAGATCTGCGGGAACCCGGCTGATGAGCCCTCCCCAGGTAATCCCACCGGCACAGACCTTGCCCCCGATGCTTTCTTTGCGTTCAATGACCAGGGGCTTGAGTCCATGCTCTGCAAGCATTCTGGCACAGGCCAGACCGCCAGGGCCTGCGCCGACAATAAGGGTATGAACATGCATGGATGGGGTGGCGGCGCCTAGTCGACGTCGAGATCAATGGCAACCGACTTGCGTAGTCGCACTGGTGCCGTCTTTTGTTTTCGC
Organism: Desulfobulbaceae bacterium; assembly: GCA_009773475.1. GTDB lineage: Bacteria > Desulfobacterota > Desulfobulbia > Desulfobulbales > Desulfocapsaceae > UBA2270. The sequence continues at coordinate 121,534 of WSXV01000006.1, read as the reverse complement.
AGCCGCATGTTCAGCATCTCCACAAAGACCGAGAAGGCCATGGCAAAGTAGATGTAGCCTTTGGGGATATGGAGGGTAAAGCCTTCCCCAATCAGGGCCATCCCCACCAGCAGTAGAAAGCTCAGGGCCAGCACCTTGATGGTGGGGTGATCATCAACAAACTTGGAGATGGCGCCGGCCAGAAAGAGCATCACCCCCACTGCAATGACGATGGCCGTGACCATGATTGCCAGCTTGTCCGACAGGCCCACTGCAGTAATGACTGAGTCCAGAGAGAAGACGATATCAAGGATCATGATCTGGACAATGGTGGGCCAGAAGGAGGCGAATTTTTTTTTGGTAGTATGTTCTTCCAGTTCATCTCCTTCCAGACTTTCATGGATCTCCAGGGTACTTTTGGCAAGCAGAAACAGGCCGCCGCCGATGAGGATCAGATCACGCCCGGAGATCCCATGACCGAACAGGGTGACAAAGGGATGGGTCAGCCGCATAATCAGGGTGATGGAAAAGAGCAGGCCGATGCGGGTGAGCATGGCCATGGCCAGGCCGATAGTTCGGCCCCGGGCCTGTTGTTTCTGGGGAAGATGGCCAACAAGGATGGCGATAAAGATAATATTGTCAACCCCGAGGACTATTTCCAGGGCGGTCAGTGTGATAAGGGACATCCAGACTTCAGGGGAGCTCAACCATTCCATAATATTTCTTGTTGGTATGTATTTAAGGTAAAGGTCAGATTCTTTGCTGAACCAGTAACCGGTCCAGCTGGTTGGCAAACGATTGCCGGTCTCTTTGGGTCAGCGGCGCCGGGCCGCCGGTATCGATGCCGCTTTCCCGCAGTTCAGTCATAAAGTCTCGAGCTGAGAGCCGTTCGGCAATATTTTCTTCCCGTAGCATCTCGCCCCGTTGGTTCAGCGCCAGGCTTCCCTTGGCGATGACTGCCGAGGCGAGGGGGATGTCATCGGTGATAACCAGATCGCCGATCTGTGCCAGGGTGATGATCCGGATATCCGCCGCATTGAGTCCCGGCTTGACCTGGATTTTCTGGATGTACGCGGATGGCGGAGTCGTCAGTGGACGATCTGCCACCAGGGTCATTCTGGTCCCGGTTCTTTCCACGGCCTTATAGAGGATGTTTTTGATGATTCCGGGACAGGAGTCGGCGTCCACCAGGATATGCATGGTTAGAGTTACTGACAAGATGGGTTAATAATTGCTGTCCATCTCCCGGTTCTATTGGAGAAGAAAAGGGAGGGGGTCAGTAAAAACAACACTGCTGTTTGCAGCCATGGTCTCCCAGGTAAGACCATTCAGCTGCTGATCCTCTTTTATTATCCAGGCGCAGCTGATATGCAGGTGGGCAGGGACAGCGCTTGACTCAGGAGGGGAACTGATGGTTCCCAGTTCCTGTCCCTTGTTGATAATACAAGGATGAAAAGGAGCGCTTCCGGGGTGGAGGTGGCCATAGAGGGTATGCAGAACAGCGCCATTCAGCCGCATCTCTGGGTGTTGAATATAGATGGTTTCTCCCAAAAAATCACGATGAAAGTGGACCTGTTGTCCCGACAGAAAGGCCGGGATCAGCATCTGGTCGGCAACCCTTGAGGTCATCCCGTCAAGGCCCTGCATGAAGAAAATATCCATTCCTTCATGCACGGCCGGGCGTTTGTGCTTGTCTCCCCACCAGAATTGCGCATCGTTGAAGAGCATGCCTGACGGGAAGAGAAAGTGTGAAATGTATCCCAGGCGATTCAACTCCGCAAAACGACGGAAGAAGGATTCCTTCGGAAGATTGGTAAGGCTGAGAGACAGGGGGCCTTCTCGATTCATGGAGGAAGCAGGCTCGGTTACTCTTCAAACCCCGATGAACGGGATAAGTGCCTTGCACAGATTATTTTCTTGTAAAAAGAACAAGAAAATAATCTGTAAGTCACTAAAAAAAAGGCCATGAAATATCCTCAGTGTACAGAGCAACGTTCAGGACGGTTCATCTCAAGTGATGCCCTCAGCCTTTCGCCCATTAAAATATCACTGGTAGAGATCAGGGGTCAGGATCCGGTCGATGGTCAACCTGGCTGAAACCAGCGGGGCGATGTAGGTATTGGCCATGTCCTGCTCATCGTCTCGTTTCCGGGAAAGAAAGGTGATTCGATCCTGCAGTCGGTCCCGTTGAAAGCATAAAAACTCCGGACTTCTGGATGGTTTATATTTTTGGTCAAAATCCTGCCCAAACAGGGCATTGCCGTTCTTCGGCACCAGCAGGCCCTTGAAGGTCCGCCACTCCCGCCACTCAATATTGCCCCGCACCAGTGCCGTAACTATGGCCAGCGACAGCTCCTTGGGGATATTCTCGAGATCATCCGCGACCCCGAAGGCGTGAGTGTTCATGATGAAACATTCACACCCCATCTTGAACAGTTTCCGAAACTGCTCGCAATCTTCAACCAGGGTATGGACTCGAAAGGGATTGGCAAAGGGTTCAATGACCAGTTTTTCGAGCTCACGGGCATCAACATTCTCCACTCCCTTGGCTCGTAAAGTGGAAAGGGATGCCCCCATAGCCACAGCTAGAGAGCTGCCAGTGACCTTGGAGATGGGTGGCAGGCTGGTGTCTTTCTGCAGCCAGATCAAGGTGCCGGGGCGTTGACAGGACTCGGCGTGCCGGAACATATCGCGGCTTTTCAGGCAGCGGCCATTGCTGTTGCGAATATCTCCGTTCACCATCTCCTTGCCGCCGTTGGCGGTGTTCATGACCCCGATATTCTGGGCTGAATAGAAATACTTGAGCAGCGAGTCGTCGGCGGTCACGGAATCGGTTTTATCAAAGAGAGAGGGTTCGAGGGCCACCGTTATATCACTCTCAAGGTCGATGAGAAAGGCGTCATCGTGAACCACGGTGACCTTTTCCTTGGCTGTGAGCAGGCCTTCATGATCGAGACTGTTGGTGATGGAAGACTTGCCGGAACCGGAAAGGCCGAAGACTGCAATGGGCGGTTTGTCTCCAATCTTTTTGATGCCTCCATGACAGGCCACCATGTTATGGCGCACGCCGATGGTCCAGGCCAGGGTCAGGGTTCCTTTTTTGCGCTCGCCAAAATAGCGGAGCCCGAGAATGGCAATACAATTGGTCATCTCATCAATGATGACACAGCCGTTGGGGTAATCCGGATGGCTCCATTCAGGGTCGGCAAAGGCGATAATATCTGGCTCATTGATAATCCTTGACTTGGCATAGGTGTCACTCCAGGGTTTGATAAAGGGGCAGAAGTTAATCCCCCAGTCAAGCATGTTTTTGGCATCGGTGACCGGGCTTAAAAGGTGTGCCTTGATCATAAAATCCGGATGCAGCCCGATGATGCCTTCGAGATGCAGGCTCGGCCGCTTATTAAACTGATAGATTGCCTCACGTAGAAGAGCCTGGATCTTGTCGCTCTGGGTTTTGTCAAATTTTCGTACCAGGAGACGGGCCCTGGCTGTGCGTCCCACCACCGATCCATCATTGGAGACCAGAACCACCGCATCTTTTGGAAGACCAAACTGGCCGGGTTTATACATGGGATGGGAGGTGGCGATGACCTCGGACTGATGTCGCGAAAGGTCATACAGTTGGGCCATGGTGGTCCTGGAGACCGAGTTGGCATGCAGACCGGTCTCGATAATGGCCCTCCAGGGGGATTGGGGAATCTGTTGAATGGTTGCCATGAATTATAACTCCTCTCGTGGATGTGGAATTGTTAAAAGTATAAAATGCTAAAAAGGATTGTTTCGGTTTTTTATAATATGTATAAGTGACTTTAAATGTCAACTACTTATCTGTGGGTTTCGAGATCATGGGAAACGGTGAAATGTTACCCTTGGTCGGTTTGTTTCTAACCCCGCTGAACGCGATAAGTGCCTTGTAGATTTTTTTCTAGCAGAAAAAAAACGAAATATTATTCTGCAAAGCACTAAAGAGCGGTCTTGTTTGAAGAGACCGCCGTCTCTCCCTCTTGAGGCCCCCCGAAGAATGATTGACACGTGCCTGATTTTTTTTTAAATGATAAGTCTCTGGACAGTGGGGGAGAGCTTGGGAAATAAATATATAAAAATCTGTTGTGTCATTGAGGGTGTATTATGAAAAACTATCTTGTGAAAGACCTTATGGTTCCCATCTCTGAATATGCGACCGTCCCGGTGGGGACATCCCTTGTTGAAGCGATCTTGGTGCTTGAGCGAGCTCAGGAGGTATATGCGGTAAATAAGTTTCAACACAGGGTTATCCTCGTTTTTGATCTGGATGGGCATGTAGTCGGAAAGATAAGCCAGCTTCGGGTGCTGAAGGCTCTGGAAAATGTACGCGAATTCGACAATGAAATTGAGGATATCCGAAAGTTCAAATTCAGCGAAGCCTTTATTTCGCATATCCGCGATCAATTCTCAACCAAAAAAAAGATTATTAAAGAAGATGTTTTGCGAGAAGTCGCAGCCAAAAAAGTAGAAGAATTCATGCAGACACTTACTCCTGGAGAATATGTGTCTGAGGACAGCCCCATCGATGCCGCTATCAACAAACTGGTAGCTGGAGCACATACATCATTGCTTGTGACTCGGAACACTGAAATAGTCGGGATTATCAGAATTACAGACGTCTTTGCAGCGCTTTTCCATGAGATTTCGTCACTTGAAGAAGGGCATCCAGGTTATCCTTTATCTCCGCCTGGATTCAAGGTCTCGGATATGCCATAAAAATAAATACTAGACATTAGGATATTATATGAATGAATTGAGCAAACTTTTTAATAGAATTGTCCAGAGGGTGAATATTAACCTCCGTGAGCTGAATTTTGATGTGAGTCCATATGCCGTTGAACTCATCCCCCTTGATCAGATGAGTAAGTTTTATGCCTTATACGGGATCACTCCTGATCATCCCCTTGATCTTCATTTTGACCATTCTGCCTTAGCCGGCAGTTATTTTCTGGGCAAGAGCCGGGTGAGAAATTCTATTCTCTACAAAAGTGATATCCGGGGGGATGAACTCAAGCGAAAAGGTTGCGATGTCAATTTCGGTAAATTCGTCTTGACCCTGACAAAAGATGAAATCATCGACATTGAAGACAGCGTTCTCATTAAAACTCTGGTGCACAATTATTCCCATGACCCGGAAACACCGGAGAAGTTTTTTATCAAGGATACACTTGCCATGGATTACGTAAATATTCATGGCTCACCATCCGAAGGTTGCTTCCTGGGCCCTTTTGCCACCGTTGATTTGACAACCATGTGTGACTCTATCATTGGTGCATATTCGTATGTCCAGGCTGGAGAAATTTCTCATCTCAAGGTTGATCCCGGCACAATCTGGGTGAACAGCCATAATAATTTTAATTTCTTCTATAAATATCCAGCAGATGTGCTGGAACAATATGTTTCCCTGTCCCCGGACAAGGTGCCCTGGGGCATTCTTATTGATTTTATTGAGGAGAGGAAACGCGAATTCCAGCGGGTGTTTGATTTTGTCAATCTTGAAGCAATTGACACAATTCCTAAAACAGCTTCTTTGGACCGCTATGCCGTGGTGCTGCCGGTTGTTAATATTGCTGACAATGTGCTCGTCGCCCAGAGGGCCTATATCGAAAATTCAAACCTCGGCAAGGGGGCAAATGCCCAGGAAAACTGTTTTATCATCAATTCGACCCTTGAAGGGTACAATGTCACCGCCCATGGCGCAAAGATTATTGAAGCGGACCTGAAACCCAACGTGTTTGTTGGCTTTAACAGTTTTTTGTTTGGCAAGAAAGAAAGCCGGCTGACTATTAATGCTGGGTGCGTAATTATGCCTCATACCATTATCGACATCGATGCGCCGCTGGAAATCCCGGCCGAGCATCTGGTGTGGGGGCTGGTGAGAAACAAAGAAGAGCTTGCAGAAAACAGTATCTCCCTGAAAAAGATGAGTGAAATCAGTTCCTTTTTTTCCCAGGGAAAGATGTGTTTTGAAGGCAACGGCGCAATGTTTGTGAAGGCGTTCAAGGAGCGTATTCACCATATTCTTCATGCCAATGGTGCCTTTTATGAAAACTTTGAAAATGCTGGTCATGCCCAGAAAAATCAACGTTTGTCATTGAACACCATTCAGCCCTTCCAGTTTGGGATCAATGAAGGCATGTATCCAAACATCAGGATACAGCCGTAAAGGTCTCAGCAACCTTGATACTCCAGATCCACCTCAAGTTTCTGGAGTATCAAGGCCAGGTAGTTTTTTCACATCAAGAACATTCTTTTCCCCATTTCGTCTCCCTCCCGTGCACTTGAGCCCGGAACTGTGCTCATTTCTCCGTGCCGCCTCTCTCTTGAAGGTTCAGCCAATTTTTCGCAGGCCTTTTCTGGCCAGACCCCTGATTTTACAAGTCGTTATTTGTGCTGTGCCATGTGGTTTTCTTGTCGGTGATGGTGATGGCGCCGTGCTCGGCGGTAATGAGCAGGTTGATCCCTAAGGTGGCGCAGCGTTGCCGGACCTCGGGGGTGGGGAAGTTGTTGGGGCGGTAGCGTCCGGCCGAGACGATCATGGTGTGCGGGTTCACCGCCTTGAGAAGGGCCTCGGAGTTCGAGGTGGACGAGCCGTGGTGCGGCGAGAGCAGGAAGGTGGATTGCAGCGGAAGTTTCTCGTTCACCAGTTGTGCCTCCGCCTTGTGGCTGATATCACCGGCAAAAAGGCAGGAAAAGTCTTTTTCTCCGCCCTGGGCAAAGCGCAGAATCAGGCTACTGTCGTTGGTCGCTGTTCCGTATGTCTCCCCAGGGTTGCCCAGGGAGACAATCCCGGCTTTCCCGCCCGTGATCAGTGTTTCTCCTGCCTGCGGAATCTTCACGGCGATGTGGAGTCTGTCGGCTTGTTGCAGCATCTTTTCCCAGCCTTGGTCATGGCCGCTAAAGTCATTGATCCAAAGGGTTTGCGGTCGGAAGCGCTGGAGCAGGAAGGGGATGCCGTTATAGTGGTCCGCGTCACTATGGGTGATCATGATGCTGTCCAGATGCTTGATCCCCCGCTGCCAGAGAAGGCGGGCGATGATGTCTTCACCGACATTAAATCTTGGAGACTCAGAGCCGCCGCCATCGATGAGCACCCGTTTGCCGGATGGCAGCTCCAGAAAGGTCGAGCTGCCCTGGCCCACATCAATAAAGGTGATCTCACTGGTTGAAATTCTTTGTTTGAACAGCTCTGCCGGCGGCAGAAAGAAGAGGAAAAGAATCAGCAACCAGGCGCCGGCGCCGGCAGCCATGGCGGTCTTACGGAGAAGAGGATTTTCAACTGCACTTCTGGCAGCCGGCATTGCGGATAAACAGAGAATGATGGTCGCGTAATACAGAACAATCAGGCCAGGCGGTGGTGTTGGCAGCCAGAGGGTGGAAAAGGGGATGCCATTGAAAAGCGCTGCCAGCTTCAGCGACAGGGTCAAGCCATATCCGCCAAAGTGCAGGAACAGGTCGGCGGCGGGCGGGGCGATAAAGATAAGCGGGCAGGCGAGAAAGCCGATGGGCAGGCTCCAGAAACAGATCAGGCCCTCAATCAGCAGGTTGGCCGCAGGCCCAATCACTGAGAGGCGGTTGAAATAATAGAGGAGCAGGGGGGCGGTGCCAATGGTGACGGCCATGGAAACGGTGAGGGCGGCCAGGAGATAGCGAACGAGGCCTTGTTTGTATCTGGCCCCTCTGCTCTCTGCCTTGGTCTCTGTCCGGGTGATGGTGGTAATAAGCGGGGCCGCCATGGCCATGGAGGCCACCGCCATAAAGGAGAGTTGAAACGAGGCGGTGAAAAGACTGTTGGGATCCCAGACCAGGATGATGAGTGCGGCCAGGGCCAGGGGAATGAAAAGGGATTTTTGTTTGTCGGCGCAGAGGGCGATCATAAAGACAAAGACCATGATCAGGGAGCGGATGATCGGGGTGCCGGCCCCCGCCAGCAATGAATACATGGTCAGGGGCGGGAGACAGAGGGCGGCGGCGATTTTCTTGACCGGGAAATGGAGGATCAGCTGTTCCGACCGGCGCAGCAGCCAGTAGAGGCAAAAGAAGAGAAAGGCGGCAAGGATGGAGAGATGGGCTCCGGAAATACTCAGGATATGCATCGTGCCCGAACCCTTGAAGGCCTCCAGGATTTCCTCGCTGATGCCCGAGGCCTCACCGATCAACAGCGCCTTATAGACACTACTGATTTCGGGATCGGCCCTCTGTTCAATAAAGGCGCTGATTTCTGTGCGAAGTCTCTCGGGCAGGAAGCGCAGGCGGTGCAGGAAGCTCTGCTCTTCGTCGAGCTGCTGGATAAAAAGGGGCGAGCTGATCCAGCCGGTAATCCAGATGTCCTGCCGGGCCAGGTAAGCGGGATAATCAAATCCGCCCGGGTTCTGAAAGGTGGACGGGGGGCTTAGGCGAGCCCGGATGGCAAGCTTATCACCCGGCATCAATGCCTTGGGCCAAGGGTCTTTAAGCTTTAGCTGAACCAGTCCGCAGGTGCCGATATACCGGGCATCGTCTTTTATCCGCAGGGAGTGCACATCCACCAGCAGGGTGCTGTTTTTGCCGTTAAATCCGGGGAGCTGCTCCAAGGTGCAGAGCAGCACCACCTCCTGTTCTTCCTTGATCAGATGGGAAATATGGCTGGAATCCGGCGGTGTGCGCAAAGCCAGCAGGCCATGCCCAAGACCTATGCTGAAGAAAAAGGGCAGGAGAAGCAGGAGGGCGGCGCGGGGCTGCCGACGCAGGTGGGCAAGCAGGGCGCAGCCGCCGGTGAGCAGGGGCAGGAAAAGAAGTTGCCCGGGGGGACAGCCGAGATCTTTGCAGACAAGGGCGCAGGGAATGCCCAAGGCAAAACAGAAGGTGACAGTCAGCAGGAGGTGGGTGGAAAGGAACTGTGAAAGCCTGGTGATCACAGAAATTTCACAGGTCCATCAGGGCGCGGAGATGAGCGTCTGGATGAGTTTAAGGTGGCGCTCGATCACCCCTTGCTGTTTTTTCACACAGGCCAGGGCGGCAAGTCCGGCTTGCTTGCGATGTTCAGGGTTTGCAATCCAGCTGTTGGCTGCCTGAAAGAAGGCCTCTTCATCCTCGACGATTTGCGCGCCGCCGTCGGTCAGAAGTTCGGCGCTGATCTCGGCAAAGTCTTCCATATGCGGGCCAAAGAGTACCGGGGTCTGCATCACCGCCGGTTCAATGGGGTTATGGCCGCCCAAGGCCACGAGACTGCCGCCGACAAAGGCGATGTCGGCAAAACGGTAGCAGCCCGCCAGCTCGCCGATGGTGTCAAGGACGAGAAGCCGACGGCACTCGCTGTTCTTCTCAGAGCGGCAGGAGGAGCTGATCCCTCTGGACGCGGCCAGTCCTTGAATCTCCTTGCCTCTGCCGATATCGCGGGGTGCGATAACCAGATAAAGATTGGGATGGGACGCCCGCAGCCGGGCAAAGACGTTCAAGATGATCTCTTCTTCCCCTTTATGGGTGGAACCGGCAACGAGGAGCATGCTTTGGTCCGGCAGGGTCATGGGGAAAGGTTGCGACTGGGTGCTGCCGGTGATGCTCGGGGTGTCGAATTTGAGGTTTCCTAAGGTATGCACCCGATCCGCCGGTACGCCCAGATCAATCATGTTGCGACGGTCGCCTTCGGTCTGCATGCAGAGGTGGCGGAAGGTTTGAAACAGGGGTCGGAAGAAAAAGGAGAAGCGGCGGTAGGAGCTCATGGACTGGCGGGATATCCGGCCGTTGACGAGCATGGCGGGGATGTCGTGGCGCTTTAAGCAATTCAGGATGTTGGGCCAGAAATCGGTCTCCACCAGGATAAAGAGATCCGGTCTGATCCGGTTGACAAAGGTGGCCGTCACCGGCAGGATATCTAAAGGGAAGGGGACGACAAGGTCTGCCCGGTCGGCCATGAGCTTTTCTGCGACCCTGGAGCCGGAGGTGGTGGTGGCGGAAAAGACCAGGAAGATCTCCGGGAACCGTTCCCGAATGCCGCAGATAAGGGGCAGGGCCGAGGTGACCTCGCCCACCGAGAGGGCATGGATCCAGATGGTCTGCCGCCCGTTTGCCCTTTTTTGTCGGATCAGGGCGCCAAGCCCGAATCCCAGCCGCCGCCAGGTGCGATGGCGGTATCGGGGCGTCAGGAGAACAAAGACCAGCAGGAAGGGCAGGGCGATGGGCAGCAGAACGATCTGGATAAGGTTGTAGAGTGCAAGCATGGAAGGCGATGAGCGGGACGATGAATTTTGCGGGATCTTGCCGGCTTCCCGGGAGACAGAATTTATGGAACCATGATAAAAAAAAAGGGCATTGCCCCCCAGTGCTGATTATTATGAAAAGACGTCGGCTGACAATGGGGCACCATTGCTGCCAGGACTATACTGAACAAGGTCGAACGATTCAAGGGTATCTTGCATATAAATGAAGGGGATGGAGACGGAATGAAGATTGCGATCAGCGGAAAGGGGGGGGTGGGCAAGACCACGATCATGGCCTTGCTTGGCAATGAATTCAAGAAGGCCGGCAAGGATGTTCTGATTATAGATGCCGATCCCAGCCCGCACATGGCGGAGACCCTAGGGGTCAAAGATGTTGCGGCGATCCGCCCCATTGCCGAGATGACAAAGCTTCTCGTGGAACGCTCCGGCAAGGTGGAGGGTTCTCCTTTTTATAATATGAATCCCCAGGTAAATGATATCCTGCAGGACTTTATGATCAGCCATGAAGGGGTAAAACTCATGGTGCTGGGCGCCATCCAGGGCGGAGATAAGGGCTGTGCCTGCCCGGAAAATAACGTCCTGCGCCGGATGCTGACCAAACTGCTGATGTCACCGGATCAGATTGTCCTCCTCGACATGGAGGCAGGCGTTGAGCACCTCGGGCGCGGCACCATCGCCAGTGTTGATCAGCTCCTGATTGTTGTGATTCCCTCGCGCTCCTCCATCCGCACCGCCCTTAAGATCAAAAAGCTGGCCGAGGATGTCAAAATCGCGAAGATTGATTTCGTCGGCAATCTGATCCGGGATGAGAGGGATCGGACATTTTTAAGCGAGGGCTTAGGGGTTGCGCCCATTGCCTTTTTTGCGGATTCTCAGGCCATCCGAGACGCGGAACGAGCTGAGATCCCAATTACCCATATTGCCGCACCGGCTGAGGATACCCCGCAGCTGCTGATGGAAGCCCTGAACAGATAAATCTGTATTTTTCCCTTGAGAATACCTATAGCCGGAGGAATGTAAGCCATGAATACCTTTATCGTGCCCTGCCCGTCCTGCTCCGCGAAGAACCGGATTCCCGCCGATCGTCAGCATCTACACCCTAAGTGTGGGAAGTGCGGCGTGCCCCTGGATCTTCGCGGAAGCGCCCAGCCCGTTGAACTCACCGATCATGAATTCCAGAATTTTATCAAACGGGCTACCCTGCCGGTGATGGTGGATTGCTACTCACCCACTTGCGGCCCCTGCAAAGCCTTGGCCCCGCTGGTCTTCCGGTTGAACCGGGAATATCTGGGCCGGGTCCAGATCGCCACCCTCAACACCTCCCTCCATCCAGGCACGTCCGGGCATTATCAGATCCGGGGCGTACCGACTCTGCTCTTCTTCCAGAATGGTCAGCTCATTGACCAGCTGGTGGGCGCACCGCCCGAACCCCAACTTCGCCAGAAACTTGAGCAACTGGCGCAAGCCCGCAGGTGATCAGACGGACATGAATGGGGGGCGTTTCACTCTGCTATCTGCTGATTACTCTTTTACAGGTTTATTTTTTCCCACTTCATAGGCAAGCCACTTGAACAGCACTGCAACTTGATCCTCATCAAGATCATGGAATTGAGCGGCGAACATATTATCCTTCACCCGAACGACTTTTGCCTTAGATATAAAGGATGATGTAGTATTATCGCCATGTTCCATGGGAATGACAATGGAGATGTCTTGTTCCTGGGAAACGGGTATCGTCAGCCCCTGCACTGACAATCCACTTATGGAGATGTCAATGATAGCTCCACTTCCTGTCTTTTGATCAATGGTGCATTCCATCGGATGTCCATGAAGGTGAAATCGAAGACCCTTGCGTTGGGTCTTGTTTGCCAGGTGATCTTCGGCCTCCTCATACGTGTTAACGTAAACCGGCTTATAGCTTTGAAATTTATCGGTAAATCTAGTGAGTTGTTTTAATATCAGACCCATCTTGCCCACGACCCGAATAACATTTCCTGGATGCTTGCTGACAAGATAGTCCATGATTTGTCGCATGGTTGGGATGACGCTCAGGTGGGCAAAGGTACACTGTGAATAATCTGTAACGACATCAAAACCAGGTTTGAGATCCGCTACACAAAAGCGAATGTCGGTATAAATTTTCCCAACTTCTTTTTGGCAGAGGGTGGCGGCGATTACGATATTGAGCCTGTTTCTTTTCAGGTCCGCAGTTACTTTAGATTTCTGACTGTGGGCCATGAACCGGTTCTCCAGAATGACGTTAGCGTGCGGGTTGCCTTAGAGTACTTGCTGGAATGAGCAAGGTGGAAATTTGATAAAATAATCTATGTTTTTGCGAAGTTTTTCTCTGTCTTCGTGATTTTCTCTAATGGAGAGAATCAAAGGGATCGATAAAAACCGTAAGAAGTGTAGGTTGGCTCAGCGATAGTGCATCCGTCAATTCTCCATGCTCTCCCATTTATTATCCTGCTCTCTCGCCTATGGCAAGAGTAAATAAGAAGCTGAGTTGTTGGCAATAAATAGCCTCCTGCACCGGTAGGGCTCAGACAAAGAGGTCGGTGAGGGCAAAACGTTCACCGTCAAAAAGGCCCCGGTCGGTGATCTTCAGGGCGGGAATTACGGGCAGGGCGAGGAAGGACAGAGTCATAAAAGGTGTCTGCAACGGGCATCCATTGTCCCTGACCCGCCTTTCAATGGTTTGACAGTTGGCGGCCATTGTCTCGCAGTCGTCAAGGCCCATGAGCCCGGCCACCGGCAGTGCCATTGTCCTTTCCTCATTCCCATTAACAAAACAGATGCCGCCGCCGCTCTCGCAAAGCAGATTGACGGCCCGGGCCAAATCAACGTCGCTTACGCCCACTGCAATGATATTGTGCGAGTCATGCGCGATGGAGGAGGCCATGGCCCCGGCTTGCAGGCCGAAGCCGCGCACAAAGCCGATGGCAGGTGGCGCCGGATGATAGCGATTATGGACAAGGATTTTCAGCAGGTCCGCCTGCGGGTCAGCCTCGACCAGGCTGCAGCCTGCGGGCACAGGATGGCGACCAGCACCGGTTACAATCCGGCCGTCCGTCACTTCGATTACCTTGATCTGTGAGCCTCGCGAGGGAACCTGGAGTTGTTCGGCGGTGAGCCTTGCGGTATTGAAATGGTTGATCGGCAGCTCCGGCGTTGTCTGGAAAAGGGCCTGTCCCTTGGTGTTGACCAATTCGCCGTCAATCCAGGTGCTGCGTACCTCCATGCGATCAAGGTCGTCCACCACGATGAAGTCGGCCGGGTCGTGGAGTTGCAGAAGTCCGACGGTAAGGCCGTAATGACGCACCGGGTTGACGCAGGTGCATTGGAGGATGTCAAAGAGATCATGGCCGAGATGGAGGCATTTCTGAACCAGCAGATTGATGTGGCCACGGGCCAGATCGGCCGCTTTCAGATCATCGGTGCAGAGCATGCACTGGCTGCTGTGGCTGGTGATAAGGGAATGCAGGTCGTCGAGATTACGGGCGCTGGAGCCTTGGCGGAGCTGGATTTTCATGCCCAAGGCTAGCTTTTCGGCGCATTCTTCCAGGCTGAGTGATTCATGGTCGGTGCTGATCCCGGCCTTGATATAGGCCGCAAGAGACGGCCCGCGCAGTCCCGGGGCATGGCCGTCCACCATTTTTCCGATCGTTGCGGCGGCTGCAAGCTTGGCCATGACCTCGGAATCCCTGCCGATAACCCCTGGGAAATTCATCATCTCGGCCAGGAAAAAGATGTCCTCCCGTTGCAGCAGCGCTTCCACGTCTCTGGCGGTCAACTCCGCCCCGGCGCTTTCAAAGACGGTGGCGGGCACGCAGGAGGGAGCGCCAAAATAAAACTTCATCGGTGTTTTCCGGCCGCTTGCAATCATATAGTCAATGCCGGCCACTCCCAGCACATTGGCGATTTCGTGCGGATCAGCCACCACCGCGACGGTGCCGTGGGTTATCGCTTTTTTGGCAAAGGCGGCCGGGGTGAGCATGGAGCTTTCAATATGGATATGGGAATCGATAAACCCCGGCAGTATAAACGGTCCTTTGATCGCGTCGTCGGGCTGAATGTCAACGATATGTCCCTGGTCAATGACCAGTGTTCCTGGAAACTGTCTGCGAGCCACTGGATCAACGATAATGCCGGATACCTTTTTCATCTGTTCTCCTTTGAATGGGGAAGGTTCTGCGAGTCTGACATTATAGAAAGCCCTGGGCCGGGATGCAAATTTTTCTGTGGATGCCGGCTTGTCCACCATATCCCTTTGAATGGCATCGTGAATGTGGTTAGATGAACGGATGAATTTTGCAGTCCTTAATCTTTCCCCTTCGCCTGCCTCACCTTCACAGGAACCCCATGACCCTGCACCCCCTTGCCCTTGATGACCGCCTTCTGGTGAACGAGTATCTTCGCCGCTTCCCGCCCCAGACCTCGGAGCTGACCTTCACCAATCTCTACGCCTGGCGCCGAACCCGGCCGATCCTGATAGATATCTTCAAGGAATCACTGGTCATTTTTGCCGAGACCCGAACGGGACGGGTGCTCCTCGGCAAACCGGTCGGGCCGGTCTCTCTGGTTGATGTCATAAGCGAATACGGGAGTGAGATAACGGGAGCGGAGCGCTATCCCAAGGCGAATATCGAGGGACTCCAGCTGCTGCCCGGGGTGATGGTTCTTGAGGATCGCGACAATGCCGACTATGTCTATCGCTGTGAAGATCTGGCCGGGCTTGCCGGCAGGAATTATACCAAAAAGAGAAATCATATCCATCAGTGTCAGGCCGCCTATCCCTGTCAATATGAACCCATCACCCCGGAGATTATTTCCCAGTGTCTGGCCATGCAGGATCGATGGTGCGCCGCCCGGGACTGCAAGGCCGAGCCTGGGTTGTGCGGCGAATATCAGGCGATAGAGGAAACCCTGCTGCACTACCAGGAGTTTGGTCTGACCGGCTGCGCCATCCGCATTGATGGAACCATCGAGGCCTTTACCATCGGCGAGGCCCTCAATCCCACCACCGCGGTCTGCCATTTTGAGAAGGCCATGCCCCGGTTCCAGGGCCTGGGGCAGATGATCAATCAGTGCTTTGCCGAAAATAATCTTACCGGCTTTTCCCATGTCAACCGGGAGCAGGATCTTGGAATCCCCGGCCTGCGCCAATCAAAAGAGAGCTATTATCCAGACTATCTGGTCGAAAAAGTGCGGATTATCCTGCCCGGGGCCGGTGGCCAAGGGCCGGTTGATCCGCAACGACGTTTACCCATTGAGAAGATACATGCGAATTGAGACTGCAAGAAGGAAATTCCTCCCATGGAATTGAGCGAACTTGGATTGGACCCCTGGTTTCAGAACCAGGCGGCTGAACGCTGTCAGCCGGAGCAGCGGATGGCCAGGGTGACGGCGGTTGATCGCGGCTGGTATGTGGTCCGCAATGAGGAGGGGGAAGTGTCGGCCAAGACCACAGGTCGATTCCTCAACTCCACCGACTCGACCATGGATATGCCCTGCGTCGGAGATTGGGTTTGTGTCCATTACGACGCTGAAACCAGCGCGAGCATCCATGCGGTGCTGCCCAGAAAGTCGTTTCTCCACCGGAAATCTTCCGGCAAGAACGTCGAGATGCAGATGATCGCTGCCAATATTGACATCGCCTTCATCGTTCAGTCCTGCCATTTCGATTTTAATGTGGCCAGGCTGGAACGCTATCTGGTGATGGCCAGTGAAGGGCATGTCGAATCCGTGCTCGTTCTGACCAAGACCGATCTGGTCAGTGTGGAAGAGCTGGAACAATTGATTGCAGCCATTCGCGGCGCAGGCATCAGTGCCCGGATCATTGCCCTCAGCAATGTTACCGGGGCTGGTCTGGAGCAGATCAGAGAGCTGATGGGCCCTGGAAAAACCTACTGCCTTCTTGGTTCATCAGGGGTTGGCAAGTCAACGCTGATCAACCGGCTCACTGGCCACGACACCTTGAAAACAGGCTCGGTCAGTGATTCCGGAGAAGGCCGGCACACGACGGTCCGTCGTCAGCTGATCGTCCTTGAGCAGGGCGCCATGTTTGTCGATACGCCGGGAATGCGGGAGTTCGGCCTTTTTGCTGCCAGCGAAGGAATCGGCGAATGCTTTGATGATATCCGGGAACTCGCCCTCAGTTGCCGCTTCACCAACTGCAGCCACACCAATGAACCCGGCTGTGCCGTTGTGCCGGCAATAAAAGGTGGTCAGATGCTGGCGGAACATTATGGCAATTATGTGAAGCTCAAAAAAGAGTCGGAGTTGAATGTGACGGCCTATGCCGAGAAGCGGAAAAAAGCCAAAACCAGCGCCAGGGTTGGGCAAGCGGCGATCAAGCAGACCAAGAAATAACATCAGGATTTACCCAGACCATCCATCGAACCTTAACCGGTTCGACAGTTCAAATTTTTCAGGAAACGGAGTTGATCATGTTGTGCCAAAAAGAAAATTGCGGGGCAGAGATTGAAGAGGGCGAGGGAAGAGATTTCCATGGACGGATATTGTGCGATGATTGCTATATGGACGCCTTGTCTCCGGCACGAACCTGTGATCCCTGGGCCGTGCGCAGCGCAGGTTTTTGCAAAGAACGGGGAGATACAACAGAACATGAGGGAAGCCTCCAGCAGAAGATCCTGGAGCTGATTCAAAAAACAGGCGGCTTGAGCCAGGCCGAACTGGCCGAAAAATTGTCTGTCCGTCCGGGCGATATTGAGCGGGAAATTGCCGCCCTGCGTCACATGGAAAAGATCCGCGCCGCCATGCAGGACGGGAAAAAGGTCATTGTTCTGTGGTGATTTCAGTGAATTTGCGGCCGAAAGAAGAGCGGAGTATTTTACGGCAGTACGAAAAGGTCTGGATAGAGACTACCAGCCCATGGAAAAATTCTTCAACGCGGTGATTTTCCGGACTCTGCAGGCTTACGAGGGGAAGTAACCGTTACATTGGAAGTCATGGTTACTTTTTCTTTAGCGACCCGGACACCCTCAATTGCCGAAGATGAGGACACGGTAGACCAGAGCCCTCTTTCTCGTATTATAGGGTCTTCCAGATAGGGATTGGTTTCTTTCAGGCTTTTATTTTGCATGGTTTTAATATATCACAAGTGAGACCAAAATACTCTTTTTGATTGAGATATACCTTGATTGAGCAATTGAATGAGACGTTGACGGCTGAATATGAAGAACGAGCATGGTGAAATAATCATCTACCAGACCGAGGGCGGGCAAAGCCTGCTTGAAGTCCACCTCGGGAAGGAGACGGTCTGGTTGAGTCAGGCTCAAATGGTTGAACTTTTCAAGAGGGATCAATCTGTTATCTCCCGTCATCTCCGTAACGTCTTCAAGGAAGGGGAATTGGAGGAAGAAAGCAATATGCAAAAAATGCATATTGCAAATTCGGACAAACCCGCCGCATTTTACAACCTTGATGTCATCATCTCCGTGGGCTATCGGGTCAAGTCGCAACGTGGCAGCCAGTTCCGCATCTGGGCGACTTCCGTACTGAAAGAGCATCTCCTCAAGGGATACAGCCTCAACCAAAATCGGCTGGCCGAAAAGGGTTTTGCCGACCTGGAACAGGCGGTTGCCCTCCTGACCCGGACTCTGCATCGCAACGAACTGGTGACGGATGAAGGGAAAGCGGTGCTGGAGGTGGTCGGCAGGTATGCCAGATCCTGGTCGCTGCTCCTGCGCTACGATGAAGACCGGCTGGAGATGCCAAAGAACCGCCATCCAGCCAAACAATCCCTTGATTACGGCCGAACCGGAAAAGCCATCAAGGCGCTTAATGACGATCTGCTGGCGCGGGGCGAGGCCTCCGGGCTTTTCGGTCTGGAGCGGGAGCATCTTCTCCAGGGGATTCTCGGCAATCTCGACCAGACCTTTGGCGGTCAGGATCTCTATGCCAGCGTGGAAGAAAAGGCGGCCCACCTCCTATACTTCATCATCAAGGATCACCCCTTCAGCGATGGCAACAAACGCATCGGCGCTTTTCTCTTCCTGCTGTTCCTCAAAGAAAACGACCTGCTCGATCAATCCGGCATCAACGACAACGCCCTGGTGGCCCTGGCTTTGTTGCTTGCCGAAAGCGACCCACGGCAGAAGGAGCTGATGATCAGGCTGATTATGAATCTTCTTGCCGGTTATACAGAATAACCTGATCCCTTTCCCTTTTGGTTTTTCTTGAGGATGAATAATATCAAGCAAAGCAGGTCAGGAAAATCCAGGAAGTGCCACTGTAAGTATGGTGGGGGGCTGAAAATCCTTTCAGGCTATCCACCTTATATAACCTCGTACAAGGAGACATCCAATGTCTGAGAAAAACAATCCGTCGTTTTACAAGAAGATAAGCAAACAGTTTCCGGAGGTTATGAGTGCCGCTGCAGCTCTTGGCACAACTCTGCGCACGGCTGGACCCCTCGACGAGAAGACCTCTCATCTGGTTCAGTTAGCGGCTGCAGCCACGATGCAGTCGGAAGGATCGGTATGTTCCCATACCCGCAGGGCATTGGAGGTGGGAGCAAGTCCCGAAGAGATCTCTCACACCCTGCTGCTTCTGATTACAACGATAGGATTTCCCCAGGCCATGGCCGCCCTGTCCTGGTCCCAGGCTGTAATAGAAAAGAAAACGAACAAATAGAAAAATGGGTGATTTCGCACAAAGGATGGTTGACATTCTCATCCATGGCGCTTTAAATCTTGCCATGGCCATGGGATACAAAAGCCAGCTTTTCAATATCCTTGAAGAGCTGACGGGATCATTTGTTGAGCTGCCATCTTCTTGACATGTCGTTGTCAAGATGTTGTAAGTATTAAGCAAGATTGGATTTATTTAACTATTTTCAAGAGGAGGCGTGTCATGCAGAAATGGGAATGCCCTTGCGGCTATATTTATGATCCTGAAGAAGGAGATTATGAGCATGGAGTTGAGGCTGGTACCCCGTGGGAAGATGTTCCGGAAAACTGGGTCTGTCCTAAATGTGGTGCCGCCAAAGAAGATTTTTTTAAGGCTGACTAAAGTCGGATCATTAGTGCCCTACAGATTATTTTCTTGTTTTTTTATCCGAAAATAACCTGTAAGGCACTCATCCCGTTCATCGGGGCTGGATCTGGTAGCCGGCAATTGTCCACCGTGTCGCAGGATTTGATGCATGGCAGCCCATAACCTGCTGTAAGCACTATTTTTTTCTTCAAACATGCGACACCGTGGCGTTGCATAAAGAATGAACAGGGTGAAATAGTCATCTGCCAGATCGAAGGCGGGCAGAGCCTGCTTGAAGTCCACCTCGGGAAGGAGACGGTCTGGTTGCGTCAGGTCCAAATGGTTGAACTCTTTTAAAGAGATCAATCCGTTATCTCCCGCCATCCCCCCCCCAACAATCACTTGATTATAGCCGGACCGGGAAATCCATCAAGGCGCTCAAGGACGATTTCCTGCTGCGGGGAGAGGCATCCGGGCAGTTGGCGTCTTTTTTCTGCCTGCGGTTCCTGAAAGAGTACAATCTGCTTGACCATTCCGTCATCAATGATAACGGAATGGTGGCACTGGCCTTGATGATTGCCGAGGGCGATCCCAGACAGAAGGATTTGATGATCATGTTGATTGTGAACCTCTTTGTCGGCTGACACAAGATGATCCTCCGTGACTCTATTGCCGCTAATCGGCGTGTTGTGGAGGACGTCAATAGGGCCCGGTTCGCCAGGAAGTGATTTGAACAATTGCGGAAAACATTGGGATTCTTTATAACCGTTAGATAATACTGAAACAACTTTGCTGATTTTCTCAGGTGGCATTTAAATGCCGGTTTTATAAATAGCAAAGAATAGTTACGACTGTTTTGGTATCCACTATTGATGACTGGCCTCTGGTTGTCATCAAGCAAACACAATGCCCCCGTAATTGATTGATGAATAAAAAAAACCTCTCAGAACGCGACATCTGTACGAAATTCATCACCCCAGCCTTAGAACAGGCCGGTTGGGATATCGCCACCCAGATCCGTGAAGAATTTCCCTTGACCAAAGGGCGAATTATCGTTCGTGGCAAGCTTCACACCCGCGCCAAACATAAACGGGTTGATTATGTCCTGTTCTATAAGCCCAATATTCCCATTGCCGTCATCGAGGCTAAGGACAATAAACACTCCGTTGGTGATGGTATGCAACAAGGCTTGGGGTATGCCGACCTGTTACAGGTCCCGTTTGTCTTCAGCTCTAACGGAGATGGCTTTCTGTTTCATAACAAGCTTGCCGCAGACGGCATCATCGAGCGCGAACTTACCCTCAATGAATTTCCGACTGCCGAAATCCTTTGGCAGTGGTTGTGTACCCACAAAGGTTTAACTGAGCAGCAGAGCAATCTGGTCACCCAGGATTACTACAGCGACGGCAGCAACAAAACGCCCCGTTACTACCAGATCCTGGCCATCAACAAGACCATCGAAGCGATTTCGCAGGGCCAGAATCGCATTCTGCTGGTGATGGCCACCGGTACCGGTAAGACCTATACGGCTTTCCAGATCATCTGGCGGCTCTGGAAGTCCAAGACAAAAAAACGTATCCTGTTCCTCGCCGACAGGAACATCCTGGTCGATCAGACCATGACCAACGATTTCAAGCCCTTTGGGGCGGCGATGACCAAGATCCAGAAGCGGCAGGCGAATAAGGCTTTTGAGATTTATCTCTCGCTGTATCAGGCAGTGACCGGCACGGAAGAGTCCCAGAACATTTACAAGCAGTTCAGCCCAGATTTCTTCGATCTGATTGTGGTGGATGAGTGTCATCGGGGCAGTGCGGCAGACGATTCGGCGTAGCGGCAGATCCTTGACTATTTCTCCTCGGCCACCCAGATCGGCCTGACCGCGACCCCCAAGGAAACAAAAGAAGTATCCAATATTGATTATTTTCATGAGCCGATTTACACCTACTCGCTCCGGCAGGGCATAGACGACGGCTTTCTTGCCCCCTATAAGGTGGTGCGCATCGACCTCGACAAAGATCTCACCGGTTGGCGTCCAGACAAGGGCATGGTGGATAAGAACGGCAATGAAATCGAAGATCGCATCTACAATCAGAAGGACTTCGATAAAAATCTGGTATTGGAAAAACGAACCCAATTGGTGGCCAAAAAGATTAGTGAGTTTCTCAAGCAGACCAATCGTTTCGACAAGACCATCGTATTCTGCGACAATATCGATCACGCCGAGCGGATGCGGCAGGCCTTGGTCAACGAGAACGGCGATTTGGTCGCTCAAAACGCCAAGTACGTCATGCGCATAACCGGTGATAACGAAGAGGGAAAAGCGGAGCTCGACAACTTCATCTTCCCGGAGTCCAGATACCCGGTAATCGCCACTACCTCCAAGCTGATGTCCACCGGCATCGACGCCCAGACCTGCAAGCTGATCGTGCTCGACCAGCGAATTCAGTCGATGACCGAATTTAAGCAGATCATCGGGCGCGGCACTCGCATCAACGAAGATTATGGCAAGTTCTACTTCACCATCATCGATTTCAAGAAGGCCACCGAACTTTTCGCTGATCCTGATTTCGATGGTGACCCGGTTCAGATTTACATTCCGGCCCATCCTGATGATTCGCCAGTGCCACCCGATGAGCCGGAAGATGGCATGTCTGACGATGGTTATACTTACCCGGAACCGGGAGAAGGCAACGAGTGGACCGGTGTTGCCGAACCCGGCACTGACGGAGAAGGCTTTGGCGTACGCCGCTATATTGTTGCCGATGTCGAGGTCAGGGTGGCTGCCGAGCGGGTTCAGTATTTTGATGCGGGCGGCAAACTGATCACCGAGTCACTGAAGGACTACACCCGCAAAACCCTGGTGAAGGAGTTTGCATCCTTGGATGACTTCCTGCGGCGCTGGAGTAGTGCTGACAAAAAACAAGCTATCATCGAAGAACTGGCCAATGAGGGTGTTTTCTTTGACGCCCTGGCCGAGGAGATCGGCCGAGATTGCGACCCCTTCGACCTCGTCTGCCATGTGGCCTGGGACAAGCCGCCACTTACCCGCAAGGAGCGCGCGGCACAGGTCAAAAAACGCAACTACTTCAGCCGCTACGGGGAGCAGGCGCAAAGAGTGCTTGCGGCACTGCTCGACAAATATGCCGATGAAGGGGTGGGGCAGATTGAAGAGACGCAGATCCTCACGATCTCGCCTTTTAATGAATTCGGCACGCCCATGGAAATCATCCGGGCCTTTGGTGGGCTGGATCAATACCAGCAAGCCGTGCGCGAACTGGAACAGGCGCTTTACAGCGCATAATACAAAATTACTGGAACGAAACCCATGTCGATAGGAAACTTGATCAAAACCATTCAGGACATCATGCGCAAGGACGTGGGCGTTGATGGCGACGCCCAGCGCATCAGCCAGATCGTCTGGCTGCTCTTTCTGAAAATCTTCGACGATAAGGAACAGGAATGGCAGCTCACTGTGCCGGACTATAAATCGCCGCTGCCAAACCGCTTCCGTTGGTCTAACTGGGCAAAAAATTCTGAAGGAGAAACCGGCGAAGATTTAATTGTGTTCGTCAATAACGAACTGTTTCCGGCGCTCAAGCAATTGGCGACCAAGGCTGGTGTTTCCAATTACGGCCGGGTGGTCGGCGCTGTCTTTGAGGACGCCTACAACTACATGAAGTCCGGGCATTTGCTGCGTCAGGTGATTAATACCATTGAGAAAGATGTTGATTTCAACTCCTCCAGCGACCGCCACCTGTTCAATGATATTTATGAAAAGATCCTCGCCGATCTCCAGTCAGCCGGCAATGCCGGCGAATACTATACTCCCCGCGCCGTTACTCAGTTCATGGTGGATATCATCGATCCGCAGCTTGGCGAAAAGATTCTTGATCCGGCCTGCGGTACCGGCGGTTTTCTCACCTGTGCCATTGAACATCTGGAACAACAAGTAAGAACATCCTTGGACAAAGAGACTCTACAGGCCAGTATTAACGGAGTGGAGAAAAAACCTATGCCGCACATGCTGGCCATGACCAACATGATGCTGCACGGCATTGACGTTCCCACCAATATTCGCCACGATAACACCCTGAGTCGGCAGCTTCAGAGTTATACCCCGAAGGAGCGGGTGGACATCGTCATCACCAACCCGCCTTTTGGTGGCATGGAAGAGGATGGCATTGAATCGAATTTCCTGAAAAAGTACCAGACCCGTGAAACCGCCGACCTATTCATGGCGCTGATCATGCACCTGCTCAAATTCGACACCGGCCGCGCCGCTGTGGTGCTGCCTGACGGCTTCCTCTTTGGCGAAGGAGTGAAAACCACCCTCAAGCGCGAACTGCTGGAAGAGTTCAATCTGCACACCATCGTCCGCTTGCCCAAGGGCGTGTTCAGCCCCTACACCAGCATCAATACCAACATCCTGTTTTTTGAAAAGGGCGGTCCCACCAAGGATGTTTGGTTCTTTGAGCATCCCTACCCTGAAGGTTATAAATCCTATTCGCGAAGGAATCCCCTGACCATCCAGGAATTTGATCTGGAAAAAGCATGGTGGGGCGGTGTGGCAAGAAAAGGGCGCAAGACCACGGAACACGCTTGGAAGCTCTCCGCACAGGAGCTTGTGGCGCGCAACTACAATCTCGACTGTAAAAACCCCCATGAAATCGAAGTTAACCATCGTGACCCGGACGAACTGATGCAGGAGTATCTGGAGATCACCCGCCAGCTCGAAACGGCGCAGAACGCGTTGAAAGCCGAGTTGATGGCGGCGCTGGGGGGTGCCCAATGAATGGCGAAACCTTGGTTGCCCTCAACGAAGGAAAAACTCTGGACTTCAAGCGGGATCTGTCATCCCCCAAAGGGCTGCTCAAGACCCTTGTTGCCTTTGCCAATACAGCAGGAGGTAAGCTGATAATCGGGGTGGAAGACAAAACTCGACAGGTGATCGGTGTCGAGTTTCCGCTCGACGATGAGGAGCGGCTGTGCAATCTGATTGCTGACTCCATCAGTCCCCGCCTGGTCCCCAATATTGAAATGACGACAGTGGAGAACAGAACTCTGCTGATTGTCGAAGTTTTCCCCAGCAATTCCCGGCCCCATTTCTTGCAGTCGGAAGGCCCGGAAAACGGCGTCTATGTTCGGCTTGGTTCCACCAACCGGCAGGCAGACCGCGAACTGATCGGTGAACTGCGACGTTCTGCCGAGGGCGTTTCGTTCGACGAAATGCCACTTCCAGAACTCTCAAGAGACGATTTAGACCTCAAGGCCGCCCGCAGAGCATTTGCAGGAAAACGTGAACTTGACGAACAGGAGTTAATCACCCTCAAGTTGCTCCGCAGTGAACAAGGGCGATTGGCTCCCACCAAGGGGGCGATGATCCTGTTCGGCAGGGAACGCATCTTTCATTTCCCCGATGCCTGGGTGCAGTGCGGGCGTTTCATCGGCTCCGACAAGACCGACATCTTCGATCACATCGAATTGGACGAACCGTTGCCCCAGGCCGTGGAAAGCATCATGTTATTTCTCAAAAAGCACGCCATGCGCGGGGCCGATTTTTCTGAAATTCAGCGCAAGGACGTCTGGAGCATTCCCCTCTCGGTCCTGCGCGAAGTGGTCATCAATGCCCTAGTCCATACCGATTACTCTCAGCGTGGCGCTCCGATCCGCATCGCCTTCTTCGACGACCGCATCGAGGTCGAAAACCCCGGCATCCTGTTGCCGGGGATGACCATTGAGGATATGAAGAGCGGAGTTTCCAAGATCCGCAATCCCGTCATTGCCCGCGTTTTCCGTGAGCTGAAACTGATTGAGCAATGGGGCAGCGGCGTGCGCAATATCCTGCACCAAAGCCGGGAAATGGGCCTGCCGGAACCGTTGGTTCAGGAAATCGGTATGCGTCTGCGCTTCACCGTTTTTCTGGCCAGGCCGATTGTTCTTGAGAAACAGCAAGTCGGTTCCCGGTCAGGAAACCAGGCTGGGTTGGTAGATGGGTTGGTAGATGGGTTGGTAGAAAGCCAACGTCAAATCCTGTTACTGATTAACGAGAACCCTCACATCTCTAAACGGGAACTAGCTGAGCGGATCGGCATCAGCACCACAGCTGTCGATAAGAATATCAAGACCTTAAAAAACAGAGGTGTTTTGCGGCGGGTGGGGCCGGATAAAGGCGGCTACTGGGAAGTGCTGGAAGGCAGCCATGAATAAAGGAACCGTGGAGCTGTTGGAGAAACACTTCGATACCGCCTTTGCCGCCCCGGGCGGTATCAAGAAACTGCGTGAATTGATTTTGACCCTGGCCATGCGGGGAAAGCTGGTGAAACAGGACCCCAAGGATCAACCGGCCAGCGAGCTGCTGCAAGAGATTGAGCCGGAGAAGCGGCAGCTGGTAAAGGAAGGAAAGATTAAAACTCCTAAACCATTGTCGGAGATCAAGGCGGAGGAGGTGCCGTATCAACTGCCGGATGGGTGGGAGTGGGTGCGGCTTCGTGACATTTGCCACGATTGGGGTCAGAAAAAGCCCGATAAACGTTTCACGTATATTGATGTCGGCTCAATCGACAATAAAAACGGCATTATTGGGGAGAGTGTTCAGTTGTTGGATAGCTCCGAAGCACCATCACGAGCAAGAAAGCTCGTGCGAAAGGGAACGGTTATTTATTCTACTGTTCGACCTTATCTTCTTAATATCGCCATTATTGAGAAAGAGTATCAGCAAGAGCCGATTGCCAGTACGGCATTTGCAATCCTTCACTCATATAGAGGAATCACAAATAGGTATATATATCATTATCTCCATTCGCCGGTGTTTGTATATTATGTCGAGAGCACAATGAAAGGGGTGGCATATCCGGCGATTAATGATGGGGATTTTTTTAAAGGAGTAATCCCTTTGCCTCCTCTCCCCGAACAACATCGCATCGTCGCCAAGATCGACCAACTTATGGCCCGTTGTGACGAGTTGGCAAAGCTGTGCGCCGAGCACGAGCAGAAACGGCTGGCCGTCCACACCGCCGCCCTCAACCGCTTGCTGGCGGCCCAAGAGCACAATAGTTTTGCAGAGGCTTGGCAGTTCATCACCCGCCACTTCGGCCAACTCTACTCGGTCAAGGAAAACGTCGCCGAACTGCGCAAGACCATCCTCCAGCTCGCCGTCATGGGCAAACTCGTCCCCCAAGATCCCAACGATCCACCCGCCAGCACCCTGCTCAAGGAGATCGAGGCGGAGAAACAGCGGCTGGTAAAGGAAGGAAAAATCAAAAAGGCCAAGCCCCTGCCGGAGATCAAACCGAAGGAGGCGCCTTATCGGTTGCCCGAAGGGTGGGAGTGGGTGCGATTAGGGTTTATTTCAGAGTTTATAAATGGTGATAGAGGTAAAAACTACCCCAATAAAGAAGAATACGTTAGCGAAGGAATTCCCTGGATTAATACTGGACACATTGAGCGTGATGGAACCCTGACACTGTCAGAGATGAATTTTATAACCCGCGATAAATTTAACTCGCTCCGAGGCGGAAAAATTCAAAAGGGTGATTTGGTCTATTGTCTGCGTGGGGCAACCTTTGGGAAAACAGCAATCGTTGACCCATACGATGAAGGAGCTATTGCATCTTCTTTGATGATAATACGTCCCGTTGAACCTGTGTCTAAAGAATTCATTTATCGTTATTTGGTCAGTCCGACAGGAAGAAGTCAAATTTTTCGGTTTGATAACGGCTCTGCTCAACCAAATTTGTCTGCAAACAGCGTGAGGTTATACACGTTTCCCCTTCCCCCTCTCCCCGAACAACAGCGCATTGTCGCCAAAATCGACCAGCTCATGACCCTCTGCGATCAATTGGAAAAGCAGATCTATGCCACAGCCGGTAAACAGACCGACTTGCTTAATGCCGTCATGGTGCAAGTGTAAGAATTAGAGATGGGGTCGGGCCACGCCAACTAACTATAACTATTGGTAATCATTGTCGAGAATAGTTGTTTTTCGGGGCTATAATGACCTTTTTAAGGCCAAAAACGCAAATAGAGAGTCACGCAACCCATGGTCAGGGCTGGCTCAGAATGTGCCCGTATCTCAATCAAGGAGCCTGTATGACCAATATTCAAACTCTTGAAGACATTGCCACCCTTTCTGAGACCCTTGGTCTGGAATGCAAGCTGGCAGCAGGACGGGACGGTAAAGGACAGCTTCCTGCCGACTTCTGGCCGACATACAGCGCCTTTGCCAACAGCCGTGGCGGCATTATCCTGCTTGGCGTGCAGGAAAAACAGGGCCGTTTGTCTCTCCTGGGTGTGGACCAGCCGGAACGGATCATCACCGATCTCTTTAACACCCTTAATAATCGGCAGAAGGTCAGTATTAATCTGCTCAGTGACCAGGACGTCTCCATCCTCACCATTGAGTCAATGCTGCTGGGAGAAGAGCCATGAACAAACCCCCCGATACCCCGGTAGCCCTTACCATCGCCCCCACTGGTTATGCTGACTGGCTGGCGGAGCTGAAGACCCGTATCCACACCGCCCAGCAGCGCGCGGCGCTGGCGGTGAACCGCGAACTTGTGTTGCTCTATTGGCAGATTGGCCGTGACATTTTGGCACGGCAAGCCCAACAAGGCTGGGGCGCCAAGGTGATCGAGCGGCTGGCGCATGATCTGCGCGCTGCTTTCCCGGACATGAAGGGCTTTTCGCGGGCCAACCTGATGTATATGCGCGCCTTTGCCGAGGCGTGGCCGGATGCCGCAATTGTCCAACAGCCTGTTGGACAATTACCCTGGGGGCATAATCTGGTGTTGCTCACCAAGCTGAAAGATCCGACTATGCGCCTGGCCTATGCCGGGCGCGCCATCCATCATGGATGGTCGCGCAACGTGCTGAATATTCATATCGAGACCCGGCTGCTGGAGCGGGAAGGCCAGGCCGTCACTAACTTCGAGGCACAACTGCCCGCGCCACAGACTGATCTTGCCCGTAACACGCTGAAAGATCCGTACCTTTTCGATTTTCTCGGAGTGGGCAAGGAGGCGGATGAACGTGAGATTGAGTCCGCCATCGTCCAGCATATCACCCGTTTTCTGCTGGAGCTGGGTGCCGGCTTCGCTTTCGTCGGGAGGCAAGTGCAGATGGAGGTGGGCGGCGACGATTTCTTCATCGACCTGCTGTTTTATCACCTCAAGCTGCGTTGTTATGTTGTGGTAGAACTCAAGGCGGGGGCCTTTAAGCCCGAGCATACCGGGCAACTGAGCTTCTATCTGAGCGCGGTGGACGCGCAAATGAAGGCTGAGCAGGACAACCCGACCATCGGCCTGCTCCTGTGCAAAACGAAAAATCGTGTGGTGGCTGAATACGCACTCCGCGACTCAAACAAGCCCATCGGTGTGGCAGAGTACCAACTGGTGGCGGCCTTGCCCAAAGAACTACAAACCAGCCTGCCGAGTATTGAACAGATTGAGCGAGAGCTGGGAGAAACCGAATGAGTATAACATTTCGCGGTGTTTCCGCCGAATTGCCGGGCGGTTTCTTGGTGGTTAAAGGGAACCGTAACCCATTGACCAAGGGAAATGGTGCTTGACCTCTCCTTTATAAATTTTAATTCAACTCCCTGGTACTTCTATGAAATACAATTATATCGGAAAAAGCGGTCTGAAAGTCTCCAACATCTGTATGGGGACGATGACCTTCGGGAAAAAATGTGACAGAAAATTATCGTTTGCAATCCTTGATAAAGCCTATGCCAGCGGGATTAACTTTTTTGATATGGCGGAAGTCTATCCCGTTCCACCGATGGCGGAAACATACGGGGTCACGGAAGAGATCTTTGGCGAGTGGCTGGCGGATAAGCCAAGAGATTCAATAATCCTCGCCACCAAAGTCGCGGGGGCGGCCAATGGCTGGTTTGTGCCACCGGTGCGGCACGGACTGACGGCCATCGATGCCTTTCATATCACCACCGCCGTCGAAGGGAGCCTGCGCAGACTCAAGACCGATTATATCGATCTGTATCAGATCCACTGGCCCGATACCGTCGTCCCCATTGAAGAGAGTCTTGAAGCCCTCGATCAACTCGTGCGCAGCGGCAAGGTGCGCTATATCGGGACATCGAACGAGAACGCCTATGGTTTGACAAAGGCCCTTGAGACCAGCCGGTATCGAGGGTTCAAGCGATTTGAGAGTGTCCAGAACAACTTCTCCATGCTCAATCGGCGCTTCCTCGACGAGATTGCCATCGTCTGCAAAAAAGAGCAGGTCGGCCTCCTTCCCTATTCGCCCTTGGCCGGCGGAGTATTGAGCGGCAAATATACCCCCGACGGCCAGTGGGACGGCTTTCGCTACGGCGATTATCTGGCCGATCCTGATTTCAGGATGAGAGCGCAAGCCGGGCGATTCGCCAACGACCGCTCGCTGGCCGCAGCCCAAAAATATGCCGATATTGCCCGAGAATATGGGCTTGCTCCGGCCACCATGGCGGCGGCATGGACGCTCAGTTTTGATTTTGTCCCCAGCACCATCGTCGGCGCGACCCATCCTTCACAACTTGATGAGACCCTCAAGGCATCGGAAACTGTCCTCTCCGCAGAACTCCTGAAAGAGTGCGACCGCGTCAATCAAGAGATTCTTTACCCGATGGGGTAGAGGGAGAGCGGAGAATTGTGGCACATTTTTCATTTTTTTGGCGCATTTATTGGTCTATTGCGCCAATAAAGATATAGCTTCGTTTATCAACAGACATCGGAGCTTGTCTCTACCGAAAAGCTGGTCAAGGTGTTGGCCGCCGTATACCGGGCTATTCAAAGAAGAACCAATGGCGGCAGTAGTTACCTTGAATTTGCCAGCCATTTTACTCAGATATCGCCATGATAGTGAACTTTGTTGCACAGAGAAATGAATAATAGGTGGCCTGATGAATTCAATAAATGAATCATTGCTTAGTCTGACCTGGGAGGATCTGCGGCAGTGGGCGGGAAGTACAATCATGGGACGTGGCAAGACATACATCAAGAAAGTCTCAGACCTGGCCAGGACCGAGAGCGGCGGGCTGATTGCATGGGTTGCAGGCCGTGAAGAGTACGCCACCAATGTTGAGGCTGATGAAGATGGTGAACTGGATTGGTTCTGCTCCTGCCCGTATGCCCCAGGACCCTGCAAACATGCTGTGGCTGTTGTTCTGGCCGCTCTGGAGCAGGAGAAAGCAGGGCGGAAGCTCCCTCTGGTGGATAAGCAGGGGGACCTGTATCTGGCCGTTTTTGATGAAACCGATGATTATGATGACGATTACGATGACGATGATGATGAGTTTCAGGATGAGGATGATTTTGATGACCAGGAGATCACGGTTTCCAAGGTTGCGTCATCAGGGTCAGATGGTGGAAAGAATCCGGTAGTGGCCGGAATTCTGGGTGATAAAAGCAAGGATGAGCTGATCGTACTGTTGACTGACCTTGCGGCCCGTCATCCTGAGGTCAAACGGAGGATTCTTGAAGATGATCAGCTGCGAAGCGGCAGAATTGATAAGCTCGCCCTTGCCCTGCGGAAAGAAATCAAAGCGGTTACCGGTGAGACTGCCTGGAGTAATCACTGGACTGACGAAGGGAATCGGCCCGATTATTCTCATATCAACGAGCAGCTTGCCGCTTTGTTGAAAAAAGGATATGCCGATATTGTGGTGGAACTTGGCCAAGATCTTTGGCAAGAGGGCAACGAGCAGGTAGAGCAATCCCATGACGGTGGTGATACGGCTTATGAAGTCGGGAACTGCATGGAGATTGTCTTTGAGGCGGTGTTGGTCTCGTCGCTGTCCAGGAAGGAACAATTACTCTGGATGATCGATATCTTTCTTGAAGACGAGTTCTCCATTATTGATTCCTGTAAACAGTTCATCCGAGAAAAGACATACGCTAAGAATGACTGGGCTGAGGTTGCGGGCAGCCTCGAGGATAGACTCAACACCATGCCAGCGCCCAAGCCGGACGATTTTTCAAGCGGATATCGTCGGAAAAAGGTGATGAACTGGTTGATTGAGGCCCTGGAACGAAGTGGTCAGGTGGGGAAAGTGGTTCCTCTACTCGAAAGGGAGGCGGACTCGTGTAAATGCTATGAGCAGCTTGTCGAAAAATTCTTGCAGATCGGCAATTTCGACATGGTAAGGGAATGGTGCATCAGGGGATTTGAAAAAACGGTGGATAATACTCCAGGCATCGCCGCTAGTCTGCAGCAAAAGCTTCGTGAGCTTGCCGGTCAGGAAAATAGACTTGATTTGGTTGCTGCCTACCGGGCCCAGGATTTCTTCAAAAATCCATCCCCTGCCAATTATCTGGAATTAAAAAAGGCGTCTGAAACCATTGGTTGCTGGCCGGTTGTTCGTGCCGCAGCCCTCTCATTTCTGGAAAGTGGCCACCGTCCAGCCGTGTCAGATGCAGTAAGTGGCGGACAACCGTGGCCTTTGCCCAGTCCTGAGGTCGCGACCAGGTTTGATAAAACGTTCGGACGGGACACTCCAGATCTGAGCAACCTCATTGAAGTCGCCATTCTTGAAAAGCGATTTGACGATGTTATCCAGCTTTACCAGACGCAGCAGCAAACAATCCGGTGGGGAATCGGCAAGGGAAGAGAGGTGGCCGTGGCCGTTGCCGCAACCCATCCGGACATTTCACTTACCATTTGGAAAAAACTGGTTGATGGTCAGATCGATCTGGTAAAACCTAAGGCATATGAGGAGGCCGCTGTCTATCTGCGCAAGATGCACAGTATCTACCAGGAAACAGGACGGCACGATCAGTGGCGAACTCTCATCCAGACCCTGCGAACCACGCACAAGGCAAAACGAAGGCTGATGGAAGTCCTGGATTTGTTGGATAATAAACGGATCATTGCTTGATTGTCTGATTGCATTCCAAGCCGTTTTCCAGATGCACGGTGCAGACTTATTAATCGTTAGAACGGTCAACAGCAGCAATTGTCTCACAACGAAAAGGAGATTGACCCGCCATGAAAATCAACAGAAATGATCCCTGCCCATGCGGAAGCGGAGAGAAATATAAAAAGTGTTGTCTTGATAAACAGGCCGACATGGGCGGCCCGACCGGCATCCGGGAGATCATGGACGAGATTCGGGCTGGGTTGGAGAGCCGGGAGTTCTCATCGTTGGAAGAGGTGAATGCGGTGATGAGCCAGCTGACGCAAAAACAAAACATCAGTCCGCTTGCGTCATTTCATGGCCTTTCTCCGTCTCTGATGCATCGTGTCCTGTACTTTCCGTTGGATTCCCCGGAAATGGTGAGGTTTGCTGAGTCGTTTGAACCGCCCTCGGAGTCTCCTGTGTTTGTCCTGTTTACCTTGCTTGTCGAGGCCATCGGAGAGCAGGGCTTATCACCGACCGCAAAGGGCAACCTGCCCCAGCGTTTTTGCCGGGAGGCGGCGCTTTCCTTCTGGGGGCAGGAGAAATATGCGGAAAATATGCGGTTTGGCAGTATCCGCTCGGAGATGGATTTTTTTGAGATGCACTGCCTGCGGGTGGTGGCGGAATTGGCCGGACTTGTTCGGAAATTCAAGGGGAAATTCATTCTTACCGCTAAATGTCGCAAAAAAATCACCTCTCATGGGGTGGAGGCCCTATATATAGATCTTTTCACGGCCTATGTGCAAAAATTCAACTGGGCCTATCGTGACAGGTATCAGGATATTCCTTTTATCCAGCAGGCCGGTTTGTTTACTCTTTTTCTCTTGCAGAAATACGGCGGCATATCCAGGCCGCAGTCATTTTACGAAGATATCTTTTTAAACGCCTTTCCCGACATGTTTCGTGAAGTCGAGGAAAACTCGTATCAAACGATTGAAGAAACCGTGCGCCATGCCTATTTTTATCGGACACTGATGTGCTTTGCTGAATTTTTCGGTCTGGCCGAGTTGCGGAAAGTAACGAAGGGGGCCCGGCCCGAGCTCTATGAGGTGAAGAAATTACCTTTTCTCGACCAATTTGTCTCTTTCGCCGAATAACTTTCCCCCATCTTTCTTTCTGAATTTGAAAACGAGCGCCAAGAAAACTGTGAACCACACAAAGGGGTTGTCCAATGTCTGAGATACAAGATCGAGTTCAGCTGAGCCCTTCCTGGAAGAGTCGGATCGGCGGTGAATTTGACCAGGGGTATATGCAAAACCTCAGAGAGTTCCTGCTCCAGGAGAAGCAGGCCGGCAAGACCATTTACCCGGAAGGGAAAAATATCTTTAATGCCATGAACCTGCTTGACTTTGAGGACGTGAAGGTGGTGATCATCGGGCAGGACCCGTATCACGGTCCGGGACAGTCGCACGGACTCTGTTTTTCAGTTATGCCGGGGGTGGCCATTCCTCCTTCGCTAAAAAATATTTTCAAAGAAATCCAGACAGATCTTGGCATCCCGCCAGCCAACCATGGATATCTCACCAGCTGGGCGGAACAGGGGGTACTTCTGTTAAACAGTGTGCTCACCGTGGAAATGGACCGGGCGGCTTCCCACCAGGGAAAGGGCTGGGAGCGTTTCACCGATGCCATAATTCAACGGCTGAACTGCGAACATTCCGGGCTGGTGTTTTTCTTATGGGGCAGTTATGCCCAGAAAAAAGGCGCGATCATAGATCCAAAGCGTCACCTGGTACTGCAGTCGGTTCATCCGTCCCCATTGTCTGCGCATCGTGGTTTTTTTGGGAACCAGCATTTTTCCAAGGCAAATGGTTATTTGCAGGATCAGTCTAAGTCACCAATTAACTGGGAACTCCCTTGCCTCAATAAAGGGAACAAGGTGATGGAGAAATGAGGCAGGACCATAATATTTTTTGAGACTTGACAAGCAGTTTTGAAAGAGGCTACAGATATCTTATGGTTAAGGATGAGTTCTTTGTAATTTTATCACTAAAAGGAGTAATGATTAAATGAAGAAAATGATCAGGACGTTTGCCCTTGCGTGTTGTTTTTTGGCAGTTACCGGAGTGCAAAGCCAAGCAAACAGCAGCGTACAGAAACCTGCTCCAGCAGAGATCGTGAAGATGTTGCAGGAGGGGAATAGTCGTTTTGTGGCCAATAAATCCACTAATCCGAATACCGACACCAAGCGTCTAATCCAGGCTGGCAAAGAAAACCAGGGGGATTATGCCTATGCCACGGTCATTTCCTGTTCGGATTCCAGGGTGCCTGTGGAACGGATATTTGACGCCGGAGTCATGGACATCTTCGTGGTCAGGGTGGCAGGCAATGTGGTGGATGTGGATGAGGCCGGCTCCATTGAGTATGGGATGCTCCATGTCAACACCCCTGTTCTGGTAGTGCTTGGACATACGCAGTGCGGCGCCGTTACCGCCGTTACAGCCGCGATTGAAGGCCATGGCCATGCCCTTGAACGCAATATTCCACCCCTGGTTGACAATATCGAGCCAGCGGTCAAGCAGGCCATGGCAATGCATCCGGACAAGCATGGTAAAGATGTTGTTCCCTATGCCATTGAAGAAAATGTGTGGCAGGGAATCGATGATCTCTTTATGAAAAGTCCAGCAGTCCGCGAACAGGTGAAAAGCGGCAAGGCCAAGGTCGTCGGGGCGATGTATGACGTGGGCACCGGCAAGGTCGAATGGCTGCCTGAGGCCAAGGTAAGTGAAATCCTAAAGAAGGTGGAGCAGAATCCGGCCAGGGCCATTGATGCCATGGCAAAATCTGGCCATTGAGATTTTCCGGTTATGAAGCATTCAAGTTGACACCGACCGAGAAGGCAAGCGAGCGGTGGTGAAGCAAGTACGGATAGTTCGTTTAGTAACCACGCAGTGCAGCCGCAAAGCATGGATGCTGCCTGCAGTGTCGCACGATACGAGCCAGGGATGGCGGAAAGTGCGACCGACGAAGGTGCCGACTTGAATGCAGGGAACAACTTGATGGGAAATGATGGGTGGCAGGTAACTACTTGTTATAACAATAAATGATCAAGAATGAAGGCTGATTTTAAGGAGTTCTTGTCACGCTCGTGTTTGCTCCTGATTGGACTCCATATTGACTCACTCCAATGTGCATTGAAACCTGCACGTTAGTGTGACTGTACTCTGCTGCTCCTCACCAAACTTCCCGCACTTCTTCGTCACCGCTCGCTTGCTTTCTCAATGCTTTTTCGGCAAGTTGACAGGCTTGCGTTTATAGTCGCTGTCGATCCCTTGCAATTCCCTCAAAATTCCCGCATCATATAATAAGTCCACAGCCCCGCCGGCAGAGACAACGAAGTCTGAGTGTTGTTCTTGACAACACGAAAAGGGGAGGCAGAATCCCAGGGACTGTTACAGTCCCGTCTCCGTCCTTTTGCGAAAAAGATTTTCTTTCCGGCATTTTCAGTTGATTGCATGACACGAAAAAGGAGAAAGAAATGGCCGACAATCATCAGCATCCCAATATCGTTCAGTTTTTTATCCTCTGCCTGTGTATCTGGGGATTGTTCCCCGCCGATCTGGCTCGTGCCGATGATGCTCGCCTTACGGTTGAGAAAGCGGTGTGGACGGATGGTGTCGAGGCAAGGAGTCATGGCGTGGTCTACAGCAATACCGCCCCTGTTGCCTCGCTCTATTTATGGATGAAGGTGACCGGCTCGGAATGGGCATTGCAGCGGCTGCAGGAGGCTGGGAAGCTGCCCATCTATCACCAGTGGTTTCGCTACTCGGTTATCGGCGCCTCCTCTGAAGGTGTCACCGAGATGATTGATAACATCAAGATTCCGGCCGGCAGCCGGAATTTGGTCGGGGCTCTGGAGTCGGAAATCAACCGTCGCGGTTTTTTTGACTGGACAACATGGAGCATGAAGGAAAACATCCGCCGGGGCAAATGGGTGGTGAAAGTCGTCTATGCCGATGGCAGCGCCGTTCTGTGTGAGGGGGACAAGGCCTGTCAGTATGAAATTCTGGTCAGGTGAAATCGAGGGGATGTAACCATGGAAGAAAAGATCAGCCCCAAGAGCGTCCCACCCCGGTGGGACATGACCGAACCCATCCGCAACGCCCGGCTTCTTCTCTTCTACGCCTCCGATACGGGGATTATTCTGCCGCCGGAAATCATCAAAAGCATTGTCGAAATAACCCATTGTCATGAAAGCGAAATCTCTGCCGCTGAGTTGGTGGAGATGGAGACGAAGTTTCTGCAGGCAACGGAGGCCCTGGCTAAAGCGGTCAGCCCGGTGACGGTGGCGAGTCTGCGTGCCGGCTATGACAAGCGGGACGACACTTCCCTGATTGGCCGATTTCGCGGTTTTATCTGGCGCTCTTCGCCGAAGACTTCCCTTGCCGCCCTGTCGGTCCGACGGTTTCGACTGTGGGCGCTATGTACCCTTATTCTTTTGCTTTTTGTGCAAATTTACTGGGTGATAGGTTTTCTGCTGACCGCCGATGTAGCCAAAACCCTGGCGCAGGATGAGGCCGATAAAATTAAAAAAGAACTGCTGCTCCTGGAACAGAAACAGTTGAACGATCGACTGGATGAGTTAAGGAGTGCCGGCAAGGGCATAGCCTCAGACCAGAATGCGATGAAGCGGGATCTGAAAATTCTGGAAGATGAAATGGTCAAGAAGCTCGAAGAGATAAGCGCCATTGATGCGCGCCGGGAGAATTCCATCTCGACGACCGACGTGGATCTTCTTATCCTCAACGACTGGAACGGATACTGGCGCTGGCCGGTGGAGTTCTTGGGCGGTTTTGTCAGCGAGTCGTCGGAGCGGAGTCTTAACACTGCTGAAACTGCTGTGTTTGATTCCTACCAGGAGCTGCTCAAGTCCCTGAAGACAGCAACGTTTGTGCTCCATGCCCTGCAGATTTATCTGCTGCCGATCCTTTACGGACTGCTGGGTGCCACCACCTATGTCCTGCGCACCCTTGCCCGCCAGATCAGAGACCTGACCTATACCCCCGAATCGGATATCGGCTTTCGATTGCGCATGAACCTTGGCGCCTTGTCCGGTCTGGCCATCGTCTGGTTTATCAAGGACGGCGGGAATGTTCAGCTGCCGTTGGCTTCCTTGTCCCAGTTTGCCGTCGCCTTCCTTGCAGGCTACAGTGTTGAACTGCTTTTTACCGCCATGGATCGTTTTGTCTCCGTCTTTTCTGACAATCCCAAGAAGGAAAAATAGCCGAAGTGATTCACTGTCTGGTTGGTCTTCTCGTTCCTATGTGGCGCATGGGGACGAGAAGGAGGCGGCATCATAACAGTTGCCGTTGTGACCCATAAGTGGCATCCTGTAAAACTATTTGAATACGTATGTAAATGCATGGGGGAGTTAGGTTCGGTTCCCTGCTGGACACTTTGGATGTTCGTTGGTATATTTTCAGAAAAAAGTTGGGATATGCAGCCGGTTAGCTATTCTCGCCAAGAAATGTAAGTAAGAAAGTGGCGGTTTGCTGTTGCATTAACTGACCGATCGGCAAGATTAAGGCTTGACTCCATGGAGGGGATTCACCATGACCACGAAGGATAAAAACCCCGAACCTGCTGCCCCCTCTACGACCATGTCCCGCACTACCACGACCCTCCGGCAAAAGGCTGAATACCTGTCTCGAGAAAAAACAGCTCAATCAAGGGAAGACGTGGGGTCCTTTTCGTCCGAACAAACCGGGGTGATACTTCACGAGTTGCAAGTACACCAATTTGAGCTCGAGATGCAGAATGAGGAATTGCATCGAGCGCAGTTGGAACTTGAGGAATCGAAATCTCGCTATTTCGACCTCTACAACTTGGCGCCGGTTGGCTATTGCACCCTTTCTGGACAAGATGCGGTGCTGGAGGCCAACCTCACAGTCGCTAACCTGCTTGGATCATTGCGCGGTACGCTGATCGGGCAGCCGTTCACCAGATTTGTTCTCCCCGATGATCAGGACCGCTATTACCTGCACCGCAAGCAACTCTTCTCGACAAAAGAGGTGCAGACCTGCGAGTTACGACTGTTGCGAGCCAACAAACCTCCTTTCTGGGCACGGCTTGAATCTACGCTCGTTTTAAACGCTGCCGGCACTCCTGAATGCCTTATTGTGTTGAGTGACATTAGTAAAAGCAAGGTCTTAGAACAAGCCTTTGAGAAGGAAGCGGTACTGCGACGGATAATGTTTGAGCAGTCCCCTGATGGTCTCCTGATTATTGATCTGGAGACAAAACGATTTTTAGAATTCAACACGGCAGCGCATCAGCAACTGGGATATTCCCGCGAAGAGTTTGCACAACTCAGTATAGGTGATGTGGAGGCCACGGAGACGGTGGAAGAAACAGCTGCACGTGTTGCAGGTGTTATCCGTGACGGGAAGGCCGAGTTTAAGACATTGCAACGGACCAAGAATGGAGAAATCAGGAATGTCCATGTCAAGGCACAGATTATAGATATCCAGGGACATCCCGGCTATCATTGTGTCTGGCGAGACATTACCGAAGGGAAAAAGTCGGAGGAGGCGTTGCGTGACAGTGAAGAACGCTTTCGAGCGCTGCACAACGCCTCTTTTGGTGGAATTGTTATCCATGATCAAGGAATGATTTTAGACTGCAATCAAGGTCTGTCAGACCTGACCGGTTACTCCCGTGAAGAGCTTATCGGCATGGATGGGCTCAAGCTCATTGCACCGGATTGGCGGGAAGTGGTGCGGGAGCATATTCGACATAGTTTTGAGCTACCCTATGATGCTGAAGGGTTGCGCAAAGATGGCACAGTCTTCCCCGTCTTCATTCGAGGGACGGTCATTCCCTATAAAGGGCGGATGGTTCGGGTGACAGAGTTCCGTGATATCACCGAACGCAAAAATGCCGAGGAAGCGTTACGCAAAAGCGAAGCGGCCGTCCGCAAAAAACTGCAGGTCCTCCTCGAACCGGAGGGAGATGTCGGCACCCTGGAGCTTGCCGATATTATCGATGCCCCGGCACTGCAAACCATGATGGAGCATTTGCACCGGATCACGAATATTGGGATCGGCATTATTGATGATCAAGGGAAGGTCCTGGTCGGTACCGGTTGGCAGGACATCTGCACCAAATTCCATCGAAAACATCCGGAAACGTTGAAAAATTGCAAAGAAAGCGACACGTTACTGATCAATGACGTCCCGGCAGGGACGTGCAAGGCGTATCATTGCAATAACAATCTATGGGATATCGCCACTCCCGTCGTGATCGGTGACAGGCATCTGGGCAATGTGTTCCTCGGACAGTTTTTCTACAATGACGAGGTGATTGATTACGAGCTGTTCAGAAACCAGGCCAGACAATACGGCTTTAACGAAAAGGAGTATCTTGCAGCCCTTGATCGGGTTCCGCGCTGGAGTCATGAAACGGTCGAGGCAACCATGGCCTTTTATGGAAGCCTCTCGAAGATGATCTCCTCCCTGAGCTACAGCACAATCAAGCTTGCCCGCGCGCTCTCCCAAAAAGATGCGGCCCTGCATCAACTGGATGAAAGTAAGGCGTTCCAGGCTTCACTCCTTGAAACCATGCCGATTCCGGTTTTCTACAAGGATATTGCCGGGCGGTACCTGGGGTTCAACAAGGCCTTTGAAGACTTTTACGGGAAAACCAAAGAGCACCTGATCGGGAAAAACGTCTTTGACACCCATTCTCTCGAACTTGCCCAAATCTATCATGCCAAGGACGCTGAGCTGTTTGAAAAACAAGGATCACAGGTGTACGAATCGAAGGTTCAGGACACCCATGGTGTCCTGCATGATGTCATCTTCCATAAGGCTTCACTAATGAACTCGCGAGGGGAGATCATTGGACTTATTGGTGCGATCATCGACATTACTGAGCGCAAGCGATCTGAGGAAGAAAATGTCAAACTCGTATCCCAACTCCAGCAGGCCCAGAAATTGGAGTCAGTGGCTCTTCTGGCAGGAGGCGTGGCGCATGATTTTAATAACATGCTCAGTGTGATTCTTGGACATGCAGAAATAGCCATGCGGAAGATGGACCGGAGTCAGCCCCTTTTTGACGACCTGGAAAAAATCCATGATGCAGGCAGGCGCTCTGCCGATATTACCCGGCAACTGCTGACTTTCGCCAGAAAACAGAATGTCTCCCCCAAAGTACTTGACCTGAATGAGACAGTGGAGAGGATGTTGAAGATGCTCAGGCGGCTCATCGGAGAGAACATAAAACTCACCTGGGTTCCCGGGGCCGATCTGTGGCTGGTGAAGGTTGACCCGTCACAGATCGACCAGATTATGGCCAACCTCTGCGTCAACGCTCGGGATGCTATCGGAGGCGTTGGGCAAATAACCGTTGAGACAAAAAACAGAATCTTCGATAAAGAGTATTGCGTAGTTCATGCTGACTATGTATCTGGGGAGTATGTACAGATTACCGTTAGCGACACTGGCTGCGGCATGGATAAACAGACATTGGCTCACATTTATGAACCATTTTTTACCACCAAGGACATCGGTGTAGGAACCGGTCTTGGCCTGGCCACGGTGTACGGGGCTGTTAAACAGAACAACGGCTTTATCAATGTTTACAGCGAACCGGGACAAGGAACGACCTTCACAATCTATCTGCCAAAGTACTTGGGCAGCACTGGACACTTACAAGCTGAAGACACGACGGAACCGGCGGTGTGTGGCCATGAGACCATCCTGCTCGTGGAGGACGAACTGACGATCCTGCAGATGACCCGGATCATGCTGCAACAACTGGGATATACCGTGCTGGCGGCAAACAATCCAAGGGAAGCCATCGGTCTGGCTGGTGAGCATGTCGGCGAAATCCACTTGCTTTTGACCGATGTCATCATGCCCGAGATGAACGGCCGCAACCTATCTGAACGGTTACAAGCAAGCCAGCCAGGAATGGCATGCCTGTTTATGTCAGGGTACACGGCCGATATCATCACCCACCAGGGTGTGCTGGATGAAGGGGTGAATTTCATGCAGAAACCTTTCTCTCAAAACGAACTCGCCTCCAAGGTCCGC
Organism: Desulfobulbaceae bacterium; assembly: GCA_009773475.1. Classification (GTDB taxonomy): domain Bacteria; phylum Desulfobacterota; class Desulfobulbia; order Desulfobulbales; family Desulfocapsaceae; genus UBA2270. Next base: position 80,405 of record WSXV01000006.1, on the reverse strand, counting down.
ACGGCACTGGATAGTAACAAAGGAAAAGCGTCCTGACGGTTGGAGTATTTAGACTTTTGATATAATCGGGTTTCATCTGGTTCCCATGCGCCGCATGGGAACCAGATGGGATTAATGCAGTCCGTTAAGTGAATGACATTGGTTTCTGATATCCTAAGATGAACAGCATCGTAAAGTTGAGTGAAATGGAAAAGAATAAGGACATGTACCACATTGATATGCGCTCCTACCGGATTATCGGCTGGGGCTGGATTACGATTTGCGCCCTTGGGTTGATGATATCGATTTTGTCTCAACAGTACTGGCTGGCTGCGGGATGTATTGTCTCCGCCGTATTTGGTGCCTATATGGTGCTGGGTTCCGGCAGTTTTGACATCGACAGTGAGGGGCTTTTCCACCAGTCGTCATTGGGGGCCTGGAAAATTCGCTGGGACGAAATATCCAGGGTGGAGGTATCAGGGGAGGGGACGATGGTGCTGCACGGGAGCAATAAGCGCTTTATCCTTTCTTCTCCCGGCGGCTGGGATGATTCCGTGAAAGACGAGGTGTTTACCTTTGTCAGCGAACAGCTTGAAGCACGCGGCATCCCGCCGCAGCCCAGTGTGACCGCCATCTATAAGATCATGAAAAATACCCGGGTACAGCCGGATTTGTCAGGCCGGTAAAAAATGTTGAAGCCCTTTAAAATAGCCTGTTTCAGCACTCTTTGATGTTGTTGCCGTCCTCTTCTTCCAGCTCGATATTGAATTCCTGAAGATTTATCGCAAAGGTCTGCAGGGTGAGTTCCACCCGCCCATTGATCGAGTCGGCGGGATAGTTGCCGTCCTCGTCTCGCTCACCGGCAACCGTCCCGGTGAGCAACTCCACCGCCTTATCCACATGGTCCACCGCCGTGACGCTGAATAGTCCCTGCGCCATGGCAGATACCACTTCTTTTTTTAACATCAGATGACGAATATTGCTGGCCGGGATGATAACGCCCTGCTCGCCGCTCAAGCCCCTGGCAGCGCAGAGGTCGAAAAAGCCTTCGATCTTTTCGTTGACGCCGCCAATGGACTGCACTTCCCCCCTTTGGCTCACCGAGCCGGTGATGGCCAATGTCTGCCTGATCGGCGCCTCGGCCAGGGATGACAACAGGCAGCAGAGTTCGGCGCAGGAGGCGCTGTCTCCTTCAACGCCGCCGTAGGATTGTTCAAAGACCAGGCTGGCATCGAGGCTGAGGGGCGTGGTGCGGGCATAGCGGCTGCTGAGAAAGGAGGAGAGGATCATGACTCCCTTGGAGTGGATGGGGCCGCCCAGTTCCACCTCCCGTTCGATGTCGATGATCTTGCCCTTGCCGGGCCTGGTCAGGGCAGTGATCCGGGTGGGGCAGCCAAAGGAGTCGCGGCCGAGCATAAGGAAAGAAAGACCGTTGATCTGGCCAACCTTGGTACCATCCGTGTCGATATGACGGATGTTATGTTCCATGGCCTCAAAGAGTCGATCCCTGATCCTGCCGCCCCTGCGTTGAGCGGCGGCCAGGGCGTTATCCACGTCGGTATCGATGATGACGGTCTTGTTTTCTTTTTTAGCCAGATAGTCAGCCTCCTGCATCAGGTCGGCAAATTCGCGGATTCGCAGCGACAGTTTCTCCCGGTCACTGGCATCGCGCCCTGCCTGCTCGATGAGGCGGGCCACTGCCGTGCGGTGCAGGGGGAGCAGGTTTTTGTCCTTGGCCAGTTTGGCGATGAGGGTGGCGTAGAGCCATTGATTTTCTTTGCTGCGTGTCATGTCGGTCTCAAAATCCGCCTGAACCTTGAAGAGTGAGATGAACTCCGGGTCATGGGCGAGCAGGAGATAGTAGATCATGGGCTCGCCGATGAGCACTACCTTGATGTTGAGATCAACGGGTTCGGGTTCGAGGGAGACCGTGGACATCAAGCCCAGCAGTCGCTCCAGTGGTTCCATATGAATCTTGCGGGATTGTAAGGTCCGTTTCAGTCCCTCATAGGCAAAGGGCTGCATGAGCAGTTTTCTCGCGTCCAAAATGAGATAACCGTTGTTGGCCTGGTGCAGACTGCCCGGTTTGATCAGGGTGAAGTTGGTGGAAAGCATGCCCATTCTGGCCTGATGTTCAATGCGGCCATGGAGGTTCTGGTAGGTGGGCAGATCCTCATAGATTACGGGGGCTCCGTGGTTGTTTTCATGGTTGACCAGGACATTGACCTCGTATTGATCAAAAGACGGATTTCCCCCGCCGATGGCCAGTATCAGCGGATGTTGGCCGGCCTGATCTTCCGTGAGAAAATCATCCACTCCATCACTGAGAACCTCTTTTACATCCTCAAAGTAATGAATGATTTTCTCATGTCCCTGATATTTCAACTTTAAGATTTCAATGAGCGGGGAGACCGTCAGTCTGGCGGTCTCTTTCTTCAGTTTGCGGTTCTGTTCCTCACCTTCCTTTTTCCAGAGACTGACCTGATGGCTGGCCTCCTGAAGCATCACCTGGAGATTCTCAATGTTCATTTCGATCCGTTCTTTGTCCTTCTCCGGCAGTTTCTGGAACTCCTCGACACTCAGAGGTTCGCCCTTATCGTCGGTGGGTGAGAAGCGAAATCCCTGGTCTCCGCGGATAAGGGAAATATTCTGCTCTTTGCCCAGTTTCTCGACCTCCTGATAGAGGGCTTCAATTTTTTGGGAAAGAAGGTCCGCGACGGCCTTGCGCCGGGCCCGGTATTCATCCCCTTCAAAAATAGCCGGAATCGTGGTCTTCAGGGTGTTGATGAGTTCGATCATTTCAACCTTGAAGATGAGACCCTGACCGGCCGGAAGCTCAAGGGCCATGGGCTTGTGCGGATGACGGAAATTATGGACATAACACCAGGCGCTGGGCGTTGCCTCCTTGCCCGCCTTGTCATGGATGAATGATTCAACCACACTGTGGCGACCGGAACCCTCCGGGCCAATGACAAACAGGTTGAAACCCTGCTGCTTCATGCCGATACCAAAATCAACGGCCTCCAGGGCACGATCCTGTCCGATGAAGCTGGAGAGCTCCTCCACCTCGCTGGTGGTTTCAAAGGAAAAACTTTCCGGGTCGCAGCGATGATAGGCTTCAGCCGGGCTGATCTTATGAATGGTCATCGCTCCTCCTGGGGATTTGATGGATAGATTAGTACTGTTTTATCAAAATGATTGTTTGTCTGTCAATGAGTCTGGTGATAAAGAGAGTTAGACAGAAAAACAGCAGGATAGAATCATGAAACTCGCGATGTCTTATGGAGACTAATCCTGTCTGTATCCGGATTATCGGCAAGATGATCAGCTTGTAAGTTGTTGTTATATCAAGCTTTTGGTCTATATGAAAGCAAAAAATGTGAGATGCTATATGCAAAAGCATAAAACATGTTCGCGACCGGGAGAAAATGACTACTTTAGACAAGCATGGTATGACGAACGTGGTCCTTTGAATTTGAAGGATCAAACCCAGATCCGGTATGTCCCGGCAAGAAGACAGGGTGCGCTCTTTATCATGGGGGGAAAGGGCTGCCGGCATGGGTTTGTCGAATGACAAGGCTGCGATGGTTGATGATTCACCTTGTTGTAATGGGGGCGTGTATGATCCGCCAGGATGGGTGGAACCCCGTAAATATGGCCTCGAATACGTTCTTGGTCTATGAATAATTCACTCAAAGGAGAGCATCATGAAAAAATCCCTGGGATCCAATACCCTGCTTTTCCCGACCCCGGTACTGTTGGTTGGGACCTATGACAGGGAAGGAAAACCGAACCTTATGACCGCCGCCTGGGGCGGCATCTGCAATTCTCAACCACCGTGCATCGCTGTATCTCTGCGCAAAGCGACGTATTCACATGATGCCATAATGGAACGCAAAGCTTTTACCATAGGCATTCCATCGGAAGACCAGGTGGACGCGGCCGATTATGTCGGCATGGCATCTGGGCGTAATGGTGACAAATTTGCCGTAACCGGTCTGACCCCTAGAAAGAGTGAATTGGTGGATGCTCCCTATGCTGAGGAGATTCCCTTTATCTTGGAGTGCCGCCTGCTCCATACTCTGGATATTGGGCCGCACACCCAATTTGTGGGCGAGATTGTCGACGTGAAGGCAGACGCCTCTGTCCTCAGCGAAGACGGACGCCCCGATATCCTGAAACTCAAACCCCTTGTCTACGATACTGCCCATCAGGGGTACTACGGCATCGGTCAATTTGTGGGGAAAGCCTTTTCCGTGGGAAAAAAATTAAAATGAGGGTGTCCATGCTGCAAATTTGAAATGAATCCAGAACATGATCCATAAGGAGAAAAATGGACCAATCGGAGAAAAGGAAAAAAGAGGGAATGAAATGAAATCGTATCGTAAGGAGTTGTGGTTCAATGTGCCGACCCGCCGGGCGTTTATCAACATCACCGAACAGGTGCGGGAATGTCTGCAGGAGAGCGAAATCTCCGAGGGCCTGGTCCTGGTCAACGCCATGCATATCACCGCCTCGGTCTTTATCAATGACGATGAATCCGGGCTCCATCATGATTATGAGGTCTGGCTGGAAAAGCTGGCCCCCCATGAACCCGTCAATTACTACCGTCACAATTTCGGCGAAGACAACGCGGATGCCCATTTGAAACGCCAGGTGATGGGAAGGGAGGTTGTGGTGGCCGTCACCAATGGTCAGCTTGATTTCGGAACCTGGGAGCAGATATTCTACGGGGAGTTTGACGGCGGCCGCAAGAAGAGGGTGCTGGTGAAAATCATTGGTGAATAAGGATGGCAGCGGAATGGCACCACTCTGAATTCTCAGGATTGCCGCCTTGTCGCATTACTCGAACTTCTTCATCTTTTCGCTGATCATGCTGGATTTGTCGCAGTGGGCGCCTTCACGGGGATTGCATTCAAGAAGGATGCCCATCACCCTGTCGGCGGCCCTGTCGCAGTCGGCATCTTCCAGCCTGCCCAGGATGTTTGCCATTAACCGGTTGAATTCGATACATTTTTGATAATCGGCAGAGGCTCGCTGGTGCAAGGAGCAGGCCTTTTTCAGGTCATCACTGATATCTTCGGGAATAATTTCAGCCATGGGCGGAACTCCTCTTCTTCAAGGGGATGGCATAAGGGGGAATGCAACGTGAAATGGAAACGTCGATTGATGACCAAAGAATATATCGTATAACCCCGCTCTCAGCGATCAAAAAGTAAAAGGATAGCATGGAATGAAGATACGAAAGCTCGACCCGGAAAATTATCCCAAGGTCTCTGCATTGTTGCAGCAGGCATTTCCCAACAGCAGGTTCGAAACACAACTCGTTGACAATTTGCACAATAAAAACAGGGTGATGCACGAGTGGGTCTGTCTGCACGTCAACTCGGTCATTGCCTATATCGGCTTTTCCAATGCCTATGAAGGCAGCGCGGTCTGCGGGCTGCATCTGGCGCCGCTCGCGGTAAAGCCGGACTTTCAACGGCAGGGGGTTGGTTCCGAGCTGCTGCGATTTGCCCTGCGGCAGGAGGTCATCTCGGACCGTACCGTCTTTGTTCTGGGGAACCCCAAATTTTATCGAAAATTTGGATTTGTCTCGTGTGCTACGCCAATCTGTCCCTTTGATACAAAGAATGCCCATTTCCTTGGGCTGCGCAATGTCACTTCGCGGGCCTTCGTCGTGGGCTATGAGCCGGAGTTTACCCTCGGGAAGAGGTGAGTGGTGCATGTAATTTGAGCTCAGGAATTGAAGTGACGTTTGGTCCTGTCCGCTGGCTTGCTACTGACCGTATGGCCTTGAAATTTTTTAAGTTTGACGTATATAGTTTAAACCGATATTAGATGTAAATATGAGTTAGATTTGACTCTTCGATAACGTATTTTTTCCAAAAATCGAAATGTGCGGTTGTTTCGCTTTTTTCGACAAAGGCTTGAGTTCGATCCTCAACCCCTCCATTCTTTTTTGTAAACAAAAGCTAGTTTCCATTTTTCTCAACCTACATTACAGGTCAAACTGACCGGAACCGGAGCGCTGAAGCAGAGAAATAAGGAGGAGTGAGAGCATGAGCAACAACAGCAGCCAACGACGAGAAAGGCCATCAAACACATCTCCCAACGTTGATCTATACAGGATTCTTTTCGAAGAAGCTGCAGATAGCATGTTCATCACCGACCCCCAACGCCGGCTGATCGCCGTTAACTCACGGGCTCTCGAGCTGGTCGGATATTCCAGGGAAGAACTCCTCGGCATGCATATCAACGCCCTGATCCCCCCTGAAGATCTTACTGGGGAACCAATCGCTTTCGACGACCTTGCCCAGGGAAAGACGGTGACTAAAGAGCGGTGTCTGCTGCGCAAGGACGGCAATCTCGTCTGGGTGGTGAACCGGGTGCGGATGCTACCCGAGGGCAATATCCTGGGCATCACCATCGACATCAGCGCGCGCAAGCAGGCCGAGGCGGTAACGGAGCAACGAAACCGTGAACTCGCCGCTCTCCATAATCTGGGTTTGGCGATTAGCGCAACGCTGTCGCTGAAGCAGACCTCGACTGCGGCCATGCAAGGCATGCTGGATGCAACCCACGCCGACCTGGTGTTTTTGTTCCTGCGCGAAGACGAACGACTGGTTTTACAGGCAGTGCTGCCGCCGGAGGAACGTCCGCGCTTGGGCGTGGTCCACGAGCATCGGGTGGGGGAATGCATTTGCGGCTTGGCGGTGCGGGAAGCAAGGCCGATGTATTCACTAGATATCTCTATTGATGCCCGCTGTACCTGGGAAGAATGCAAGCGGGCCGGCATCAGGTCGTTTGTGGCTCTGCCCCTGAAGAGCGGCGAGGAAATCCTTGGTGTCATCGGGCTTGCCTCCCTTGAGGAACGGGATTTCACTACCCAATCCAGTTTTCTGGAGACGCTGACTCATCAAGTGACCATGGCGCTGGCCAATGCCCGACTCTATGAAACCGTCCAGCAGGAATTGGCTGAGCGTAAGCGGGTCGAGGAGACCCTGCGGGACAATCAGGAAATCTTCTCCAAAATATTCACCGTTTCTCCTGCCCCTCTGGTCATCTCCGATATTGAGACCGGCCGCTTCATTGACGCCAATGAGCAGTGGCTGCGGATGCTCGAGCATACCCGGGAAGAGACGATCGGCCATACCTCCTATGAACTCAACATCTGGGAAGATCCTGAAGTAAGGACCGTGTTAGGGGGGAAAATCCGAGAGTTCGGTTCTTTTCGGGAAGAACCGATACGCTTTCTTACCAAATCAGGGAAAATCAAAGATACCCTGTGGTCGGCGGAGAAGGTCACTCTGGGCGGATCTGAAGTTATGCTGTCGCTAATCTATGATTTCACCGAAAGAAAAAGGGCCGAGGAGGCGTTGCGTACCAAGACCGAAGAGATGGATCAGTTTTTCTCAGTGTCCCTGGACCTTCTGTGCATCACCGATAGCAACGGAAATTTCCGCAGACTGAATCCGCAATGGGAGAAGGTGCTTGGCTATTCGCTTGCAGAGCTCAAAAAAATGCGCTTCCTTGACTTGGTGCATCCCGATGACCTTGAGGCCACTCTGGCCGCAGTAAGCCGCCTTGCCCAGCAAGAAACCGTGAAAGATTTTGTCAATCGTTACCGCTGCCAAGATGGCTCCTACCGCTGGATCGAATGGCGCTCCGTACCCGCCGGTACCCTTGTTTACGCGGCAGCCCGGGACATTACCGAACGAAAACAGGCCGAGGATGCCCTCCTCTTCACCCAGTTCGCCATCGACAATGCTGCGGATCAAATGTTCTGGATCGACGAAGATGGGCATTTTAAGTATGTGAACAACCAGGCCTGCCGGTCCTTGGGATATTCGCGGGAAGAGCTGCTGCGCATGAGCGTGCACGACATCGACCCGACCTATACCACGGACATTCACCCCGACTTTCGCCGTCGGCTCAAGGACAACTCGCAATTAGTCATTGAAACCCTCCACCGGACCAAGGATGGTGTCACCTATCCTGTTGAAATACACTCCAATTGCCTGGAGTTCGGTAATCAGATTTTTAACTGTACCTTTGTTCAAGATATCACTGCGCGTAAACAAGCCGAGCAGGAAGTGCTGCAGCGCAATCGGAGGCTCAACGATATCATCGAGGGCGCCAATGTCGGCACCTGGGAGTGGAATCAGGCAACCGGAGAAATCCTGATCAATGAGCGCTGGGCGGAAATGCTGGGTTACCAGCTCTCCGAGCTTAAGCCCCTCACGATCGAGACCTGGAACCTCCTGACCCATCCCGATGACGTCACACGGGCGTATGCCGTCTTCGAGAAGCATTTTTCCGGCGAGATTCCGTATTACGAGTGCGAGCTGCGGATGCGCCACAAAAAGAACCATTGGGTGTGGATTCTCGACCGCGGCCGCGTTGCCTCGCGGACAGCAGATGGAGCGCCTCTTCTGGTTTCAGGAACGCACCTGGACATCTCCGTGCGCAAACAGATGGAGCAGCAACTGAATGAATCGCACCGCATGTTGCGCGAGGTGCTGGAGAATATCCCGGTTCGGGTGTTCTGGAAAGACAATGTCGGTAGATACCTGGGCTGCAATAGTCGCTTTGCCCAGGATACCGGGCGGACCAGCCAGAAGGACATCATCGGAAAGGATGATTTCAGCATCAACGAACCAGAAATGGCTGCATTGTATCAAGCCGATGATCGTGCGGTTATCGAGAGCGGCGAGGCCAAAATTAATTACGAGGAATCTGTTACAACCTTCGACGGCCGCCAGCTCTGGCTCCGCACCTCAAAGATTCCCTTGCGGAACAGTGAGGGGACGATTTATGGCATTCTGGGGTGTTATGATGATATCACCGAGTCCAAGCGTGCCCAGGAAGCCATCAGGGAGAGCGAAAATAATCTCTCACAGCTCTTCATGGCGGCGCCGGTCCCCATGGCCTTTGCCTTTGAGCGTGACGGGTTCCGGGGAACAACCTGGAATGCAGCCTGGTATCGAACCTTTGGCTATTCTCCCGAGCAAGCTGAAGGACGAAGCGGCAATGATATAGGGATGTGGGTGAACCCGGATGATCGCAATCGCCTTATTGAAGATGCCGCACAGCCAGGAGGTGCTGATTTCGAAGCGACTCTGCAGCATCAAGATGGCACTGTTCGCGACTGCGCCATATATGGTCGCATCATCGGCACAATCGGCAAACGGATACTGACGGTCGTTTATCTCGACGTTACTGATCGTAAACGGGCGGAACGGGCCGAGGCGGCCAACCTGGCGAAAAACCAATTCCTTGCTCACATGAGTCACGAGATCCGCACGCCGATGAACGCCATCCTCGGCATGACCCACCTGGCGCTGGATGCGCGCAATGCCGGGCAGCAACGCCGCTTACTGCGGACGGTGCAGCAGGCGGCGAAGAGTCTGCTGGGTATCCTCAACGATATCCTCGACCTTTCCAAAATCGAGGCCGGTCAGCTGCAGCTCGACCACCGACCCTTCAGTATCGACAGGCTGCTGGAAACCCTCATCTCCACCATGAACGTCCCGGCCGTGGAAAAAGGGCTCAATCTCGAAGTCATCAAGGCTTCTGGGTTGCCGCAGGCGGTGGTCGGCGACGACCTCCGCATTCACCAGATCCTCCTTAACCTGGTGGGCAATGCGGTCAAGTTCACGGCCAAAGGATCGGTCACCATTCAGGTCGAACCGGCAGTGGAAGAGGGGGCGGAGGAGGCAGTAAGCCGCCTCCATTTCAGCGTCTCCGACACCGGCATCGGCATCTCTCCGGACAAGCTGGAGGCAATCTTCAAGAGCTTTGAGCAGGCGGATAACTCCTATGCCAGGGAGTACGGCGGCACCGGCCTGGGCTTGTCGATCAGCCGTCAGTTGACCGCTCTCATGGGCGGGACTATGTGGGTGGAAAGCGAGCCCGGTCGGGGCAGCACCTTTCATTTGACGCTTGACCTCGAGTCCTGCGCGGCCGAACTGGCTGATCCTTCGCCCGTTGACCACGACCACTTGGGGCTGGCGGTAAAGGACCTGCGCATCCTCGTGGTGGACGACAACGAGGTCAACCGTGATGTCGCCTCGATGATGCTGGAAAAGGACCATCGGGTGACTACTGCTGCCAACGGCCTGGACGCCCTGGGGGCTCTGCGTGGTCAGACCTTCGATCTTGTCCTTATGGATGTGCAGATGCCACTGATGGACGGTTTGACCACCACTAAAATCATCCGCGCTCTGGAAGAGCGGTTGCCGCTGCAGGCGGATCTGTCCAAGGAGCTGCTTGGGGATCTCGGCAATCGGCTGCGCGGCGGCCATCTCCCGATCGTCGCCATGACCGCCCATGCCATGAGTGAAGACCGGGAAATGTGTCTGACCGCCGGCATGGACGGCTATATCACCAAGCCCTTTCAGCCGGCGCATCTGATCGAGATGCTCCTCTCCCTGGCGAACCAAAACAACTTTCACTTCCCCAGACCATGGCAGGGTGATGACGTTGCCCCAGCCGCATCCCCGGTGCCCTCCGGGCCATCGTCGAGCCGGGACACAGTGATTGCTCATCTCCAGGCTACCACCAGTCTGGACGCGGTACAGATCGACCGGGTACTGGCTGCTGCCTGCCTGACTATTACCGACAATCTTGCCCAGGCGAAAGAAGCCCTTGCAAAAGCAGATTACCTTGCACTTGGTCGGTTGGCCCTCTCTCTCAAAGGAACCCTGCTCCAGTGTGGACTCAATGCATTGGCAGAAAAAGCAGAAGAAATCCATTGTGCTGTCAATGACGGCAATGACCTACCCTACGACAACCTTATGGAATTTCTGAACTCCAGCCTTGCAGACATGCTCAACAAAGGAGATATCAATCTGGTCCTCAATGGCGGACTGAATGAGGACTTGGCCCCAGCCAAGACTGTTTTGAGCAATATAAAAATTAACTCTTGAATCAATTCAACGATTATGCAGCCAACTCCACTTTCGAATAACGGTGCCTCTTCCCATCTCGACATTGCCGTGCTTGAAAACCTGATGAGGCAGATGCCTGATCGGCCGGAAATAATTACCCGCATTCTCACCAGTTTTCTCCATGCCAGCCCAGGACTGCTGGCCGATATTCGCACCGCTCTCATGGCTGGCGATCCAGAGATGGTGCGCAAGGCAGCCCATGCGATGAAATCAGGCAATCTCCAGGTTGGCGCCAGGCAACTCGCGGCCATGTGCCACGAGCTTGAAATCCTCGGAACCATGGGCCTGCTCCTCGATAGCGAACTGCTTCTGGCGAAGTTGGAAGAGGAATATCGCAGTGTGGAGAAGGAAGTGGGCCTGATTCTTGCCCGATCTCAGGTGGATGAATGAACACAGCCACCGGAATTGATTCATGAAGGGACTTAAACTCTATAAATTCGCGACATTGTTTGCCATAGGTATCTTTGTCGCCCTTTCCATCAATGGCTGGATACTGGTGCATGTTCTTCAACTCCATGCCCAAACCCTGGCCGAGCAGAACAACCGGCAGAAAGCCCTGCAGCTCACTGCCGATATCCAACAGGAGACCTCCGCCCTCTCCCGCATGGTGCGTGCCTATACAACCTCGGCCGACAACAAATACCTCACCTACTATTACAGTATCATTGACATTAGAAGGGGGACTACGGCCCCGCCTGACGGGTACGGACCGACCTACTGGGCTGAGGTCATGGCTGGCATCCGTCCGCATTCCATGCCGGAAAACAAGCAAGGGCAATCTCTTCAGGAACGGATGAAAATACAGGGGTTTAGTCAGGAGGAGTTTGCCGCTTTGGAAAAGGTTCTGGCAAGTTCCACCGCCCTTTTCGAGCAGGACCAGATTGCCTTTGCCGCCACCCAGGGCCTTTATGACCCTTTGACCAAGATGTTTACCGATGAGGGCAAACCGCAGTTGGCCTTCGCTAACAGTTTTGTCTACAGCGAGAACTATCTCCGGCTTGAATATGTTCTCCTGCAGGAGGTAGAGACCTTTTCCCGATTGACCGACATGCGGACGAGAACGGCGGTGCAACAGGTCTCCACCCAACTCTCCCACAGCATTTTTACCGCCATTATCATCCTCATCGTCACAGTGTTCTTAGTGCTGGTCGCCATGGGGATCATCCGCGGGAAAGTCCTTGCCCCAATGAGCGTCCTGCGGGACAAAGCCTTGGGTTTGGGCGGAGGCGATTACAGCATCCGTGCCGACACCGACCGAGGTGTGCTGGAAATCCAGGAACTGGGGAAAACGTTCAACACTATGGCTGCAAACATCCAGGAAGATATCACCCAGCGGCAAAAGATCCAGAAGGAGCTGGAAATCGCCACCGCCAGGGCGGAGGAATCCACCAGGGCAAAATCCCTTTTTCTCGCCAATATGAGCCATGAGATCCGTACCCCGATGAATGCCATCATCGGCATGAGCTATCTTGCCCTCAACACCGTTCTCGACGCACGGCAGCAGGACTACATCGGCAAAATCCAGCATGCTGCCCAGTCGTTGCTGCGAGTCATCAACGACATCCTCGATTTTTCCAAGATAGAGGCTGGCAGGTTGATACTTGAATCCGCTTCTTTTCGGCTTGAGGATATGGTGAGCAGCGTCCTGACCCTCCTGCGCCAACGCGCTCTGGAAAAAGACATCGAATTGCTGCTCGACATCAGAAGTCCCAGGCTGGCCGGAAACGCCGGCACTTTTGTGGGTGACCCACTGCGTCTTGAGCAAGTGCTCACTAACCTGCTCGCCAATGCCGTCAAGTTTACCGAAAAGGGGGATGTCCAACTCAGCATTGAGGAAATCAGTCGGACGGCCAAAACCTGCTCACTGAGATTTTGCGTCAAAGATACCGGCATCGGCATGACCCCGGAGCAGGTCGGCCGGCTTTTTCAAGAGTTCTCCCAGGCCGATGGCTCGACTACTCGCCGGTATGGCGGTACAGGCCTGGGGTTGAGCATTGCCAAACGGCTGTTGTCCCTGATGGGTGGAGAAATCAGCGTCGTCAGCGAACCGGGCAAAGGAACGCAATTCACCTGCACCGTAACTCTTCTGTTGGACCCGCAGGCGTCTGCCGCAGAAAACCAAGATTTTGGGATAGGCCGAGATCTCAAGGCGCTGGTCGTCGATGATCATGAGTCGGCTCGCATGGTTCTCCACTCCATGCTCGGCCTTTTCGGCATCGAGAGCGATATGGCCGACTCGGGTGAGGCTGCCATGGATTTACTGACCCGGGACAATACGGCCTATGACATTATCTTTATTGATTGGATTATGCCCGGCATGGGCGGAGAAGAGCTGATTGACGCCATCAGAGCTCTACCGGGTTTCCGCCAGCCCGTCATCGCAGTGGTCTCGGCCTATGATCAGGAGCGGATTCATGAACTCTGCGAGGAACAGAAGACCTGCCACTTCTTGCGCAAGCCCCTGCTGCCCATGGATTTGCGTCGGATGATCGAGGAGCCGTGGCTGGGACATGGTATCCACAGTACGGTTCAACCCTTGAAGGGCAGTTCCCGGCTCCAAGGCATGCGGGTCCTCCTGGCTGAAGATAATATGCTCAACCAGCAGATTGCCTCGGAAATGCTTGCCTATCATGATATTTCGGTCGATATCGCCAATAATGGCAGGGAAGCCGTTGAGATGATCAACGCCAAGGTGGACAATCCGTATCATGCCGTACTCATGGATATTCAGATGCCGGTCATGGATGGATATGAGGCGACGCGGCTGCTGCGCGCTCAACCACGGCATGCCGCCCTGCCTATTATCGCCATAACCGCTCACGCCATGGCCAAGGAAAAAGAACACTGTACTGCCATAGGCATGAACGCGCATATTTCTAAACCGTTTGAACTGGAGAAACTTCTGCAGACACTCGGAACCTATTATGACGGAGGGGGGGACTCTTTCTCGCAGTTTCCTGCGACGAGGGATGTGACCAAGATGAGCGGAACGAATGACCGCCTGCCCGGAAATATCCCTGGCATTAATCTTGGAAAAGGACTCAGCCTCTGTGCCGGCAATGTCGAGTTGTACCGGAGGATTCTGAGGGAGTTCGCCCGGGACTACGTCGACCTTGCCCGGAACCTTCTTAGCCGCCTCGAACAAGGGCAATGGGACGAACTCGCCGGACTGGTACACACCTTCAAGGGATTGGCAGGGACCATCGGCGCTGAAGCCCTCCACGAACTTGCTGAGACCATCGAACTGAGCTGCCGGAGACGATCGTCAGTCCTGCAACCCTTGATCAGAGCACTCGAGGCGCAGCTTTTGCCCACGCTCACGGCACTAGGCGAGTATTTCACCGTACACGCAGATCAGCCCGCTGACCAGATTGCCGTGCCATTGGTCATGGACAATTCTGACCAAGTCCTGGAAGAGCTGTGTCTCTTGCTTACTGAATCCGATAGCGCCGCCCAGGATTACTGGAAAGAGCACGAAGCGGTGCTGCAAAAGATTTTGACTCCCGCAGCCACAAAAAAAATCGCCCTGGAGATCGCCCACTTTCAATTCGAGGAAGCCTTGGTACTGTTGGCCTCCTCACGAGGAGAATAATCCATGCAACAAGGTACGAAAAAGAAGGCCACTATCCTCTGTGTTGATGATACGCCGACCAACCTGTTCCTTCTGGTGGAACTGTTAAAACCTTCCTATCGGGTGAAGACAGCAACGAACGGTCCACAAGCACTTCAGCTTGCGACTGCAAGTCCTCCGGACTTGATTCTGTTGGATATCATGATGCCTGGGATGGACGGGCTCGAGGTTTGCCGTCGGTTGAAGGCTGAAGAGGCCTGCCGGGACATTCCTCTCCTTTTCCTCACCGCCAAGACAGAGGTAGAGGATGAAGCTTATGGTCTTAGTCTTGGGGCCGCCGACTACATTCATAAACCGATCAGTCCGCCCATTCTCATGGCGCGGGTGCGCCATCACCTGGAAATCAAGAAATACAACGATCTGCTAAATGACCGTAATCTCTGGCTTGAGGAGGAAGTGTCGCGCCGGATTTCCCAAGTCAACCGCATGCAGGAGGCGACCATCCATGTTATCACCACCCTGGCCGAATTCCGCGACGAGGAAACCGGCAATCATATTCGTCGCACCCAGGAGTATATGCGACTTATCGTCGACAGCTTACGCAAATTACCGGAGCACGCCGACTATCTGACCGCCGAAAGATCGGCCCAGATTGTAACCTCCGCCCCCATGCACGATGTCGGCAAGGTCGCCATTCCCGACAGCATTCTGCTGAAGCCTGGGCGGCTCACCGGGGAAGAGTTTGAGATTATGAAACTCCACTCGATCCGTGGCTATGAAATTCTCTCCCGTGCCCAGAAAAATATTGGCGAGACAGGCGGCTTTCTAGAGACAGCCCAGCAGATCGCCCGATCGCACCACGAAAAAATGGATGGATCGGGGTATCCTGATGGTCTGTCAGGCACCGAGATTCCCTTGCCGGCGCGTATGATGGCGGTGGCGGATGTTTATGACGCCATTAGGAGCGAGCGCCCTTACAAAAAGGGGATGCCTCACGAACAGGCTGTCGCCATCCTCCGGGAAAGCCGGGGAAGCCATTTGGACCCTCAAATTGTCGATATCTTTCTCTCGTTTGACGAACACGTACAACACATCAGAAGCCAATGGGATGACCGAACATTATCCTTCCTCTCTCTAACCGTCAAAGATTTAGAAATCATGGAAAAGCATACATGAAACAAACGCCCCTTTATCAATCGCTCACCTTCTGCTGCCTCGCGCTTTTCTTTTCCACAAATGTCCTCGCCGTTGAATACTCGGCATCCGCCTTCGGCACTCTGGGAGGAGCGATTTCCGATAACAAGATTACCTACCAGCGGTATATCGATGACAACGGCACCCTGATGCGTGATTCCTTAACCGGCGTCCAAGTAGATGCCAAATTCAACGACCAGTGGGCGGCAACGGCGCAACTGGTGCTGGCATCGGCCACGGATGAAGACGACGTGATCAAGCCGCAAGTTAAATGGACCACGCTTTCCTACCGTCCCAGCAATGACTGGCTGATTCGTGCCGGCAGGATGAGCCTCGGAGGGCTCCTCAACCAGCAAAACCTGGATGTCGGTGTTTCCTACGACATGGCGCGGTTGCCCTGCGAAGTATACCTGCTCTCCTCCTCCTATGATTATGACGGTCTGAGCATCGCCAAAACCTGGAACACCAGCACCCATGAGATTACTCTGGACGCATCGATGGGCATGCAGAGTCGGGACTACCGCAGCTATTATAATGCCAGAGGAAAGGCAGCCTTTTATCCCGCAGATATAACCTCCGGCGGTTTTGTCCTGACGGTGACGGATTACGAGCGGACCACCTACAAGGCGGGCTGGCATTTCTCGGAAATCGATCCGGATGAGCCTGAAGGGCTGCTCAGTGAATACACTTTCAGGCAACTTGGCGGTGGTTTCTATACTCTGGGTGAGCCGATTAATAAAGCCACCACCCATCTCAATACCTTTTTCCTTGGTACCAGTTTCCCCCTGGAAAAATTTTTCGTCACCTGCGAAGGGACAGCCATACTGGCCCAGGATTTTGAAGCAGCGCCACCGACTTTTGCAGCCTATATCTCAGTCTCGCGCAAGTTGAACAACTGGACACCTTACCTAACCTACGCCCAGATGTGGACGAATGGGATGGACACCTGGCGCGAGGTTCAGGGCGCCACCCCAGTTCCGCCGTTTGGTGTCACCCAGGCTGTAATTGACAATGCGGCCAGCGCCATGGCCATTTATGAACAGAACTCCTGGATGCTCGGCACATCCTATGCCTTTACCCCAAAACAGAAAGTCAAGGCCGAGGCGATGCTCACCCATGTCGGCGAACGTTCCGCCATGTTCGACGGCGATATCGCCCATGAAAACGTCATGGTCTACTCCCTGTCCTACAATTTCGCCTTTTAGGGATTGAATCAGATCGTATGCTAGAGTTCGTGTCATTCATCATGCCGAGATTCTTTCGAGGCGCGTTGCTTACCCTGGTAACCTTGCTACTGGCCGTCACATCCTCCTGGAGTTATGCCGCTGTGGCGGTGATCGGCCATGAAGGGCTTGAGGCCATGGATAAAACCGTGGTCAGCCGTGTCTTCACCGGTAGAACGGTTGAGGTCGGTGGAAGGACGGTGTTGCCCGTCAATCTGAAGGCCGGCGACAAGACGCGGGGCCTTTTTTTTCGGGCAGTCTTGCAACAGAGCGATGACGACTATGTCGCCTACTGGATCGTGCGGCGTGCTATCGGCAAGGGTATTCCCCCTGTGGAGGTGAGCACCGCTCAAGCGATGATCGACTTTGTTCGCTCAACTCCCGGCGCCATCGGCTATGTCGACGCGAACCAGCTGGCTCCAGGGGTGAAGGTAATGTTGGTTATTCAGGATTAAGAGTATCTCAGATATTTACTTGGTTGGAAACCCATGATTTTCAATGATCTTTTTCATTCAATATTCCCCCTTCTCGGGGTATGCCGCTTTCCGCAGAGTGACAAGGAAAAGATCTCGAGGCAAACCTCCTTCCTCTGTGCGTTTAATTTCCAATAGCTCATAGCCCTTGGCCAGCTTTCTGATCTTTTCTTCCGTGAAAAAATGAATGATGAAGCCGCCGATCTCGTAAATATCTTCCCCAAAATGATTCCCGGTTCGGTAATGCTTGTCGAAATTACTTCGCACCGAGTAGACCACCAGGCCTCCCGGCTTGAGGATGCGGTGTGTTTCGTGCAGGACAAAGCCGATTTCGGCCGTGGATAACTCCATGCACAGCAGCATATGAGAAAAGCAGCCATCGAAGGAATTATCAGGAAATGGCAGCGGCTCTTTCACATTGTGGATGTGTGCGTGAATACGGCCAGGGATTTTGGCTGCCTTGGCCTTTTCCTGTACGACCGAAACGGCCGTTTCCGAATAGTCCAAGGCAGTCACCTCAAGGCCGTTTTGGGCAAAGTGGAAGGTATCTCGCCCTTGACCACAGCCCAACTCCAAAATCGACCGTGTGTCCTCCTTGCGGAACAGAGCAAGAGCGCTCTGCGCACAACTACTCGGATTTTCACCAAAGAAGGCTGGGTTCTGGGCAAACACCTCATTCCAATGGGATATTTGTTCCGGCTTTGATGGATCGGCAAGCTTCATGGAATGAGAAGGGAATTCTCGGGACAGTGTATGCAAGACATTCTCCGTTTCGATTAATGGGGGACCATGCTGCGATCGCTCAACCTGCAAACAGGAAAGGGGGCTGGCAGTGAGTTCTATTGCGGCGTAATCCGATTGTTAAATAATACATCTAATGCATCTCCAGTCTCTCGATGGCTGCACGGTTGCTGCCATTCCCCCTGATTCCAGCAGGAAGAATCTACTGCACCGTATAATGAAAAGTGAACTGACGTTTAGTCCCGTCTGAGAGTTTACTCCCTACCTGAAAGTGGTACTCGCCCTTGGCCGGGAGGACGATGTCTGCGCCGAAATGATTCCCCATGCCCATCAGGGCGATGGCCTCGCCAGGCTGGCTGGTTTTTGGATCAATGATTTTCACCGCCACCGTGCCCTGCTCGATGGCCGCTCCGGTCTTGACATCGCTGAACATAATCATGAAGTGATAGTTTTCCTTCTGTCCCATCTGCGCCATCATGGCGCCGACATCGTTGAGATGGGCCATCCCTTTGATGCCCTCGACCGTTTGCTCGCCCAGCATGATCGTCTTGGCAGGATTCATTGCCATGGAACCATGGTCCATGGCATGACCACTGTGGTCATTGGCGCTCTGGGCCGGGGCAGCCGCAGGCAGGCTCAAGAGGGCAAGGATGGCAGAGGTGATAAGGGTACGTTTCATGGTCGGTTCTCCTGGGGTAATTCCTCCGGGTGGGGAGGATTGATGAGATTATTCTCTATATAGAAAGGTTCCTCTGAGCTGGCGTCCAGGCTGGGATCAAGCCTCCGTGAACGCCAGAGATAAAAAATAACCGGATAGATTAACAGCTCCATGAGGCCGGAAGTGACCACGCCGCCAACCATCGGGGCGGCGATGCGCTTCATTACATCCGCTCCGGCTCCGTGGCTCCACATGATTGGGATGAGACCGGCAATGATGACCGCGATGGTCATGATTTTGGGCCGGATGCGTTTGACCGCACCGTGATGGATGGCCTGGACAAGGTCGCCGCAGGTTCGCATCCGTCCCTTATCGCCCCAGCTTTTGTAGGCCAGATCAAGGTAGAGCAGCATCACTACGCCGGTCTCCGCGTCTAATCCGGCCAGGGCGATAATTCCCACCCAGACCGCAATCGAGGTGTTATAGCCGAGCAGATACAGGAACCAGAAGGCGCCCACCAGGGAAAAGGGCACGGCAAGAAAGACAATCCCGGTCTTGACCAGACTTTTGGTGCTCAGGTATATAATCACAAAGATGATCAGCACGGTCAGCGGGATAATCACCATAAGCCGCGCCCGCGCCTTTTCCATATATTCGAACTGACCGCTCCATATGATATTGTAGCCAGGCGGCAGTTTTATATGCGCCGCCACTGCTTTGCGGGCATTGGCTACATACGTGCCGATGTCCACGCCTTTGATATCGACGTAGACCCAGGCGGTGCGGCGGCCATTCTCGCTCTTGATGCTATCCGGACCGGTACTGAGGGTAATCTCGGCCAGTTGCGCCAACGGGATCTGCCTGCCGCCGGAACCGGGCACCAGCACACGCTGCAAGGCCTCCGGGTCACTGCGGAAATCTCGATCATAGCGAACATTGACCGAGTAGCGCTCCAGCCCATCCACCGTTTCGGTAATCGCCATGCCGCCCACTGCAGCCTGGATGACCTCCTGAATGGTGCCGACATTGATGCCGTAGCGGGCTGCCTTGTTGCGGTCGATGCGGATATCGAGGTAGTTGCCGCCCACCGCCCGTTCAGAGATGGCGCTGAGTGTTCCGGGCAGGGTGCGGATCAGACCCTCGATCTCCTCGCCAATCCGGCCAAGGGTCGCCAGGTCATTGCCCATGACCTTGATCCCCACCGGGGTCTTGATCCCGGTGGAGAGCATGTCGATGCGCGTCTTGATCGGCATGGTCCAGGCATTGGTCAGACCGGGGAACTGGATGGCGCTGTTGAGCCGGTCGATGAGCTGATCCAGGGTCAAGGGCTTTTCTTCCGGCCAGATCCGGCGAAGGAGGCGTTTCACGCCCTCCACCTGGCCAGGCCAGGTGGAATAGAAGCGCATGGCCGGTACCCGCCGCCACTCGCTTTCCGGTTTGAGGGTGATGGTGGACTCGAGCATCATCATCGGCGCCGGGTCAGTGGCGGTCTCGGCCCGGCCGACCTTACCGAAGACCTGTTCCACCTCCGGAAATTGGCGGATAATGCGGTCGGTCTGCTGTAGAATCTCCTTGGCCTTGGTCACCGACAGCCCCGGCAGGGTGGTCGGCATGTAGAGGAGATCCCCCTCGTAGAGCGGCGGCATAAATTCCGATCCCATCTTGGACAGCGGCCAGGCAATGGAGAACATGGCCGCCAGGGCCAGTAGCAGGGTCACTTTGCGCCATTTGAGAACCCAGTCGACAACAGGATGGTAGAGGCGAATAAGAAGCCGGTTGAGGGGATTGGCCGATTCCGGCTTAATGTTGCCACGGATAAACCAGCCCATAAGGACCGGCACGAGGGTGATCGCAAGCAAGGCAGCCGCTCCCATGGCGTAGGTCTTGGTAAAGGCCAGGGGTTTGAACATGCGTCCGGACTGTTCGGTGAGGGTAAAAACAGGAGCGAAGGAAACAGTGATCACCAGGAGCGAATAGAAAAGGGTCGGCCCGACCTCGGTGGCGGCGTCGAGGATAATCTGCCAGTGGGGCTTGCGGCCACGGTCACGTTCCAGATGCTTGTGGGCATTTTCGATCATGATGATAGCCGCGTCGATCATGGCGCCGATGGCGATGGCAATACCGCCCAGACTCATGATATTGGCGTTGATCCCCTGGGCATGCATGATCACAAAGGCAAGGAGAATGGCGACGGGCAGGGTGCAGATGGCCACCAGGGCGCTGGGCAGATGGCCGAGAAAGAGCAGCGCCACCAGGGCGACGACCAGGGATTCTTCGAGCAGTTTTTCTTTCAGGGTGCTCACCGCCCGTTCAATCAGCCCGGACCGGTCATAGGCGGTTTTGATGGTCACCCCTTCGGGCAATCCGGCTTTCAGGCTATCCAGCTTGACCTTGACCCGCTCGATCGTCTGGAGGGCATTTTCCCCGAAACGCATGACAATGATCCCGCCCACCGTTTCGCCCTGCCCGTCCAACTCGGCGACGCCCCGGCGCATCTCCGGCCCGATCCGGACCTCGGCCAGATCTTTTACCAGGACCGGAGTACCTTCTTTGGTACTCATGACCACGATATTGCCAAGATCGGCCAGGCTGCGAATATAGCCCTGGCTGCGGACCATAAACTCGGTCTCACCCATCTCGATGGACCCCCCGCCGA
Organism: Desulfobulbaceae bacterium; assembly: GCA_009773475.1. Lineage (GTDB taxonomy): Bacteria > Desulfobacterota > Desulfobulbia > Desulfobulbales > Desulfocapsaceae > UBA2270. Next base: position 58,958 of record WSXV01000006.1, on the reverse strand, counting down.
CGTCGAGGTTGGCCCGCGTGATGGCCATCATCACCTCGGTGATCGGAATGTTATAGGAAGCCAATTTGTTGGGATCCACCGCCACCTGGTACTGTTTCACAAAGCCGCCCAGACTGGCCACCTCAGAGACTCCTTCGACGGCGGTCAATTCGTAGCGGAGAAACCAGTCCTGGATTGAGCGTAGTTCCTGGAGATTGTGTCGATCACTCTGGAGGGTATATTCATAGATCCACCCAACCCCCGTGGCATCCGGGCCGAGGATCGGGGTCACCCCTTGCGGTAACTTGGCTGAAGTGGTGCTCAGGTATTCCAGCACTCGGGAACGAGCCCAGTAAATGTCGGTACCGTCCTCAAAGATGATATAGACAAACGAGGAGCCAAAAAAAGAGTACCCGCGCACAACCTTGGCGCCAGGGACCGAAAGCATCCGGGTGGTCAAGGGATAGGTTACCTGGTCTTCAACCACTTGCGGCGCCTGGCCCGGATACTCGGTGAAGACAATCACCTGGACGTCAGAGAGATCGGGGATGGCATCCACCGGGGTATTCCGAAGGGAGTAGATTCCCGAAATCACCACAAAGAGGGTCGCCAGGACGACCATGAATTTATTGCGAATCGACCAGGCGATGATGGCTTCAAGCATATCTGCCCCCAGGGGTCGGCATGATTGTCAGGATCATTTGAACAACTCGTCCAGGGCATTGGCAGCGGCCTTTGGTGGGGCGGGAGCGGCGGACTCGGTTTTCGGGCTGGACATCTTGTCCAGGGCCTCGCGCAGTCGACTCTCCGAGTCAAGCATAAATTGGGCCGAGACCACCACCTCCTCCCCCTCGTTCAGCCCGGAGAGGATCTGGATAAAGCCGTCATCGTCGCGGACTCCGCTCTTAACGCTACGCGGCGCGAATCGGCCTTCACCTAGGCTGACAAAGACAGTCTGGCCCTTGCCGGAGTTGAGGAGCGCGGTCATGGGAATGGCAAGGCTAGCTTCCACCGCCCCGGTACCGATGCTGACATTGGCGTACATGGAAGGCTTCAGCTCTAATCCAGGATTGGCAAGCTCAATGCGAGCTTTGATGGTCCGGGTTTCACTTTCGAGATACGGGTAGAGGTAAGCAATCGTGCCGTCAATCACCTTGCCGCCAGCCAGGGGAAGCTCCACCCGCACCGACTGACCTGCTTTGACCCAAGGGATTTCGTACTCATAAATATCTGCGATGATCCAAACCTTGGAAAGATCGGCGATCTGGAGCAACTCTTCGCCAGCCATGATCCGCGCCCCTGAGAGTACCTTCTTGCTGGTGACGATCCCCGCATGTTCGCTGGCAAGGGTCAGGGTTTTGCGCGCCTGGCCGGATCGTTCCAGGGTCCGGATTTGCTCCGGGCTGATGTCCCAGTATTGCAGACGGGTGCGAGAGGCCTCAAGCAGGCGATCCGCGCCGGCGGCTATCTCGGGATGGGGGCTTGCGGCCAGACGCCGCCTGTTTTCCAGGGCCAGCAGATATTCCTGCTGGGCTGCCACCAGATCGGGGCTGTAGATTTCTAGTAATGGCTGCCCCTTTTTAATCGGTTGCCCTTGTTGATTGATATAGAGTCGTTCCACCCAGCCATCAATTTTGGAATTGACGGAAAACTGTTGGTCTTCTGCTACGCTGATCAGGCCAACGGTCCGAACGGTTCGCTGGAGTTTACGTTTGACGACTTTCTCGGTGCGCACCCCCATGTTCTGGATGGTTTGCGGATCAATCCGAATTCCCTCCGAGGTGTCCCCGCTTTCCGTCACCGGAACCAGATCATGGCCCATGGCGTCCTTGCCGGGGGCATCACGAACATAGGTCGGGTCCATCGGTGAACGCCACTTCTGCACCTCGCTGCCGGAGGTCACACTCTTTTTATCAACCTTGACCGGGGTGAGTGACATGCCACAGATCGGGCAGGAGCCAGGTGCATCACGGATGATGAAAGGATGCATACTGCAGGTGTATTGAACCTTGGGTGCGTCCTTCCCTGTTCCCGGAACCGTATCTCCGTGCTCATGGGGACTGATGCCAAGCAGGTATCCGCCACCAAGGGCCAGGGCCAACCCTATGATCACCAAAATTACCTTCACGTTTGTTCCTGCTTTCATCAATACTCCTTCAAGTAATCACGGAACCTTCATTCATTCTGATTCCCGGTGGCATTTACGGGGTTGAGGGTAAGGGAGTGCCGACAATGTTTTCGAGGGTTGCCAGTTGTATCTGGTACTCGGCTATAGCCCCGTGGTATTCCCGCTCGAAATTGAACAGAGCCACGTGACTCGCGAGCACCTCGGAAAACTTGGCTTTATCAGAACGATAAGCAGCCATGGCAGACTTTATGGCGCCGTTTGCCTGATCGAAAATACCCATGTCGTAGAGCCGGGTCAATTTACGGCTACGTTCAAGTTGCGAAAGCCCGGTGTTTATCCCTAAACGAATCTGGTTCTGCATAGCCGCCCATTCCTCATTGGCCATCCGCTTCTCGGCAAGGGTTTCGGCAATTTTGGCCTGACGCCTGGCCGATTGGACCGGCAGGTTAAAGGTCAATTGGGCTCCATACATGTCATCGCCCGGAGTCTCCATGGCCGGTTCACGCTGCATGTATTCAAGGGAAAGGGTAACATCTGGATAAACCTCTTTCTCGGCAAGTCTGGCGCCCGCGTCGGCTTTGTCAACCTTTGCCTTTAAGGATTTGAGCGCCGGCCGCCGGCTGAACGCCAGACTCTCCAGCTCGACAGCTGAAAGCGAAAGCGGGGGTATGGACATCTTGGGAATGGAAGGGATGACGACCTCGGGTGCACGATAAACGAGGGTGTTGAGAGTGGCGACCTGGGTGCTGCGCTGTTGTTCCAGGCCTATGCGCATCTCCTCCATCTTCGATCGCTCCAACTGAGCCTGGAAGATCTCCTGCTGCCCGGTCTTGCCGGCTCCATACATGGATTCCGCCAGCCGGGTGAGGTCATCGAGCAACAGGACGGTGCCGGCTACGGTCTCCAAAGAACGATCAATCAGGTAGATCTGGTACCAAGCCTCTTTGACCATCCGCCGCAATTCAATCCGACGCTCTTCAACCACCCAGCGCTCCGCTTCGGCCTCAAAACCGGCCTCTTCCCGCATAAGATCACGCTTGCCGAAAAATGGCAACTTCTGGCTGATGCCGATTACCTTGGCCGTCATGGCATCGCGTTGAAAATTAAGCGGGTCACGAATCAGTGCGTTTTGGACGCGTAGCATCAACATCGGATCTTCAAGGGCGCCTGCCTGCCGCGATCGTTCCACAATCATCTGCCAGCGTTCCGCAGAGGCTCTGACTTCGGGATTGTTCACCAGCGCCAGGGCTACAAGGGCTTCGAGGTCCTCTGGGGGCTGCCCCTGATCGGCTAGAAGAAGACGGCCAGGGCAGACCAGAAGGAAAAAAAGAACTAAAAGAATCCGAGATACAGGCATGGCAGCTAAGTCCTTTGCAGGGAAAAGGTTAGGAATTCGAATCGCACCATTTTTCCATGACAGGCAGTATCCTAACGGTAATTCATACCGTTATTCATGTCAATAATTTCACCGTTGATGTATGCCGGGGCATCGGTGGCAAGCCAGCAGGTCGTCTCTGCAACCTCTTGAGCCGTACAGAATCGCTGGTTGATAGTGGTAGATTTCAGGCGGCTCTTGCGTTCTTCAGGGATGCTCTTCATCATGTCGGTTTCCACGGGGCCGGGGGCGACGGTGTTGGCGACCACCCCTCGTGGGCCGTAGGTTCTTGCCAGGGAGCGCATGGCGTTCACCAGTCCCGCCTTGGAAATACCATACCAGATGTCGGGGTGGCCGATGGTCCCGGCGATGGAACCCATGCTGACGATCCGGCCTCCGCCGCTTTCGGCCATCTGTTCCGCCAGATGCACGCTCAGCCGCACCGCAGTAATCAGGTTGATGTTGAGTATGTGTAGAATGTCCTCCGCGGACTGATAATCTCTCGCGGTCTTGGTGTTCATAATCCCGGCATTATTAATCAGTACGTTGGCGGCGCCAATGGTATCGACAATCTTTATGGTGTTTGCATAGTCGGCAACGTCTGTTTTCCACGAGATGATGCCATCCGGCGGGGAGTCGATGCCGGTCCGTGACAGAACATGGACTTCATATCCCCGGTTGAGAAGATTTTTTGCGATCTCAAGACCGATTCCTTTATTCCCACCTGTGATGATTGCTTTCATATCTATTCTCCTGAGGTTAAAAAGTCGGCATGATGCCGGGTCGTACAGGGTGACAGGCTATGCGTTAGGAACCTTGTCGATATTGCTGTTTTTATCTTCTTGCCAGCCGCCACCGAGAGCCTTGAACAGGGCGACCAGATTGGTGCAGACGGTTTTACTGCTCTGGGCCAAAGCCTCTTCAGTGATGAAGAGGGCGCGCTGGGCATCGAGCACGGAGAGGAAATCAGTCTCACCGGCGGCATAGAGGGTGGAGGCAAGCTTCAAGGCCGCGCGATTGGCAGTGACCGCAATGGCCAGGGATTTTCGATGCTCCTCCTCTTTGCTTGCGGCGACCAGGGCATTTTCAACTTCGTTTAAGGCGGTGAGGACGGTCTGCTCATAGGCGAGCAGTTCCTCTTCCTGGACGGCCTTTTTCAGTTCAATATTGGCGCGAGTGCGGCCCATGTCGAAGAGTGGCCAGTTGATCGAGGGGCCAAGTGACCAGGCGCGGCTGGAATGATTGAAGGTGGAATTGAAGGTGTTGTTTTGCAGACCGAGGCTGCCGGTGATGGTGAAGGTGGGGAAGAGATCGGCGGTGGCAACCCCGATACGGGCGGTGGCGGCATGGATGTTTGCCTCGGCCCTACGGATGTCGGGCCGACGACGGAGCAGCTCCGACGGCAGGCCCGGCGGTACATTGGCCATTGCCACGGGCAAGGCGGCATCCGGTGTCAATTCAGCCAGAAGGGTTGCAGGCTCACTGGCCAGCAGCAGGCTGAGTCCATAGATTGTCTGCCGGATTGCTGCTTCCAGCAGGGGGATCTGTCCGGCGGTGGTGGCGGCTTGTGCTTCTGCGCGTACCATATCGAGCTTGTTGATAAATCCCGCATCCCAGCGTTGTCGGGTCAGCTCAACGGTATGTTTCTGGGCCGTCAGATTGGCGCGGGCAATGGCGAGACGCTGCTGCAGGGAGCGCAGGTTTAGATAATTGTTGGCCACCTCGGCGTTGAGGCTTACCAACAGATCACGGCGATTTTCAACTGCCGAGTCCAGCTCGGCGCCGCTGGCTTCAACTTCCCGGCGGATGCCGCCAAAGAGATCAAGCTCCCAAACGGCATCAAACCCGGTCTGGTAAAGATTGGTGGTGGCCCCAGGGCTGTCGCTGCCGGACATGGGGGATTGACTGCGGCGATAGGCGGCGGAGGCATCCACCGTCGGGCCAAGGTTTGCCCCGGCAATGGTCAATGCGGCTCGAGACTGTCGGATGCGGCTTTGGGCAATGCGCAGGTCAAGGTTGACCTCGGTGGCGCGCTCGATGAGCGAGCTGAGCTGAGGATCATTGAAGATCTTCCACCAGTGCGCCAGATCCTGTTCACCAAGGCTTGCGAAAATGGCTGCCGTTGGTGTTGGTTCCGACCACTGGTTGGAGAGTTCAGGCTTCGGTGGTTTGAAGTCAGGCCCGAGGGTACAGCTGGTGAGAATGGGCAGGCCGCAAAAGACTATCAGGCTGATTCGGCCTGAGAGTCGGCAGAGGAGGGAGAGCATGGGATTTCTCGTTGCAGGGATGAGCCGGAAGGATGGGCCGCCGGTATATTGTTTTTTATTATTCATAGCGCAGGGCCTCAATGGGGTCAAGGCGTGAGGCCTTCCAGGCCGGGTAAAAGCCGAAGATGATGCCCACCCCGGCAGAGACGAAAACGGCCAAGGTAATGGCGGAAGGCGAGGTTTCCACCGGCCATTTGAGCAGGTAGCGCACCAGCAGGGAGCCGCCGTGTCCAAGGATAATACCCATGGCGCCACCGGTAAGGCAAAGCACGATGGCCTCCACCAGAAACTGACGGAGAATATCGCGTCCCCGTGCCCCTACCGCCATGCGCAGGCCGATCTCGCGGGTACGTTCGGTCACTGAAACCAGCATGATGTTCATGATTCCAACTCCGCCCACAACCAGCGAGATCATCGCCACGGCCAGCAGGAGATTAGTCATCAGCAGGGTGGTGGTGGAGAGGGTGCGGGTCAGTTCGGCCATGTCGCGAATATTGAAGTCGTCCGGTTCACCGGCCTGGAGGCGATGTCGTTCACGGAGAACTTCGGTGATCTGGTCAATGGCCGAGGAGATCTCTGCCGCGCTGTTGGCTGCGGCCATGATGTGGTCAATATTGGCAAAACGCACCGGCATGGGATTGTTAGCTTGTTGAACACTGGATTGTTTGGGATAGAGGCTGGTCTGGGTGGAGGGGTAGAGATTGCTCAGGGTGTTCACCGAATCAGTGGCGGAAGAGGTGCTCTGGTTTACGTTGGCAAGACTGGTGCCGCTGACCCGGTATTTAATTGTGGTCCAGGGTGCCAGGATAACGTCATCCTGATCAAAGCCCATCATGTTGGAACCTTTGGTGCTGAGCACTCCGGTGACGCGAAAGGCAATGTTTTTAATGCGGATTTCCTTGCCGATGGGCGATTCTCCATCGAAAAGTTCGCGTGCCAGGGTCTGGCCGAGGATACAGACCCGGTTGGCGTTGAGCACGTCCCGCTCGTTGAAGGGTTCGCCCAGAGCCAGGTTGCTCCAGTCCTGCACATCGAGATAGGCTGGGGTGGTGCCGTAGATGTTATTGGGGACCCAGTTGCGGTTGCCGTACACCACCTGGGCGCGGGCACGGACCATGGGCGCGGCGTTGCGGATGGCTGGGCATTCACGGAGGATGGCCTGACAATCCAGCGGAGTGAGCGAGGTGGTGGTGCCGGCGCCAAAGGAAACGCCGCCGCTTGAGGCGGTTCCGGGCCGGATCACCAGGACGTTGGCCCCCATGCTGGCGATGGATTTATTAAGGGCGGCCTTGGAACCGGCGCCGATCTCCATCATCGCAATCACTGCGCCGACGCCGATAACAATCCCGAGGGTGGTGAGCATGGCCCGCAGGGGATTGCGGCGCAGGGCCGTGAAGGCGGTGCGGGCGGTGGTAAGAACCCTCATGACGGCTCACCCGGAGGTTGTTGAGCAGGGAAGGAAGCCGGGGCGCTGTTTTGAATCAGTCCGTCGTCCATGCGGATGATCTGCCGGGCATGGGCCGCCACCTTGGGGTCATGGGTCACCATAATGATGGTGATGCCATCCTCTCGGTTGAGGCGCTCAAACATCTGCAGCACCTCTTCGCTGGTGCGGGAGTCCAGGTTGCCGGTGGGTTCATCGGCAAAGAGAACCGGCGGGTGGTTGATCAGGGCCCGGGCGATGGCCACCCGCTGCTGCTGGCCGCCGGAAAGTTGGGAGGGATGATGGTTCAGCCGGTCGGCCAGTCCCACCCGGCCAAGCATCTCTGTGGCCCGTTTTTTGATCTCGCCGTCACTTAAATGTTCTGCAGTGTAGGAGAGGGGCATGGCTACATTTTCAAGGGCGCTGGTGCGCGCCAGCAGGTTGAAGCTCTGGAAGACAAAGCCAAGTTTTCGGTTGCGGAGCAGGGCCCGTTCGTCGGTGGAGAGTTGTGAGGTCGCAACTCCATCCAGCCAGTATTCCCCCGCGGATGGGCGATCCAGGCAGCCAAGGATATTCATCAGGGTGCTCTTGCCTGAGCCGGAAGATCCGGTGAGCGCAACCAGTTCCCCCTGTTGGATTGTCAGGCTGATGCCTTTAAGGACAGGCACGGAGATGTCGCCCATCTGGTAGGTCTTCTCGATGCCGTGAAGTTTAATAAGTTCCATGCTGCTGTTTTCTCGAGTAACCGTTTATTGTGGCTCTTAGCGGCCGCCGCTTTTGCTGGGGCTCTTGCTGCTTTTGCTGCCGGGAAATTTCGGAGCAAATGGAGTGCTAACGCTCTCATTGCCCTTATTCGCATCAGGTGACTCAATTCCAGTGATGACCTGCATCCCTTCGTGCAGAGCCTCATTGTCTTCGATGAGGGTATTGATCCCGTCGCCGGCCCCTGTCTGAACTGCAATCGAGCGGGGCTTCCCAGTTTCGTCAAGAACCCAGAGCGCTCCGGGGGACGCCTCGTTGGCAGCTTTCTGCCCCGGGCTCATCTTTTTTCCCTCTTTCATTCCTTTTTTATCCTGGCCCTGGGTGGTACCGGCGGCCTTGTCGGTGGGCGGGGTCCAGCGCAGAGCTGCATTTGGAGCCTGCAAAACATTCTCAAACAGCTGGAGATGGAAGAGGACATTGGCGGTCAGATAAGGAAGAAGGCGGCCATCACTGTTGTCGGTGGCGATCTCCACCGTGTAGGTGACCACATTCTGGGTCATGGCGGCATTAAGACGGATTTTGCTCACCTCACCCTTGAAGGTCTGTCCGGGAAAGGCGTCCACCGTGAAGGTTACCGGCTGGCCTGGGTGAATTTTGCCGATATCGGCCTCGTTCACCGCCACCCAGACCTGGATGCGGGTGAGATCCTTGGCGAGCAGAAAGAGGCTGGGGGCGTTGAGGCTGGCGACCACGGTCTGGCCGGTATTGACCCGGCGGTCGATGATGATGCCCTTGACCGGCGAGGTGATGGTGCAATAACCCAGATTGCGCCGGGCTCGCTTGAGTGCCGCTTCGGCTTGACGAATGGCTGCCTGATTCACCGCAACCTGGGCTTTTGCCATCTTCCAGGCCGATTCGTAGCTATCGTAGCCTGACTGCGACAGGGCCTCAGAGGGGCCAAGCTTTTTCGCCCGTTTCCACTCCTGTTCCGTTCTGAACAGATCTGCTTCAGCCCGCTCAAGGTTGGCTTTGCCGGACTGGAGCGTGGCCTCGGCCTGGGCCACGTCGCTTGCGTAGAGCGAGTCGTCGATGCGGGCGAGGATCGTGCCGGCGTCCACCTCTGAGCCATAATCCACGGTCTTGCCTTTGGCGTCCTTGCCGAAGGAGAGGATCTGGCCTGCCACCTGGGCACCGACGTCGATAACCTCTTCCGGTTCAACGGTACCGGTGGCGCTGATGGAAACCAGCAGGTCACCGCGCGTGATCCCGACAGACCGGTAGGCGGTATGCTGTTTTTGGCCGCGGGCCAGCTGCCAGATCATCACGCCGCCGACCAGAAGCACGATGACGATGAGAATGAATGATTTCTTGCCGGGGAGTGTCATATTCCAACCTCGTTTTCTGACTGTTGCATATCTCGCTGATGGTACCTGCAGCGAGCATAGAATATAAATGTTCTGGTTGTTGAGGGCAAGCTTGACTGGGAAGTCTTTTCAGGACAACATCCTTACCCAAGGATGGGGACAGGCTGCCGGTTTTGATCAATGGCAACCAGGGTGACGACGGCTTCAGTGACCTTCTTCTCAGCGCCGGTCCAGCGCGGATTGGCCAGCACCTCCACATGGATGCAGATGGAGGTGCTGCCGATCTTGACGGTTTGACACCAGAGGCTGACGATGTCCCCCACCTGAACCGGGTGATGAAACTGGATAGAGTCCATGGCCACGGTGACATAGCGATGGCGGGCCTGACGCTGGGCCTCGACGGCTGCGGCCTCGTCAATCATGGAGAGAATAACTCCGCCGAAGATGTCGCCATCGGGATTGGTGTATTTGGGCAGCATGACCAGGCGGATGGAAGGTTCTTTGGATGGCGCTTTCATGAGTTCCGGCATGGGGTGTCTTAGAGATTCCGTATATGTTCGGGGTTTATTTGAGAAGCATCAATTGGTTGCCGGCAATGGCTAACCCCGATGAACGGGATAAGTGCCTTTTGCAGATTATTTTCTTGTGATAAAAAACAAGGAAATAATCTGTAAGCCACTAATTGCAGGGACGGTCAACATAGGTTGAATAAAGGTAGCGCCCATATTCGTCATAATGATTGTAGGTGTCTCGACAGATTCTTCGGGGTGGCAGGGGCGGTGGCGGCGGGGCGTAAGCGTATGGGCGCGAAAGAGCCGCCAGCCCGAGCACGGTGCCGAAGATTGCCACAGGCACAATCCAGTCATCGTTATGGTGATGAGATGAACCATAATGGGAATAGCCTCCGTAATAGGCCGGTGCAGGCCGGTAATAGCCATGTGACCCACGGCCATAGGAAGAAGGTGCCCCGTAGCGTTGAGCCAGGACGATGGTGGGGCAGAACAGGAGAATGAGGGCAATGGCAATCTTTTTTTTCATAAGAGTACTCCCTGGATTTCTATCCAAAAATGCTGGCCGTGCTTTCTACTGATCAAATCTATGTAAACATCCTGCTGGATGGTTGAATTTTTATCATCAGCAAAATTTACACTAATTTAATACTTTTTTGCGACAATGCCACAGGCAAGCATTTTTATTTGTAAAACTGAAAGTCCAAGTGCTGTGATTGTTTTTTTAAAAAAAAATTGACACAAAACTAATGAAAAGTTGAGAATCATTCCTTGACAGAGGATAGATGAAACGATAAGATTTTCCTATAGGGCTGTGTGCCTTTATAGTATTTCTCTATGGATTTTCTTCTATTCTTTTTTTACAGGAGGGTGAAATGGCAAATGTTGATCTCAAGAAAATACTGGCCGGTCTCGGTGTTGCCGGCTTGATTACTGCCGGTGGCATTACTTTGCCGGGAGCACACGCAGCAGGGAGTGGCTGAGGCGGAACCAAAGACAACGCAGGTAGCGTTGAAAAAATGGTAAAGCCGGCAGGAAGTGGCTGAGGCGGCAGTAAGGACAGCGCCGTGAGTGCTGCAAAAGAACAGGCTGGCGATAAAGCAAAAGAGGCAGTGAAAGAAGAGACAGGAAAGGCTGCGGATAAAGCCGTTGACGAGCCTGTGAAGAAAAAAGCAAAAAAAGCCATTGAAGGGTGCTGATCCACTACGGTGGAGAGGTATTCTGAATTATAATCAATAGTAGTGAATTTTTCCTGCCTTGAGCAGAATTATGCGGGTGCAATGCCCGGAAAACAAGTGTTAAGTAAGGCCGGTGTTCATTTGGGACACCGGCCTTACTTATTTGTTCTGAACTGCACCGCAATTAATCTCTTCTTTTTTATAGCCACCCAACCTATGGATACCATTTATCCCGTCAGCGGGCACATTCTCTCGCATAGCCAAGAGCTTGATTCGATTCGTAATTCCATGCTTGATCTTCCAGATCTGCTCCGTCAGAGTCCCGAGCTCTGTGCCGATCACCCCTTTCTTGCCGATCTCGCGGCCATTGAACGTGCGCGCCATCTTGTCGCTGCAAAAGCGGCACTGGATGGCGAGTCGGTGCGGGTGCGGCAGGTTAATCCAACGCTTGAGCTTGTCCCTGTTCAATGGAGGAAGCTGCCTTTATTTCTTGATGATCAAACCACTGTCCCCGAGAGGGGAGAAGACTGGGTGTTGGTGTATAAACGGCCGGGGAGTGAAATGGTGCAGACCCGTGCGGCTTCCGGCCATGAGCTTTTAGCCCTGAAGATCGTGACCGAGGGGATCAACTCCCGGGAGGCGGCCAGTGCCGGATGCGTTTCCGTGGGTCTCATTGATGATATCCTGGCCGCAGCCATTCAGCACGGCCTCTTGTTGGCCCCAGCCTCTCTACTGGTTCGTCCGCAAACTTTCCCCCGGGGACAGATCGTTGATCCCCGTAACTTTTCAACCCCCACTTTTACCCTGCAATGGCATATCACCCAGACCTGCGACTTGCACTGTCGACACTGTTATGATCGCAGTGACCGCCCTGAGATGGAATTGTCACAAGGGATCAAGGTGCTCGATCAGCTGTATGACTTCAGTGCGGCCCATCATGTCTTCACCCAGGTGACCTTTACCGGTGGCAACCCTTTACTCTATCCCCATTTCAACGCCTTGTACAAGGAGGCCACAGATCGGGGTTTTATGACCGCCATTCTCGGCAACCCCATGCCGCGTAAGCGGATTGAGGAGATCCTGGCCGTGCGTCAGCCGGAATTTTACCAGGTGAGCCTTGAGGGATTGCAGCCACAGAATGATTATATTCGGGGGGCTGGTCATTTTGATCGGACGTTCGAATTTCTTGACCTTTTGCGGGAACTTGGCGTATATTCCATGGTGATGCTGACCCTGACCAGGAGCAACATGGCGGACGTTCTGCCCCTCGCCGAACTGCTGCGGGGGCGGGTGGATCTGTTCACCTTTAACCGTCTGGCCATGGTGGGTGAGGGCGCGGCCCTGGCCTCGGTTATCCCTGAGGACTTTCCTGATTTTTTGCGGCAGTATCTGCAGGCGGCGGAGAAGAATCCTTGTATGGGCGCAAAGGATAATCTCTTCAACCTGCTGCGTCATGAAAAGGGAGGGGCGTATGGTGGGGGGTGTGCCGGATATGGTTGCGGTGCCGGGTTTAATTTTGTTTCCCTTTTACCCGATGGCGAGATGCATGCCTGCCGTAAGTTACCCTCGCTGATTGGCAATTTGCGCGAGCAGTCATTTAGCGATATTTATCACGGTTCTCTGGCCACACGATATCGTCGGGGGTCCGAGGCTTGTCAGGATTGTGAAATAAGACCTGTCTGCGGCGGTTGTCTGGCTGTGGCCTATGGCTATGGCCTTGACATCTTTCGGGATATCGACCCCTATTGCTGGAAGATGCCTAGGGGTAAGGAGGCAGGCGGCAGTCGTTTACGATAAAAAAATAAATAAGGAATCAGAAAAATGCGTCAGAGAGATCCTGAGCTCAATTATTGCCCCGTGTGCGATGAAGAATATCGGTCCGATATCAAGAGGTGTGCGGACTGTGCGGTGGAGCTGGTTTCAGGCCAGGTAAAGATTGCCGCCGAACAAGGCCTCATGGCGAAGAAGTCGGCCAGATCCATGGAGTTGTCCGAAAATGATGATCTGGTAAATATCCGCAAAGGCACCTTGTTGGAAATGAAAAAATTGCAGCAGCTTCTGGCAAAGGAATATATCCCATCCCTGATTGTTGGCGAGAAAAGTGGAAATTGCGGCAAGGGATGCTGCGGGACAGAATTGTTCCTGCAGATCAAAAGAGCGGATGGGGAAGAGGCCCTCGCGATATTGGCCAAGGATTTCAAGCGCACCACCGGACTCGATCACCATGATCTGAGCCATGCCGGTGCCGTGTATAATCCCGATGCCGGGCAGACGGTGTGCCCGGCCTGTGGCTTTCGTTTTTCTCCCACCACCAGCACCTGTCCTGATTGCGGCCTCTGTTTTGGATAACGAGGGAGCCTTACCGTAAAATCTTTCCAGATGGTTTTGATGTGTGGTCAACGGCAGGATGCAGGGTGAGTAAGCGCTTATTTCTTTTCATCAAGCTCAAGGTATTCATAATGGCGTAGGGGAGAGCCTGGCATGCGTTTGATCGCTTTTACCACTTGTTTTCTTATATTCTTTTGTCAGGGATGCACCCGCATACCGCAACCTGCCACCTATGATTTCAGTGAGCAGCAGAAAATGCAGGCTACTCATCACTGGGATGTGCTGGCCAATGACGTCGCCGGTCAGATCCATCAGGCCCTTGTCAATCAGGACTCTCTCTATAAACCGGTTTTTGTCCGTGCCACCTGCGGAAGTGAAAACATCCCCTGCGGCCCTGGTGAAACCACCCAATTCAACGAAGGTTTCCGCGATCTTCTGATTACCCGGCTTGTCAATGCCAGGGTGCCGACTTGCGCCCATGAAGATCGTGATGCGATTGTCGTCAACTACAAGGTACAGGCTATCTATCATCGTGATAATCGGCGGGCATTCCGGCCGCCGGGAATCCTGACTGCCCTCACCGCAGCGGTTACGGTGCTGCGTGATGCCCCTTGGGAACTCCAGGCCATTGCCGCGGCCGGATTTCTTGATATTGTCAACTCCGCCACCGATGATGCCGAGCATTATGAAATCATCATTACCACCTCCATGATATCCGATAACAAATATCTATTCAGAACCTCGGATATCTATTACATTAACGACCTCGACTTCTGGCATTATCAGCAGAGTGCCGGGTTGAAAACCATTCAGGTCACTGACCATTGATCACTTACTCCTGATCTCATCTCTGATACTAGCTGCCATGATGAACCATCCTTTTATTTTTTTTAGTCGGTTGTTTTTGAGCCTGGCTCTGCCTTTTTGTGTGGCGGGTTGTTCCACATTCAACTGCACACCCTTTGAAAAACATCTGGGAGCGGAGCAGAATCTGATTACCCTGGCCGCTCAAATCGCTGAGGATCTAACGCAGCAGGCGATGCCTCCGCTCATGCCCAGGCAGACGGAATTGCCGATTCTGACCACCACCTTTGTCAATAATGATAATCTGAAGGAGACGTCCCGCTTCGGCAGAATCCTTCAGGAGCACATCACCTCACGCCTGGTTCAACTGAATTACAGTGTTCAGGAGATCAAGCTTCGAGAAACCCTGCTCATGCGTGAGCAGTCCGGCGAGATCATGCTTTCCCGCAGTTTACAGGATATCACCCAACAAAAAACCCTGTCACCGCAGGCTATCCTGGTTGGCACCTATTCCTACACCGAACGCGTCATGTATATCTCGGCCCGGTTGATCAACCCGAAAGATCGGAATATCATTTCTTCTACTGATTACCGTCTTTGCATGGATGACAATGTGCTTGCCATGTTCGGCCTTAAGCGGCAGTCGGCCGGTGCCGGCGATGAAATCGCCCCGCCCCGTGAATCCTTGCTTGACGCCCTGTTTTATTGAACCCTGTAATCGGTTAACGTGGGCTGTATTGGGTTTGCGTGCCTGAAGTTTTTGCTTATAACTACTCTTTTTTCTGGACTTTCTTGGTGTTTCTTGATTTATTCTTTGTATAATTTGTGATTACAATAGGTACCATGTGATGTGGTTGCTTCTTCACCGCTCCACATTCAGATTCAATCCAAATAGCCTTTTTCTAATTATCATGCCACCTGTCATCTCTTTGGTCATGCGTCCTGGTAAGCTTATTTTGCCTTTTTTTGTTGCCTGTGTTTTTTCTCTCTGTCTTACTGCATCTGGTCATGCGGAAGGTAATGTCCCTAGAAGCGAGATCTCTAGAGCGGCCTTTCAGCGTCTCGCCCCAGGGTTGAAGAGTGAAATGCAGAAAAAAAACCTGGTGATGGGGCAGCCCATTTTTTTGCGGATCTTCAAGGAAGAAAGTGAGTTGGAGGTCTGGGTGAAGAGGGGTGTAACCTACGAACTCTTTAAGACTTACGATATCTGTAAGTTCTCGGGTGAGCTCGGCCCTAAATTAAAAGAGGGTGACAAGCAGAGTCCGGAAGGGTTCTACACCGTCAGTGCGTCTGCCCTTAATCCATGGAGTGATTATCACCTTTCTTTTAATCTGGGATATCCAAACGAGTATGACAGGCTCCACAATCATACCGGAGGGGCCTTGATGGTTCATGGGAAATGCGAGTCCGTGGGCTGTTTTGCCATGGAGGATTTTCCCATCGAAGAGATTTACACCATTGTCGATGCTGCCATGAGCAACGGGCAGGATCAATTATCCGTCCATATTTTTCCCTTTCGGATGACCTGGGCAAATTTAGCAAAAAATGCCAATTCTCCCTGGATTCCCTTCTGGGAGAACTTGAAACAGGGCTATGATTTTTTTCAGGGACACCGTAATCCGCCGATGGTGACGGTTGCCGAGAGGCAGTATGTCTTTCAGGATTTTCGCCCCTTTATTTTTGGTGGTGATTTAATTCCGGGGCAAGTTCAGGAGGAGAGAAAAGTTATTATTGCAGATATGAAGCCGTCCAAAGAAAAAGAAGCTGTTGTTAATGATATGAAAGTATCAAAAGAGAAAGAGCCTGTTGTTGTTGAGATTAAACCATCCAATCAAAAGAAGTATATAGCTGCTGGTGGCAAAAAATCAGGTACCGACAGGAAATACGCTTCCATCGGCAAAAAACCATCAAGAAGCGGGAGCGCACTTTAGAGTTCGCCTCGAAAAACTCTCTTTACGTTGTACGTTTTTTCCATAGGTCTTCATGACCTCCAGCCTTTGTTTTCCATGGATGGCAAAGAGTTTGTAACGCCCTTCCTGCTGTCTTCTATATTAATACAATGATACTTTGTTGAGTTTTCGTGCTCTTGTTCTGTGAATCTTCCTGGAAAGGTGGCTGCAGGGTGAAGGCAGGGGATGCTTAGCTTCAATACTGATTTTTTTTTAGAAGGAGAGAAAATGCAAACAGTTATTACCTCGTTGTCCGCTCTGGAAATCCTTGACTCACGCGGAAATCCCACCGTTCGCGTCCTCTGTACCCTGAGTAATGGAATACAGGTATCCGCCTCTGTTCCGTCAGGGGCCTCAACCGGAGAGCATGAAGCGGTGGAGCTTCGCGACGGAGACGCCAAGCGCTATAACGGCAAAGGCGTTCTGCAGGCTGTGGCAAACGTCAATGCCCTGATTGCCCCGGCCCTTATTGGTATGAACCCTGTTCAGCAGGCTGCGATTGATCAGCTGCTTATTGACCTTGACGGGACTGCCAATAAAGGCAAACTAGGTGCCAACGCCACCCTTGGTGTGTCCATGGCTGTGGCCAAGGCGGCGGCTGAGATTTCAAAACTTCCTCTGTACGCTTATCTGGGTGGGCCTGGAGCTGTTCATCTGCCCGTTCCGATGATGAACATTATCAATGGCGGCATGCATGCCGATAACAGTGTCGATTTCCAGGAATTCATGGTCATGCCCATCGGTGCCCCGAGTTTTGCCGAAGCCTTGCGCTATGGTGCTGAGACCTTCCACGCCCTGAAAAAAATTCTCAAGCAAAAGGGCTATTCCACCAGTGTTGGTGATGAGGGAGGGTTCGCTCCAAACCTGAAAAGCAACAACGAAGCCTGCGAGCTGATCATTACCGCCATTGAAAATGCCGGATACCGACCGGGTGTTGATATCGCCATTGCCCTTGATCCTGCATCCAGTTCCTTTTTTGAAAATGGCGCGTATCATTTACATAAGTCCGGTCAGGGAACCAAGACCAGCGCCGAGATGACCGAGTTTTACAGGAAGTGGGTTGCCGACTACCCCATCATCTCCATTGAAGATGGGCTGGCTGAGAATGACTGGGAAGGGTTCAAGGAACATACAGCTATTTTGGGTGGAAAGGCACAGATTGTCGGCGACGATCTCTTCGTCACCAATACCCGGTTTATTGCCCGGGGCATTGAGGAGAAATCCGCTAATGCCGTCCTCATCAAGCTCAATCAGATCGGCACCGTCAGCGAGACTATGGAGGCCATTCATCTTTGCCGCCAAGCGGGCTGGGGCTTTGTCATCTCGCACCGCAGCGGAGAAACCGAGGATACCTTTATGGCTGACTTTGCAGTGGCCATGGGCGGTGGTCAGATCAAGACCGGCTCAGCCTGCCGCAGTGAGCGGATTGCAAAATATAACCGGTTGCTGGAAATTGAAAGGGAGTTAGGAGCAGCAGCGGTATTTGCAAATCCGCTGGCCCGAAAGGTAAGCTGAGGGGTTATTCGGCAGAAGTTAGGCTATTGATTTCACGCCATGCCGCTGAAACTCAGATGGAGCTGATAGGCTTCTCGTGTGTTTCAGCGGCGTTGTCTTTTTTTTGGAGAAAGGCCGGCCAAAAAATTACAGGATAAAGCGGCTCAGGTCCTGATCCTCGACAATGGCATCAAGTTGTTGACGCACATACGCCGCGTTGACCACAAATTGCTCTTGTTCCACTTTGCCTCGTTCCGAGGCATCAAAGGAGAGCTCATCTAAGACCCGTTCCAGTACCGTATGCAGTCGCCTGGCGCCAATCTCCTCGGTGTTCTGGTTCACATCCCCACCGCAATCTTTGCCATCTCTTCAATGGCGTCTGCCTCAAAGATCAACTCCACTCCTTCCGTTGCCATCAGGGCCGTGTATTGTTTGATCAGGGCATTTTCCGGTTCGGTGAGAATCCGGACAAACTCAGCCTGGCCGAGGGATTGCAGCTCCACCCGGATGGGGAAACGCCCCTGCAACTCGGGAATCAGGTCCGAAGGCTTACTCGTATGGAAGGCGCCGCTGGCAATAAAGAGGATATGATCGGTCTTGACCATGCCATGTTTGGTGGTCACGGTCGAGCCTTCCACGATGGGCAACAGGTCGCGCTGGACGCCTTCGCGAGAGACTTCCGGTCCATGTCCGCCTGAACTGCGAGAGACAATCTTGTCGATCTCGTCGAGAAAGATAATCCCTGATTCTTCGGTGCGACGCAGAGCCTCTTTCATCACCTTGTCCATGTCCACCAGACGTTCCGTTTCCTCTTTGATCAAGGCCTTGAGGGCCTCCGGGACCTTCAGCTTTCGTTTCTTTTTCTTGTTGGAGAAGATCTTGCTAAAGGCATCCTGGAGGTTGGACTGCATGTCCTCCATTCCAGAAGTGGTCATGATTTCCACCATGGGCGCACTGTGAAAGTCGGTGAGATCAAGCTCAAGTTCACGTTGATCAAGCCGTCCATCGCGCAGCATCTTCCTGAATTTTTCGCGAGTGGAATCCCCCTCCTGCTGCTCGGCAGGGGAGATCAGTCGTTGTGTCCCGTCATCCTGGAGGAGGAAAGAACGAGTGTCTGATGACCCCATATGCTTCGATACTGATGGTGAGACAGGGAGCAGAATATCAAGGATGCGCTCTTCGGCATTGGCCTCGGCCAAGCCGGTGGTTCGTGCTTTCTCCTCTTCCTTGACCATGCTGATGGCAATTTCGACGAGATCGCGAATCATGGACTCAACATCACGGCCAACATAGCCAACCTCGGTGAACTTGGAGGCCTCCACCTTGAAAAACGGGGACTGGGCAAGGGCGGCAAGGCGCCTTGCGATTTCAGTCTTGCCGACCCCTGTCGGTCCGATCATGATGATATTTTTGGGGGCGATCTCTTCACGTAAAGGTGACGGCACCTGCCGCCGCCGCCAGCGATTGCGGAGGGCAATGGCCACGGAACGTTTGGCGTCGGCCTGGCCGACTATATACTTATCAAGCTCGGTGACGATTTCTCTGGGGGTGAACGACTGGATGGAGTTGATGGAGTTCATGAAGGATGATTTTAAGAAAAAAAGTGAAAGAGTGACCAGGCCATTAAATTTTTTCAATCAGAATGGAGTGGTTGGTGAACACACAGATGGAGGCCGCAATCTCCATGGAGGCGCGGCAGATGGCCTCGGCATCAAGCTCACTATGGCGAATCAGGGCGAGGGCGGCGGACTGGGCGTAAGGGCCGCCGGACCCGATGGCCAGGACACCGTCATCCGCCTCGATAACATCACCGGTGCCGGTGAGCAGCAGGGAATGGTCGGCATCGACGGCCACCAGCATGGCCTCTAGTTTGCGCAACATCTTGTCGGTACGCCATTCCTTGGCAAGTTCCACCGCTGATCGCATCAAGTTGCCGTTATACTGCTCGAGCTTTTGCTCCAGCTTGTCAAAAAGGGTAAAGGCATCAGCAGTGGCTCCGGCAAAGCCGGTAATCACCTGATCATGATAGAGGCGCCGCACCTTGCGGGCCTTGTGTTTCATGATGGTATTTCCCAATGAGACCTGCCCGTCCCCGGCCAAGGCAACCTGGCCATTGTGGCGGACGGCGAGAATGGTTGTTGAACGAATTTTCATGTTTGTGGTGTCCTGAAAAATTGTTTGAAATTTATGGTAAATAAGTGTGATTATCGTTTTTTAGAAAACGGGTGTGCCTTGTCATAAACCTCGGTCAGGTGGTCAAGGGTCAGATGGGTATAGCGTTGCGTTGTTGACAGACTGGCATGACCAAGGAGTTCCTGAACCGAACGCAGATCCGCACCCATCTCAAGCATATGGGTGGCAAAAGAGTGACGAAGGGCGTGCGGTGTTACGGTCTGCGGGATACCAACTCGTTCACTGTATCTTTGAACCAGGCGTTCGACGCTTCTGGTGGTCAGCCGGCCTCCCTGGCCATTGAGAAACAGTGCCCCTTGATCCAGTTCCCGTCCGCGAGCTGCCCGTTCCTGGAGTAATTGCTGACGGCTGGGCAGCCAGGCCCGGACAGATTCCCCGGCCGGACGACCCACCGGTACCAGGCGTTCTTTGTTTCCCTTGCCACGCACCTTAAGCATCTCAGCATCGAAATCAAGGTCATCCAGGTTGCGGGAAACAAGCTCGGCGACCCGTATTCCGGTGGAATAGAGAAGTTCCAGAATGGCCCGATCCCGGGCCATGAAGCTGTCCTGTTCGGCGGGGGCCTCAAGAAGCCTGAAGACCTCATCGACGGTGAGAAAGACCGGAATTAACTGAGCTATTTTCGGGCCTGAGATCCCGGCGAGGGGATCGGTGGAGACTATTTTCTGTCGCTGGAGAAAATGGAAAAAACTGCGCAGGGCGGAAAGTTTTCTGGCCACCGTTGCCGCATTATTTTTCCCATGCAAGCCAACGACAAACGTGCGTACAGCAGCGGCGTCTATGGTCTGGATGGGTTGGTTCTCAGCCAGACTGGCGGAAAATTCGAGCAGATCGTGCTGGTACCCGCTGACGGTATGGAGAGAGTAGCCCTTTTCATGGGTCAGCCACCGTAAAAAATCCGGTATCAATGTGTTCATGCCATAATTAAGGTTCAAGTTTTGGGTGTTAAGTGGTAAGTTATGATGAGTTTATTCTTGTTTTAATCACTCTTTAATGCATATTGAAGCGCTGTCCTGCATGGTATCATGAATTATTATGGCTAAACCAACTTTTGAAAACGCCTTGGCACGTCTTGAACAGCTTACCGGAGAACTGGAAGGCGGTGATCTGAGCCTCGATGCCAGTTTGAAAAAATTTGACGAAGGAATCAAGCTTGTGGCCTTTTGTAACAAGAACTTGACCGAAGTTCGAGCGAAGGTCGAACTCCTTCTCACCAAAGATGGTCAGCTTGAGTCTGTTCCTTTTAACGAGATCGATCATGGAGATCAAGACATATCTGAATGAGCAGAGGCTGGTGGTAGAAGGCGCTCTCGAGAAGTACATGCCGGCAGCGGAGGTGGAAAATGGCCTCTTTTCTGTCCATATTGAGGCCATGCGGTACAGCCTGTTTGCCGGCGGTAAAAGAATTCGGCCCATACTCTGCCTGGCGGCAGGGGAGGCTGTCGGCGCGCGTCCGTCCCTGGAGACTGATCTGCTGCCCATTGCCTGCGCCCTGGAATGTATTCATACCTATTCCCTGATCCATGACGATCTGCCGGCCATGGATAATGATGATCTGCGCCGGGGCAAGCCGACAAGCCATAAACTCTATGGTGAGGCTGGCGCCATCCTCGCCGGAGATGGTCTGTTGACCTGGGCCTTTGACCTGCTCAGCAACAGCGAAAAGAGTAAGTTGCTGCCGGAGAAAAGGCTTGCCATCATTCATCTCATTGCCCGGGCCGCAGGCTCACTGGGCATGGTTGGTGGTCAGCTCCTGGATATTTGCCATGAAAACAAAGAATTTCCCTTTGAAACCCTGCGTGCCATTCATCGCAATAAGACCGGCGCCCTGATCACTGCATCTATTTTGGCCGGTGGCATTGCGGCCGGTGCGGATCAGGCACAACGGGAGGCCTTGCGCCGTTACGGTGAGCAGGTCGGCCTGGCCTTTCAGATTGTCGATGATCTGCTCAATGCCACCAGTACCACGGCGCAGCTTGGTAAAGCCGCCGGGTCAGACGCCTGTCGAGGTAAGGCCACGTATCCTGGCTTTTTCGGCATTGAGGCCACTCGCCAGAAGGCTGGTGCGGCAGTGGCGGAGGCTGAATCCGCCTTGAATATCTTTGATGCTAAAGCTGATCCCCTGCGGGCCATAGCCAGGTACATCCTTACCCGGTCTCATTGAAGAAGGCTTCAGGAAAAGTGAAGAAAATTCCGAGCATAAAACCTGAATAGATCAGGTCTGCTTCTTAAAATCTACTACGATCATTGCCATAATGTTGACAAGCCCTTCCCTGGACCAGAAATGTGTTGCTCTGAAAGACATTCATTCCCCAAAAGACCTACGATCCCTTTCCATTCCTCAACTTGAAGGTATTGCCCAGGAGATTCGTGAGACCATTATCACCACCGTCTCCGAAACCGGCGGTCATCTAGCCCCAAGTCTGGGCGTGGTGGAGCTGACCCTGGCCCTGCATCATGTTTTCAATACCCCGGAGGACAAACTGATCTGGGATGTCGGGCATCAATGCTATGCCCACAAACTAGTCACCGGCAGGCAAAAGCAGTTTCATACCCTGCGCCAGTATAAGGGCATGAGCGGATTCCCAAAGTTTGGAGAAAGCGAGTATGACGCCCTGGAGACTGGTCATGCCGGGACTTCCATCTCGGCTGCCCTGGGAATGTCCTTGGCCAAGGATCTGAAAAAAGACAGCAGCCGGGTACTGGCCGTGATCGGCGATGGCTCGATGACCACCGGCATGGCCTTTGAGGCCTTGAATCAGGCTGGCCATCTGGATAAGAATCTTATCGTCATTCTCAATGACAACGAGATGTCCATCTCGCCGAACGTCGGCGCCCTTTCCAGTTTTTTGAATCGCCGGATGACCGGTAAGACCATTGTCCAGCTTCGAAATCATATCGCTGCAAGGTTGCGCGAAATGCCTGGAATTGGGGATAATATCCTAAGTTTCCTCAAGAAAAGTGAAGAAAACTTCAAGTGTTTTTTTACTCCCGGGATGCTCTTTGAAGCCTTGAAGTTCTACTATGTGGGGCCCATTCGCGGTCATGAGCTCGACGAGCTGATTCCCACCCTGGAGAATGTCCGGGACAACCTCGATGGGCCGGTGCTGGTGCACGTCCTGACCACCAAAGGGAAAGGCTATCTACCTGCCGAAGAAAATCCCGGCAACTTTCACGGAGTGGGGCCCTATGATGTAAAAACCGGCGTCCCGAAGTCCACGAGTGAGTCAATCAGTTACACCAAGGTCTTTGGCGACACCATGATCAATCTGGCCCGGGGGGATCAGCGGATAACTGCCATTTCAGCGGCCATGCCCGCCGGCACCGGGTTAGGCAATTTTGCCAAGGAATTTCCTGATCGTTTTTTTGACGTTGGAATCGCTGAACAGCATGCCGTTACCTTTGCAGCTGGTCTGGCCTTAGAAGGGATGCTGCCGGTGGTGGCAATTTATTCATCTTTTTTTCAGCGCTCCCTCGATCAGATCATTCACGATGTCTGCCTGCCCAATCTGCCGGTTACCCTGGCCATAGACCGGAGTGGCGTTGTCGGCGATGATGGGCCCACCCATCACGGCGTCTTTGACATCTCTTTTCTTCGGTTTATTCCAAATCTCAGCTGTATGGCGCCAAAGGATGAGGATGAGTTGCAGCACATGCTCTATACCGCCATCTTTCATCATTCCCCTTGCGCGATTCGCTATCCGCGTGGGGCAGGTGAGGGGGTAAAGTTAACCGGCAATTTGAAAAAACTGGAATTCGGTCGGGGAGAGGTGTTGCGCGAGGGAAAAGATATTCTTCTTCTGCCTGTGGGAAACCGAGTGTATCCTGCGTTGCGGGCAGCTGAAGGGCTGGAAAAGCTCGGTATTGATGCGGCGGTGATCAACCCTCGATTCATCAAACCGATGGATGGCGATTTGATTGCTTACTGGGCACAGCAGACCGGAAGGGTTCTCACCATTGAAGATAATGTCAAGCAGGGTGGATGGGGCAGTGCGGTTCTTGAACTTCTGTCAACGCGACATCTCTTTCACATTAAAACCATGATTCTAGCCCATCCTGATCAATTCATTGAACATGGCCCGCAGAAAACCCTGTGGAAGAACAGTGGGCTGGACTCACCATCCATTATAAAGTCCGCCATGGAGCTGATGAAGCGGTAAGTAAATGGGCTGCCTCACATCTCTGAACAATTCGCATTGGACAAAAGCTCTGTGCGAAGTCGCTGGGCTTTTTCTATATGCTCAGCGGTCATTTCTGCTGTTATCTGGAGTATGGATTCTCGGGCGGCAGGATATCCCTGTTCGTTGGCCAGTTCATACCAGGCAAGTGCTTTGATCTTGTTCTTTTCCACTCCCCTCCCTTTTTCGTAGAGGTTGGCCAAAAGAAATTGAGCCATCGCCCAGTTTTTTGTTGCGGCACAACAGTACCAGTATGCCGCCTCCGTGAGATTCCTTGTCACCCCACTGCCACTTTCATGTTTGATCCCAAGATAAAGGCAGGCCGCCGGAATGCCTGCCTTGCCGGCTTGCAAAAACAAGGTGGCAGCCTTTTTCGGATCACGAACAAGCCCCTCCTCGCCCTGCTCAAAGAGCAGAGCAAGGGCAAACTGCGACTCTCCATTGCCCTGTTCGGCAAGTTCTTTGAGCTGTTGAACATAGTGGGATTCCTCAGCAGAACAGACATGGGCTAAGGAGAGCAGGAGGAGTGTCAGCAGTATTTTAGCCATAGGTTCCTCTCTCTTTATTCTTCCGTTTGGAGTGTCCCGTATCGACTCATCAAGGTGAAAGAAGGTTGGCCATTGCTTTTTTTAAGTCAGGATAGACAAATTGATATCCGGCCTGGCTTATCTTTTCAGGTACGACCCGTTGCGAGGCAAGCAGAACTGTGGCGAACTCGCCGACAGCCAGCCTGAGAACACATCGTGGAACGGGAAAAAGGGCAGGGCGGTGCAGAGTGCTGGCCAGGACTCTGGTGAACTCACTATTTGTTACTGCTTCCGGGGCTGTTCCGTTAACCGGCCCATTGACGGAATCATGAGTTGCGGCATAGAGCATGATTCCCACAAGATCATCAATATGAATCCAGGACATATACTGCCGGCCATTACCCAGTCTGCCGCCTAAACCCATTCTAAAGGGAAGCAGCATCTGGGGAAACGCCCCACCATCCTTCCCCAATACCACTCCGGTGCGGACACATACGACCCGAATACCAAATCCCTGTGCCCGCAAAGCTTCCTGTTCCCAGGCAGCACAAACTTCGGCCAGGAAATCATGGCCTGAGGCTGCAGCCTCATTCAGTTCTTCCGCACCGCGATCTCCATAAAAACCGATGGCTGAAGAGCAGACCAATGTTTTTGGCGGGTTAGAGCAAGCGACCATGCCGTCCACCAGTCTTCTGGTGGTTTCCACCCGGCTTTTTCGAATTTCAGCTTTACGGGCCGGGTTCCAGCGACCCTGAAAGACCGATTCACCGGCAAGATGAAAGACCGTATCTACTCCGGTAAACAATGCTGGATCGACGTTCTGGCCAGGGTTCCAGATCCGGGCCTCCACCTCGCCAAGTCGCTGGCGTATCTTTTCCTGACTGCGCCCCACAGCAATGGGATGATCCAGCCTGCGTATCAGATGGGTTCCTACAAATCCTGTACTACCGGTAACCAGGGCTTTCATGTCAGCCTCCGCCTAAAATTTAAGGGTTGCTGTGGAATGATTACTTCCCGCTTGAATGTTCAAAGAGGAAAATAAAACGGCATATCTTGAGTTTTGTGGGGAATATTTAACTTTATCACAAAAATATTCTACTGTCTGTCGCCAATGCTGAGTGTCGTCTCCTGCATCATAGATTTTTCCAAAAGGTTTTGCAGAAAGAGGTCGACCTTAAACTTTCTCCGACAACCGTTCTGGTTCATATAGCGAATCTTGCCAAAGATAGGGCGATCAAACCAGGGACGATCATGCACCCCGCCGATACTCCACGCAATACCTGCGTACCCATTGGGATCTCGACCATCCAGAGAATAACGATCATTCAGATATATGGCATTGCTCAGGGCCTCTTCCGGTGACTGGCTCCATTCCAGAATCTTTTTGGCCCAGTACATCCGCAGGTAGCCATGCAGTTTGCCATGTTCACGCAGTTGATACTGGCAGCCGTTCCAGAGGTGGTCAGGGGTTGCTGCCTTTTCCAGTTCAGCCAGATCTGCGAGATAAGGACGGGTGTCCTGACGATGAGCATCATGGGTTTTGAGGGCCCAATCGGGGAAGGCTGAAACCTTGTCATAGTCGGGGGTATAAAAACAGAAGTTGTCAGACAGCTCTCGGCGGACGATTAATTCTTCCAGGAAGGGTTCCGTGGTCTCAGGTGAGTACTGACTTTGTGACACCTCCCAGGCAACCCGCTGGGGGGACAATTGCCCGAAATGAAAATAGGGGGAAAGATCGGATTGGCCGTTGACGCAGGGATTGTTACGGTCGATGGAATAGTGCTCCAGCCTGTTTTCAAGAAACTCTGCCAGCATGGCCCTTGCTGCCTGTTCTCCCGGGATAATCCAGTTGACCTCGCCAGCAGTTGACTTTTGAATCTGGTCCAGCAGTATTCCCGGCTTAAAGGTCTTCCCCGTAAGCTCTGTTATCGAATAAGGATGAACAGCGAGGGGTGGAAAGTCGGTTAAAAATCGTGGCAGTAGCTTTTTCAGTTTAGGGCGAAGGGTATAGGCTCCGTATTCCCTCTTGGGAGAAGCCTGCCAGCAAGGAACAATATTATGACCGTCCACCTCATACCAGGGTGTTCGTGAGTGAGCTAAAATTGCATTTCGCCACTGTAGCTTAATTCGCAGCGGATCAAAATCACTGACCACCAAGGCGGGAGAAATGCTTTCCAGAAAGGCTGGCAAAGTTTTTTCAGGATCCCCCTGCAAAAGATGTAGGACAATATTGTGTTCGGCAAGATCCTTTTGGACTTGAGCCAGTCCCCGTAATAAAAAACCGTAATGGCGTCTGGTTGCGCCGGGATACTCTGTTGTGAGACAAAAAACGACCACCATTGGTCGTTTTAGCTCCAGCGCTTTTTGCTGAGCCAGAAACAGACCCCAGTTATCACGGGCCCGCTGTTCACGACTCATCCAATAAATGACCGGACCCGACCCCTCAGAAGCATCCCAGAGGAGTCGATAGCGGGCGGGATCAATGTCTTGATGTGTCGAAAAGGTCATGCCGGCATTTCTCCCCGTAAAAAAGTAGACTTTTTCACCCATGAAACAAACAGCGAGACGGTGTTTCATGGGAGAAAAAATTGTAAAGGATAGGCTCCAGGAAAGGACTTTCCATATTTACAGAATAAAAACGATCTATTGTCTAAGAGAATCCTGCCATGGGCTATAAATCAATTCTTTTTACTGTGCGGAATGACCCATAGTATCATTTTGTTCCATTTGTTTAGCCCTTAATCGCTCAAGGCAATCGGCGCGAACATTTTCCAGGGCCTCGATGGTTGCTGTAATAATTGTGTCGCCGACAATACCTCTTCCTGTCCAGTTATTTCCATATCGGAAATAGTGACAATCAAGGTCGTCTTCAACCTGCTGCAATGTTGAAACGGGATCAATCAAGGCCATCCCATGAAAATAATCCCGAATATTTTCATGGACAGTTCGATATTTTTCTTCTATCCAGGTCATAAAATCCTCCATCTTGATCAGAAATTCTCTCTTTATCTTCTGTCTCTCATTTTTTTCCTTGTTTGCTAATAAGTAATTAATTTGCCAAAGTAAACTTCTGAAGACGTTCGTACAAGAAGAGGATCGAGGTAGGGTAATGGTAGCTGAAACTACCAAAATGGCAGAATTTCTATGGAATTAAAATAAAATGCTGCCAAACCGAAAGTGGCTTGGCAGCATTTTATAAGACGACGAAAGCTTTTGTGGCTTTTGTGGAGGGTGGGATGCCAGCTATAAAAAACTGGGATTCTAAAGATGTGATCAGTTTCCCATTGATCCCCTTGAAACATCCTCTGCTACATAAATGGCGGCATAGGTGTAACCAAATGTTCCGCCAAACCCTTCTTCTAGAGATATCGTACAGGTTTTGTTAGGTTTAGTGAAAGCCATAAGAACATTTTCGTAAGAAACTTCGCCTGCCAGTTTCCATTTATTTTTCTGCATAGCGGAAAGAATAAAACTTTTCAAGGAGTCACGGCTTACCTTGCCATTGTAATAAAGAACACCACCGGTAAAAGAATCTGTGCGAACGAGCATGCTTTTCTTGGTGTCATATTTCATCTCGATAGGGAGCTCAATATCACGATATTCTCCTGCAAAACTTGATAAAGTTGGGAGATTATCCATGGGTGGTTGAGATTCATTGCCATCAAAAAGAGATGTGCAGCCATTTAACAAAAGCATGGAAGACAACAACAGAAAACATGACGCTGTAATGTGAATTTTCGAGTATCGCATAATGTAAACTCCCTTTTCCAGTGATGAAATCATTATTTAGTTACCTTAGTTCTGCAATTGAGCCGTATAAATTTTCAAAGCAGTAGAATCTGTCTGATTGTTCGTTCCGTATGTCATACTCATCTTTGCAAGATTGTATGACAATACTGGCGCTGAATTTAGTTGCTTTCGAGCATTTGTATCAATTTTTTCAATTTAATCATAGAGCCAGTTATATCATATAAATAGTAGGTGTAAAGAGGTTAAGGTGTATGGTTTGTCGAAAAGGTCTTTGTTGTCCTGATGTGAGGAATTAATGTAACAATTTGTTTAAATAGGTTGTTTTTGATCAATTCCACCGATGCACATATATTTCATTTCCAGATATTCTTCTATTCCGTAGCGCGATCCTTCCCGCCCAATACCTGATTCTTTCATCCCGCCAAACGGTGCGGCCTCAGATGAGAGGATGCCGGTGTTGACCCCTACCATCCCATATTCCAAGGCCTCCGTTACCCGCCAGGCGCGGGCAATATCACGGCTGTAAAAATAAGAGGCCAGGCCATACTCAGAATCGTTGGCCATTCTGACTGCCTCTGCTTCATCCTTAAAGATAAAGAGCGGGGCAACAGGGCCAAAGGTTTCTTCACGCGCGATTTTCATCTCGTTGGTAACGTCAAGCAGCACCGTCGGCTCAAAGAAAAAACCTTTCTCGCCAATGCGTTTTCCGCCAACTGCCAGCCGTGCCCCTTTATCAAGGGCATCCTTCACCTGGCTTTCTACCTTCATTACCGCGTTTAAATCAATGAGTGGCCCCTGGTTGTTTTCTCTCTCCATTCCTGAGCCCACACGAAATTCGGAGCGGACTGCAGCTGCCAGCTTGGAAGCAAAGTCCTCATAAATTTTTTCCTGTACGAAAAAACGGTTGGCGCAGACACAGGTCTGTCCTGAATTTCGGTACTTGGATGCCAGGGCTCCGGCCACAGCCTGGTCGAGATCAGCATCATCAAAGACGATAAAAGGGGCGTGTCCGCCAAGTTCAAGGGAGATTTTTTTTACCGTCGCGGCACAGGCGGCCATAAGCATCTTGCCGACGGGCGTGGATCCGGTAAAACTCAGCTTGCGGACCAGGGGATTACGAGTCAGCTCGGCACCAATCTCAGCGGCAGGACCAGTAATTACGTTAAAGACACCAGGGGGAAAACCGGCTCGGTCAGCAAGTTCTGCCAGAGCAAGAGCAGAGAACGGGGTTTGAGCGGCCGGCTTAACAATGACAGGACAACCGGCTGCCAAGGCTGGAGCCGCTTTTCGACAGATCATGGCTGAAGGAAAATTCCAGGGAGTTATCGCGGCACAGACTCCCACTGGTTCTTTCAAGACGAACATCCGTTTACCCTGGCTGTTTGTGGGAATTGTGTCGCCATAGACACGCTTAGCCTCTTCGGCAAACCATTCAACATAGGAGGCGCCATACAAAACCTCGCCTGCGGCCTCAACAAGCGGCTTCCCCTGTTCCCTGGTCATAATCATGGCCAGATCATCCTGATTTTCAACAATTAAGGCATACCAACGTTTGAGGACCAATGATCGCTCTTTAGCCGTCATGGCCTTCCAGGCTGGCCAGGAGGCACTGGCTGCGGAAATAGTATCGCGGGTTTTCTCCTCACCAAGGGAGGGTGCACTGCCAATCACCCTGCCATCAGATGGATCAATCACTTCAAAAGATTTTTCGGCTGAGACCCAGGTGCCATTTATATAACATTCCTGCCGGAACAGGGCAGGATCTTTTAATTTCATTCTTCTCACCTAATGCTGAAAATACAAAAGTAAGCTCAGCAAAATGATGCTGAGTTGTTTTCTTGTTCACATCTGAAGATACTAACTAAACAAAAACACTTTCAACCATAGTTGAGGGGAACGGTTCATTCCCTTAGCCCTTTACTTGACTGTGTGCCAGAATCAATATGGGAGTTAGGAAGAAATAATTAAATAATGGTAACTTGTCACGTTGTCCTCGCCGCCATGATTGACAGGACTTCATTATGTTACGATCTGAATCGAGATAAAGGTTCTGGGATATGAAGCTAGAGAGACAGATGTTAAGTCACTGAGGGCAGCATGGCGTAGGAACAAATATATATTTTTACTTATGAGGAACTTGTCTAATATCCAAATAGTAATCAATTTTTTATAGTAATACATATTTCCTATCAGTTAAACTTCTTTTAATGTCATTCCTATCATCTTTAACTGAAAAAAACACTGTGCTGATAGAGGCATATATAGTAGTCAAAATCAGTTGGTTATGTTTGCCTGGCACTCTGACAGCTCGGTTTTTCTTTGCCTGCCAAGAACTATAAAACAAGAGATTAATTTTTTTTAGATGGCGTAGGCTTCTCCTCATCTAATCAAGATTGTTGCATTGCCGTAATGTATTGTTGGATTATTGTGGATTAGGACTCGTTGCCGTTGCAAGTTTTCCTTCTATCTTCATTACTTCTTTGTTTTAAGCTGCAACAAAAAAACAGCAGCGCATGGTTTTTATTGCATGTCTGAAAGTTGCTATAATCAATTTCATCTTTTCTATGAACATAGGTTGTTTGTTAAAATAACGGAAAAACAGAAAGATATGAAAAAACTTTTTGCTATGGAAAGTTGGCGTCATTTTTGCTTTAATAGAAAACGCTATGTTAAGTGCCAACACTTTTGCCACTCAATTATTGGCAGATGTTGAAAAAATACTCAGTTAAGTTCCACTAATGAGCTCAACTTGATAAATTTTATGACGGATGACTAAGTATATTTTTTCATAATTATGAAAATGTATTTATCTTCAATAAAAATGCCTAATTCACTTTTGATTTTAATCTTCTTCGTTTGTTTGTTGTGCAATGCATTAAAAAAGACATTTTGAAAGGGTCGAATAATTAAAAGAATAACTGGGGGTAAATTCCATGAAAAAAACTGTGTACTCCATCTGTGGCATGTGTGCCGTTCGTTGCCCTGTAAGAGTGGAGGTTGAGAATGGGAAAGTAGTATGGATTGAAGGAAACGCCCACGATGCTGGCATGGGAACCGCCCTCTGCGCCAAAGGCGGTGCGTCCATTCCTTTCCTGCATGATCATGAACGTCCCCTGTCACCGATGATCCGGGTAGGAGAGCGCGGTAGCGGTCAATGGAAAAATGTCTCCTGGGATGAAGCGTATGGGTACATCGCGGGCAAATTGAAAGACATTATTGCAAACCATGGCGCCAAAGCCATCATGCTTTCTGATCGCGGTGGCCCATTTGCCGATCTGCGGAAGGCTTTTGTGAAGGCCATTGGCTCTCCAAACTATGTTAATCATGATTGCACTTGCGGGCGTAATTCACACCATGCCGCAAAATCAGTTGATGGTCTGGGGCGGACAGGTTTTAACTATGATTTGAAAAATGCCCGTCATATTGTTCTCTTTGGTCGGAATATGACAGAATCGCTTAAGGTGAAAGAAGTCAGAAGCTTTATGGCGGCTGCTAAAAACGGTGCTCATATTACCTATATCGATCCACGGGTGACAAATACTGCAGCCAAGGCTACTCGATACTGGCGCATTAAACCTGGTACCGACTATGCGCTTCTTCTTGGTATCACCAATTATATTGTCAATAATTCACTTTATGATCAAGAATTTGTTGCCAAATGGGTAACCGGTTTTCAGGAATTGCAAACATTTCTTGCACCGTATACTCCTGAATGGGCTGAGCGAGAAACTTCCATTCCAGCCGATGAAATCAAGGCGTTTTGTCATGAGCTCAACAATGATCGGCCAAAGGTGATTTTTCATATAGGCTGGCTCTATACACGTTATCGCGACTCATATTATGCCAGTCGAATGATGAATATCCTCAATGCCCTGATGGGAAATATGGAGCAGGCTGGTGGGCTTATTCTCCCCAAGTCTCCGAAACATGCCGGTGCCAAAGGATTAAAAAGTCTGGGCGTAAATATTCCTGCTGTCACTGATCCAAGATGTGACGGTTGCGGCAGCGTGTATAAACATTTTGATTCGGGGGCGGGCATGTTGCAATTGGCGTATCAGGCCATAGACAGTGGAAGTCCCTATCCAGTGAAGGCCTATATAGTCCATAGACACAATCCCTTGATTGCCATGCCTGATACCGAAGAGCAGAAGCGAATCTTGAATAAACTCGATCTCCTGGTGGCAGTAGAGGTAAATTATAGTGATACCGCATGGTTTGCCGATGTCATTTTGCCTGAGTCAACTTTTCTAGAACGAGATAGTATCTTGCGAACCGATAGCGGGCCAAAACCGGGATTCAGCATGCGAAGAAAAGCTATAGAACCGATCAATAACTCCAAACCAGGTTGGCAGATATATACCGAATTGGCAACGTTACTCGGTAAAGGTGAATACTTTCCTTATAAATCTATCGAGGATATCTGGAATTTTCAACTTCAGGATAGCGCTGTTAAAATAGAAGATTTTGATAACAAGGGGTTCGTAAAACTCTGTGACAAGCCTATTGGATGTGATCCAGATAATCTTAAGTTTGGTACAGATTCAGGAAAAATTGAATTTGTCAGCGCAAAATGGGGAAAAATGGGCGTCCCGTCATTTAAGCCCTATGAATCTCCCATAGCTCCGTCAGTTGGGAGTTACAGGCTACTCTACGGCCGAAAGGGGTATCAGACCCATGGACAGTCAAATAATAATCCTGTCCTTTCACAACTCCTTGGTGCAAATAAGTTGTGGATCAATACCGCAGAAGCCAATAAATTAGGTATTACTGATGGAGCAATGGTAACCGTGGCGAACGGGGACGTGAGTGGAACCATTGAGGCCTATGTAACAGACTTTATCCATCCAGAAGCTGTTTTTATGCTTCATGGCTTTGGTAAGAATATTCCTGTTTTGACCAGATCCTACGGCAAAGGGCTTGCGGATCAAATATTTATGAAGGGTAAGCTTACCGAATGGGATCAGGCAGGGGGCGGGATAAACCTGTGTGAGACTTTTGTGACCGTCAAACCGGCTGTTTAGGAGGATGTTGAAATGAGTATATATTACATAACTCAGGAAGTTGAACAATGCATTGGCTGTAAGGCCTGTGAGGTCCATTGTAAAACCGAGAATAACTCGGGCATAGGCGCTTTTTACTGCAAAATGATGGAGGTCGGACCAAAGATTATCAACGATCTACCAGTCCTTGATTTTATTTACATGGCCTGTTTTCACTGTGAAAAACCCCCGTGTGTGGATGTCTGTCCATCTGGAGCTATGCAACGAAGAGCTAAGGATGGTATTGTCTTTGTTGAGGAATCTCTCTGTATTGGTTGTAAAGAATGCATGGCCGCTTGCCCTTGGGACGTTCCGCAATGGGACTCCAGTACTGAAAAAGTCGGTAAATGTGATTTGTGTATGGACAGGATCGACCAGGGGTTGGAACCTGCATGTGTCACCAAATGCACAACAGGTTGTCTTGGCTTTGGTAGCCCTGAACAGGCTTCGGATAAAAAAAGGCGTAGTCGTAAAATAAACTCCACTAACAATATGATCCAGGGCTAAATCTGTCTGGTTGGGTCATTTGGGCGCTGGCTTCTGTGCCTGTTCGCCTATCGGCAAAGGGGCAGTATTTTTTGACTGATCAAAAAAAACCGGATAACATTTTCCTTAGTATCGTTATCCGGTTTTACTTGTATTCATAACAAGACTTCCTTCTTGGGATTTTTCTCTAGCTCTTATCAAGAGACTAATTATTCAAAAAAAATTGGGAAGAGCCAAATTTGAAAATTGTATTGATCCAATATATTTCTTATGAGCATGCCTAAAACACCACATGTTGTAATTATTTCTGAAGAACCCATCCGTTTGGGACAATTCTTTAAACTCGCCAATCTAGCTCAGGATGGGCTGGATGCCAAGAGAGTGATTCAGCAGGGGGATGTCTTGGTGAATGGTGTTTTGGAAATAAGACGGGGGAGAAAGCTGGGCCATGGGGATCAGGTAAAATTACAAGACGCACTGTATTTGATCCAGCTTGTTACGAATGGAGAAATAGAAAAAGGTTAAGAAGGGTAGGGGGACAGCTGTTACCTCTAGTAGATGTTTCTTTAGGGGATAATGGAATAGATTTGAACAGTTTTTTCCAGACCTCGCAGGGATCTGGTTTTTTCTTCCTGAATGGTACATTTGTCTGCCACATCACTATAGACTGAGTCGGTAATAAGAATCTGCCCGGCGGTGGTTTCTGAGGCCAGTCGTTGGGCTATATTTACATCAGCCCCAATCACCGTATAATCAAGTCGACGACGTGAACCAACGTTACCCAGATAGATGGGGCCACGACTGATTCCTATCCCAAGGCCAATCTCCATAAAAAAATCTGATTTCAACGCCCACTGATTTCGCAGAACCTCAAATCCTTTTTGAATTTCCAGGGCAGCAGATACTGCTGCCAGGTTGGGAGAAGTCAAAGGTTCTGGTGCGCCGAAAAGCGCCAGGGCGGCATCCCCGATAAATTTATCAAGGGTACCGTGCCATGATGCTATTATATCAGCAACCATATCAAAGTAATTCGTTAGAAAGGTCTGTGCTTCCGTGAGTGGTAAATGCTGAATCAGGAGGGTGAAATTTCTTATATCGGCAAAAAGTATGGTGATTTCCTGCACTCCGCCGGTGGTTTTCGAAAGAGTGTTCTGCTGGTTCATCAGGATTGATGTGACTTCTGGAGATAGATATTGCTCAAAGAGTGACCGCATCTGCAGCATCTGTTTTTGTAAGACCTTATTTTTCTCCCGCAGTTCTGTCTCTATTAATGTGGCCTGCACCATCTTGGTCAAAGCCGCAATCTGTAACGGTTTGGCCAGGACCTTGCTGAATCCTTTTTCCATGGCCATCATGATCATGTTTACGTTCAGTGCTCCGCTTAACAGAATCCCCTGCGTGTGAGGGCATATTTGTTTGATGATTTCAAATGTTTCAATGCCACTCATGCCAGGCAACATGGCATCAATAATGGCGAGATCATAGCACGTTTCCATGGCAAGATCCACGGCCTGTTCTCCACTGTAGGCGCAGCAGACCTGATGGCCGGTATGAGTAAGAATGCTTTTACTTACATCTGCCACCATGACTTCGTCGTCAATGACTAAAATTTTTCGACACTGTATCTGGCTTTTCTTTACCATCTTGTTTTCATTCAGGAAAAAACAACTCAAAAGTTAAGGGAGTTTATATTATTGATAGAATTACAATAAGATACTACCATTCACATCTCTCGGTTTCAAGGGATAGTAAGATTAAATCATCAAAAAAATGAAAAATGATTTTTTTTCATTTTTGATAAGATTTGCAAAGAATCTGGCTCTGACACGATGGTGTCTGAATTCATGGCCAGCCCTGGCTTGGTCAATTCAACTTAAAAAATGTGAAAGATTTACATTATCTTATATTTGGCCATTGAAGCAACGTTAGAAATATTTGCGGCATAGGCAGAAGAAGGGAGTGAGGCTGAATGCGGAAGCTTTACGAGGACCGGCACAACATTGTTTTTGATTACCACAGGTCATACGCCATTCGGGTTGCGACTGTAAACAATATTAAGGCAAAGACAAGTTTCAGCCGATCCACTGGAAGACTGTGTGCCAGGCGCACTCCCAGGGGGGCGGTTATGACACTGGCGCAAACCAGGCCGAGCAGAGCGGGAAGATAGATGAATCCCAGTGAGTATTCCGGTAGACTGGCAGCATGCAGGCCGTTAAAAATATAGCCGATGGTTCCGGCAATGGCAATGGGGAAACCAATGGCGGCAGAGGTTCCAATAGCCAGATGAACAGAAAGATTGCACCAGATCATAAATGGCACAGACAGCGTTCCGCCGCCAATCCCTACCAGGCTTGAGAAAGCCCCGATAACACTGCCAACCCCGAACATACCGTACGTACCAGGGATCTGACGACTGGGTTTTGGCTTACGGTTGAGCAGCATCTGCGCGCCGACATAGTATAAAAAAATGACGAAAAATCCTTTTAGAAAACCCGTGGACATTTTAGCAGCCAGGC
The DNA here is from genome assembly GCA_009773475.1 of Desulfobulbaceae bacterium. Lineage (GTDB taxonomy): Bacteria > Desulfobacterota > Desulfobulbia > Desulfobulbales > Desulfocapsaceae > UBA2270. Next base: position 22,769 of record WSXV01000006.1, on the reverse strand, counting down.
AGGAACCAAGAAAGGTGCCAACCAGAATCCCTGGGACAATACGTCTTACAAGCATCCAGTGGACGGCTCCCCGTTTGTGATGGGCCCAGAAGCTTGACACCGAGGTGAAGAGAATACTGGCCATGGATGTTCCAAGGGCCATGTGCATGATGACTGGATCAGGTAAATGCTGCCAGCTAAAGGCAAACACCAGCATGGGGACAATAACCAGGCCTCCGCCAATTCCGAGCAGTCCAGCCAGGATGCCTGCCAGCGCACCCAGCGCAGCGTATATCATGAGAAAAGTAGACATTTTCAGTGTTATCCATATATGAGTGTTAAGAAAGATGCACTGCTCCTTACCTGTGTACTAGAATACCATGAATAAACCAGCCGTCAAGTTACTCCAAAAGTGTCAATATCTGATTACATGGGCATTATCAAAGGGCGTACCGCAATACGAGTATTCAATAAATTTCGTAGTTTGAAAAAGAAGCCCTATTGGGGCAATCATTTTTGGGCCAGAGGACATTGTGTTGACACAGTTGGCCTTGATGCTGAAAAGATTTGTAAATATGTGAAGTATCAAGAGGCACAAGTGCGAAAGTCTGAAAAGCAACAGCTACGGTTATTATAGTAAAAAAGTGGGGACAACGACCTCGCCTCCTCAGGGGGCAAGAGGCAGCCTTATCCCCTTTCAGGGGTAAACTCAATACCACCCCCTGTGGGGGTGGATTCTTTATTCACAACAGTGTAACGAAGAATGTTGTCCACCCTTCGCTATTTTTTACTTCTATGGAGCCGCCATGCAATTCTACGATTCTTTCTGCGATCGTTAGACCGAGGCCTGAGCCGCCAGAGTATTGGGATCTGGATTTTTCCACTCGAAAAAATTGCTCAAACAGTCGTTGCAAATCGGCAGGAGGAATCTCTTGGCTGGTGTTGGCGATGGTCAAGTGCACTTTCCCTTTATTTGTACGGGCTGTGATCCTGATTCTGCAGCTTGTCTCAGTGTTGTATTTGGTCGCATTGTCGATCAGGTTAATGATGAGCCGAAGGATCTTTTCTGAGTCGCCTGAGAAATGGCATTTCTCTATCTCAGTCTCCACTGCAATATTTTGCGCCTCCAGAATCTCATGATAATCTTCGAGAACTCGCTCAATGAGTATATCCACTCTGACAGGTTCGCGAGCGCAGTTTTCATCTTGTTCAAGCCGCGAAATATCGAGAAGATTGCGTATCAACCTGCTTAGACGACGCATGATGCCGAGTTGTTTTTCCAGTTCTGAGTGAATGGGGCCTGACGAGCTCTTCGTCAATAATTCTTCTTGTCCCAGCATCAAGATGGTCAAGGGACTTTTTAGCTCATGGGCGGCGTTACTGACAAACTCTTTTTGCCTGTAGAAGGAATTTTCCAAGCGATCAACCATCGAGTTGAGAGAGAGTGACAGGCAATACAACTCATCTTTACTTGTGCCAAGCGGGATCCTGCGATCTAATGAATTTTCACGGATCTCTTTAATTTTATAATTGATGGTTGCCAGTGGTTGAAGAATCCTGCCAGCCAGAAGGTAACTCAACACAAAAATAACGATAATTATTGTGAAAATTCCAATAATAAGACGAGTAAGCAATTCCTGGAGTTCCAGATCCAGGAACAGAAGGGGCTTGGCTATCAAAAGAGTGAACTTTTGTTCCGAAAAGGCCCTAGTCAGCACCAGTACTCTGAATCTTACCGAGTCACCCTTTACTTCTTCTAGTTTTATTGCATCTTGGGGGGCAATCCAGAGGGAGGTTAAGGGAATGTCTTCTTTGATGAAATACGCTTTTTTATCTTCAAAAAAAGGAATATCAAATTCTCGAGCTAGAGGGGAGGTAAAGATGGCCTTCCCTGTGCTGTTAATGATTTTGAGCCAGTATCGATTCACGTGCTGGTCTTCATTCAGAAGACGGGCTTCTTCAAAAAAATTGGAGAACTCAAGATTATTAAATACGGTTTCGGCAATTTCTGAGAGTTCTCTGTCAATCAGTCTATATGGTTCCTCAACGAGTTCAACGTAGACAAAAAGAGAAAAGATTGTGGCTGTTGCAAGGGCTGCAAGAGATATCCATAGAGTAAACTTCGTTCTGACCTTCATTTTTCTTCTTTTTCAATAAGATAGCCAAATCCTCGAATGCTCTTAATTGCTGGTTCCTGATCGGGGGAATTGAGCTTTTTTCGAAGATTTTTCATGTGAACGTCGATAAAATTGGACATTCTAAAAGGGTCAAAGTTATCTCCCCAGACATGCTCAGCTAGGGTAAACCGTGATACTGCCCGACCTCGGTTGTGCAGGAGAAACTCAAGGAGTGCGAATTCCTTGGTGGTAAGTGCTAGCGGCTCACCATCTTTTGTTACCTCGCGACTGACGGTGTTGAGGCGGATGCCGCAGACCTCCAAAACAGGACTGCCGGTATTGCCCCGCCTGAGCAAGGCCCTGATCCTCGCCAGAAGTTCCCCCAGGGAGAAAGGTTTTGCCAGATAGTCGTCAGCTCCGAGGTTAAGGCCGGTAATCTTGTCTTTTATATCGCCCTTGGCGGTGAGCATCAGGACTGGTGTTAAAATTCCGGCCGCCCGAATTTCGGAGAGGACCTCAAGGCCGTTTATCCCCGGTAACATTATATCTAAGAGTATCAGATCATAGGCGTCGTTCCAGGCCTTTTCCAGACCTTCACTTCCATTACTGGCAGTCTCGACGGTGTAATGTTCGCTCGTTAGTACAGAGTTGAGCTTATCAAGGAGTTCACGTTCATCATCGATAACGAGGATGTTCATTGTCGAGCGACCCAGCTATCGGCCGTCAAGATCTTTGTTTTTGCATGTGCTGGATAAATCATAAGGTCCTCTAGGAGTGTGGTGTTTAGGTAGTCGACAAAACAATATGACCCAACTGTTTTCCGGAGAATACTGCAGAGTAACTGCGGATCCTTTTCAAAAAAGAGCATCTCAGTACCTCGGAACGTCCCAGATATGGCTTTTGCCACTTCTTTTGGGCAGATGATTGAAACGGAGCGCACGGTCGGATACCTCTCTTTTTTGAATTGCAGCAAATTTTTCTGTAACAGATCAAAGGATAACCGGCAAAGATGAAGAAATGATGAACATCCACCCCCTGGAAGATAAATTCCGTCACGCTCGGTTTTCAAATCCTGCCCCTGAGGCTTTGAGGAAAACCATAGTTACAGGGGTTCTTTATTTCTTCATCAATTCTTCATTGTCCATCAAGTATATTCCATAAATGATCAAATATAGACTGATTAAATAAATTCAATAAAAAATTGAGTGGAAATCTTGATTATTTATCTGAGGGGGGGAATACAAATGAACAAGAATAATCAAATACGCGTATGGGATCTCTTTGTAAGAGTTTTCCATTGGTCATTGTTACCGCTCTTCTTCGTGGCGTATTTGACAGGGGAGGAGAAAGGGCCCCTGCATCGCTATGTCGGCTATGCAGTTCTGGGGCTTGTGGCAAGTCGTATAGTTTGGGGATTTTGCGGCACGAGACATGCTCTTTTTAGTGACTTCATATGTTCTCCCGCAAAGGCTCTAACCTACCTGAAAGAGCTCGTAACTGGGAAACCAACGCACTATGCAGGGCACAATCCCGCAGCCGCCTGGATGATCTTTTTCTTCTTGGCAAACAGTATATTAGTCTGCCTGACTGGATATGCAGCGTATGCAGCCAAGGGGAAGAATCCTTCGTTGGGTTTTGGCATTACATTTTCGATTGTCGAAAGCGCCTATGCCGATGACGATGGTAAAAGGGAGCATAAGGGAAAGCGAGAACATCATGGAGGAAATCTAGAATCTGACAGGGAGGACGATGATGACCGTGACAGCGTATGGAGTGACATCCATGAAATGTCGGCACAATTCATGCTATTCTTGATTGGTTTACATATAATTGGCGTTGCTGTTTCAAGCAGAAAACATAATGAGAACCTTGTCAGGTCCATGATAACGGGTAACAAGGATATGTATTTATGAGTGATCCGACCAGAGGCTTTTTTTGGCATGCTGGCTATTAAATATCGAGAGAGGAGATACGACATTGGCGAGGCGGTAAAATCTTTCGGTATGCTTAGACAGTCAACAACAGGTAATCCTGCAATTCAAGCTTGCAGGATTTTAATCAACAAGAAAGGAGATATAAGTGAGTCAAGTAGATTTATCTGAAATAATGCGAAGAGTTGTGGCGAATGACCAGCTTAAGAAGAAGCTCAAAGTATTCCTTGGCATCGGTTGCCTTAGCATCTTGCTGGTGGGTGGTCTTATTATTTGGGCAGGCGTTGCAACCGTTAAACAGGTTGCAAGCATTGGAGCAAACGTTAACGTGCAGGAACAGGTTCAAAACCTGAAGACTGGAGCTCTCAACTTGCCAGCTATAGCAAAGGTCGGCTGCTGGGAAAAAGTGCAGAGCCTGCTGGCAGTCCAAGTGTGGCTTGAAAAACCTGTTGCCGAAAATATTCAGGGCCTCAAGGACGCCTGCTTAGGCTCAGATGGCAAGTCACCAACCAAGTGAGAGAGTTCTGGTTCCGACGTTTGAAGTGGTTTCAAGAAGAGATTGCCCTGATGGGAGCCATGCCCTAATGTGAGTTTTCTGTCACCAGAAAAACATGTATAACCAAAATAACACAATCCAAGGGAGGAGGTTTTAATAAGCCGTTTTAAGCAATGATTATGAGGGTCTGTAAATAATTTTGTGTAAACAACATTATTGCCGATTTCCGTCAGTAATGTCCGGTTAGAAAATTTGGTTCATCCGGATCAAGCGTACTTGGTTTCATGCAGTGCCATTATTTTCAGTTTGAAGGATTCTCTATCTCTCAAGTAATAGGCTTTTCTCTGCATCGTCTTGATTTTATTGCTGGTGCCTTCGAGAGGGCCTGTCGATAAGCAATCAAAATCAAAGTAGGCCAATATGCCCTCAGAGTGATTTTCCATGGTCGTTGCAAATTTTTTCAACATTTCTATGCCGATTGACAACCGAATCAATAAAAGAGCCATCAATGGCAACCAGGTTGCCAAGATGAGCATATTGATTTGGAAGTACTGCTGCTGCTTCTTTTTGCAGTTCAGTAAAGACATGAAGAAGCTGCTCCACTCCACGATCATTGACCGAATCGAAAAATGTTGAGCGCTGCAAACCGCCGGCAGGAGCAATAAGATTGCGGGTGTACTCATCTTCCTGCAGGGATTGAACCAGTTCCCGCTCTGAAGAAAACCCCCTGTAGGTGGTAATAGGTTAAGATGTTCAGCAGTTCTTCGGTATTCATTGCCAATGGTTTCTTGCGCCTTGATCGAAGTGGTGGTGTTTGTGGAAGGATATTCTTTAATGGAACAATGAGTTTTTTTTGCTCCGGAACCATCTGCCAATACGAGTAAATTTTAACGCGATTCATAACTTATCTCATTTAAATTAAATGCTCTTTCAAGAAAAAACGCGAAAAAATTTTAGTTCTTTGTCAAGTGAAAAGCACTCTTATTGGCGATAAAATTAGGGCGTATTTTTGTATGCAATTTTCTAACCGGACATTACTGGATTTCAGCTGACTATCGATTCTTAATAGGAGATATCTCGTGCCGACAATTGTTACTGTGTTTGCTCCGTACCCCTTTGTCATTGGTGAAAAGATCCACATCTCCCAAGGCCCTCGCCACGGAGACTGGATGGTGGTGGGGATGGATGAGAGGAAGATCACCCTACGCTGTCCGCTCAGTGGGAAGGAGTATTCCTGGGATAGATTTTGTTATATGATGGAAAAAAATGAGCAGGCATGGCCGGCAGCGGATAAAGATTAGCGTCCCCTGTGGGAAAATCCAGCCAAATATTCAGGGGAGCCGCTTCGGGGTCTCCATCTGGGCTGGTATGCTCCCTTAAATGGCGAGGCGCAAAAAAAACTCGCGAGCGGAATTTCCTTGCTCCCCACTGTTCCAGGGAAATGATTCTTCAACAGAGCCTCTTGCAAAATGTTCAGTTTGAGAAGAACAATGAGCTGAACTTTTGAGGCTTGGCCTTCAAAATGGCCGTTTGTCCCCTCCGTTGTTAATTCTACAGAGTTTTAGTTTAATGCAGCGGCAACATGGGCGCACGTCTCCCTTGTTTTGTGTTGTTTCCGATCTTTGAAAATCTACTCGAGCAGCCGTATAAGCTGATCAGCGAATAAAACAATGATCCCGAACATCAAGTGCTGGGTTACTTTGCAGTAACCCCTCACCATGACGTTGTTGGCGCCAAAGTCTTCTTTCAGTCGACTGTTTGCCCGTTCCGCAGATGAGATCGCATCTTGTAACGCTCAGCTTCGTGGGGTGCCATCGGGATAGCTTCGTTGCCTCGAGCATTTTTGTCAATGATCGGAATATGTTCAAGCTTTTGACTTATTTCATCAATTCGCTTAGCATCGTAGGCCGCATCCATCAGGTTATAGAGATAGGTCACTTTATTGCTGGTCAGCTTCATCGTCGGGATGGCAACCTGACTGTCATGAACCTAAGTAGAAGTAACAATAGCACTGATCGATAGCCCCACATCGTTTGTGTCCAGATGCAGCTTATAGCCATTTCAGGACGTTTTGTATCCCTTGGCATTTTTCTTGGTGCCTCGGTCACAGCGGGACGGCAATTCACGGATGGCCTCCCCTACGGACTGGCCGAGTTGACGTTCAAGTCGTTTCTCGACAACCGGCTCCCTTTGTTCACCCTTGGCAGGACGGCCTCTCTTGCGTGGCTTCTTTTGCTCTTTCACCTTCCTGACTGGTTTCTCCCGGCCAACAATGGCTGTAGAATCACGGCTGATATGCCCAAGGAGTTCACCCTCAAGGTAGTCTTTTACCAGGGCATCGTGTGCCCGGCTACCGAGTTCACTGGCGGCAAACTCAGTGAAGGTTCGTGAGAAGGTAGATTCCGACGGGATTTCACCAAGAGCTCTGAAGCCGCAGATACTCCGAAGGTTTCTGGTAGCCAGAAGTGCCCGGCGCAAGTCACTGGTTTTGGAAATCCGATACACTGCCTTTGCTGCAAACGCTCTGGCAATGGCTTGCCGATTAAGAGGCTTACGGCCCATCCACTGGGTAACTGCACTTTTGGGAACATACTTTTCTACCTGGACAATCTCGAGAATAGTTACCAGTTGTTGTTCCTGTTCGGTAAGGCGTGTATCAAGGCATTCATTAAGATGGGAAAACAAACTTCTTTGGACACGGCCCATCAACCATGATATCTTCTCTTTGAGCTACATTGGCATTCTCCCTGGTATTGCTTTGGTGGTACAAACCAATACCAGAAAATTCCATGAAGTTCAATTATCTCAGCATATTAAATGCTAGAAAGAACGGCTTTTTGGACTTCCGCAATAGGCGCTCCAGTTTCCTAAATTTAGTATGTTCTGGATTTCTGCCTACGCAGGAATGACAGTTAGTGGATATAAAACCTCATTTTGCAAGAGACTCAACAGTATGGATGAAAGATATCAACATGGAACCAGCCATTATTCCGGCAAAGAAATGCAGCCTTGATAATATCTGCGCGTGCACAACGGTGGGTGCACTTGATCCCTGCGCTATTGTTATTTTTGGGGCATCCGGTGACCTGAGTTCGAGAAAGCTAATCCCCGCCCTCTACCGGATGTTTTTGAGCGCCACCTTGCCCGATCCGGTATCCATTATCGGATGCAGCCGTACTGCCTATACCCATGACACCTTTCGCGCCTTTCTGCTGAGTGCCTGTGTCGACAATGCAGGCAATACAGGGCTTGATATGGCACGTTGGCATGAGTTTGCGGCCCGGATCTTTTATTTCCCCCTTCAGTACGATTCGTTTCAGGACTTTCAGGATTTAGCCGGATTTCTAGCATCGTCCGATCAGCAGGGAATCACTAAAGGGAACTATCTCTTTGATCTGGCCTTGCCCCCATCGCTCTACACTCCCGTCGCCACCATGATCGGTCAGGCAGGACTGGCCAGTCAATTTGAACAGGGCCGGGGCTGGAGTAGGATCGTGATCGAGAAACCCTTTGGGCGTGACCTCCAGTCCGCCCTTGCCCTGGATCGGGCCTTGCATCAATATTTTACGGAAAAACAGATCTTTCGAATCGATCATTATCTGGCCAAGGAGACCGTGCAGAATATTCTGACCTTCCGTTTTGCCAATACCATTTTTGAGCCCATCTGGAACCGTGGGTATGTGCAATCAGTAGGGATTATGGCTGCCGAGAAGCTGGGGGTTGAGCATCGGGCCGGATATTATGAGCAGGCCGGAGTCATTCGCGATATGTTTCAGAATCACATGCTCCAGCTTTTGTCTCTCATTGCCATGGAATCGCCTTCCCATTTTGAGGCGGAACGGGTGCGGGATGAAAAGATTAAACTGTTCCGTTCAATCGCCCCACTGCATGACAACGAAGAAATAATCCTGGGGCAGTACGGGCCGGGGAGTATGGATGGCCGAGAGGTCGCAGGTTATCGGCAAGAACCTGGTGTTTCCTCCAGTTCCTTGATCCCGACCTTTGCCATGCTGCCCGTGCGAGTGGAAAACTGGCGCTGGCAGGGCGTACCCTTTTATCTTGTCTCCGGGAAACGAATGGCCCGAAAGGAAACCCGGATCGTGATCCAGTTCAAGGATGTGCCTCACTCCCTGTTCCGCGACATCCTGGGGACTAGGGTTGTTGCCAATCGTCTGGTGCTGGGGATTTATCCTAAAGAATCAATCAGTCTGAGTTTTCAGACCAAGCATCCAGGTACCAAAATGTGTATGCAGACCATGACCATGAATTTTAACTACGATGAGGTCTATGTCCAATCCTCCCCTGATGCCTATGAGAAGGTCCTGCTTGATTGTATTCAGGGCGAGCACATGCTCTTCTGGCGACAGGATGGGATTGAACAGTCTTGGGCGCTCCTCACGCCCCTGCTTGACGAATGCGAAACCTGTCAAAGTCGTGCGCAACGTTTGCATGGCTATGCTGCTGGCAGTTGGGGCCCGGAGAAGGCCAGAACCATTATTGAAAAAAACATCCTATGAAACAATCTGATGCCAATAAAAACGGGAAGCTTTTAAAACTTGCCACTTATGCCTCTGTTGCAACCGCTGTTCTGCTGGTGGCGGTCAAATTTGCTGCCTGGCTGCTTACCGGTTCTCTCAGCATCCTTGCCTCGCTGATTGATTCCCTCATGGACGTTATGGCCTCGTTTATCAATCTGATGGCGATTCGTTATTCCCTGAGTCCGGCCGATACTGAGCACAGCTTCGGTCATGGCAAGGCCGAGGCCTTGGCAGGTTTGGGGCAGGCAAGCTTTATCACCGGCTCGGCCCTGATTCTTCTTATGCATGGCATAGAGAGGTTGAAGACACCTGTCCCTATTCAGGCTGTGGGGGTAGGTGTTGGTATTATGGTTTTTTCCATTCTTGCCACCTTGGTGCTGGTTGTTTTTCAGAGGGTTGTTATAAAAAAGACCAACTCCACGGCGATCCGGGCCGATTCACTGCATTATATCACCGATATTCTCACTAATGTCTGCACCATTGTTGCCCTTCTGTTGACCCGTTGCAGTTGGGGGGGGATTATGGATCCTCTTTTTTCCATGCTTATCGCTCTGATTTTGGGCCATAGTGCCTGGAAGATAGCCCAAGAAGCCGTGGCTCTATTGATGGACAAACAGTTGCCAAAGGAACAACGGGAGAAGTTGCAGCAGATAGTCGGCGATCATCCTCAAATCCTTGGCCTGCACGACCTGCGAACCCGACAGTCCGGGCAGATCGCCATCGTCCAGTTTCATCTCGATTTGAATGCCGATCTTACCCTTGCGCAGGCCCATACCATCGGCAAAGATGTGGAAAAAATGATTGTTGAACAATTCCCCCATGCTGATGTGACCATTCATCAGGATCCAGTGCTGGTCTCAGTCAAGTCCACTGAAGATGAACAGAAAAAAACATCATTGTAGCTGCTTGGGGTGTCTAAAAGAGTCTCTCTTGCAGCTTGCTCTGTCAATCATGGAAATGGAGAGACATCGGCGTCTCTGGAATGGGGATGGGATTTTCTATGGAAGGGGAAGCATTTATGATCACGCTCTCAATAGTGTGCGCTGTGAATGTTCCCTGTGGCGGTGAATTCCGTTTCACTCTCTAGTCGACGTATGAAAATAAAACCGAAAAATAATGAAAATAAGCGAAAAATTGTTGGAGATACGGGAGCATAAGCTTTCAGGGTATAAGCCGCTTGTTGATTATGCCAATTGGCGGGTGGCAATTCTTAATTTTAGCGATGATCTGCGCTCGGAAAATATCAGTACTCTGCAGCGGCATAACGAAACTGATGAGGTCTTTGTCTTGTTGCGTGGTCGCTGTATTCTTTTTTTAGGGGAAGGGGATCAAGCAGTTACCGCCATTCATGGGCAGGAGATGATACCGCATACCCTTTATAATGTAAAAAAAAAGGTCTGGCATTCCCATACATTGAGTGAAGATGCGATGGTCTTGGTCGTGGAGAATCGGGACACCACCTATGATAATTCTCCATTCTGCCCGCTTACACGGGATCAGCAGGATTTCATCGTGGCATTGACAACTCAGCTATGGCTGGCCTAGCTGCCAAAGTCGTCTGAAGTGCTTAAAAGCTGGACTGCTTGTCAAAGGAACTGCCGTTACCGAGTTGAGCCAAGAACAGCTCTACTTGGTAACGGCAGGCACATATTTTACAGGTCTGCCTTGCAGTACATGCATTTGTGGGCCTGTGCCTTGATGATTTCAGCACAGTAGGGGCACTCTTTTTTGAAATGGGCCTGAAGGATTTCGCTGATGATAAGATTGCACGCCTGGGCAAGAGAAGTGTCGTTGAAGGTGTGATTTCTGATGGGATCAATGCAGGCAATATCATTGATCTCCAACAGGCAGCCAACAGCCTTATGCCTGTTAGGAAGGCTGGCCGCTTCATCAAGGATCAGGGTGAGAACCGGTCCAAGATCATGGGTTTTCTTGCAAGTGTCAAGGGCAGCCAGCGCTTCCTGTTCCTTGATATAGCGGATGTTCTGCAGTTTTGCGGCCTCAACATTAATGGTGCTCCCGGTAAAGGCGTATTCACTGGCGACCATCATGACGTTTTTTTCACTGCTGCCGGGCAGTTCCATGCAGCGATACGATCCCTTGTGTCCATACTTGAGCTCGATGTGCTCCCAGCCGTTTTTGAAGGTGGGACATTCATCATTCAAGCAGATAAACAGAACTTCAGATCCCCAGCCAAGGCCGTCACCAACGTGAACAGGGGGCGCTTCGCAGCAGGACATCGGGGTCTGGCAACTCGGACAGATATGGACTTCGTCAAGATAGCTACAATTACAGGTATACATATGGTTTCCTCCTCACTGGGAAAAAAGATTGATGGAAAAACAAAGAAATAATTATTTACCGTTGATGTTGTTTTGTTGAAATGATTTGGGGAAATCGCATTGATCTCCTTCAGACCGAAGGATGGACGGGCCTCAGCCGGGGCCCTTTCCACCAAAAAAATAAAGAAAAATGAGCCAGCAGGCAACGATCAGAATTAAGACCATCACTTCTGGTCGTTTTCTCTCTTCGTCTGGCTTTCTGTCATCTGTCATCTGTCATATCGTCTTTGTTCGATTTGGTCAGGATTTCATCTACAGCCCTTGCCTGCTTCATCCTGGCGCCAAGAAAAGCCGGGGTGAAATATTTGCGGTTCTGATCCATCAGGTCACAGAGTTCTGAGATTTGCCCATTTTCGGCAAGATCAATGATCTGATCAAGATTCTTTGCAAAACTGCGTACAATCTTTTTCCCGTCTCCGGTGGTCGCCATGATTTCGGCATAAGTGCGGGGATTCTGATTGTGGACTCGAGCCATTGCCAGGATTCCGTAGAGCGAGGTGAGGGTGGAATGGCTGCCGATATCCTTGCAGTCGATCCCATGTTCTCTCAAAGCAGCGGCCATGGCCACGGAAATGATGGTCGGCAATTTCTGGCCGACTCCCATGAGCAGGTCATGTTTATCAGGGGTATCCTGAAAGATGTCGGCGCCGTGCTTATAGAGAAAGGCCTCAAATTCCGCACAGAAGCTACCGCTCCGAGGAGTGCGCACCACCGAGGCATTCTTGTCTTTCATCGTGACCGCCTGGGGGCCCCAGAGGTTATGGACCAGCATGATCTCAACGCCTTGGCGGGTTGTCTCCATGGCCGCCTGCAGGGTCTGTTCGGATTCCCCGGCCAGGAGGATGAGGGCCTGTCCGTCGTGCAGCAGGCCGCTATATTGGCGGATGGTGTCAGCGGTGACCGAGATGGGGACGCAGATTACCACCACGTCCACCTGGGGAATCATCTCTTCAGGTCGCAGGGTGGTGGAGCGGCCGGTGATCAGGGTGCGATAGCCTTCATTCTCAAGGCGATCGGCAAACCAGGTGCTCATGTCACCACTGCCGATAAAGCCAAAGGTCTTGATCTTCTTGACCCGCATGTCAACACGGGGGAAGGAGCCGAGAAGCTTCAGCGCACCTTTCTCCTGGATGATATTTCTTTCAATACTTTCCAGGGCGCGTCTGAGCAGATCGTCCTCTATGTGTCCTTCCACTTCGATGTAAATCTGCAGCTTCTGGGTCTTGATGTCGTTTTCTGAACGCAGGTCGAGGATATTGATCCCGCGGCGGGTAAATTCTCCCAGGATATCAACGAGCATTCCCACCCGATCTTTCAGGGGACGGGTGATCAGGGCAGTGGCATCATAACCGGTCTGTCTGGCCAATTCAGAACCAAGGATGGCGAAACGGGTGCGGTTATGGGGGACAACCTCACGGGCGAGGAGCTCCAGGCCGTATTGGTGCAGGAGTTCTTCCGACTCGATGACGGCGTGATCGGTAAGTTGACGTTCTCGGATGTCGGTGAGAGCCTGATCAATATCCTGAACGGTCATCAGAGTGGCTTCGGGGTAGTTTTCGGCGATATACTCTTCGCACTGGCGGAAGACCGAACCTCTGCTGACAATGATCTTTATGGCTCTTTTAGCATTTTCTTGGGCATTGCCCTGGCTGCTGTTCGGAGGAAGGACGCCGATGGACAGGTGGATGGGCAGGACAATGTTGTCAATCCAGTAGCCCTCTTCCAGTTGCTCCATAAGACGGAAGTATTCTTTATTCTCGCCTTCCCTGGTATTGTAGATGGGGAGTAGGGCTACATCGGTCTCTTTGCGAATGAAGGCGTTAACAATATCCGGAATCCGGTTGTACAGATGAAGGGTGGCATCAGGCGCGAATTTTCTGGCGGCCTGACAGCCGTCAGAGCCATCGGGCCCGAGGGCGGCGATACTGATCATGGCAAATTCTATAAGGTAGAGATGATAAGCCGTAGGTGAAAAAATACTGTTAACTTCTTTATGAAGACCATCCCTTCAGTCGCTTAAGTACCGGTGATGGCCCTCGTGAGGCGCTGCACAGTCTTAGGTTCGAGGAGCGAATGAGCCTGCAAAAATGAGTTGTTTCGGAACGGCTTCTGAAAATGAATATGGTTGATAAATCGATGTCTTGCCTTCTAAAGTATGACAGGACATATTGTATCTACAAGTCACTTTTTGCAAAGTAAACATTGTCAGTGGTGAAGGCAAGTTTTTACCTGATGAGAGGGGGCTTGGCAGCATGGAGAGGATAAAAGGAAAGTGCGGCGTTGCGGTACATGACGCACCGCCGCACTTGAGTGCGGGCTTAGATGTATAGAATTAAGGCCAGAGGAGGGTCTTGTTGATCCAGCCTTCCGTTCCTTTGGCATGTTTGACTTTAACCCAGTCGCCTTTGGTGGAGATCTTGGTCAACACCACACCGCGTTCGATGTTGGCGACAATGGCGGCACTCGTGGCAGGTTCGGCCCGCATGTTGATGGTTTTCTGGGCATTAACGATGACCGTGTTCCCGGCTCCTACCATACTCTTATTGATCCAGCCGGTGTCATTTTCAAAATCAGAAACCTTGATCCAGTCCCCTTTCTTTTCAACAACCATCAGCGGGTATCCCTGAAAGAGCTCCATGGCCACTTGATCATTTGTGGTTGGGCCGGTGCGAACATTGGCCCCATCCTTCAGGACGCTGACGGTCTCTGCGTTCAAGGCGGAGGCGCTCAAGAGGACTATCGCGCCACAGGTGAGGATGCTTCGGGAAAAAAAATGTGAGAGTCGGATTTGAATATTCATGATGTGTATGTTCCCTGATTGAAGCTGATTTTTAATGAATTTTACAGAAATGCAATGTTTTATAGTCGTTGAAATCCTGTCACTTTTTGTCGGCTTTAGAGCGAATTCCTGCCGCGCCATCCATGCCGCCTTTGAAGCTGAACTTCATCCATTCCTGCATTAAAAGTGGACAGGAGGATCATTAATATGTCGTGATGGTTTTAAAATTACCGAAGCTATTTATATAGCATTATCTTCTTTTGAAGTCAAACCGCAAGTCCTTTTTTTTGAATAAAAAGTAGGTATGATTTCGTTATTATTATTCTTTTAGAAATTTAACTCATGTCCAGGTTGTGATGTTCCTTTGAATTTTTGGTTTATGGTTGATTTCTAAGAGCTTACCGTCTTAAATGGCGCTTGGAGTTTCAGGCAGGACTCAGCTTGAAAGCATTCAGTAATAAATGAATCTCCACTTATTTGGTTAACGAGATGTTTTTTTTGAAGATATTTCCCTATGACTTTCAAAAGATCGTTGTGGGTAGCAAAAGTTGCTGCAATGTCTTTGGTTTTGTTGTCTGTCGCGCCTGGATGAATTTTCCTCTTGCTGTTATTCTGGTGAATATTTATCTGGCCTGGCGAAGGGTAGGTCGATGATATCGCGGTTGGTTCTTCTTCGGCATGGACGTACCGGGCTGTCTGGCCGCTATGTCGGTTCAACGGACGTGCCTCTTTCCGAGGAGGGGCGTGCTCAGATGGTGATGTTGCGGCCAACGCTTGCGGCCATGGGGATCGATACCCTGATGACAAGCCCTTTGCGCCGCTGCACAGAGTCCCTTGGGCTGCTGGAGTTGGGGCTTCCGGTGTGGCTTGAGCCTGATTTGCGGGAGATTGATTTTGGTCGCTGGGAAGGCAAGACCTTTGCTGAAATTGAGGCCCGGGACCTAGGCTTGGTTCAAGGGTGGGCGCAGGGTGGCAGGGATTTTTGCTTTCCCGAAGGTGAGAGCGTCGCTGGATTTGCCGCTCGCATTGAAGCCATCAAGACTCGTCTTGTGGCCTTGGAAGATCAGACGGTGCTGCTGGTAACCCATGGTGGGGTAATCCGCTCCTTGATCTGTTCTTTACTCGGCTTGTCTTTGGACAACTACCTCCTCTTTCAGGTGGCGAAGGGACAGTATAGTACGATCGATCTTCACAGTGGAGGCGGGGTTCTGACTGGAATGAACCTGGGAGCCGTTGCGGAATAATCAGTGGTTTTGAGATTATTTTGTCAGGCAGGAAAGGAAGGGATCTTTCATATGCGCTTTCATAACGGAGGACGAGAGGTATGGGGAAACTGATTCTGGTGACGGGCGGGGCAAGAAGCGGCAAGAGTGATTTTGCCCTGCACATTGCGGAGGCCCTGCCTGGTCCGCGCTGTTTTATTGCCACTTGTCCATTGGTCGATCCAGAGATGGAAGAGCGAATTGCCCGGCACCGTGAGGACCGGGCTGGAGGAGAGTGGCAGACGGTGGAGGAGCAGACGGATATTGCCGCCATTCTTCAAGCGCACCGGAACGATTCCGTTTGTCTGGTTGATTGTCTCACCCTCTGGGTGAATAATCTCCTGTATCATGCTGAACAATCGAAAGAAATATTTTTTGACAGCGAGCTGCGCCAGCAGTGTGACGGCTTGCTTCAAGCTCTGGCCCTGCATCAGGGAACGGTAATTTGTGTGACCAATGAGGTCGGCATGGGCATAGTCCCCGACAACCCTTCGGCCAGGTTGTATCGGGATCTGGTTGGCCGCTGCAACCGGATGCTGGCTGCGTCGGCGGATGAGGTCTACCTCGTCAGTTGCGGCATCCCCCTGCGTTTAAAATAATCACAGGTATTTTTTAACATCTAACCTTCAATCTTCAACATCCAACATTGAGAAATCATGAGCCTTTTAGAGAACACCCTGCAGAAAATCTACCCCCAGGACAGTATCTTCCGTGATCTTGCCAAAGAACGCCTTGACCAATTGGCCCTGCCCCATTGGGCCTTGGGGGATCTCATGGATCTGGCTATGGATCTGGCTGGGATGACCCGTTCCATATCGCCTTCAGTCAAGCGCAAGGCGGTGGTGGTGATGGCCGGGGATCATGGGGTGGTTGCCGAGGGCGTAAGCAAGTTTCCCTCCGAGGTGACGCAACAGATGGTCTATAATTTTGTTAACGGTGGAGCCGGGATCAATGCCCTGGCCCGGCAAGCCGGATCGGAAGTGATCGTCGTTGATATGGGAGTGGCGGCGGATCTACGGGAACTGGCTACTGCCGGCAAGATCATCAATAAAAAAATTGGCATGGGTACCGGCAATATCGCCATCGGCCCGGCCATGAGCCGTACCATGGCCCAGATGGCAGTGGAGGCGGGGATTGATGTCGCCAATGATTTAGCCGGCCGTATCGATGTCTTTGGCACCGGCGATATGGGTATCGGCAACACCACCCCGTCCACCGCCATTGCCGCGGTGCTCACCGGCAAGCCGGTGGCGGAGCTTACCGGGCGGGGCACAGGTCTTGACGATGCTCAGCTGAGCCATAAGGCCGAGGTGATTATCAAGGCCCTGGCGGTGAACATGCCCAATGCCAAGAATGGCCTTGATGTCCTGGCCAAGGTGGGTGGATTTGAGATCGGTGGAATTGCCGGTTTGATCCTGGGCGCTGCCGCCAATCAGAAGCCGGTTATTATCGACGGCTTTATCTCCACCGCCGGGGCCCTGATCGCCTATGCCATCGAGCCCTTTGTCCGTGATTATATCATCTGTGCCCATAAGTCCATGGAGCCGGGACATGCTTTCATGCATGAAAAGTTAAAATTAAAACCACTGCTCGACTTGAATATGCGCCTCGGTGAAGGTACCGGTGCGGCCCTGGCCATGAATCTGGTGGAGGCGGCAGTGGCTGTGCTCACCGAGGTGGCGACCTTTGAAGAAGCCGCGATAGCCGGGGCTGATAAATAAATCGTGCCCGATCAGGAAGAGGAGAGACGATTCCGGCTGCCGGAGGCCTTTCGGTATCCGCTGGCCGGATTTCTGGCGGCCCTACGTTTTTTGACCATTGTGCCGCTGACCTGGCGTTGTGAGCAGGATGGCCGTTTTTTTGGTGCCGCCCTCGCCTGGTTCCCGATTGTAGGAGTATTAATCGGTCTTGCCGCCGCCATTCTTGTCTCCTGCCTGAGTCCCTTCTTCCCGCCCTCAGTGTCGGCTGTTGCTGCGGTTATCCTGCTGGCGGCGGCTTCCGGCTGTCTCCATCTGGACGGCCTGGCCGATAGCAGCGACGGTCTGCTCAGCGCCCGTACCCGCGAACGCATCCTCGAGATTATGCGCGACAGCCACACCGGGGCCATGGGTGTGATTGCCATTGTCGTGGTGTTGCTCGGCAAATATGCAGCCCTTTCTTCCCTGGAAGGATCGATGCTGATTTTTACGGTCATCGCCATGCCCATCGCAGGTCGTTGCGCCATTGTCCTGACCATGGCCTGTCTTCCCTATGCCCGGGACGGTGAGGGCTTGGGGCGGCTTTTCTATGCCTCATCAACCCGTTTGACCGCCTTGTGGGCTTTGGTCTTTCTGACGGTTATCCTCATTTTTGGCGGTCTGCCCATGGTGTTCTCCACGCTTGTCGCCGTTCTTGCCACAGTCCTGTTCTTTTCCCTCTGGTGCCGGAGTAAAATTGGCGGCGCCACTGGCGACACCCTGGGCGCAGTCTGTGAACTCACCGAGATGATGGTCGCTATGGCCATGACCTTCGGCATTGCGTAAATGACTCTCCCATGAAGAACACCATGCCATTTTTACCGCCTTCCCAGTTAGCCGCCACTGGGCACGGCGGCAATGTCCACGCCCTGGCCCGGGAAATGGGCCTCAATATCGCCGATCTGCTGGATTTCAGTGCCAATATTAACCCGATGGGACCGCCGGAGTGGCTACGGCCTGTAATCAGCCGCGAGGTGGAAAATCTGGTGCATTACCCAGATCCCTATGCCTCCGCGCTGGTCAACGCCATCGCCGCCCGCTATCAGGTTCCCGAGGAGTCGGTGGTGGTGGCCAACGGCACCACCGAGCTGCTTTATCAACTGCCGAAACTCCTGGGCTGTGACCGTGCCATCATCCCCTGTCCCTCCTATATCGATTATACCAGGGTGATGGAACTGGCCGGGATGACCGTCCATCCCTTTCTGCTTACTGCTGAGCGTGGATTTTCACTAAGTCTGCAGGAGCTTTCCCCCTTGCTCACCGGTGGGGAACTGGTGGTGATCGGGACTCCCAATAATCCCACCGGCGCGTTGGTGGACCCGGATCAGATCATCGCCCTGGCCAAGGCCCATCCCGCCACCCTGTTCCTGGTGGACGAGGCTTTTCTTGATTTTGTCGAGGATGGAAGAAACGTGGCCGCAGGGCATGGACGCCCCAGTGCCGCGCGCGCCATGGATGGAAGAAGCGCGGCCCTTGCTGCCGACAACATCCTGACCCTCCATTCCCTGACCAAATTTTACGCCATCCCCGGTCTGCGCCTGGGTTTCGGGATCTTTTCACTGCCCATTGCCCGTCTGCTGCGGGAGCATCTGCCGCCATGGACGGTCAATACCCTGGCCCAGGCCGTGGGTGTCCGAGCCCTGGCCGATGAGGAATATGGCGAGCAGAGCCGGGCCCTTTGCCGGGAACTGCGGACGGTATTTGTCCGGGAACTGCGGCAGATTCCGGCCTTGCAGGTCTTTGATTCCTCCGCC
This sequence comes from Desulfobulbaceae bacterium, assembly GCA_009773475.1. Classification (GTDB taxonomy): domain Bacteria; phylum Desulfobacterota; class Desulfobulbia; order Desulfobulbales; family Desulfocapsaceae; genus UBA2270. The sequence goes on along the minus strand of WSXV01000006.1, from coordinate 3,835 downwards.
AATTATCTGTTGCTGCGGCTGGTGGATGGCAGCAATGCCGAACCCCTTGCCCGACAACTGCTAGAGCGGAGGATCATGATCCGCACCTGCGCCAATTATACTGGGCTGGATGCTAGCTACTTCAGAGTTGCAGTGCGAACAGCGCCGGAAAACGAAGCGCTGCTCCAAGCCTTGGGTGAGATCCTGCAACCGCATTCATTTAAATCGGAGAAAAATTCCCTCACCCCTTGCGGGGGAGGGTTAGGGTGGGGGGGAGATAGCCATGAAATCGGTATGTTCCAACTTCACCCACCCCCCAACCCCCTCCCGTCAAGGGAGGGGGAGTCTATTGGGAAGAATTCCGGTTCCGCAAAAAAAACATCTGTTCCGAAAAAGGCGCACCCCCTGATGTTCCAAGGCACTTCATCCAATGCCGGGAAATCGGTGCTCACCGCCGCCCTGTGCCGGATCCTGCTCCAGGACGGAGTGCGGGTGGCCCCGTTCAAGGCCCAGAATATGTCGCTCAACTCTTTTGTCACCCATGACGGGCTGGAGATGGGCCGCGCCCAGGTGGTGCAGGCCCAGGCCGCGCGCCTCGACCCGGACGTGCGCATGAATCCGGTGCTGCTCAAGCCCAACTCCGATACCGGAAGCCAGGTCATTATCCACGGGCGGCCAGTGGGCAATATGGATGTCCTGACCTATCTGCGCTACAAGGAAAAGGCCAGGCAGGCAGCCCACGCCTCTTATGACAGCTTGGCCGCCGAGTATGATGTGATCCTGCTGGAAGGGGCGGGCTCGCCGGGTGAGGTCAATCTCAAACGGCACGATATCGTCAATATGGGGATGGCCCGCTACACCCAGGCTCCGGTGCTGCTGGTGGGCGATATCGACCGGGGCGGGGTGTACGCCTCCTTTGTCGGCACCATGGAGGTGCTGAACGAGTGGGAGAGGGCGCTGGTGGCGGGATTTGTGGTCAACCGCTTTCGCGGCCAGGCGGAGCTCTTGCAAGCGGCCCACGACTACGTTCTGGCGCATACTGGCCGCGAGGTGCTCGGAGTGGTGCCGTATCTGAAGAATCTGGGACTGCCGGAGGAGGATTCGGTTTCGTTCAAGGAGGGGCTGTTCAGCTGCGACCGACCGACAGGCGAGCATGTGGAGATCGTCGTTATCAGTCTGCCCCATATCTCCAATTTCACTGATATCGAGCCCCTGGCCGCCGAACCTGATGTCTATCTGCGGGTGGTGGAGCGGGCGGAAGACTTGGGTAATCCGCAAGCCATCATTCTGCCCGGCTCCAAGAATGTGATTTACGATTTGGCTGCCCTTGCCTCCTGCGGACTGGCGGCCGCCATCCAGCGCAAGGCGGCGGAGGGCTGCGAGATCGTCGGGGTTTGCGGCGGCTATCAGATGCTGGGGACGACCATCGAAGACCCGCTGGCCATCGAGTCCAATAAGGTATCTATTGCCGGTCTAGGTTTGCTGGCCATGACCACGGTGCTGGCCGCAGACAAAAAACTGACCCGACAGCAGGGCGTGCATACGGAGTCCAGCCAACCATTGCACGGCTACGAGATCCATCACGGCCGCACCCAATCCAGCCTGCCACCCATTCTGGCCTTTACCGATGGCAGCGGATGCGGAGCCAGCAACGCCTTCGGTCAAATCTGGGGCAGCTACCTGCACGGCATCTTTGATTCCGATCGCTTCCGCCGCTGGTTCATCAACCGCTTGCGGGAGCGCCACGGCCTCTCCCCTTTGTCCGGCATTCCAGCTCCCTACGACCTGGAACCTGCTTTCGATCGCCTGGCTACCACCGTTCGCGAGAGCGTGGATATGAACCGGATTTATCAGCTTTTAAGGCTATGATTATGGAACCTTCGTTTTACTCGAAAGATAATCTTTGATGACCTCTGATGTGAAAAAATTGAATGGATAATGAAGTGCATTCGGGTGAAACTCATGCCCGATCTTGAACATTCATTGCATTTTGTTGCAATGCCTTGATTTTACTATTTTTTTAGTGTTTACAGCTATGATTCTTCCGGATTCGTGTCCGATTTTGAACAAATGCCTTTCTCATAATAACATCAGAATAAGAATGTGCTATTCTGAGTTTCCTGGTAACAGCTTTGAAACAAAGGGAAATTGTTTGTTTTTTTTTCTGTGGCACAAGATTTGCTTTAAAAAATGAGCATCATGTGCAAGTATAAGATTTATGGTTCGATAAGATCCAAAAAAGTATAAGTAGAGAGGCTAACCGTCCATTATTACGCCAAGTTTCAAGAGTTCAGCTTCGATTTTTCTCAAATTTAAACTTTTGCATGTGGCTCTGTATGTGAATAAAAACTTTGTGAATTATCATTGTCGGTCGTTGTCAATTGTAAGCTCAACGGGCTTTTTCGATGTAAGGCACCTGGAATTGCGTCGCATGAATCGAAGACGAATGAGCTATTTTCTATAAATGTTTGCAATGGAGAGTCGCAATGCTGAAAAATTTTAAGATTGGATCGCGATTAAGCTTTGGGTTTGGGCTTATCATGCTGTTGATGATGATTGTGGGAGGATATTCACTACAGTTGATCAACTCACTGCATAGCCAGATGAACACGCTTATTACCGAGAACATGGCGCAGGTAGAACAGGCTCATCAAATCAATGACAATCTCAACGTCATCGCCCGGGCCTTGCGCAATATTATCATCGATGACAGCATGCAGGAACAGAGTTCGCAATTGCAGCGGATTGCCACATCCCGCAAGACAATTGCTGACATTCTCGAAAAGTTGGACAAAAGCATCGTCAAAGGCAGCGAGGATGGCATTCTTTTAAAGAAAGTGATCGATCTACGCGCTATCTACGTCAAGGACACTGAACTGTATATGGAGCTGATTAAGGAATGGAAGACAGAGACAGCCAAAAAGAAACTGCTCAACGAGGTCCGAACATCCCAGAGAAACTATATGGAAGCCGTTGGTGAATTTGTCACTTTGCAAACAAAGCAGGCCGAAGAACTCGGGAAGCAGGCAGCCAATGCCAGCCGCACCGCAATGATGATCATCAGCACTCTATTGGCCGTCGCTCTGATCCTAAGCATTTTTTTAACAATCGTGATTATCCGCTCCATCACCACCCCTGTGGGCAAGGCTTCTGCCCTGGCTGAGGCCATGGCCGGTGGAGACTTCACCGCCAAACTCGACATCGACCAGAAGGATGAAATCGGGGTGATGGCAAAATCGCTCAATTCGATGGTTGAACAGTTAGGTGCCATGATCAGGGATATCGTCATCAATGCCGGCAGCCTAACGTCCTCCTCTAACGATTTAGCATCTGTTTCCAAGCAGTTATCATCTGCTGCTCAGGACACTGCGGATCAATCCTCCTCGGTCGCCGCAGCCACTGAAGAGATGAGTGTCAATATCCAGTATCAGCGGCGATGGAGCAGTCCTCATGCAACGTCAACATGGTCGCCTCCGCCACCGAGGAAATGACATCCACCGTCAACGAGATTGCTCAGAGTGCGGAAAAAGCTCGTGCGATCTCTGAGGGTGCAGTCACCCAGTCACGTGTCGCTTCCGAGAAAATGTCCATCCTCGGCGAATCAGCGCGGAAGATAGGCCGGGTTACCGAAACCATCACCGAAATTTCAGAACAAACCAATCTCCTTGCCTTAAACGCAACCATTGAAGCCGCGAGAGCCGGAGAAGCAGGTAAAGGATTTGCCGTTGTCGCCAATGAGATCAAGGAACTGGCCCGTCAGACCGCTGCAGCCACTGTGGATATTAAAAATCAGATCAACGAGATGCAGGTGACAACCTCAACAACCGTGGAAGATATCGAGAAGATTTCCGAGGTG
>WSXV01000019.1 GCA_009773475.1 Desulfobulbaceae bacterium | reverse complement strand
CAATCACTACCCCTCAAGGACTGACAATCTCTTCAAGACTTCATGAACTCGAGAAGGCGCGAAACTACTACAATCCCTACGCTCATGTCAATAAAAAAAGATTAATCTTTGTCATTATTGATCCATTTCTGCAAAGCCGTGACTATTTTTTGCGCTTGCTCTGCGCTTGAAATATTAAATTTGGATTTGGAGAAGTACTCTCCTTCTCGCTTCTGGTAACGGCGAATGGTAAACATATCTTTTCCGTACTCCTCCTTCCCTTTATCCCAATTTTGATAACGAAACAAAATTGTTGTCCAAGCCCCTTTCGACAAAACTTCTTTATCCAGCTCTTTCACCAGAAGAACGCCTTCTTCTTCATAATTGATTGTCAAATCATTCAAGTCACTACTCATGTTATATCTCTTTTTATTGAAAGGCTACGATTTAACCATTTAAAAAAACTCAGCTACTGAAGCAAAGTCTACCTTCTCGAACATCCACCCGTATATGATCCCCTTCCATAAAACGACCAGCCAAAAGCTCCATGGCCAAAGGATCCTCAAGATGACGCTGGATAGCTCTTTTTAACGGACGCGCACCAAACAACGGGTTGTAACCAGCATCCACCAAAAACCCTTTAGCTGCTTCCGTTACAGATAGCTTATACTTCCTCTCTTCCAGTCTGGCAACCAACCTCTGCAGCTGAATATCAATGATAGCCCCCATGTCCTTCTTGGAGAGGCTGTGAAAAATAATCGTCTCATCCACCCTGTTCAAAAATTCAGGTTTGAACTTTAGATGCAGCAGCTCTTCAATCTGATTGCGCACAACATCAATCCCTGCGTGCTCTTCAGCCATTTTCATGATCAGATCACTGCCAAGATTTGAGGTCATGATCAAAATCGTATTCTTGAAATCAACCGTTCTCCCCTTGCCATCTGTCATCCGGCCATCATCAAGAACTTGCAGCAAGACATTAAAGACATCCGGGTGCGCCTTTTCAATCTCGTCCAAAAGAATCACGGAATAGGGCCGCCTTCGCACTGCCTCGGTAAGGTATCCCCCCTCTTCATAGCCGACATATCCAGGAGGAGCACCGATAAGCCTGGCCACCGAATGTTTTTCCATAAACTCAGACATGTCAATACGAATCATAGCCTGAGTACTGTCAAAGAGAAAATCGGCCAGTGCCCGAGCAAGCTCAGTCTTACCAACGCCAGTGGGTCCCAGAAAAATAAAGGACCCGAGTGGGCGGTCAGGATCTTGAAGACCAGCCCGAGCTCGCCGGACTGCATTGGACACCGCTTTAATCGCCGCTTCCTGACCAATAACTCGAGCGGCAAGGGCGGATTCCGCATGCACCAGCTTGTCTTTTTCACCTTCCAGCAACCTGTCCACCGGGATACCAGTCCATTTGGCAACGACTGAGGCAATATCTTCCGCACCGACTTCTTCTTTAAGCATCTGATGCTTTTCCTGAATTTGCCGCAGTTTGCTGTTGGCTTCTTCAAGGTCTTTTTGCAGTTGGACCATTCTCCCATAACGGATCTCTGCCACCTTGCTCAGGTCTCCAATCCGCTCAGCGCGCTGCTCTTCCATATGCGTTTCATCTATACTTGCCTTGATTTGGCGAATATTTTGAATCACATCGCGCTCCGTAGTCCACTGCCCTTTCATTCCACTCAAAGTATCATTGAGTTCACCAAGTTTTTTCCTCAGCTCCACCAAGCGTTCCTGCGATGCCGGATCTTTTTCTTTCTTCAGCGCCTCCTGTTCAATTTCCATCTTGATTTTTTTGCGTTCCAACTCGTCAATCTCTGTGGGCATCGAATCAATCTCAATACGCAGACAGGATGCAGCCTCATCAATCAGATCAATGGCTTTATCAGGAAGAAAACGATCGGTAATATAGCGGCTCGACAAAACAACCGCCGCCACCGTTGCCGCATCCTGAATTCGGACACCATGATGCACCTCATACTTTTCCTTGATACCACGCAGAATGGCAATGGTATCCTCCTCACTGGGCTCCTGAACGAGAACCGGCTGGAACCTGCGCTCCAGAGCCGCATCTTTCTCAATGTATTTCCGGTATTCATCCAAAGTGGTGGCGCCGATGCAATGCAATTCTCCCCGGGCCAGGGCCGGTTTCAGCATATTTGAGGCATCCATGGATCCTTCCGCCGCTCCCGCTCCCACCAGGGTGTGAATCTCATCAATAAAGAGAATAATCTCGCCCGCCCGGGTCTCCACTTCTTTCAACACTGCTTTCAGCCTGTCCTCAAACTCTCCCCGGTATTTAGCGCCAGCAATCAATGAGCCAAGATCAAGGGCCATCACCTGTTTTCCCTCGAGGGTGGCCGGAATATCACCATTGACAATTCGCTGGGCAAGCCCCTCGGCAATGGCCGTTTTTCCCACCCCGGGCTCACCGATCAGAATCGGATTATTTTTGGTACGACGGGAGAGCACCTGGATCACCCGTCGGATCTCCTCATCTCGGCCAATAACCGGATCAAGCTTCCCCTTTCTGGCAATATCTGTCAGGTTACGCGCATATTTTTCCAAGGCCTGATACTTCTCTTCGGGATACTGATCAGTCACCCTCTGATTCCCTCGTATAGTGGTTAAGGCCGTCAGAAAGCCTTTCTCGTCAATCCCCTTGCCACGCAACATTTTGGAAACTTCAGAGCTATTGTCTTGAATGATTGAGAGAAACAGATGCTCCTGACTGACAAACTCATCCTGCATCTGGCTTGCAGTGCTGAACGCCTTGTCCAAAATCTTTTTCAACTCCGCAGACATATAAGCCTGTCCTGCCCCACTACCCGAGACTTGCGGAATCCTATCAATAAGCCTGTTCAGCTCCATCAAAATAATGGCAGGCTCAACCCCCATTTTCTGGAGCACCGGTACAACAACTCCCTCGGGTTGCTCAAGAATAGCCCTGGCCAGATGCGCCGTATGAATTTCCTGATGGGATTTACTCTGGGCAAGTTGCTGGGCAGCTTGAATTGCCTCTTGCGATTTTATTGTAAATTTATCAAACTGCATAAGATGGTCCTCCTAAAGATTACTTTGGGGGTAAATAAAAAAGTGCACGGATTTGCTCCGAGACACTAATCTTTCTGTTTGCAGTTAAAAATAAGAACAGGTCGACAAGATGTCAATATTTTGACAAAAGAGTACGCATGCAGCGCTTAAAAAAAAAGCGGGCTTCAAGGTATGAAGCCCGCTCACTAAACATTGACGGAATCGATTAACTACATCCACCGGAGCTACAAGATCCGGAACTGCATCCCCCGCCTCCACCAAGTGGATTGCTGGAGGTAATACCAAACCCGGAACGCGGGCCAGCATCCAAATAATCAACATGAACTGTACCACAAGTAGTCATAAGAGTTTCTTCAACAAGAAACTTCAACCCGCCATTCTCAAAAATTTTGTCATTGCTTTTTGGCTCATCCAGAGCCAAGCCCAAAGAGGGACCTGCTCAGCCACCTTGCATCAAAGCAATACGCAAGGCAGAATCAATTGAATTCTGCTCCAGGTATTCAGAAAGTTTTTGTACTGCTTGGTCAGTAACGGTAAAATCATTCATTAAACGCCTCCTCTAGTAATTAGTGGTTAGAAAAAATTATTTTTAAAGAATAAAACAACATCAGGACTTCGTCAATGAACTAACGGATATACCTGCCAATCACATTTGAAGTTCTTAACTATTATGGTAAGTTGCAAGCTCAAAGAAGTCAATCCACTTTATAAAGGAACCTTGATATGAAAAAAATTGTCATTTCCACTGGTGGCGGCGATGCGCCTGGACTCAACGCGGTCATTTATGCGGTTGTACACTCGTGTTATCGCAGGGGCTGGGAAGTTTACGGGAGTCGAAGCGGATATAAGGGTTTATTGAATCTGGACGAATTAATGCGACTGACCCTTGAGGATGTTGAAGAAATTTATTCCACAGGCGGCACGATTCTTGGATCAACAAACAAGGGCAACCCCTTTTCCACCCCGGTGGAGAATCTGGCCGGCGAGATCCAGATTGTGGATGTTTCTGACAAGATTATGAAAAACTTTATCAGAATGGGATTTGACTGCCATATTGCTATCGGTGGTGATGGCAGCCTTGAGATTGCCCATCGTTTTTCCCTGAAAGGAATGCCGGTGGTCGGCGTCCCAAAGACCATCGACAATGACCTTGAGGCAACCGATCGAACCTTTGGCTTTGACACGGCCGTATCCACCGCAACGGAGGCCCTGGACAAGCTCCATTCGACGGCCAAATCCCACGACCGGGTCATGGTGGTTGAAGTCATGGGACGTGATTCCGGCTGGATAGCCCTTTACTCAGGAATTTCTGGAGGAGCAGACGTTATCCTGATCCCAGAAATCCCCTTCGACATGGACGAGGTGTGCAAAAAAATTACAGATAATGAACTGCACGGCAAGGATTACTCCATCGTGGTTGTTGCCGAGGGTGCAAGCGTCAAGGGAGGAAAGGTTATCAATAAAGGCGAAGGGGAACTGGGAAGGGAAGAGGTCATCCTGGGTGGAGTTGGAGAATGGGTCGCCTCGGAAATCCGCAAACGAATCAACAAAGACACACGATCTCTTGTTCTTGGACACCTGCAGCGCGGCGGCTCTCCCACTAACTTTGATCGCCTGCTGGCCCTCCGATTTGGTGCCGCTGCCGTTCGTCTGATTGCAGATGGTGTCTTTGGTCAGATGGTGGCCCTTTCAGCCTCTTCCATGATTCCAGTTCCTCTGATAGATGCTATCAAATCACGAAAAAAAGTTGATTTAAGCAGTGACAAAGTTTTGACGGCCAGAGAAATAGGGATATGCCTGGGAGATTGTCAGGATTTCTTTGACAAACACGAGGACAATGGCAAACAATAAATTTACAGAGATATACTCCCTGCTCCATAACCATTTTGGCCCCCAAGGCTGGTGGCCGGGAGATTCACCATTTGAGGTCATGGTGGGAGCAGTCCTTACCCAGAATACCAACTGGGTAAATGTGCGTAAGGCCATCAACAATTTAAAGGAAGCAGATGCCCTGTCGTTTTCGCGACTTTCTACCTTATCGGTAGGTGAAATTGCTCAGCTTATCCAACCATCCGGTTATTTCAACCTCAAGGCACAACGACTGCAGAATCTCTTGCGGATGATCATTGATCAATACAATGGCAAGCTTGAGTTATTTCTCGAAGAAGACCTGCCTGCAGCCCGCGAGGCTTTACTCTCAGTGAAAGGGATTGGCCCGGAAACCGCAGATTCTATTTTGTTATATGCAGCGAATCATCCGATTTTTGTGGTGGACACATACACCCATCGCATCTTTTCTCGACACAATTTAGCAGCAGAGGAAAGTGACTATTACACCCTTCAAGAAGCATTTCACGACAAGCTTCCTGTTCAAGTACCCTTGTACAATGAATATCATGCCTTAATCGTGGCTTTGGGTAAAGAGTTTTGCCGGAAAAAGAATCCACAGTGCGAACAATGTCCGCTACAGGGGGTCTAGCAGAAGATCAGGCCTTAATCTTAAGAAGACTGCCAAGCATCTCGTCGGCAACTTTCATGGTCTTAAGGTTTGCCTGGTAGAAACGGGCATTCAGGTTCATTTCAGGTAACTCTTGTCCGAGATCCACATTGGACTGCTCAACGAATTCCAATCCTTCACTGGTTGGCTCATATATCATCGGCCCGGGAGTCTCAACCTGCTCGGCCCGCGCAGCCACCCCTTGAGACGCATCAGCTGAAAGAATCACCCGGGTTTTCTTAAACCCTTCTGTACCGGCATTGGCTATGTTGTTGGCATTAGAATTGATTTTCGTACTAAAGGCAGACAAACCGGACAACGCAGACTGTATGGCAGGAATCATGACACCACCTCCTAAAAGAGTTGTTTATTGGCGCATTGTAACCAAAAAACAGCCAGTTGGCAACACACGTTCTACTCGCCTTCTCTCCACAACCCGAATTTGGTAACAAAATCCCTGGCAGTCACTGACTCTCCCGCTCAATCATTTTGCTCTCTCCCCGGCAACGCCACCCCCTGGAAACGTAGAAACTGCCGACAAATACCACGAACAAGACTGGTATCCTGGGAAGTGAGCAACCTTCTGCCAAAAAACTGTCGGATATTATTCATATAGTAGTCATGACTCTTGTCCCGTAGAAAATCTATGGAGAACAAGGTCCGTTCCAGGTGATGATACATTCCCTCCAGCTCAAAGGTTGTGGCCAACCGGGGAGAAGACGCCATGCCTTTCTGACTGCACAGCACGCCATGATATAACTCGTAACAGTGGATTCCCACAGCCTGGGCCAGATTCAGGGAAGAAAAGTCAGCCGTGGGAATGGCGGAGATTAATTGACAGTATTTCAAATCATCATTGGTGAGCCCGCGATCTTCCGGGCCAAAGAGAAAGGCCACCTCATTTTCAGGCAACAGGGGCAGGACCTCGCTGACCACCTCCCGTGGGCTTCTTTCACGAATCCGCTGCCGCCCGCGCCGGGCAGTAGTTCCCACTACCCTCGAAAAAGGGGCCAGTGCGGTTTCGAGACTCTGGTGAAATCCCATATTCGTGAGTAGGTGTGCAGCCTTATGGGTGGCCATCATGGCCATGCGCTCAGGGTCAGGATATTCGTTTGCAACGACTATCAGGCGGCTGATCCCCATATTCCAGGCGGCTCTTGCAGCCGCGCCGATATTTTCCGGGAACTTCGGCTCCATGAGCACAATGGCGATGTGGTCCAGTGGGGAACGATCAATAGTCATGCAAAAAGGGGGAGAGAGCGAGGAAAGATTGGAAAAATAAAGACAACAGCTTTCATTTAATCGGTTATTTCAGGTTCAAACAGCGGCATCATGCGAAATTCGACTGATCTTTTCATACTCTTCCACCTGTCGGTTTGCGCTGGTCGGCATCAAGCGTTTCAGGAGCGGCACCACGCCCTGTTCCGATTTTTCAAAAAGACGTTCAGCCTCTTTAATTGTGACCTGCCAGGCCGGCGCAAAGCCCGGTGCCTTTTCAAACATAATATCGAGCGCAGTCTGATAGATATAATACTGCCTGATCTCTTTGCGACCAGGTGTCTGGTTCAATGACTGCACTGTAATCCGCAGATTATCCCGTTCCTGTTTTAAGGCCGTGATCTCTTGTTTTCTTCTCTCATTCTCCTCGGAATCAATTTCCATCTTAGTATGCAGATGCCCCTTCAGCTTGTTTATTTCTCGAGACAACTCGCGACAACGAAGAATACTGCGCACATAGATAAAAAAACAGAAGAATAAACCCAAGAGCAATCCCCCGACAAAAGGAGTTGTTAAGATTCCCATAATCCAACTTGAATTTTCCATATTCTTTCCGTCTCCCAGACAACGATTAAGTCGATATTCCAGTTGCAGATTGGCGCCGCACCCCGTACTTCCTTCATCTCTTTAGGCGATAAACAATTTCCCGTCAAGCCGCGAAAAAATCCCCGGGGTGCTTTCCGATCAGCCCCTTACTCCTTGGCCGGAGTGAAGTTAATCCTGTTTCTACGAGGATCTACATCCAGCAACGTCACTCGCACCAGATCGCCGATCCGATACATCCTGGCGCTTCGCTCCCCCATGAGGCGGTGATGTTTGGGGTCATAGATATAGTAATCATCACGCAACTCTGAGAGTGTTACCGCACCACTGACAAAAAGCTCCAGCAGTTCCACAAAAAAGGCAAACCCGCTCACCCCGGAGATCACCGCGTCGAAACTCTCCCCAACCCGGTCTTGCATATAGCGAACCTTCAACCGGTCATTCATTTCTCTTTCCGCGCTCACAGCCACTCGTTCGCGACTGGAGAGAAAAGGACCGATTTCCTTCAGGCTCTCAGGGCTGAGATTCTTCTTATTTTCTTTCGATCGAGTGATAAAATCCTGGAGGGCGCGATGCACCAGAAGATCGGGGTAGCGACGAATGGGCGAGGTAAAATGGGTATAATCGGTGGCTGCCAGGCCGAAATGGCCAACATTGCGCATGTCATAGCGCGCCTGCTGCATGGTCCGAAGAAGCAGGTTATTCACAACATACTCCTTGGGACTGTTTTTGACCATGTCAAGCACCTGCCCAAACCAGTCCGGATCCTGCCGATGTTTGGGAAGATGAAGCCCCAGGGTTTGGGCAAATCCGGTGAACTCCTGAACCTTGATAGGATCGGGCCGTTCATGGATCCGGTAGAGCGCATGCACCGAGTGTTCAGTAAAGGTCTCCGCCACCGCTTCGTTTGCAGAAAGCATGAACTCCTCGATGATCTGGTGGGCAAAATTCCGTTCAGCCCGGCCAATGGAACGAATCCTGCCGGTCTCATCAAGGCCGATATCCGCCTCTGGCAGGGTAAAACCGATGGCCCCCCGCTCTTTCCGCTGTTTCTGGAGAACCGTTGCCAACTCACCCGCCCACTTCAAAGGAGTGAGGAAGGATTTATGGGCATTCCGCACCTCTTTATCATTATCAATGAGAATCTGGCGGACGGCGGTATAGGTGAAGCGTTTATGACTGCGGATGATCGACTTGACAAAGCGCTTCTTGACGACGTTTGCCTGCCGGTCAAAATCAAGGATAGCGGTAAAGGCAAGGCGATCCTGATCGGGAATGAGGCTGCATAGGTTGTTTGAGATCTTCTCCGGCAGCATGGGGATCACCCGACCGGGAAAATAGATGGATGTCCCGCGCTCATAGGCCTCCTTGTCAAGGGCTGTACCAGGCCGCACAAAGTGGCTGACATCGGCAATGGAGACGTACAGCCGGAACCCCTTTTTTGTCTTAATAACGGCCACGGCATCGTCAAAATCTTTGGCTGTTTCTCCGTCGATGGTGACATGCTGGATCTCACGCAGGTCCTCACGGCCTTTGCTCTCGGTTATTTCTTCCGGCAGTTGTAACGATTCCTGTTCTGCCTCTTCGCTGAAGACATGGGGCAGCTTAAACTTTTCAATCACCAACCGCATCTGCACATCAATGGAATCCGGATCACCCAAAACTTCAATAATCCTGCCCTGAAGACTGTCCGTCTCTTTCTGGCCATCCGCAAGCTCGACGATGACCGCATCTCCCGCTTGCAAATTCTCTGGAATCGTACCATCGACAAAAACCGAAAAGGGGAAACGGGGATCCTCCGGGGTTACCCGAATCCTGTTCTGCTCAAAAGATACAAATCCGGCCAGGCGATCAGAGCCTCGCTTTAAAACGCTGATCACCTCGGCCTCAGGACGCCCATCCTGACGAACCCTGAAGACCCGAACCAGAACCGTATCCCCATGCCGGGCAGCCCCCATATGGGAGGCCTCAACCGATGGGTCTTTGCTGTACGAGGTTCCATCTTCCCTGGCCTTCACACCGGTAACAAACCCAAAGCCCCGTGGATTCTGCTCAAGGACTCCTGAAACCAGATTGCACTGTTTTCCCAGAGAAAATTTATTCTTACCGGTGTGGTGAAGAATTTTACCCTCAACCAGATTGGCAAGGAGCACAACCAACTCCTTCTGCCCGCCCCGATCAAGCTTTAGGCCAGCAACAATCTCTGCCTGTGATACTGCCTGTTCATTGCCGTACAAATAGGTGAGGACGTCTCTTTCCAGTGACTTTTCCACTCGGAATGTTTTTTTCCCATGCTCGACAATATGCCGCTTACTGGAAGGCTTACGGGGGAAATGTTTTCTTTTTTTCTGCATACTAATAATTGTTTTTCCTTTGCTTGTGATTTTTTGGTAAGTTAATTGACGGGATGCAGTTACATTGGATTATTCCATCCTGCTCTTTCCCGATTATTTTTTTCACTACGAGAACAACTCCAGAGCACTTTCATGCACCTGTTCTCATTTCCTTTTTTTCAGCAGGATTCAAAATCCTGCCTAATCCTTGAACCATCAACTCACGTTGACTCATTATTTATATTTTCTTCAGACCTTTCATATAGTAGCACAGTCGAGACAATGGGCAAAGGAATTAGGGACAGTTAAAAATTTGCCGTTCTTTTTTCAAGATAATCTCCATTGCACGAATCATGACCCTTTGCCATGTTTTAATATGAATATTTTTATTAACTCTCCAACGCAAATAATCATCTGAACACCATGGCGTACACGATCCCTTTTGATCTGGAAATATACCGCACCCAAATGCGCCAATTACTGGGCAATAGCCCTACCGCCAATGTCTTCTGGCAAGCCCTGGATTTTGCCATTGAGGCCCACGATGATCAATGGCGTAAGTCTGGAGAGGCATATATCATGCATCCTTGCTCAGTTGCCAAAATTCTGGCGGAAGAGATGGATGTCACCCACCCTGAAATCCTTGCGGCCGCCCTGCTTCATGACACCGTGGAAGATGTGGAAGCAATCACCGTTGACGTGGTTGGTGAAAAATTTGGTCAGTATGTTGAGGCCATCGTCGACGGTTGTACTAAAATCACCCAATTTACCGGGGACAAGCAGACCCATTACAAGATGATCCATCGCAAGATCTTCTCTGGTGCCGCCTTACGCCCCGAGGTTATGCTGGTTAAACTGGCCGATCGGATGCACAATCTGCGGACCCTCAGCTCCATGCCCCAACACAAACGACAGAAGGTTGCCGATGAAACCATTGACATCTACGCCCCACTTGCAACGGTCCTAGGACTGTTCAGCATGAAACGCGAGATGTTCAGTCGGGCCCTTTCCTACAAATTCCCCAAACAAAGCGCCAGGCTTATGGGCCAGATCAAACAGATCGCTGAAGCACCGGCAGTCCTTGATATTGTTCAACAACTGAAACAAAGGGCAGAAACCATCTGGTTTACCTGTCATGTCAACATTCGGGCCAAGGGGCTCTGGGCCTATTATGACGCCAAAAACCGCATCCTGCGCAAAGAAATTGATAATCCTGTTGAGATTCTGATTGTTGTCGAGAACACTACCGCCTGCTATCAGGCCCTTGGAATCCTCAATCAGGCCTTCCCGCCCCTGCCCCGGACACTCAGGGATTTTATTGCCAGTCCTAAACATACAGGCTATCAATCCCTGCATGCCCGTGCCAATATCAAGGGCAAAGAGTTCCTTTTCAAAATCCGCACCGAAGATATGGCACGCCGGGCACAACGAGGCTTGTTCAAGGGATGGAGTTCCAAAAATTCCACACAACGCCGATTCATCCGCGAAATTCAGGAAATGTTTGACGCTCTAAGCTCAGATGAGTCCATGTCCTACCGTGACATGATTGCCGCCAGTGGAAAAAAAGAGATCTATACCTATACACCTCAAGGCGACCTGATCTATCTTCCCGTCAACTCCACCGTCCTCGATTTTGCCTTTCGCGTCCACACAGACATCGGCCACACCTGTCTGGGCGCCATGATAGGCAACAAGAGGGGAGCAATGAATACCATCTTAAAAGATGGTGACGTCGTACGAATTATCCGGGCGGAAAGACCCATCCACTTTGACCTTAAAACGCTTGAGCTCTGTCAAACGCCTCGAGCCCGGGCCGAACTGTCGAGAACCTTTAAAATCAGGAGTCAGCAAGTCGCCCAATCCATTGGATTTTCGGTGATCAGCCAGGAAATCCGTCGGTATGGTCTTGCATCCGATCTACTCGCCCATGGAGATTTCAACAAACTACTTGAAAGTTTCGATCTGAAAAACAATGACGAGCTTTATCTCCAGATTGGTGAAGGTAAACTACAACTGCCCGCCCTTATTGACCGCATCAAGACCATCCTCTTCCCCGATCGCCCACCCCTTATCCGGCCAACCGGGGCCTTTAACACCATCGAACTCACCACCCTCGATCCCGCCTTTATCAAGATATCTGCCTGCTGCAAGCCAAGCCCCACAGAATCGCGGCTCTATGGCCTGCTCAGTGAACGAGGCCTATCAGTACACAGCATGAATTGCCCGAAGCTTGCAACGATCACACTGCAAAGGGAGGATATTGTCTATGTGCGGTGGAAGCAAAAAGAAACCTTTGTCGCTAAGAAACAGACACTGGTCTTCATCGCTGCCACCCGGCAGAAGATAATGATGTACTGCGGCATGGCCCCTGCGGAGATGAAAATTCTTGATTTGGTAGTCCTTTCCAAATCCCCCACCGCTACTCCAGCTTGGGAGCTGATTTTTGACATCCCCAGTCTCTACGACCTTCGACAGGTGCTGAAACATTTTGACAAGTCAGAACTTCCCTATGAGTTCGATCTCGAATTTTAACCCCGCAAGGATTTCCTTTAACAACCTTCAAAAATCCGGCGGATCGTAAAGCCATGCCATTAAGTTGAGGAAGCTTCCAGAAAGGAAATTTCAGCAGTTCTGAAAATACAAGAAAGACAAGGGGTTCTCAGCAGACAGGGATAAATCCCAATTGAGACATCACGCGAGGAACTCGCCTGAACTTATTCCACGTAATAACGAACAAGAGCAACTGGAACCCCCCGGGGCCTTCCGGCAAGAACCATCCTCCATATCTGAAATACCAAGACTATAAGTCCTTCCCCTCCTTCTCCAGCACATCATCCATCTTTGCAGGATACTTTACATAACGACTTAACACTCGAGTCAACATGTCGGGAAGGTCGTTTTTTTGCCTGGAACTGCGGTGCAGCTGCTTGATGGTCTTTTCAAGACTCAGGACTTCTCCAAGGAACACATGACGCAACACGAGCGAAACCAGACGGGTAATCGTGGTGAGATTGGAGATACGCGACTGAAGGTGGTGGTCACGATCAAAGGCGGTGGAGGCAAAGATCTCCACGGGGTTTCCGCGCAACTCACTTACCGATACATACCAGGTGTTAAGCTCTCGGTCACGTGTCCGGTAACGAACGGCATCCATAACCTCGGGCAACTCCACCGGCATATTTTTCGCACAGACCTGCGTTCCGTCCTCTGATCCTTGCAGATCAGGGCGGACTAAGGAACAGATCCTGCTCAATAAGGGGGAATCAACCTGGACAACCCGGGCGATCTGCGAACAGGAATCACAAAATTCATTGCCCTGCATGTCTTGAAGAACAGCCTTCCTGCCACAGCCGTCACACGTTTCTTTCGTATTAGAATCTATCATCACACCATTTACCATCAGGAACCGTTGTTTGAATAAAGGACTGAAGCTGATCAAGAAATTCTGTTCCTGCTATTTCCCGTGCCCCGAAACTTACCAGATGCCGAGTGGTCATCTGGCAATCAATAAGCTGAAAACCTGTCGATTTCAACCTCGACACCAGGGCGGCAAGGGCAACTTTGGAACCATTGCTGACCCTGGTGAACATCGACTCGCCGAAGAAAATCCGATCCAGCGCTATACCATACAACCCGCCAGCCAATACCTCGCCCTGCCAGCACTCCACCGAATGGGCATATCCCAGATCATGCAAGCGGCAATAAGCGGCAAGCATCTCTTTGCTGATCCAGGTGCCTTCTCCTTTCTCCAAACGAACCTGAGCACAGGAAGCCATAACCTGCTCAAAGGCCTGATCAAAAGTCACCCTGAACCGGGACGAGCGCAATTCTCTGGTCAGCCGGCGACTGACCTTGAATTCTTCCAGAAAAAGAACCAGTCGGGGATTGAGAAACCACCAGAGGATGGGGTCACCAGGTGAAAACCAGGGAAATATTCCTGACCGATACGCCGCCACCAGCCTGGCTGGCTGAAGGTCTCCACCAAAGGCGAGGAGACCGTTTTCGTCCGCTAAGAATGGCGGTGGGAAGATGATTTCACTGGTCAGCTGAAAGAGAGCCATGATCGCATACTACCTGCCGCAAGGGAGGAAGTCAATTAGGCGGACTAAACCAACGGACAACTACGTCCAGAAAGTTCGGTCGCGGACAAGGAGAAAATAGCACTGCATGTGGCTTACTGAACCAGGGGCAGAGTGACAATAAATTCAGCCCCCTGGCCCTGCACAGCCGTAGCACTGATTCCACCTTGATGATGCTCCACGATCTTTTTACAGATGGTGAGCCCAATTCCCGTGCCTTGAAATTGCTGCCTTGTATGCAAACGCTGAAAGATGTGAAAAATCTTTTCGTGATACTCCTCTTTAAAGCCAATGCCATTATCCCTTATGGAAATAGAAAGATGGGAGTCCGGATCAAACCCCTCCGGTACCCGAGTTAGGGTAATCCGGATTTCCGGTGCTCGATCAGGATGATGATACTTGAGACTATTGCCGATAATGTTCTGAAAAAGCTGCCGCATCTGTAAAGAATCGGCCACGATAACCCCCAGTTTTTCAATAAAGACTACGGCGCCACTCTCTTCTATCTTGACCGACAAATCTTCAAGAACAGCCTGAATGATACTATTGAGATTCACCTCGGTGAAGGGTTGGGCATCTTTCTCGATCCTCGAATAATAGAGCAGGCCGTTGATCAGCAACTGCATACGCTCTGCGGAATTGATGATCCGTTCAAGATAGGCCTCTGCTTTCTCCGGGAGATCCTTTGGAAAGATTCCCCGTAAACGCTGGCTAAAGGCCTGGATCAACATCAACGGCTCCTGCAGGTCATGGGAGATCACATAGGAAAAGTCCTGGAGTTCCTGATTTCGCAGAAACAGGTCATGGGCTGATTGCGACAGCGCCCGCTCCGTTTCCTTCCAACTGGAAATATCCCGTGTTACTTCTATAATCCCGGTGAGCTGGCCGGTTGGGGCACGAAAGGGAGTGGCCGTAACAACACAAGGAAAACTCCTGCCATCCGCCCTGTTTTTTCTGGACTCCACCTCCACCCTTTCCGCACCTGCAAGAATCCTGTTCAAGGGACATTCAGGGGTATTGCAGAGCAATCCGTAAAAAACTTCAAAACATTTACGTCCAACAATCTCCCCGTCATCCTGACCGACAAGGGCCGTGAATGCCCGATTGGCACGGACAATCGTAAAATCACGATCAATAATTTGCATGCCGTCAGGCGCACTGTTAAAGATCTGCATAAATTCGTCATTACTGACGACCAAGGCCTTTTCAACCTGCTCCTGCTCCTTGATTTTCGTATCAAGGAGGATATTGGCCCGACTCAACTCAGCAGTGCGACTGATCACCCTGGACTCAAGCTCGTCCTTGATTTTAACCAGTTCCTGTCCACTCTGCTTACGTTCTTCAATCTCCTGCAACAGATGTTGATTGGTTGCCACCAACTGCTCACTTCGCACTTGCAAACGACTGGCAAAAAAATGAATCCCCAGAAGCCCCATAATTGCCGCCCCAACATGACTGATGAGTAACGGCCAGGCCGATTTATGAAAACTCAGGGGCAGAGAGATGGAAATGCCGCCCCGGATATCACCTTTACGATAGCCGGCATGACAGGGAAGGCAGGTCTCGTTCACATACAATGGCGCCATATAGCGAAAGACCTCACCCTCCAGATCATGGACAAAGGTGCTTTTTTCCTTTATCCCTGTTTCAAAGACCTTCAGCCATTCCTCTTCCCACGGCAGTGCCTTATTTTCCTGGCGGACGGGATGCAGACTGGTTAGATGAAATCCCAACTTACTCTGGCGGTCAGCAACCTCGAAAATCTGACGGGTCATATAGGCCGGATTCATCCTTGTGAGTAAGCGACCATCATTCGTCACGAGGGCCTGTTGATCTTTTGGCAAAGAGGGATTGAGCGGCGTTTTTTCATCGGTAAAGACAAAGACCCCGCCATGTTCTGAATTCCAGGAACGAACGGCCACTATCTGGGTAAAGAAGGCCCTGGCTGTTTCCAAGGCTATGGCATTTTTTTCTCGGATATCATCGGTATAATTCCAGAGAAATGAAAGCAGAACAGTGCCTATCCAGATCGCACTGGCAATGACCCTATATTTTTTTATCGGTTGAATTATGGTCGCTAAAGCAGGCAAGTTTTATCCCGAAGCTCCTGAAAAAAGACCTTTTCATTCTGCGAATAATCCACAGGGACCTCAATAAGATGCAGTCCGGGTTGCTGCAGACAACCTGATAACAATTCCACCAGATGCCCGGACCGTGACACGCGAACCCCTTGAGCCCCATAGCTCTTAGCATATTGTATGAAATCAGGATTCAGAAAGTCAAGACCAAAGTCAGGAAGGTTCATCCCACTCTGCTTCCACTTAATCATCCCATAGCCGTTGTCACGCAGGACGATCACCACCAGGTTCAGCTTGAGCCGGATGGCAGTCTCCATTTCCTGAGAGTTCATCATGAAGCCACCATCCCCGCACACCGCCACGACCTGCCTTTGCGGATACAACAGCTTGGCGGCAATAGCCACCGGAAAACCGGCACCCATGGTGGCCAAGGCATTATCGAGAAGCAGGGAATCGGGTTGACTTGCCTTGTAATTACGGGCGAACCAGATCTTGTACATGCCATTGTCCAGGGAAATTACCGCATCATCAGCCACCGTATTGCGGATATCACTGACGATCCGCTGGGGGGTGTCTGGAAAGCAATCATGCCCGGGATCACAATACACATGGGTATTGATCTCCTCATGGATACGCTGAAAATAATCGTGTTCCGCATGGGGGGGTCGTCTGTCAAGCATTTGCGACAAGCATCCAAGGCTGGCGCCAATGTCCCCAATCACCTCATACTGGGGAAAATACACCTCATCAATCCCAGCGGCTGAAGAGTTCACATGGATAACCTGCATCCCGCCATGGTTCATGAAAAATGGCGGTTTTTCGACCACATCATGGCCAACATTGATGATCACATCGGCGCGCGCAATGGCACAATGGAGATAATCATGATCGGAAAGAGCTGCTGTTCCAAGGGAACAGGGCGATCGTTCGTCAATAATTCCCTTGCCCATCTGGGTGGTAAAGAAATAGATCCCTGTTCTCTCAATCAACTCACTTGCAATCCGGCAGACGTCCGGCCGTTTCGCCTCTGCCCCAAACAGAAAGAGGGGATACCGGGCCTCATTAATAAGCTTTGCTGCGACAATAATCGACTCAGGATCGGCGTGGGGGGGATACATCCGCGTTTGCGAAAAAGGCTGATTATCTGTTTTTTCGGCGGCAATATCCTCAGGCAACTCCAGATGAACCGGACCTGGCTTGTCAGCGGTGGCAATCCGAAACACATCCCGAACCAGGGGCGGGATACTGCCGGCGGTGACGATCTGCTTGGTAAATTTAGTCAAAGGCTCCATCATCCTCACCACATCAAGGATCTGGAAACGCCCCTGCTTGCTCTTCTTTATCGGCTTCTGTCCGGTAATAAAAAGAACCGGCATCCCCCCCAGTAAGGCATAGGAAACGGCAGTGACAAAATTCGTTGCCCCTGGCCCCAGGGTCGAAAGACAAACCCCCGGCTTCCCCGTCAGCCGACCATACGTGGCGGCCATAAATCCTGCAGCCTGCTCATGACGGGTCAGGATCAGCCGGATCGAGGATTTTCTCAAGGCCTCGAGAAAATCGAGATTTTCTTCACCCGGGATACCGAAAATCGTATCAACGCCTTCCTTCTCCAAACACTGCACCAACAGCTCAGCACCATTCATAGTTTTTCCTCGTATCTTTTATATTCAATGTGACATTGGGAACGTGAATTAATGGTCTACACCAGCACAATCATCATGATGCCCATGAAAATCAAAAAGGTAAATATTACCTTAAGATATACGTTTCTTTCTATACGGCCATAATAATGAGAACCAAGAATGGTCCCCAGCAGAACACACGGCGCAGAATACATGAATGATGAAAGAACCGACACCGTAGTCAACCCGCTCACAGCATGGGCAGTGGCACTCATGGCGGAGTTAAAGAGAAAAAATCCAGTAAGGGTGGCCTTGATTTCATCTTTGTCCCAATCACTCAACGAGGCGTAAATAATCACAGGCGGGCCGCCGGAGCTGAAAGCGGCACCAATCGCCCCGGTTGAAAATCCAGCCAGATAAGACCAGCCAGGATGCAGCTTTCGCTGCCTGATCTTGATAAGAAGGCTATAACAGGAATAGGCAATCAGCAGGACACCAAGCCCGATGCTGATATTTGCGGAGCTCACCTTCTTGAGCAGCGTAACCCCCACAAGCATCCCTGGAATAGCGGCAAGACATAATGGAAGAATCTTCTTTCTATCCAGATGTTTTTTCATCCGCAATGCCAGAAAACTGGTAATGACAAGGCTGTTCAAAGTACAAAGGGGAACCGCACTTTTAATATCTATCGACAGACTTAACAGTGGCATAGCGACCAGAGCCGACCCGAAACCAGTCATGCCCTGCACCGAGCCGGCCAACAAAAATATAAAACCTATACAGACAGGAAGAAACATAATGGATTATTTGCTTGATCAGAGTCGTGCTTCTGATTATTTTTGTGAGTTTGGGGATAGCTGAAACGCAGCTCAGAGCTCGCAACTTCATCTCTCCCTTATTTTTCTAAGCTGCACCCTGAAATAGATGGTGGCCCCCCCGGCACTCTACGAAAACTCCTGACATTTGTAATAAAATCTCGGAGACCACACCACTTTCTCTATTCAATTCCAGGAGAATACCGGCTAAATCACTCAACGTCGCTGATTAGTTGTGGCATATACACTGTTTAATGTTACGCTTTCTTTGCTCATTATTAGCGGGGACACAAGCACACGGCTGCTCCAGCACAACAGAACAAGTCTTTATCCACAACGAATTGTAACAAATCATCATTCCAACATGGCGTATTTTAAACAGCTGGGCGCTTTCATTAAAGAAAAAAGAAGATAGAGACAAATGGAACAACCAAGCATGCAGCCCTCTCCTTTTGACCATGGCTTATTTTTTCCAGATAGCGGTCGGCAAGCCACCCTTGAAGCATTACGAACTGCAATAGCCAGCTCGGCCAGCCTGATTACCTGCGTCGGTGAAGAAGGGTATGGAAAGACCATGCTCTCCACAATGCTGGAAAATGATCTCCCGGAATCCTATCTGCTGATCTCGTTTCCCTGCTCGGTCGACTCTTTTGATTACATTCTTCAGATTATTGCCTTAAAGCTTGACCTGACTTTTTCCGAGGAAAACAGCTCTATGGGAAACGGGCATCTCCTGACGGAGCTTTCTCGTATCCTTCGAGAACAAAACAAACGCCTCATGATTATCATTGATGAAGCGGAAAAGCTCTATCTGGCAACGCTGGAGCGGATTCGTAAAATGATCGATCTGGTCAACGGAGAGGATGTGCTGCTCCAGATTATCCTGTTTGGCAGACCAGGACTGCAACTCCATCTTGAACAGCTTGCCCTCTGCACATTCAGGGATGCACACGAAGTGCATCTTAAACTCCCGCCTTTAACAGCCGAAGATACTTGTCAATATCTGAATTTCTGCATGCAGCAACATCCGGGTTCAGAAAGAAAAAATATCTTCAGCCTGGAAGTTGCCGCAAAAATTCTTACCATGGCCCAGGGCAATTTTAGAAAGATCAACAGCCTGGCAGAAGATTCTCTTCGATCATCTTCCCATGGCACCAACGACACGTCCTTCATGGTGCTGCTTGAACACGTCCGGGATATAGATACTCCGACCGCAGGCCAGGCCCCTGTTCATCGTCTGCCATTTTCGCTTGTCCGAAACAAAATGGTCCTTGCCAGTGGCGCTCTTCTTCTGATCCTCTTTCTGTTTCTATTCTCCAATAGAGCAGACAAGCAAAAAGAAATACCCGCCACGCCTGAGGTAAGAGAAGCCGTAACTGAGCATACAGCCCCACCCGCACTAGCTGTAACAAATGAGCAGATCAGCCAAGCCGTCCAGCCCTTACCACCAACTGAACCTGCTACATTATCCAGTCAGCCATCTCCGGCACCACCCATTGAACCTGCAGCATCATTGTCTCAACCTACTCTTACAGCAGCGCCAGAAACTGTCACTGAACCTGTCAAACCAGAGCCAGGCTCATCCACTCCATTGCCTCCGGCAGATACGACTCCTGCCCTTTCAACTCAAGCCTCAACGACGCAGGTGATCATTGCTGAAAATATCCCCAAAAAAAACAAGACCCCTCTTATTACCCCAGAGCCCCTTACAAAAGTCAAAGCAGTCAAGCCCGACGCCACCAGCAAGCTTCCGTTAAAAAGCTTGGCTGCCGGCGAGAACTGGCTGAAAGGTAAGAAGAATGACCATTTCACCTTACAGCTTATGGTTCTTACCGATAGTGATGCCAAAGAAAAATTAACAAAAATCCTGGGCAAAAAGGAATACCAGAAAGAATCAGATAGATTTATCATTCTCAAAAAAACAACATCTCCGCCAACATACCTCCTTTTTTATGGAGAATACCCAACCCTTAGCACGGCCAGTCAGGCCCGCAATAATCTCCCGCCAGACCTGCAAAAAGATGTCCCCTTTCCTCTTTCTGTCAAACAGGCTGTAAAGAAAACCCAATAAGATCTTTTCTGTAAGGTCCGGACACCTTGGGCATTTTCAAACAAAAAGAGATGGATCAGATCGAGCATCCGCAATGAACTATCCAGCGATGCCCTTTCTCTCAAAGGCTTCGTTGGAGCGGCACGGCCTCCATCACCCAGAAGTCTGCCTGCAAAAATGAAGGATTAATATCAGGATAGCAGCAAGTTGTTGACAAACTTGATAAGCGGAATAATCAGTTTGGAAAGGACTCCTGTAACCGCCAGGAGAATAACTAGAAGAAAGCCATATTTTTCAAAAGAAGCGTAAGTACGGGCAAGATCAGGCGGCAGAAGTCCAGCGAGAATCCGACTGCCGTCAAGGGGTGGAATCGGCAGAAAATTAAAGATACAGAGTACCAGGTTAATCCAGACGCTGGCAATCAAGGTGCTGTTCAAGGGGACAAGAATAGCTTCCCCCACAAGAGAATAGGGCATGAGCTGCGCAAGCAGCCAGATAATTTTGGCCATCAGGGCACTTATGACGGCCAGCGCAAAATTCGTAGCCGGCCCAGCCAGGGCCACCCAGAGCATGTCCTTTTCCGGATTTCTAAAATAAGCAGGATTCACCGGTACCGGCTTGGCCCAACCAAAATGAAAAACAAAAAAAGCAATGGTTCCCAATGGATCCAGATGCTTCAACGGGTTCAAGGTCAGACGCCCCAAGGCACGTGCCGTTGGGTCTCCCAGTCTGAAGGCCACATATCCATGGGCAAATTCATGGACCGTAAGGGCCAGCAGCAAAGGCGGGGCCATGATAATAAGCTGCGAAATTGATTCATTCATAAAAAAGGCAAAGAGCTTCTATCTCAAAAATATCAACCAGTAAATACTGCTCATCCGTGCCAGACCACCTGACAGAATTTTCAAGAAGAGTAAGCACAGTTCTTTCAAGACGCAACCAAATCAGGTTTTACCACCACTCTATAGATGTATTTCATATGTCATAACGGGCTATTTCATTGCACTTACACCCCGCACTCACCGGCCAATCAACAAGCATATCTTTTCCTGCAACCGGGAGCAGATAAAAAATAATCCGTAGAAAAATAAACAGGCCTTGAGGAAACAATGAAACTAAGGTATATATCCCTATCTTTTCGCACCAGTAGCTCAGCTGGATAGAGCAACGGACTACGAATCCGTAGGTCGGGGGTCCGAATCCCTCCTGGTGCACCAACAAAATCAAGGGGTTAGGCGTTTTTCGCTTAACCCCTTTTTTTTTTATTCTCCGGTCGCCCTCCGGGCTTGATTTGAGAGTCCTTGTTCCAACTGGGTTTTTCCATCCTGCTTTTTCAGCGCACAACAGACTATAGTCTGTAACAAGCACTATAATCTCTACCCACATAGCAAACCTCTTTTTAACTACTAATGAAAAGCACTGCCTGGAGTGGGTCAACTATCAATGCCGATAGCCCCCGATCACATTTGAGTCGGATCTATCCATGGCAACAGGAGCATACGAAAATATCATGATTTCTCTAACCCAGGCACATGCCTATATCGCCATGCTCCCCGCGCTCCGGCCGGTAGCTGTGCCGCTTGCCAAGGCCCTTGGCCTGGTTTGCGCAGAAGATGTCCGCGCCTTGGCAAACTGCCCTTCCGTTGACTCCTCCCTGAAAGACGGCTTTGCGGTGGTTTCAGATGACATCGCAGAGGCATCTCCGGTGCACCCGGTAACCCTTCTGGTGACCGGTGCCGTGACTGCGGGTGATGAGCCCGACGACCTTGGCGTCAGCACCGGACATGCGGTACGCAT
Organism: Desulfobulbaceae bacterium; assembly: GCA_009773475.1. Classification (GTDB taxonomy): domain Bacteria; phylum Desulfobacterota; class Desulfobulbia; order Desulfobulbales; family Desulfocapsaceae; genus UBA2270. The sequence goes on along the minus strand of WSXV01000019.1, from coordinate 51,289 downwards.
CATGACCGGTGCCGCTATCCCGCGCGGCGCGACCTCCGTGCTTGCCTCTGAATTTGCGCAGGTCGATGGTCAGCAGGTATTGATCATGGCAGACTCCCGGACCGGATTAAATATCCTCCGCAAAGGAAGCGATATTGTCCTAGACCAGGTGATACTGGCCCGGGGAACCATCCTTGGTCCTGCCCATCTCGGCCTGCTGGCCGCCGCCGGACTCAAGGAAGTCCTCTGTTCTCCCCTCCCGAAGATTGCCATTGCGGCAACGGGCAGTGAACTGGTATGGCCGGGTGAACCGGTCACTGCTGGAAAGGTGGCAGCAAGCAATATGGTGACAGCGGCGGCTGAATTGCAGGCCCTGGGAATACACGCCTGCACTGTTCTGGTGCGGGACAATCTCGACAACCTGCAAGAACAGTTCAGCCAAATTATCCCAGACGTTGACATCCTGATCACCTGTGGCGGTGTCCTCGATGGCGATAAAGACCTGACCATGCGGGCCATGGAACAGGTTGGAATGGAAAAGATCTTCCATCGGGTTCGCATAGGGCCGGGGAAAGGCGCCTGCATGGGACGGGTTGGCAACACCGTGGTGTTTAACCTGCCGGGCGGGCCGCCCTCGAACCATGTGGCGCTGCTCCTTTTGGCCCTGCCTGGAGTCCGGCAACTCATGGGATTTCTGGATTGCCTGCCCCAAAAGCAAAAGGTCTTTGTCACAGAAGAACTCACCGGACAGGAAGACTGGACCCAGTTAATCTACAGCCGGGCAAGCCATAACAACGGCCTTCTGTACGCCGCGCCCCTGCGCAACATGGGAAGATTTGAAGCCATGGCCTCCGCCAATGCCCTGATTGAAATTCCAGAAGGATGCCGGGTGCTGAGAAAGGATTCCCTGGTAGAGGCATGGTTTTTCAGGACGATATAGCGTCTCCTGAGACCATAAAAAGACACGGAAAAATTCCTTTTAACGTGTCTTGGCAAGAAAGAAGAAACGTCCATTTTGCATGAGGGGGGGGGTGACATCTATCCCATCTCGTTCCCATGCGCCGCATGGGAATGCTGTCTGGATGCGCCGCATCCAGTTCCGACCCTCGAAGTTCACGCTTTGCTTCGCTTCCCTGCGTTTCATGGGTTAACGACGGCCTGCAACCCAGGCCGAGATGGGTTTCCAGGTGGCGCATGGAAACCAGATGAACCTCTCTAAAAAAATTCATTTGAGATCACAATCTTTCAGAAAAGATGTCAAAAACAATTTGACAAGGAAGCAGGAAGCCTTTATGTTCGGAATGAACATTCACTCCATGGTTTAAATACTCTTTTATGAATACATCTGAAAAACGTCAAGAAATCATGAACGCTGCATTGGAGCTGATTGCCGAGCAAGGCTTCCATGGTGCGCCCATCGCCAGTATTGCTGAGCGAGCGGGCGTTGGGGCAGGAACCATCTACCGGTATTTTGAAACCAAAGAGCTGTTAATCAACACCTTGTTCCAGGAACTCCATAACAAAATTCATACCCGACTCATGGAGGGATATAACACTGACAGGCCGGTAAGGGAGAGATTTATCCGTGCCCATACCGGGCTGCTCCGCTTCTTTATTGCCCACCCCCTCAAATTTCGTTTCCTGGAACAGTACCTTCACTCGCCGTACGGGGCCATATTCCGCCGGGATCAAATTTTTGGCCAGGCGGGAGATGAAGACTTATACCGCATGCTTCTTGAGGAAGGAAAGGCCCGGCAGATTGTGAAAGATTTACCCCTGGTGGTGCTTTTCGCGCTGGCATTCGGGCCTCTTCTGACCGTGGCCCGCGACCGCATCCTTGGTTTTGTCGAACTTGACGAGCCCTTGATTGCACAGACCGTTCAGGCCTGCTGGGATGGTATTAAACAATGAGGCATCCCGGACTGAACGTTCACTCTTCTACACGGTTTTCTCTCCGAGAATTTTCTCTAAACGCCAAGACCTTCTTTCATCCTACTTCCTCCCTGCTTTCAGGCAGAGAGGTTTACCCAATCACCCCTTTTCTTTCCGGCACCGGTGTATCCGCTCGATACGTAAGGATCAGGCCGGCGAATCGTTCAACTCCTTTGAGGTAACCATTGATGGACACAACTGAAAAAATAAAACGCATAGCCCATACGGGACTCCTGATCGGCACACTTCTGCTGACCGGCTGCAAGCAGGACTCCTCTCCGGCAAACAAACCAGCTGCCACCCCTCCCCCCGAGGTCGGCATCATGACCATAAGCATCGCCCCGGTCACCTTGACCATGGAGCTGACGGGCCGGACCTCGCCGCACATGATCGCCGAAGTCCGTCCCCAGGTGGGAGGAGTTATCCAGAAGAGACTCTTCACCGAAGGCTCCGACGTGAAGGCGGGACAGATCCTCTATCAAATTGATCCCGCCACCTATCAGGCCGCCTTTGCCAGTGCCAAGGCGGCCCTGGCCCGTGCCGAGGCCAACCTGGTACCGATGCGACTGAAGGCGGATCGCTACCGGGAGCTGGTCGCCATCAACGCGGTGAGCCGACAGGAATTTGACGATGCCGACGCCCTCCTTAAGCAGGCCGTGGCCGATGTCGCCGTCAATCAGGCGGCTGTCGAGTCCGCCCGTATCAATCTTGACTACACCAGCGTGAAGGCCTCAATCTCCGGTCGGATCGGCCGCTCAACGGTGACCAACGGGGCGCTGGTCACCGAGAATCAAGCCGCGGCCATGGCCACGATTCAACAGCTTGACCCGGTCTATGTGGACGTAAACCAGTCCAGCGCGGAACTTCTTCGCCTCAAGCGGAATCTGGGGAGTGGCGAGATCAATGGCAAGAATAACGACCAGGCAAAGGTCAAGCTGCTGCTGGAAGACGGCAGTCCCTACCCGCAAGAAGGGATTCTCAAGTTCAGCGAAGTGACGGTGGAGCAGAGCACCGGTTCCATCACCCTGCGGGCGCTCTTTCCCAATCCCAAGCAATTGCTGCTGCCCGGCATGTTTGTCCGCGCCATTGTCCAGGAAGGGGTTAGCGAAGAGGCGATTCTTATTCCGCAGCGCGGCGTGACCCGCAATCCGCAAGGAGATGCCATGGTGATGCTGGTGGGCGCCGAGGAAAAAGTCGAGCCGCGGGTTATCAAGGTATCGCGGACAGTTGGCGACAGCTGGCTGGTGACGGAAGGAGTGAAGGCCGGAGACCGGGTTATTCTGGAGGGGCTCCAGAAGGCGCGTCCGGGAACCCCGGTCAAGGCTGTGCCTTTTGGCAGCAAGCCGGAAGCATCCCCCGCCGCCAGTGCGCAACCAGCAGCCGTCAAAAAGTAAAGGAGAGTTTTCATGTCGAGGTTTTTCATCAATCGCCCCATCTTTGCCTGGGTCATCGCCATTCTGGTGATGCTCGCCGGTATTCTGGCAATCAAGACCCTGCCGGTCTCCCAGTACCCACCCATTGCTCCACCCCAGATCACCATCAATGCCGTGTATCCCGGCGCCTCGGCCCAGACCGTGCAGGATACCGTTACCCAGGTCATCGAGCAGAAGCTGAACGGCATCGACAACCTGATCTATATGTCCTCCACCAGCGACTCCGCCGGGTCGGTGGCCATTAATCTGACCTTCAAGGCCGGCACCGACCCGAACATTGCCCAGGTGCAGGTACAGAACAAACTCCAGCTGGCCACTCCGCTCCTGCCCCAGATCGTTCAGAGACAGGGAATCCAGGTGGTTAAATCCACCAAAAACTTCCTGCTGATTCTAGGGTTGGTCTCGGAGGACGGCTCCATCGATCGTCCCGCCCTCACCGACTATATGGTGGCCAACGTCCAGGACATCGTCAGCCGCACCGAAGGGGTGGGCGAAGTAACGGTCTTCGGCTCGCAGAATGCCATGCGGATCTGGCTGAATCCCGACAAACTCAACAGCTACCGCCTGACCAGCAACGATGTTATCTTAGCAGTGCAGGCCCAAAACGCCCAGGTCTCAGCCGGACAGTTCGGGGCCGCTCCAGCTGCTGAAGGTCAGCAGCTCAATGCCACCATTACAGCCCGGACACTGCTCAAGACCCCGGCTCAGTTTGATGCCATTATCCTCAAAACAAACAGTGACGGCTCCACGGTCAGGCTGAAGGATGTGGCTCAATGTAAAATCGGCACCGAGAATTATGAAGTCGGCGCCCGCTATAAGGGGAAACCGATGGGAGGCATGGCCATCCGTCTCGCGGCCGGGGCCAATGCCCTGGAAACCGCCGATCGGGTCAAGGCCAAGGTCGTTGATCTCTCAAAATACTTTCCCCAGAATATGCAGGCGGTGTACCCCTACGATACAACCCCTTTTGTTAAAATTTCCATCGAAGAGGTGGTGCATACCCTGATCGAGGCGGTCTTTCTGGTCTTTATCATCATGTTCCTCTTCCTGCAGAACTTCCGGGCCACCCTGATCCCCACCATTGCCGTACCGGTGGTTCTTCTTGGCACACTGGGAGTCCTGTCAGTGGTCGGCTTCTCCATCAATACCCTGACCATGTTCGCCCTGGTCATCGTCATCGGCCTGCTGGTGGATGATGCCATTGTGGTGGTGGAAAATGTGGAGCGGATCATGTCCGAGGAGGGGCTCTCACCCCATGACGCCACGGTCAAATCCATGGGCCAGATCACCAGCGCCCTGGTGGGCATCGCCACTGTCTTGACGGCGGTCTTCCTGCCCATGGCCTTTTTCGGCGGTTCCACCGGCGTCATCTACCGCCAGTTCTCAGTCACCATTATCTCCGCCATGATTCTGTCGGTGATGGTGGCGATGATCCTGACCCCGGCCCTCTGCGCCACCCTCCTGAAACCGGTGGCAAAGGGACACACACCAGGCGAATGCGGCTGGTTCTGCCAATTTTTCCGCTGGTTCAACAAGTACTTTGACCTCGGCCGGGAGAAGTATGAAGGGATTGTCGGCCGCTCATTCGGCAAACCGGTTCGCTACCTGCTTGTGTATGGCGCCATTGTGGCCGTCATGGTGTTCTTCTTCCTGCGTCTGCCCACGGCCTTCCTGCCCGATGAGGATCAGGGATTCATCATCTGCCAGATTCAGTTGCCGGCCGGAGCGACTCTGGAACGAACCATCAAGGTGATTGAGCAGCTTGAACACCATTTTCTCGAACAGGAAAAAGAAGCCGTTGAGACCGTTATTGCCGTGCACGGATTCAGCTTCGCCGGTCGAGGTCAGAATATGGCCCTCGCCTTTGTCCGCCTGAAAGATTGGAAACTGCGAAAGAATCCCGACCTGAAAGCAGCCGCCGTTGCCAAACGAGCCATGGGGGCCTTTTCTCAGTTTAAGGATGGTATGGCCTTCGCCTTTTCGCCGCCGGCGGTGGTGGAGCTGGGACAGGCCAACGGTTTTGACTTAATGTTGCAGGATCGAAGCGGACTGGGACATGAAAAGCTGATGGAGGCCCGGAGCCAGCTGTTGGGGATGGCCATGAAAAACCCCAAGCTCGTAGCCGTCCGTCCCAACGGCCAGGATGACTCCCCTGAATTCAAGTTGGATATCGATGATGAACGGGCAGGCGCGCTGGGGCTTTCCCTGCTTGGGGTCAACGAAGTACTGGCAACGGCCTGGGGCAGTTCCTACGTCAACGATTTTATCGAGAACGGGCGAGTCAAAAAGGTTTATCTCCAGGCCGACGCAAAATACCGGATGCTGCCCGAGGATATCAAAAAATGGCATGTCCGCAACAGTAAGGGCGAGATGGTGCCGTTCTCGGCCTTTTCCTCCGCCCACTGGCAATACGCATCGCCCCGCCTGGAGCGCTATAACGGTATTCCCTCCGTGGAAATCATGGGGCAGGCCGCTCCCGGCGTGAGCACCGGCGAGGCGATGGTTGAGATGGAGAAGCTGGCGGCCCAGTTACCGGTGGGGATCGGCTACGAGTGGACGGGCTTGTCTTACGAGGAAAAGCAGGCCGGAAAACAGGCTCCGGCCCTGTATGCCATTTCGCTGCTGGTTGTATTCCTGGCCGTGGCCGCCCTCTACGAGAGCTGGACGATTCCCTTTGTTAATCTGCTGATGCTGCCGCTGGGCCTCGTTGGAGCAGTGACCGCAGTCACCATGCGAGTGCTGCCCAATGATGTCTATCTACAGATCGGCCTGCTCACCACCGTGGGCCTCTCCACCAAGAATGCCATTCTGATCATCCAGTTTATTAAGGAGCAGATGTCGCAAGGCCATGAACTGGTGGAGGCCACCCTGTCGGCGGTTAAAATCCGGCTGCGTCCGGTCCTTATGACCTCACTGGCCTTTTTCTTCGGCACCCTGCCCCTGGCTCTGACCAAAGGAGCTGGCGCCGCCGCCCAGAACGCCATCGGCACCGCGGTGACCGGCGGCCTGCTTTCCGCCACCTTTATTGACTTGATTTTCATTCCTTTTTTCTTTGTCCTGATTTCCCGGCTCGTTGCCAAGAAGCCGAAGGCTGCCAATGGCGCAGTCACCACCATTCCAGAGGTGAAGTAATATGAAACGGAAGACAACAACCTTGTGCCTCTCTTTGGCAGCAATACTTGGCCTGGGCGCCTGCACCATGGCCCCTGAATATCTCCGTCCGGAGGCACCGGTTTCGGCAGTCTGGCCGGATGGCCCGGCCTACCAGAAAGAAACTCCCGATCAATCCGCGAAAAAACCCGCCGACCTTCCCTGGCAGGAGTTCTTTGTCGAACAACCGTTACAGAAGACCATCGGCATGGCCCTGGAAAATAACCGCGACCTGCGCCTAGCCGCTCTCAACATTGAGCGATCCCGCGCCCAGTATCAGATCCAGCGGGCAGAACTTTTTCCCCAGATTGATGGCGCCGCTGCCAGCAGCAAAAAACGACTGCCCGAAACCCTCTCGGGCACCGGCCAAGCTGAAACCGTCGAACAATACAGTGTCGGTCTAGGCGTCAGTGCCTATGAGCTTGATCTGTTTGGCCGGGTGCAAAGCCTGAAGGATCAGGCCTTGGCGCAGTACCTTGCCACCGAGCAGGCACGCCGAACCGTGCAGATCAGCCTGGTGGCCGAGGTGGCTGCCAACTATCTGAATCTGGCCGCCGATCGCGAACGGCTGTATCTGGCACAGGCGACACTCACGGCCCAACAGTCGAGCTATCAGTTAATTCAGCGCCGCTTTGCCATGGGGGTCGCCTCCGAGCTGGATCTGCAGCAGGCGCAAACCCAACTGGATACGGCGCGGGTCGATATCGCCCGCTATACGGCCCTTGCCGCCCAGGACGAAAATGCCCTGAATCTGGTGGTCGGCTCCACGGTTCCTGCCGAATTGCTGCCAAAAACCCTGTCTGAAACATTAACCGCCGTCAAAGATCTCCCCGCCGGCACCCCTTCCGAGATGCTGCTCCGACGTCCCGACATTCTTAGGGCGGAAAACCAGCTTCAAGGATACAACGCCAATATCGGCGCTGCCCGGGCCGCCTTTTTCCCCCGCATAACCCTTATCGGCTCCATCGGGGTGGGCAGCGACGAGCTCTCCGGCCTCTTCAGCTCCGGTTCGGGCGCCTGGGCCTTTACCCCGAACATCTCCCTGCCGATCTTTGATGCCGGTTCACGATGGGCTCGCCTGACCGTGGCCGAGGTGGATCGGGATATCGCCGTTGCCGCCTATGAAAAGGCCATCCAAACCGCCTTCCGGGAAGTCGCCGACGCCCTTGCCCGGCGGGGAACCATCGACGATGAGCTGACCGCCCAGCAGTCCCTCACCGATGCCACCGCCGCCAGATACCGGCTTTCCCAGGCTCGCTACGACAAAGGAGTCGACAGCTATCTGGCCGTGCTCGACTCCCAGCGTTCACTCTACAGCGCCCAGCAGGGCTTGATCACCACCCGTCTTTCCCGGCTTTCCAACATGGTGACACTCTATAAAGTGCTTGGGGGCGGGGACGCGCATTAATCATTTATTAGATTCTTGCTGGCGGCTTGCTAACGAAGGAAGAGGACGCGGCACCGCCTCTTCAGATGAGAATCGTTGCCGCAAATTATTCTTTGGAGTATAGTCAGAGCAATCCATGTAAAACAAAAAACCATCCGATTCATCGTGGAAAACTGAAAATTCTTTCATGTTTCTGAAACGTTAAATTTTATTCCAAAGGAGATCACCATGGCTGAAAAAAACAAACCATCATTTTACAAAGAAGTCAGAAAACAGTTCCCCGAGGTCTTCACTGCCGTTGAGAATCTCGGAACAACCGTGCGCACGGCTGGCCCACTCGATGAAAAAACCTCCCAGCTGATCCAGTTGGCGGCAGCTGCGGCCGGCCAATCGGAAGGATCGGTCAGTTCCCACACCCGCCGGGCAGTACAGGCAGGCGCAACTCCCGAGGAGATCACCCACACCCTGCTCCTCCTGGTTTCAACAATAGGCTTTCCCCAGACCATGGCCGCCATGTACTGGGCCACAGAGGTCCTGGGAACCAAATCAAAAACAAAAAAGGATAAATGATTCAATTTGCAGACAGAATGACCGAGATCCTCAACCATGGCGCCTTAAATCTCGCCATGGCCATAGGATACAAACATCGGATTTTTGATGCTCTTGAAGAACTGAACAAACCGGTCACCGTATCAGAAATCGCCTCCGCATCAGGTCTCCATCCCAGATACCTTCAAGAATGGCTTGGAATCATGGTAACGGGGCAGATCATTGAATTCCTTAAAGATCAGAAGGGGGACGAGACCTACTTCCTGCCTCCCGAGCATGCTTCCTTCCTGACCCGCAAGGGAGGAAGCATGAATATGGGGGTCTACACCCAGGAAATCCCCCTCCTCTCCGCCTGTGCCATGGACTCCGTCAACCATGCCTTTCGAACCGGGGCCGGAGTTCCCTTTTCCAGATATCCTGATTTTCAGGGATTCATGGCAGAGCTCGCCGATGCAAAGCACCAGCAAGTGCTGATCGACCTCTTTCTCCCCACCGTTGACAAGGGACAACTCTGTACCCGTCTCAGTCAAGGGATACAGGTTTGTGATCTCGGTTGTGGGCATGGCGTAGCCCTGCATCTCATGGCCAAGGCCTTCCCCAAAAGCAGTTTTGTCGGCATCGACAACCACGAAGAAGCCATAACACAAGCGGCAGCGGCGGCCAAGGAGGACGGCATCGCTAACGCAGTGTTTCTGGTTCAGGATGCAGCAGACATCGACGGAAGAAGTGAATTTTACAGCCGCTTTGATTATATCTGCGCCTTTGATGCCATCCATGATCAAAGTCATCCCCTGGAAGTCCTCAAGGGAATCAGGCACATGCTGGCTCCAGGCGGGATGTTTTCGATGATCGAGATTAAGGCCAAATCCAGCCAGGCCGACAATATGGATCATCCCATGGGCCCGTTTTTATATACGGTCAGCCTGATGCACTGCCTGCCGGTGGGACTGAATAATAATGGAACCGGGCTGGGAATGATGTGGGGGCAGGAAAAGGCAGAAGCCCTGCTCAGAGAAGCGGGCTTTGAACACATCGAGATCACCGAGATGGAACACGACCCCTTCAACCTCCACTACCTATGCAGGGCGCCATTGAAAGAGGACGGCGCGTTTAACGAGGATTTCTGAAATAACTCTTCGACGTATGTCTCCAGATTCCTCAACAACACTTCCATTTTTCCCGTAAATTCCAAGATCCCTTCTAAGGAAAACCGAGAAAGTACACAAGGAGTGACGTTACAGCCCGGAATGGGGAATTAAGGAACCGGCAAGGGGTTTACCCATACTTTCCTTCAGGGCGGTACGGGCTTGCCTGCGACTTTAAAAAACTTGACTTCCAATCTTTGACCCGGTATTAGAAAACCTTTATTTAATGATTTACTGAAGTAAATCATGCTCATCAACGCGTAACATCAATCGAACAATTCAGGAATCAACCCCTGAGGCGTATGTTCATTCAAGCCACGAAGGCTTTGCTTCTGTCAGACAGAACAAAACCCTTCGTGGCTTTTTTTTGCCTTCTCACGGGGCAGTAATCCCTTCAAACCCCGAAGGTGCTCCCAGAAAAGATATTCTGGTGAACGACATTTTTTGTTGCCGGGGTATCCAACCGCAAAAGAACAAGAACGCCCTAATAAAGGAGAGAAAAATGAAGAAAGATCAACTCAGTAAAACACTCCTCGCAACGGCTCTGCTTGGGGCTGTCTGTGGAAGCCAGGCCATGGCGGGAAGTGGCGGGCCGGTCACCATGGAGGCCTTGCAGCAGCAGATGCAGGAGCTGATCAAGGAAAACAGGCAGTTGACCCAGCGGGTGGGTGAACTGGAAGGAAAGATGTCGGAAACAAACGCCAGGACCGCTGAGAAGCTTCAGGCCCTGGATAAAGGAGAGGAGAAAACTGATCCCAAAAATAACTTCAACTCTTTTGACACCTCCACCGTGGAGCTTGGGCTGGACATCAAGGCCACCGACTGGGCTACCGGTCATGTTCTGCTGAAATATGAAGAAGATGGTGACGACGATGATTTTTCTGTCGATGAGGCGACTATTACCCTGGGAGACACCGAAAAGTTCCCGCTTACGCTCACTGCCGGTAAGTTCTATATGCCCTTCGGCAACTTTGCGACCAACATGATTCAGGACCCGCTCACCCTTGAGATCAGTGAGATCAACGATAGCGGCGCCGCCATTGGTTTTGAGGCCAATGGTTTTACGGCTGCTCTTTATGGATATAAGGGCATGAAAGAGACCGATGTCGATGATCCTGATGACAACAGCTATACCAAGATGGGCTACGGTTTCATGGCCGGCTACGGCTATGAAAAGGATGATACGTCCTTTACTGGCGGTGTGAGCTGGAAGAGATTGATTTTCTCGGTCAAGGGGCCGAGCCCAGTGCCTGGAATGCGGAGCTTGCTTACACCACAGAGCTCTTAGGCCGGGAGACCATCTTTGCCATTGGCTGGCAGCAGACGGATGAGGCCGTGGCCATCGGGCTGCCTGAGTCACGGTATCTTGGTTCCGTCGGCATGGAGATCCTGCCGAAAACAGTCCTGACCTTGGAATACTACTATGACAATGATTACGACACCGAAGATAATGGCACTGGGGAAAATGCCAGTGTGGTTACTGCAAAACTTGCGTATGAGTTTTAGAGACCGTTGCCCTGCAAGCAAGGTCTTTTTCTTGCTTGCAGGGCAACGGACTCTTATGCCGCTTCGTAGAAACAGCCAATCGGTTCCGGCTGTTTCTACGAAGCGGCGTTCAGCAAATGATCAAAAAAGTAGCCCCCGAATCTCCTTTTCCAAAAAATCGGAAAAAACGCCGGCCTTCTTACACCAAGCTCCAAAAACAGCACCACCCCCACCCCCCTCCTTATAAAAAGGAGGGGGCTTGAAGCGTATGGCAGAATACAAAAAATAGCCGATAACCTAACGACACCAGCCAACCATTTTTTGCCAAAAACTCAATCCATCAAAACCAAAATCCAGGAGACCGTTATGCGCATCAAACAGATTCTTACCCTCGCCACCGTCCTTGCCTCCATCCCAGCTCTGTCCTCAACAGGACAAGCCCATTTTGGTGTGATTGTCCCATCTGACGATATCATCAGCCAGGATGACAGCAAGAAACTGCAGCTTGAGGTGAAGTTTATCCATCCCCTTGAAATGCACTACATGAACATGGAAAAACCCAAGCAATTTGGTGTTCAAACTGCCGGCAAAAAAATTGACCTGCTGCCCACACTCGCCGAAGCCAAAGGAAAGGCCCCCGGACAAGACAAAAACTTCGCCATGTGGAAGACAGAGTATCAGATCAAGAGACCGGGCGATTACACCTTTTATGTGGAGCCAACTCCTTACTGGGAGCCGGCTGAAGATTCTTTTATCGTCCACTACACCAAGGTCTGCGTGAATGCCCTTGGTTTGGAGGAAGGATGGGACGAACCGGTTGGCCTTGAAACCGAGATTATCCCCATGACCCGGCCTTACGGATTCTGGACCAACAACATCTTTACCGGTCAAGTGCTGGTCAAAGGCAAACCGGCTGCCGGAGCAAAGGTTGAGATTGAGTACCTGAATGAATCACCGGGGAATCCCGGGATAATCAAAGCGCCAAGTGATCCCTACTCCACCCAGGTGGTTAAAACTGATGCCAATGGCGTCTTCTCGTATGCCATGCCCCGAGCTGGCTGGTGGGGATTTGCCGCCCTCAGTGAGGCGGACTGGAAACTTAAACATGATGGAGTGGAAAAAGGGGTTGAAATTGGTGCCGTCTACTGGGTACATACTGTTGACATGAAGTAAAAACCCGTCCCCAAAGACCTATGGTCGGCACGATTAGTTCGTGCCGACCATTTTTTCAAAAGGATCCCCCATGCGTAAACAACTTGTTGCAACATTTTTGCTGTCAGTTTTCCTCTTTCTGAGTACAACGGGTCTGGCTCTGGCCCACAAGGTGAACATTTTCGCCTATGTCGAAGGAGAAACGGTCTTCACTGAGAGCTACTTCCCGGATGGAAAATTCGTGGAAAATGCCGTCGTCGAGGTCTTTGATAAAAACAACACCAAGCTGCTCGAAGGAAAGACCGACGCCAAAGGCCTGTTTCATTTTCCTCTGCCCAAAAAAGAAGACCTGACCATCGTCATCAACGCCAGCATGGGCCACAAAAACAGCTTTCTCCTGAAGGCATCGGAGATGTGAAGAGCGCAATGAAATTCCCCCTACGATCCATCATCCCAGTCATTTTTGCCATGCTCTATCTTGTTCAGCCATCTCCAGGCCAGGCCGATGAGCCTCCCCTGGCCCGGGAAGAAAACAAGACAACAGCCATGGCCAGTGAGGAGTGTTGCTGCCAGGCTGCCTTGGCAAAACTTGAGGCCCAGAACAAAAAAATCTCCGAAGAGTTACGGGGAATAAAACGTGACATCGCCGCTCTCAACCAAAGTATTGCGGAGCCGGGAATACCGGCAGCAATGGCTGGAATTGGCTACATCTTTGGACTCTTCGGGGTAGCCGCCTTCATGGCATCGCGACGAAAAAATCAACCCTCAAGGAAATAAGGCCGTGCACATATCCGACGGGGTGCTCCCCACCACGATCTCCCTGACCGCCTATGCCCTGACCCTCGGCGGGACCGCCCTGAGCCTGAAATTCGTCAAGCAGGAAGAACTGCCTAAAATTGCCGTCGTCACGTCCGCATTCTTTGTCGCATCCCTCATTCACCTGCCCTTGGGGCCGACCAGTGTCCATCTGCTGTTGCCGGGAATAGTTGGGGCCCTTCTTGGACCAGCCGCCTTTCTCAGCATCTTTATCGGTCTTTTTCTGCAGAGCCTCCTCTTTCAGTTTGGAGGTCTCACCGCTCTTGGGGCAAATTCCCTGATGATGGGAGTACCTGCCCTGGTGTGCGGTCTGCTCTTCCAATTGATTCGCGGCTCAAGCCTGATGAGCAACACCGTGGCCGGAGCCATGGCCGGTGGTCTCGGCACATTTTTCGCGGCCTCCTTGCTGGCCGGCCTCCTGTTCACCAGCGGCGAGGACTTTCTCGGGGTGGCCAAACTTGCCCTGGCCGCCCATATCCCGGTGATCATCATCGAGACTGCGATCTCTGCCTTCACCATCTCTTTTATCTACCGGGTTAAACCTGAGCTGCTGAAGTGGAAACAAAGATAGAAGTTTACCCCAGACAGTGCAACCGCCACGGGTGGACACTTCAATATCATGCTTGCCAGAAATAGCCAAAGCATCACTGACCAGAGAGATTGATTTGCAAGTACCTTGGCATACCCGAAAAAAACGGCAGGGTAAGTTGACCTTCGTTTACATTGCACCTGATATGTGAGCCCCTCAATATTCTTCGAATATTCGAAAAAATGGACAATCCAGGCACAATAATTCAACTCTCCAACGCACTCGCAGGCGGCATTCTCTTGCTTATGGTTGTCCTCTCTGGACTGGGCCTCGTCCTTCTTGCCAGAAAAAGGACCAGGGAGCCGGACCGAGGGGCAGCCCCTGACTGGTCAATCCCCACCATTGATGCTTACGCAGACACCCCATCTTTTTTTCATAACTGGGACCCGGCGGTAAAAATCGGTTCTCTCTTTCCCTACTGTTTTCTGGTTGTTTCGCTGAAAAGTCTTTTCTGGTGCATGGCAGCCCTGATCATTTCCATTCTCGCCCTCTATTTCAGCAATATTCCCTGGCATCGAGGGTTGCGCCGTCTTGCCGCCATGTCGGGATTTCTTGTGATGTTTCTCCTCATCGTCCCCTTCACCAGTCCGGCAAGACCAGGAGAGACACTCCTTCTCCTGCCGCTGCTCCCTTCTCTGCCATTTCACCTGAGCGGCTTTTATCTGGCCCTCGCCATAGTCCTCAAGGCATTTGCCATAGCCCTGATGATGGAGCCGATGCTTGGCACCTCCTCCCTGCCAATCACCCTGCAAGGTCTTGCCAGACTGGGGTTTCCATCGGCCATCATCCAGATGATCCTGCTCACCCATCGCTATATCTTTGTCTTTCAGCAGGAAATCATCCGTATGTACCGGAGCATGCGAGTGCGAGGGTTCACTGCCCGGACAGATGTTGCCACCATGAAGACCATGGGCAATTTCTTCGGCATGCTCTTTATCAGCTCCTTTGATCGCACCCAGAAAGTTTATGAGGCCATGCTCTGCCGTGGTTATCAGGGCAGTTTTCCAACTTTTTCCCTGCCCCAAACCAGGAGAGAAGATTTGGCAAAAGGCGGACTATGGATTATGATCGGCATCCTGCTCCTGGTTTTCGACCGGATTGTTCCTGTCCTGGCACCATGAGTGATCTGCCAACCTGAAGAAAATTCCCCTGAGCCCGATCATTTCTTATGCATCAAATCAACAGCCGCTACCGAGACGACAGTGGGCACCCAGCCCAGGAGTTGCTTTTCAAAATCGATGACCTCTCCTTCACCTATCCCGATGGAAAAACGGCCCTCCAAGATGTCAACCTTGCCATCCATCGGGGTGACCGCATCGCCCTGGTCGGCAAAAACGGTTCCGGAAAATCCACCCTCGCACGGCATCTCAACGGAATCCTGCCTCTGCAGAGCGGCTCTCTCCACTATCGAGGGAAGGCCCTTACCTCCGAACTTCTGGCCGCTATGCGCCTCAATATCGGCATCCTGTTTCAGGATCCTGACAATCATCTATTCTGTAACAGTCTCTATGAAGACGTGGCCTTTGGCCCCATGAACAAGGGATTGAGCCGAGATCAGGTCGATCAGCTGGTGAAGAGCTGTCTCGATGCCGTCGGTCTTCTCCACCTGATCTACAAACCCGCCCATCAGTTGAGCTACGGCCAGAAGAAACGGGCCGCCCTGGCCGCCATTCTGGCCATGGAACCGGAGGTGCTGATCCTGGATGAGCCCACCGCCAATCTCGATCCCAAGCAGGAGCAGATTTTCAAGAAGCTGCTGAGCGCATTCCAGGGAACCCTCATCATTATCGATCACGACCTGCTGTTTCTCTACGATATCTGCGACCGGGCGGTGGTGCTGGCCGAGGGCCGCATTCATCACGACTACAGCTTCCGGGAACTGGTCTCCCAGCAGCATGCCCTGCGGGAGCACGGCTTGGATTTTACCTTCCGGTTCAGCTGTTGCGGCGATGCCCACCATCATCACCCGGCCCCCAGCCACCATCATCATCACCCAACCCATGACCATGGCAGCAATAGCAGTCATGTCATAGCTGCTGACGAAACGACCCCCATCCTGGAGCTGCAGCATTTCACCTACCAGTATCCTGATAAGACAGCCGGGATCATCGATGTGAACCTCATCGTAAAATCCGGGGAGACCATCGCCCTGGTCGGGGAGAACGGAGCCGGCAAGTCGACTCTGGCCGCCTGCCTGCTGGGGCTGCATCGCGGCGAAGGCTTCTTTTTCTCCCGTGGCCGGCAACTGGATCTGGGTATGCGCCGGTCATTGTGGAAACAGATTGGCATGGTGTTTCAGAATTCTGCCGACCAGCTGTTCTGCCCATCCTGCTGGGAAGAGGTGGCCTTTGGTCCCCAGCAGATGGGGTTGTCGACAAAAGAAATTGAAATGCGGGTTGCCGAGGCCTTGCGCAGTGTCCGGCTTACGGGATATGAAAAAAGGGTGCCGCTGAACATGAGCGGCGGAGAGCGGAAACGACTGGCCATCGCAGCGGCGCTCAGCATGCAGCCCGAGGTACTGATTCTGGATGAACCCACCGCAAGCCTTGATCCGCAGAGCCAGGAGCTGCTTCTGGATATCCTCAACCATCTGGCCATGACCAGGATTCTTATTACCCATGATATGTTTTTCATCCGGGAACTGAGCCGCCGCACCCTGGTGATGCACCAGAGCCGGATCATCTGTGATTATCCGACCTCATCTTTTCTGGCCGACACCCATCTTCAAGGGATAAACGGCTTGGACTACACCTACAAAAATCACTGTCTCGAGCAGATTATGGACCTGCAAGACCAGAACAAGGGGCAACCAGGAATTTAGAGTGCCCATTGATCCCCTCGATATTTCGTCAAGAGACTTAACTAAAAAAGTGTGAGCTATAAAGAAACGTTTAGCAAAGCGTCCCATCTTTAGCCTGACCACCTCAATGCGACTCATTTAACAAACCACAGAAAATTATCGAGATTAACCAGAGATTGAAAAAAATTTCTTGATTTTAAAAAAACATTTATTGATAAT
Source organism: Desulfobulbaceae bacterium (assembly GCA_009773475.1). Classification (GTDB taxonomy): domain Bacteria; phylum Desulfobacterota; class Desulfobulbia; order Desulfobulbales; family Desulfocapsaceae; genus UBA2270. Next base: position 34,653 of record WSXV01000019.1, on the reverse strand, counting down.
GAATACGAGTTGTTAACAAAGGCACATTTAGCTTCTTTCAGGATTATCCAGGTAGATGGCAAATGAAAATATTTGAGAATGTTTCAACCTCTCCAAGTTACTTCGCCCATGATGGGTTTGCTGGCGTAGAACGACGAAACTCCCCTGAACGTCGAAAAAACGATGGTCGGCGTTCGCAAAAAGAGAGACGCCTCGACAGCCGGGAGGCCCCAGTTAATCTACGCAAAACAATCAAAATTTGGTTTTTGGCACTCATTCATTTACGTCTCGGTGTGGATCGGCGTAAGAATGGAGCTCGACGCCAGCTAAGAAATGGAACAATCCTGACTCGTGAGGAATTAGCCGACCTTCTCTCATAACGTTTTTTTTCCCTCCTTATTCCAGCTCCACCATCTCTTGAATGTTACTCCAAACGATTCATATTACACAGCTGTGTAGAATTAGTCCGAAGACAACAATCCAGGTCACCGTTCCAGAAGTCTTTGCGAGTTCCGAGATGACCAGCTCCAGGGGAGTAGCGGGCCTGAAGGTACCATTCTGAAAGCCCCATGGACAACGGCGCCTCTAACGGTTGATCAATAATATTCACTTGAGAGGTGAAAATGTCTCAGCCCGCACTTTTTATATCCCATGGATCACCCGGTATCGCATTGATGCCGGAAGATCCGACGTATATGTTTCTCTGTCATCTGGCACGTTCTCTTCCTGTCCCGGATGCGGTGATTCTTTTCTCGGCACACTGGCGCAGCGATCAGATTTTGATATCAGCAGCAGATCCACAAACGACCATCCATGACTTCAGGGGATTTGACCCGCGACTCTATGCCATGAAATATGAGCCCCCTGGACAACCGGATCTCGCCAGTGAGATTGCCTTGCGTCTCCAAAAGGTTGACGAAAAGACCATGCTCGTCAACGATCGCGGACTGGATCATGGTGCCTGGATCCCACTGATGCTGATGTACCCGGAAGCCACTATCCCGGTGATCCAGGTTTCCATCCAGCCCGGAATGTCTCCTCGGTTTCATTACGATATTGGTGTTGCCCTGAGCACACTGAAACAAAAAAACATCCTGATCATTGGATCAGGAGGGATGACCCATAATCTCAGAGAGGCATCATTTAACGATTATAATGCGCTGCCACCGCAATGGGTAAGCAGCTTTTCTGAGTGGATGAAAAAACGACTGGAAGCAGGAGAAAAAGAAACAGTGCTGGACTATCGAGAAAGGTGCCCTTATGCGCGGGAGAATCACCCCACCGAAGAACACCTCCTGCCCCTCTTTGTGGCGATGGGCGCTGGAGGAGATGGAAAGGGGCATCGCATCCACACCGCCGCAATGTATGGAACGGTCATGACGGATGCCTATGAATTTACAACGGACCAATAACCAGAAAACGGGAAAAGGAGTTGGGCAACACCTCGGAAAAGAGTTGTCTGGGGCGAGACGATGGCGCTAACATTTCAGAATAAATGGAGATGTTTAGCAGTTGTGTGACTCTGCCTGGCTTTTAATGGAGAAACTATATGCGACAGGATCACGGTGACTGAACACCTCCCACTCTGAAATGAAACGCCGAAGAGCCCTTCAGCGACCCTATGCTGTCCTCTCCGTCATTCTTTTTCATCTTTTTCTTCGTCATGGACAGCTGGACGCAGCTGGTTCAGAAGGCCTGCAAAGGGAGTGAAGGTGGCGGTTGGCTTTTTCTCTGTATCTGAATTCTGGGTGGGCAACCATTCGGCGTCCATGGAGCGGGAGTGCTCATTGTCATGGCAGTAAATACATAACAGCTCCCAGTTGCTGCCATCAGGTGGGTTGTTCTTATAGTTATGATCTTTGTGATGAACGGTCAGCTCCCGCAGTTTTTTTCCGGAAAAATCACGGCCGCATTTTCCACAAACCCACGGGAGAATCTTCAGCGCCTGCTCTCTATACTCAATTTTTTTCATCGTCTTTTCCCCTCAGCAAAGCCAGGAATCATCCAATTGAGGCAAATATACCGGAGATCTTCAGCTGGAAAGTCCTGCACCCATCTTCAGATGCCGCTTGAAGATATCCGCCAGGAGCGGCGCCACTGAATACACATCCAGCAGCTCATCACTCTCGACCCCGGGTACGGTGTCGGACCCGATCACCCGGGTTATGGGACTGTTCAAAAACCGCTCTCTGGCATTGCCTGCCATGACCAGATGGGTGGCCATCACCGCCACCGCCACCGCTCCAGCCTCGAGGCAGCGCCTGGCTGTCTGGATGATGGAGCCGCCGGTGCGGATCATGTCATCACAGACAATGGCTGTCTTGCCTTTGACCACACTGGAGATCTGGCCGACAATGGTCTTGTCGGTATCATAGCGATCCTTGTCGGCTGCGGTATGGGGGCACTCCAGCAGACTGGCCAGGCGGGCTATCCGTTTGGAAAAACCATAATCCGGAGAGACCAGGACATAGTCGTTCAGGCCGCTGGCCTTGATTTTATTCATCACCAGCTCATCGGTCCACACATGTTCCGTGCGGACCTCACCGGCATGGGCATGCAGCACCGCCTCCGAATGGAGATCAATAAAGGCCACAAAGTTCGGCATGGCCCGGAAGATCTGGCGGGTTCTGGTGACCCCTTTGGGAATCTCACAGGAGTTCGGCTTGGCGCGCTCCATGGTGGAGTAACCCAGATAGGGAATGGCCACATTGATGGTGGCCGCGTTCCAGTACCTGCCCCCCTGAATCAGGTCCAGCAGCTCCTGATGGGAGGTGTCGGTGTGGGTGGAAGCGACGATGATCAGATCCTTTCCCGCCACATCGGCAGGGAAGGCATGATAGGTTTCACCATCGGCGAAATGTTTGCGGATCATCTCGAAAAAGGGCCGCCCGAGGGCATCAGCCACCTTACGGCCCAGCACTGTAGAGGCCTCATTGGCCACCACCATACATTCCTGGATGCATTTCTGGGTCAAGCCTTCACCTCAAATCTCATTCATGGCGGCGACGATGGCATCCCCCATGGCTGCCGTGCCCACCACCTTGGTCTTGTCAATGGCAATATCGGCGGTATGAATACCGGCATCAAGAACACTCTCCACCGCCCGATCAATGGCGTCTGCCGCCGCATCCAGCCCAAAGCTGTAGCGCAGCATCATGGCGGCAGAGAGAATCTGGGCGATGGGATTGGCGATACCCTGACCGGCGATGTCCGGGGCCGAGCCGCCAGCCGGTTCGTACATTCCAAATTTTTCGGCATTGATACTCGCCGAGGCCAGAAGGCCCATGGAACCGGTAAGCATGGCCGCCTCATCGGAGATAATATCCCCAAACATATTGCCGCAGAGCATCACGTCAAACTGATGTGGATCACGCACCAGCTGCATGGTAGCGTTATCCACATAGATATGGTTCAGGGTCACATCAGGATATTCTTTGGCGATCCCAATCACAACCTCCCGCCACAAGACCATGGTGGTGAGGACATTGGCCTTGTCCACAGAAGTCACCTTCTTACGGCGAAGACGGGCAGCTTCAAAGGCCATACGGGCAATACGCTCAATCTCGGCCCGGGTATAGGCCATGGTATCAAAGGCTCGCTCATCAGGCCCTGAGCCCTCACGCCCTTTGGGTACCCCAAAATAAATATCAGACGTCAACTCCCGCACACAGAGGATATCAAAACCGTCACCAACGATATCCGCCCGCAGGGGACAGGCCGCCGTCAAGGACTTGAAGATTCGAGCTGGACGCAGATTGCAGAAAAGGTCAAAATGTTTACGCAGGGGCAGAAGCGCCGCCCGCTCCGGCTGCTGGGCCGGCGGCAGGTTTTCCCATTTGGGGCCGCCCACGGAGCCAAAAAGAATGGCATCGCTTGCCTCACACAGGGCAAGGGTAGAAGGCGGCAGGGCCTCGCCATGATTGTCGATGGCGATCCCGCCCACATCGGCATACTGATAACTGAGCTCCACAGAAAACTTCTTCTGTACAGCATTCAATACCTTTACCGCCTCCGCCATTACCTCCGGGCCAATGCCGTCACCGGCCAATACTGCAACTTTCTTCATTTCATACCCCTTATTTTTTCATCCAATTTTTCTACGATATTCTCCAAAAAACAGAACACTGATCCACACAACAGGCAATTTCACCTTTAGCAAATTTAGCTACTTTAAGCCAGCCTTAAGAAAAAAGGCCGCTTCATTGATCCGCCGCAACCCTTTCTCCCTGGTTTTGCATAGCAACAAAATTCATTTTCTTTACAAATGAGTTGACTCGGTCAGCATTAAAATGCAACAATTAATCGATAATACTGTCCTCTTCAAGAAAAGCGTTTTCTTTTCGATGTACTATTTTTTATGAAAATAAGACAAAACACCTTTTTTGTCAGTCTCTTGTGGATCCTGCTCATTACCTCCTCCTTTGCCTGGAATTATACCCAGGCAAAAAGAGAACAAGAAAGGCTTGCCCTGCATACGGCGAGAAACCTGTTTAACCATATCATCTTCACCTGCCGCTGGAATGCCCGCTATGGAGGCGTCTATGTTCCGGTCTCCAAAACGCCGGCCGGAGAACCTTCCATGCCAGTGCCAAAAGATACAATCAGGGTCAACGCCTCCCTCTCTCTCACCAGAATTGACCCCGCTCTTATGACCCAACAGATCGCGGAAATTGCCAAAGAAAATAACATTCGGTACAACATCATCAGCAGCCATCCCATAAACTCAATGACCAAGGCTACAGCAGAGGAAGAGATCGTATTGCATAAATTTGAAAAAGGCTTGCAGGAGGAAGGGAAGTTTATCACAACGGCAGAAAACAGCTCATTTTCTTACATCGCCCCGCTCAAAGTAAAACCAGTATGTCTGCAGTGTCACGACAAACAGAAGTACAAGGAAGGCGACATCATGGGAGGAATCCGGGTGATTCTCCCCTATGCCCGTCACCCCTTCCTCGACCCTCTTCTCTTTGCCCATATCGGCATCACCCTCATGGGACTGCTTGGCATCCTGGTGGCCGGGATCAGGTTGAGCCGGGCCTACGCAATCATCCAGCGACAGGCCATCTTTGATGCCTTGACCGGAATCCCCAATCGTCTCAACTTCGCAGAGCATATTGTCAAAGAGTTCAGTCGAAGCAGCAGAACTAAAGAGTCACTGGCGGTCATCATGTGCGATATCGATCATTTCAAGGCGTACAACGATACCTATGGCCATAACAGTGGGGATAAATGTCTGCAGAAGGTGGCCCAGACCATCAAAAATTCCCTGGTCCGTCCCGGAGATTTCTGTGCCCGCTACGGAGGGGAAGAGTTCGTCGTGATCCTCGCCGATACCTCCTATAAAGGGGCCATCCATGTGGCCGAGCGCATCCGATTCAATATCATCAAACTCCAGATTGCCCATGAAAAGTCCCTCCCCTTGCAACTCGTCACCCTGAGCCTTGGGATAGCAACGTCCTCGGACCAGCCGCTGAACTCTTATGAAGACCTCCTCAAGAATGCCGACGCCGCCCTCTACGAGGCCAAGAGAAAGGGCCGGAACCGGGTGGAATCCTATTCGGACATCCCGTCCAGCCCCATCATGTAACGACAAAACAAATCCCATTGCCCAAGGCTCATAAAGTGCCCGGCAAACCTTGCAAAAACTCGATCACCATCCCTGCCAGCGGCACTGTGGACTCCGGCGACAAGATATCCCCAACCAGCACATGCTGATCGGGATCGCTTGCTTGGGTCCAGCCAACCAGCCTCTTCTGTTCAGCGCCGAGGCCTTGAAACGCAGCAAGAACTGCTGTGACATCCACTGTCTTGTCATTGGGAGAATAGATACACAGGGTAGGCACCTCGATCCGTTGCAAATCAACGGAATTGACCAGCTTCACAAGTCCCATCATCGGCAGTAAGGCCCGCACCGGATACGAACAAGTCCAATAGCGGCCATGCCCTTCATTGACCGGCTGCCAGCTCCGGTTCTTCCCCACCAGTATTTCAGCCAACTGCGCCCCCCAGGGCCAGGTCAGGATCATGGTCCGACGAGCGGCAGGGCCAAAATTCGGCGACACCAGGACCAGCGCCGCAATCCTCTCCTGATCTGCCTGCGCTGCCTGCCAGACCGCAAGGGTCCCGCCCGTGGAGATCCCCATGAGCACCACCCTCTGCCCCAATCGTTTTCCAATATCCATCGCCTCCTGCATGTCATTCACCCAGGCGTTCACGCCGCCATCAAGCATGGCTTGACTGCCTCGGCCATGTCCGCTCAAGCGGGTGGAGAAGAGGTTGGCATGGAGGCGCTGGGCGACCATGGCCGCGAAGGGCGCCGTATCCTGACGACTGGCGGAGAATCCATGAACATAGACAAGGGAGATGGGCGTCTGTTCACCGGGGGTATGGGCCCAGACAATCTTTTTTTCCGTTCCCGGTACGATATCCGCAAAGGCAGACTCTTTTTGGGCAAGATAGGTATCAAGATCCCGAGGCAGCTCGATGGGGCGCAGACTGGTATCAAGATCCACCTGGGGGCCAAGCATAAAAACAACAAGGAACAGCAAGAAGCATCCGATACGACCAGTATATTTCCAGAAAAAATTCTTCTTCATCGCCCCATGGTTTCTTAAATTCATTATTGTTGCTTCCCTGGCCTGCATCCTCTCCAGGGATGTAGGCTTTTCAAGGCATTGATCCCGGGAAATTCATTCAATCCAGTCTGCACCTGATGAAATCGTCACAAAATAACAATTGTTTTGCCTGCAGATTACCGACTATACTATGTGCTCCAAGTGGTCCAACCGATAGGATTCATCAAATTTTCATTTCTGGACATTAAAACTTATTTCTCTCCTTCATCATCAAACAGTTACGAACAATCGACATGATAAAAAAAACTCTCCTGCAATCTCTTATGCTCTGTTGCCTGGCAACCCCCATCACCTTTTGCGCATCACCAAGCGAAGCCGGTGACGTTGACATCAATTTTCACCTTGGCGGCTATCCCCGCCCACCCGTGATTATTGCCCCCCAACCAAGGTATCGCTCACCCGGACCCGCCTTCTATTTTGACACCACACCTGACTTCATCTACATGAATTCCCTTGGGTTTGACGTGGCAATGGGTTCGCCCTATGATCTCTTCCGTCACAGCAATTCTTACTATATCTTTCATCAGGGATACTGGCACAGATCTTCCCGCATCAATGGGCCATGGCATATGGTCGATTACAGAAGCCTACCACCTGGTTTCCGGAGACACAAAATAGAACAGATTAGAAGATATCGTGACGTCGAATATCGTAAACATCGACATGACCGCAGGGATGATCGCCGGGACTATCATGACCAAAGAGATTATAGGAATGACCGGGGTGACCGGTACGACAGAGGTCATCACTAAGCCTTGAGACGGTTATAAACAAAAAGCGCTGAGCACCTGAACGGAGAAGGATCTGCAAGATCCTGGATCAATGTTCCCGAGAAAATGTCAACAAGGCCCGTTTGGCACCGGAAAATGGGAGCTCTCGCTCAATGGTACTAATATGCTGAAAAGAAATGGCGGGTGAGAGTTTGCCAACCCCCTGCAACTCTTCCCGCCATTTTGGACCTTTCATGCAGATCACCGTTGTCTCAACGCCGCACAACCGGCTGACCATCCTCAGAAATTCACTACTGTCGGTAACGGCTCGACTGGTGATATGGGTAAAGATTGAGCTGGATGGCAAAAGCTCTTCATCTTCCACCCGACCCGCCAGCACCTCGACACCCTCAAGCCCCAGGGTTCTGATCACATGACGGAGAAAAGAGACCCGTTTCAGGCGGGGCTCCAGCAGGGTCACTTGCAACTGAGGCAGGGCTGCCTTGCAGACCAGTCCGGGAAACCCTGCCCCGGTGCCGACATCCAGCAGATGGGGTTGTTCAGAGCTGGCAAGCAGGGGCAACAGGGTCAGCGAATCAAGAAAATGATTCTCCAGGATCTCCGCCTCCCCCGCACCTTTGGCAATCAGATTGATTTTCCTGCTCCAGCGCGCAAGTTCAGTAAAATAGACAAACAGCCTCTCCACCGCCTCCTCTTCCAAGGCAGTTTCAAGAATCCGGCAGCCTTCCCGCAGTTGCGTACGAAAATCAAAGATGCCTGCCATCACTTTTTCGTCAACCCATTGTCCGACAAACGCTCGGTCACCGAGGCCGCATGGGCGGTGAGTCCTTCGAGATTGGCCAAATGCCGGATATGATCCGCATCTTCCATCAGGGCCTCGCGGGAATAACTGATGATGGAGCTCTTCTTCAAAAAGGTCTCAACCCCCAGGGCTGAGGAAAAACGGGCGGTGCCCATGGTGGGCAGAACATGATTGGGACCGGCTAGATAGTCGCCGGCGGCCTCCGGGGTGTGATGCCCCAAAAAGATGGCCCCGGCATGACGAATGCGCGGTAGCATCGCCCAAGGGTCGTTGATCATCAACTCCAGGTGTTCCACAGCGATATCATTGGCCAGATCGATGGCCTCATCCAGGCTATCAGCAACAAGGATCACGCCCCGATCAGCCAGTGACTTTCTGGCGATCTCCTGCCGCGAAAGGTTGGCCAACTGGCGCTCCAGCTCAACCGGAAGCTCTTCAGCCAGCACCGGGTCCGTGGTCACCACCATGGCCAGGGCCAGCGGATCATGTTCGGCCTGGGCGAGCATGTCGGCGGCCACATACCTGGCTTTGGCGCTGCCATCGGCCACAATCAGCACCTCTGATGGGCCTGCGATCATATCAATGCGCACCCGATGGGACACCTGGGCCTTGGCCTCGGTCACAAACTGATTTCCCGGGCCGACGATAACATCCACCCGGGGAATGGACTCCGTGCCATAGGCCAGGGCCGCAATGCCCCAGGCCGATCCAGCCTTAAAGATCTCGGTGATACCGATCTCCTGCGCCGCCACCAGCAGGTGGGGGCTGATTTTGCCCTCGCGGTTAGGCGGGGTCAGCATCACCCGACGGCCCACCCCGGCAATCCCTGCCGGAATCCCGTTCATCAGCACCGAAGAAACCAAAGGCGTGGATCCGCCCCGCCCGCCAGGCACATAGAGACCAGCCGCATCCACGGGCCGCACAAGACGACCAACAATGGTGCCGTTTTCCCGGGTCTGCATCCAGGAATCTTCCATCTCCCGCTCATGAAAACTCTGCACCCGCTCAATGGCCACGGCCAGGGTTTCGAGAAAGGCCTCATCCACCAGCTCATAGGCGGCAAGCATCTCCGCCATGGAAACCTGCATGTCGGCCAGCATCAGATCCGGGGCATCAAACGTGCGAGTATATTCAAGGACAGCTGCATCCCCGCGTTCCCGAACCGCAGTGATGATTCCGGCCACCGTCTCTCGACAGGAATCATCGGCAGGCTGAAAACGCTGAAGCAGAGAGGCGATAAGACGCTCTCCCTCCAAAGAGTTGGTCTTGACAGGCTTTATAGGCATATTCTTCCTTCCATTCATTTGATCTTCGACATCATATTTTTTTTGAACACCGCACTACAACTCCCTTGCAAGACCAGCGCAACTACTTGGCGGTTTCCAGATGTGCGCCAGCTCCGCCTTTCATCTTTCGTCCCCAGTGCACCCCGATGGTGCCAAGCATCAACCGTTGATAGCCGACATCCTCAAACCCCGCTTCCACAAAGACAGCGGCCAGCGCCTCGGCACTATAAAAATTCATGGTCGATCCGGTCAGATAGGCATACGCGGCCTCATCCCGGGCAACGAACCGCCCCAGAAAAGGAATCCCGAAGCGAAAATAAAACCGGACCAAGGGATACAGCAAATTCTTCCGCGGCGGTGTGGTATCAAGGCAAACCACCCGACCTCCGGGCTTCAGAACCCGGCGCACCTCTTTGAGCACGGCCAGGGCATCATCAACGTTTCGCAAGAGATATCCAAAGCTCACCGATTCAAAACTGTTATCCGCATAGGGCAGGGAGTTGGCGTCGCAGGCCTGCCAGCAGATATTCCTGGATGCAAATCGACAGCCAGCCTCTTTCAGCATATTTTGGGAAAAATCAGCGCCAATTACCCGGCAATTGGGGTACGTCTCGCGCATCAACGCGGCAATGTCCCCGGTACCAGTGGCCAGATCCAAGGCCCAGCCCGTTCCCGGATCCTGCGCCCTTTGTACCACTAAACGCCGCCAGCGCTGATCCTGCCCCAGAGTCATCACCCGGTTCATCAGATCATATGATCCGGCAATGGCATCAAACATCTTCTGGACACCTGGCCCCTTACTCATTTGCTCATTCTCCACCCTGTCCCCCTTTCTCTTCTCATCAAAAGCTCACAAGTATCAACAGGGTGCAAACCCGGGTGTCCGCGGAAAAGGAATCACCTCACGGATATTGGCCATGCCGGTGACAAACTGAACCAGGCGCTCAAAGCCAAGACCAAAACCGGAATGGGGTACCGTTCCATACCTTCGCAAATCCAGATACCAGTCATAGCCTGCGGGATCCACGCCTGCCTGCTTCATCCGGGTGAGCAGAACATCGTAACGCTCCTCCCGCTGACTGCCGCCGATGATCTCGCCAATTCCCGGTACCAGAATATCCATGGCCGCAACCGTTAACCCGTCATCACTGAGACGCATGTAAAAAGGTTTGATCGCCGCCGGGTAATCGGTGACAATCAGCGGTCGCTGATAGATCGTTTCGGTGAGATACCGTTCATGTTCCGATTGCAGGTCAATGCCCCACTGCACCGGATAGACAAAGGATTGCCCGGATTGCTGCAGCTGTTCCACGGCCTCTGTGTAGGTGATATGGGCAAATTCCTGTTCCACCACCGCTTCAAGCTTGGCCACCAGCCCCTTGGCGATAAAACGATCAAAAAGGGTCAGATCAGCGGCACACTCGGTCAACACCAGGCGCAGCAGATATTTCAGCATTGCTTCCGCAAGTTGCCTGTTGCCCGCAAGGTCACAAAAGGCCATCTCCGGTTCCACCATCCAGAACTCGGCTAAGTGACGACTGGTATTGGAGTTTTCGGCGCGAAAGGTAGGGCCAAAGGTATAGACATTGCCCAAGGCCTGGGCATAGACCTCAGCCTGCAGCTGACCACTCACGGTCAGGCCAGCAGGACGGCCAAAGAATTCGCCACCGGCCTCTCCAGATCCCCTGTCCACCGAAGATGCCGAAGGCGTGGTGACCTGAAACATCTCGCCTGCCCCTTCACAGTCACTGGTAGTGATAATCGGGGTATGCACCTGGATAAACCCACGCTCCTGAAAAAAAGTGTGCACCCCGTAAGACAGCCGGGAGCGAACCCGGGCCACTGCCCCCAGGGCATTGGTACGTGGTCGGAGATGGCAAATTTCACGGAGGAACTCAAAGGAATGATGTTTTTTCTGCAAGGGATAAGATTCAGGGTCGGCCCAGCCCAGAACCTCTATCGCCTCTGCCCGCAACTCCACTGACTGCCCTTTGGCCGGCGACTCCTGAAGGATCCCGCTCACCAGCACACTGCAACCGGTGCTGAGTTTTTTGACCTCATCGCGGTAATTGGCAAGGGTCTGCTCTGCAATGACTTGAAGATTGGCAAGACTTGAGCCATCCCCAACCTCCAGAAAAGAAAACCCGCCGGCATCCCGCCTTGTTCGCACCCAACCGGCTATCTGCAACTGTTCCCCAGCTTGAGGAGCAGCAAGAATTTCTGCAACCCGTTTTTTCATAAAATAATCCTTCTCAAATGCGACATCATCAACCCCTTTTAACTGACCGCCAAATGTGCCCTGGTAAACAGCACCATTTCACCGTGACCAGGCAAAGCATCCCTATCCATTTCGGCCAACTCCGCCAGATGTTCCCCCACCACCGGACATTTGATGGTCAAAAGAAAAAAGATTGGAGCATTCGTCTCGGAAACTGCCTCCGACAAGGTCTCAAAATTGCCCTGCCCCTTGGAGATCACCAGATCAGTGTTCTGAAAAGCGTGCAGGAACTCTGCCGAGCACATGGCCAGGGGAGTTCCTGGACAGGCGGTGCCGTTGGTGATAATCCGTGCGTATTGATCAAGCCCGCAGGCCAGCGCGTCAGTAACCAGGGCATCATTGATGATAGGCCCGGCCTTCACCGCCACCGTCACCTCCAACCCCAGGTCAACCAGACAACGAATAACCAGGCTGTCATAGACGAGCTCGCCGCAGTTATCGGCAAGATAAAGAATCTTTGCTTTTTCTGGCAGCCGACCAACCAGCTCAAGCAATTGACTGCCGGCATCAATGGCAAAGGGAACGGTTCTCGCCCGCGTTAAGGCCGCCGCCACATCAAAACTGCGCATGGCCCCGTAATCAATGATATTGCCGGCAATGGCGAGACGAAGGGCGGCAATCAGGGGGATTTTACTTTCCGTCACCTCCCTGGATAATTCCGGCAAGATGGCAAGGGCCTGATCGTTGGACATTTTCTTGATGGCAAGATAAGGATCAGGACAGGCGGTAATTCCGGCAATGGCCGCATACACAGCCATCGAATTTTCCGGCGGGGTCAGGGCCATCTCCATCTTCGGCAGCAGGGATGCCACCTCGCGGACCACGGCCAGCTGTACGCCCTCATCAGGTGAACTGATCCGGGCCACCCGCAGGGCTTGATCCATAAAACAGACAAGACAATCAACAGAGGTTTTCATAACAGGTATCCTTCGCGGACATTAGACATCGATGCAAATATCGAAGCCTTGATTCCGGGATCTTTTTCATACATCGCCTGCAACATATCCCGCACATACTCGCGCCGGGTATTCCCGGCCAGAGGACAATCATTGGCTACCGGGGTAAAACCGAGCGTCTCGGCAATCTTCTGTACCTCTTGCTTTTCAATATAAGCAAGGGGCCGAATCAGGGCCAGCTTCCCGGAAAAAAGGTCCTGCCTTGGCACCATGGTTGAGAGATTTCCACCATAAAGCATATTCAAAAAAAGGGTCTCGATGAGATCATCCTTGTGATGGCCGAAGGCTATCTTGTTGCATCCATAGTCTCGAGCCAGATCAAAAAGCTGATGCCTACGTTGTCGGGCACAGTGGAAACAAGTCCGATCGGCTCCTTTCTCCGGTGCTTTCGCGGGATGCACCAGCAAAGGAATATTGAACCGCTGCAATTGAACACCAATCTTCTCGACCGGCGTTATGCCATCGCAATCTCCCCCATCAGTACCCTGTCCGGAGAAGCCCATATCAATATGGACGACCTGCAAGGCATACCTGATGGGGGCCTTCTGCAACCACATATGCAGCAACCAGGCGAGAACCAGGCTATCCACCCCGCCGGACACCGCTACCAGTACAGAATCCCCCTCACTGAGCATGGAGTGGGCAGCCATTGCCTGCCCTATTCGACGGTTCACTTGCCTGGGCAGAATCATCACTTTTGCCATGACAATAAAAAATGCCTGCTGAATTTGCTCATCGCAAACCAGCAGGCAATCTGAAAACAGAAGACCTTACGAGCCATCAAAGGACTTATTTCTGCAAATATGGACACTCCGCCAGGCGTTCTTTCATCCCCTGACGAACAAGTTCTTCCACGGTAATCCATTTAAAGCCCCGGCTTTTGGCCTGTCCTAAGGCAAAGAGATTGCTTGACAATGCCTCCTGGGTCTCATCAAAGGAGGCCGCCCAAAGCACCATCCCGGTGTCCACATGGGTAAGGACCATCTCAAAAGCGGCAGAAGCAGGGGAGTTCACGGAGATATCACTTCCATCCCGCTCACGAAAACGGGTCACCGTCACATCAAGAACCGCATCGGAATCCTGCTTTGCCGCCAGGGTCTTCATTTGCGCCAGACGACTGCCTGAGGTGTTAGTCAACAGGCCATCCAGTTGCCCCTCTGACATGAGATGCACCTTGGACTTTGCGCCCAACTCAGCAGCAACCAGCCCATTCACAAAGCCTGCCACGCTGACAGGGGTAAAGTTGCCTCCTGCCCCCAGCGCCGATTTTGCAACCACAGTCGGCATCACCACAATGCCCTTCAAGGTCTGGAGATTTTTTGTTATTTCTTCTTTGGAATCAATATTTTTCCCCAGACAGGCTGAGAGAAACAGGGAACAAAAAAGTGCCACAATCAAGATACTGGTATTTTTTTTCACAGATGACCTCATTAATAATGTGAACGAACTTCATAATTGCCCAACGATCCTTCTACTTAGACCTTACAGGACTCCTTTGGAAGACAACGCGCCAGTCAGCAAAGCATTCACTCCAACAGCCTGATGCATGGCCCGAGCCATCCCTTTAAAAATCGCTTCTAATACATGATGACTATTTTCACCATGCAGCAGGTCGATATGCAGGGTCACCCCGGCATGCTGAGAAAATGCCCGCATAAACTCCAGAGCTAGAGCTGTATCAAAACTTCCGATCTTCTCATCGTTCACCTTCACTCCATAGTGGAGAAAAGGACGATTGGAGACGTCAACCACCACCCGCGCCAAGGTTTCATCCATAGGTAGATAACTCAGCCCGTAACGATTGATTCCGCTTTTATCTCCCAAGGCCATGGCAAAGGCTTTTCCCAGGCAGATCCCAACATCCTCCACCGTATGGTGATCATCTACTTCTATATCCCCGGTTGCCTTGATCTCGAGATCAAAAAAACCATGCACCGCAAAAAGGGTCAGCATATGGTCAAGAAAAGGCACCGAGGTGTCAATACTGGCAATCCCGGAACCATCTAGCAATAAAGACAACTGGATATCCGTCTCGCGGGTAACACGGGTAACACGACCACTCCGCTGTTCAATCGCTTCCATACATTTCCCTCAATAGCCGGATCATCACTCCGATCTGGCGATACTTTTTCTCTAGAACCCAACTACGATTGCCTGCATCGCTTGTCGCTATATTCCATCCGAAGAGCCAACTAACAGTATATTTATATCATAGTTCCCCGAAGGAAGGCCATCTCTTTTTTCCATATCTTTTTTTAAACAGCACCAGCCAAAAAGACAACTTTTGTATTGACAAACGACTTTCCAGTTTGTTAGTATATTTTCGTTTTTGCTTTACAGACATTAAGCGGGAGTAACTCAGTGGTAGAGTGCAACCTTGCCAAGGTTGAAGTCGCGAGTTCGAATCTCGTTTCCCGCTCCACTAAAGATTCGAAAGGTTCGAGATAGTTCGAGCCTTTTTTTATTCATTACCCCTAATCAGCATCATTAGTAACTTGAGGAACGCCATGAAAACCTATCTGACCCCGGTCAACGAGATTGAAAAAAAATGGTACGTCGTTAATGCCCAAGACAAGATTCTCGGACGGCTGGCATCAGAAGTTGCATCCCGGTTACGCGGAAAACATAAGCCAACCTTTTCCACCTTTATCGATAACGGAGATTTCATCGTTATCACCAATGCCGAGAAGATTCAACTGACCGGCAACAAATGGGATGACAAGAAATATTACCGTCATACCGGCTACATAGGTGGAATTAAAGAGCAAAGTGCAAAAAAACTGATGGAAGTTCACCCTACACATTTGATCATAAAGGCCGTCAAGGGAATGCTTCCAAAAAATAAACTTGGCGCTCAGCAACTCAAGAAACTCAAAGTTTATGTTGGCAACGAGCATCCCCATGCAGCTCAAATGCCAGCTGAATTAGATATTTAACCTTTCGCGGAGAAAGAAATAATGGCTCACAATATGGCTGATAATCGTTTTTACGCCACAGGAAAAAGAAAAACAGCTGTTGCCCGGGTATGGATTACTCCTGGTACCGGTAAGGTTACGGTAAATTCCTTGAGTGCCGATGACTATTTTGGCGGCACCTTCAAGACCTACAAAATAGCAAAGCCTTTTAAGGTTACAGAAAACGCCGATGGCTACGATGTCATTGCCACCCTGAAAGGCGGCGGCAAATCTGCCCAGGTTGATGCCCTGACCCATGGTATTTCAAGAGCTCTCCTGCATGTTAATCCAGACAACAGGCTTCCTCTGAAAAAATCAGGCCTTTTGACCCGTGACCCCCGCATGAAAGAGCGAAAGAAATACGGCCAAAAGGGTGCACGCGCTAAATTCCAGTTCTCAAAACGTTAATCTTTCTCTCCTGGGTTTTTCATCTTTATTTGTTCAAATATGAAAAACTTCTGACAGAATGAAAATTTGATCTCCCAGAGGGAATAACAGCATCACTGTTATTCCCTCTTTTTATTCCACCAGATGCCTCATCTGGTAATTTCATGGGGTATTCATCATGGTAAACGTCGCAATTATTGGTGCCTCCGGCTACACCGGAGTTGAACTGGCCAGAATTCTTTGCAACCACCCACAGGTAAATCTCACTGCCGCCACTTCAAGACAATACGCTAACCAACCATTGGGCCAGGTTTTCCCCAATTTACGTAAAAAAACCAACCTCATCTGCGAAAATCTAACCACCGATGAGTTGTGCACCAGGGCCGACTTTTTCTTCACCGCCGTTCCCCATAAAACAGCAATGAATATCGTCCCGGATCTTCTCTCAGCCGGTAAAAAAGTGGTGGATCTCTCTGCAGATTTCCGTCTGCGGGATGTCTCCGTATACGAACAGTGGTATCAACCGCATAGCGCTGCTGAGCTCCTCAAAGAAGCTGTCTACGGCTTACCTGAGCTGTATCGAGAAGAGATTCGCACAGCAAGACTGATCGCCAACCCCGGCTGCTACCCCACTTCCATTATTCTAGGACTGGCCCCGCTCCTCAAGGCCGGCTGCATTGAACCGCAGTCGATCATCGCCGACTCTAAATCAGGAACTTCCGGTGCTGGCCGCTCGGCCCAGGTGGGTTCACTTTTCTGTGAGGTTGCTGATGGATTCCGGGCCTACAAGGTAGGCGGTACCCATCGTCATACCCCTGAAATTGAACAGGAGATCAATACCTTTCTCCAGAAGCCGGTGCAAATTTCTTTTACCCCGCATTTATTGCCAATCTCCCGGGGAATTTTAAGCACCGTTTACGCCCAACTCAAACCCGGCATCCGGCACGCTGATATCCAACATTGCTATGATCAGATGTATGCCCTGGAACCCTTTATCCGGCTGCTTCCCGAAGACACCTATCCCGCCACCCAGTATGTGCGGGGATCCAACTTCTGTGATATTGGCTTCAAGATAGACACCCGCACCAATCGGGTCATCATTCTGTCTGCCATCGACAATATCGTCAAAGGGGCTGCCGGCCAGGCTGTGCATAACATGAACCTGATGTGTGGTTTTGACGAGACTGCCGGACTGGAATCCGCCCCCTTTTTCCCTTGAACCTTGCACCCCCTGCCCGGCGATTTATTCTGCCCTTAAACCACTTTCTGGCACAGAGCCTGCCATGCGCAACATAAAACTCACCATCGCCTATGATGGAAGCAACTATAGCGGCTGGCAAAGACAATCAAACGCCGTCACCATCCAGGGAGAGGTTGAGCAGCGGCTCCAGTTGATCAGCAACCATCCGATATCTCTTTATGGAGCCGGCAGAACCGATGCCGGTGTTCACGCCAAAGGCATGGTGGCCAACTATCAGACCACAAGCAGCATTGCCTGCCCTGCCCTGATCAAGGGGCTCAATTCCCTGCTTCCCAATGCAATCCGTATTGTTGATGCCACCGAAGAAAGCCTGGACTTCCATGCCCGATTCTCCGCCAAGGCCAAAACATATACCTATTCGCTATTTACCGGCCCGGTTCAATCTCCCTTGGAATGCCTCTACGCAGTGCACTTTCCCGACCTCCGCTGCCCGCAAAATATCCTCTCATGTCTAGATAAGATTCTAGGGACCCACGACTTCGCAAGCTTTGAGGCCTCAGGTTCCCGAGATCCCAGCGCGCCCAGTGCACGTGGGTCAATCCGCACCCTGCATGAAGCGACTTTCATCCAGATTACCCCCACTGCATACCGGTTTCAATTCACTGGGGACGGCTTTCTCCGCCACATGGTTCGAAACCTTGTGGGCACCTTGCTTGAGGCAGGAAAAGAGCAACGCTCAATCCTGGAATTTGAGCGCACACTTCTTGCCAAGAATCGTCCATCGGCTGGCCCCACCGCTCCAGCCCATGGACTTGTTCTCGAAAAAATATTCTATTGAATCCAGCTCTGAATTTGCCGTCAACCATGTACATATTTCCTGTTGCCAAAAAGAAGCGAAACAGTTACAGGGATAAAATTTAGTATTGCAACTGTCTTTTACTCTGAAAAATCATCTCGTCACAGAGGAACTTTTCCTCAAACTCTTTTTAACAGGATTACACCATGAGTTCTCCGATCATCACACTGGCTAACAGAGTCACCAACATCAAACCTTCTCCCACCCTGGCCGTCAATGCCAAGGCCAAGGCCCTGAAAGCAGCAGGCGCGGATATTCTTAACTTCAGCGTCGGCGAGCCGGACTTTGACACTCCGCCCCATGTCTGTGCGGCAGGGAAAAAAGCTATCGATGAAGGTTTTACCCGCTATACCGCTGTCCCGGGTATGCCAGAATTACGTGAGGCCGTCAGCCAGCATCTTCTGCGGGAGCAAGGTCTCTCCTACAGCATGGATGAAATCCAGATCGCATGCGGCGGCAAACATGGCCTCTATAATATGTTCCAGGCCGTGATTAATCCAGGCGATGAAGTCCTCATCCCCACTCCTTACTGGGTCTCTTATCCCCCCATGGTTCAATTGGCAGGCGGGACCCCGGTAATGGTACCCCTTCTCGAAAAGGATAATTTTGATCTCAACCCTGACATCCTCCCCCTGTATGCAAGCAGTAAAACCAGAGCCATTATTATTAACTCTCCCTCCAATCCCACCGGCTCAGTTTTTTCGGTAGAAGCCCTGCAGGCCATCGCCAAGATGGCTCGAGAAAACGGCTGGCTGATCATTACCGATGATATCTATGACACCATCACCTACATGGACACCGAACTCCCGCATATCCTCGATATCGACAGTGGCTTAAAGGAACAGACTCTGATTCTGAACGGG
Source organism: Desulfobulbaceae bacterium (assembly GCA_009773475.1). Classification (GTDB taxonomy): domain Bacteria; phylum Desulfobacterota; class Desulfobulbia; order Desulfobulbales; family Desulfocapsaceae; genus UBA2270. The sequence goes on along the minus strand of WSXV01000019.1, from coordinate 15,725 downwards.
GTATCCAAATCTTTTGCCATGACCGGGTGGCGGATTGGCTGGACGGCCGGGCCAAAACATATCATTGCCGCAATGAATAAAATTCAAGGCCAGTCAACCTCAAACCCCGCGTCAATTTCCCAGAAGGCGGCACTTGCCGCCCTAACCGGGCCCCAGGATTTCCCTAAAACCATGCTCAAGGCCTTTCTTCCACGACGTGACTTTTTTGTTGCCGATCTCCGCTCCATTGAGGGAGTCAGTTGTGTCAATCCCAACGGGGCCTTTTATGTTTTCCCTAACTTTTCCGCATACTTTGGCAAAAGTTTTAACGGCAAACTCATCAACAACTCCGTGGACCTAGCTGATTATTTTCTCGACGAGGCCAAAGTAGCCTCAGTACCCGGGGCCGCTTTCGGGGCCGACGACTTTGTCCGCTTCTCCTTTGCCACCTCCATGGATATCATCAAAGACGGAATGACCCGAATAAAAACAGCCCTCAAAAATCTGAGAGACTAAACCACAAAAAATCAACGCCGGTTACAGGATATCCTGTAACCGGCGTTGATTTTTCTGAAACAACTTCCCCTCATTTTCCTGCCGGTAAATCCCTTCTCCACAACAACTACTTCTTTAACGTCAGCAACTGTTTGGTAAGCAAGGACTGTTTGGCCAGCAAAGATTGTAATTTCCAGGGAGAAGACAAACATGCCCTGCTCGCGCTGCAAGTGGACATGACATCACAAAAGGCAAGAAATTCTGCCAGAGCATCACTCAGGACGTTTCCTTTTCGGGAAATAATCTGAAGTTGTCGATGCATATCAACGCCTTCGACCTTGAGACTTTTCAACCAGCCATGTTCCACTTCCCGACACACCGTCAACTCTGACAGACAGGCAATCCCCACTCCAGACTCAACCGCCCGTTTAATGGCCTCAGGATGTCCCATCTCCATTATCACATGAATCTGATCGAGATACGATTTCATCTTTTCACGAAAGATCGCAACAGTTCCCGACCCCTCCTCCCGCATGATCCACCCAGTACCTCTGAAATCAGTCTTCACGTTAAAAGAATCATTTCCATTTAAAGGATCCCCGGGACCAACGAGAATTACGAGCTCATCCTTAAACCAGGGGCGGACGATGGTATCAGGATGGGTGACCGGGCCCTCGACAAAACCAATATCGGCCTCACCTTTCTGGACCAGGGTTTCAGCATAGCGGGTATGATGTACCAGCATATTGATCCCAACCTTGGCATGCATCCGCTTAAAAGCTCCAATCAAATATGGGAGCAGGTAATCTCCGATGGTGGTACTTGCCACAATATTAATATGACCGGAAAGCTCATCCTCCTTCTCAGACATGATATTCTCAACATTGCTGACCTGACAGACGATATCCTTGGCGAGGGGCAACAGATAACGACCTCGCTCATTTAAAATCAGACTGCGGCCATGCCGATCAAATAAAGGGCCAACAAGCTGATTCTCGAGCTCAGCTAGGGCCATGCTCACCGCAGACTGGGTCACAAACAATTTCTTGCTCGCCTTGGTAACCTGGGCAGTCTCGGCTACAGCTATAAATATTTCTAATTGTCTCAAAGTAATAGACATTTTCTCTTTCCTCTTCAATATTGCTTATTAAAATTATCTTTTTTATAGATCAACGGTCTGTTACAGTATCATGAATTTTCATTTTCTCAACACTTTTCACAAATCCATAGCTTACCAACAATTTAGCTCCTCACTGTTTTTATATCCAACAGCCGACGCTGCAGAGATCTATGAACCTGATGACGTCAAAACCTTCCAAGCAAATAGCCTCCCCGGGGGCAAAGCAAACCACCGGACCATTAACTGTTTTGCCACTTCAGAGGGACTAGAGAAAAGTCGACACGTCCTCACTTTCGTTGGCTCCAATGGGGTTTAGTTGCAGATGCCTTAAACGAAAAGAGACTAATTGTCACCTACAAGGTATCGAAAGCCAATATCCATGGGACCTGCCACAAAAAATGAGGCGGAGCGGAATGAATGATTATTCAGTTGACAAAGATACCTGCCTTCATTATATAAATTTTTTGTAATTAAATACTGGTAAGTAGTTTAATCAATCTGCTGAGGACGTTTATCTATGGAACTCCAATTCACAGACTTTCTTTATCGTGACAATGTTCTTTGGATCACGGCCTTTACCTTAGGTGGCCTCGCTTTTGCCTTTGGTCCTATCGCCATCGTGTATATCCTGATGCCACGAGGCACACGTCAGTTTGAAAACAGAAACAAGCAATTTATTGAATGCGGTATGGTACCCATCGGAGATAGTTGGGTCCGTTATGGCGTCGTATTTTTTCTGTATGCCCTCATCTTTCTTGCCTTTGACGTAGATGTTCTCTTTCTGTTTCCCGTCGCCCTTGCCTATAACAATGAGATGTTTGCCTATAGAGATTTTGTTGAAATTGTTATCTTTGTTGGAATTTTATCACTCGCAATCGTCTATGCATGGATCAAGGGAGTATTCAAGTGGGAACGCAGAACATACCTTCACCGTTAGAACCGGTACCTTCATCATTAGTTCACTTTGCCCTTGCCGACAAACTGATTAATATCGGCAGGTCCAACTCCTTATGGCCTCTTACCTTCGGATTGGCGTGCTGTGCCATTGAAATGATGGCAACCGGATGCGCCAGATTTGACATGTCACGCTTTGGCGCTGAAGTTTTTCGTCCTTCAGCACGACAGGCTGACCTGATGATTGTCGCCGGGACCATTTCTAAGAAAATGCAGCCTGGCATCAAAACCCTCTACGATCAAATGTCTGAACCTAAATGGGTCATGGCACTGGGGAACTGCGCAATCTCAGGTGGCCCCTTTGCCTTTGAAGGCCAATATGGCATTGTCTTGGGCGCAGATCAGTTCTTACCAGTTGATATTTATGTCCCAGGATGTCCTCCACGACCAGAGGCCTTGCTCCAGGGAATTATTGAGCTTGAGCACAAAGTCTCGGGTTGGAAACGATGGAAGAATCCTGAGACGGTATAATTTTATCTATCCTGACTAAAACGGACCATATTCTTTATCTCGATAAGTTAGCTTTTTTCTCCTTTGGAGCCACAGGACATGATACAAGAAACAACCAGAGAGGCGCTACAATCCCTGTTTGCTGAATCGGCCCCAGCAGTTGAAGTTGAAGCTGGCGCTCCCAGGGGCAACGGCGTTATCACTCGTGACTACAACGCGCATGGATACCATCTTGATGCCCAGGTAGCCGCAGATCAACTTGTCGCCGCCGTCGAAATCATTGATCAGGCAGGTTTTTTTATTGAAAGCATCACAGGTGTTGACTGGATCAAGGAAAATCAGCTGGAAGTCATTTATGACTTTTCCCGTTATGACTTTGACACTTGCCGCGTTGTAATCCGTACCAGAGTCCCTCGTGATCAACCTATAGTTCCCACAATTACAACAATATACGCCGGAGCAAACTGGCATGAACGGGAAACCCACGATTTTTTTGGTATTAAATTCGCGGGACACCCTCACCTCATCCCCCTGCTCCTTCCTGAAGATGCAGATTTTCATCCACTCTTAAAGGATTTCAAGGCATGAGCGCTCCAATTCAACTCCAACCGGGTGAAACATTCATCCTCAATGTAGGTCCCCAGCATCCAGCAACCCATGGTGTCCTCCGGGTCAAAATGGAAATGGACGGAGAATATATTGTCAAGGCCGAAACCGTCCTGGGATATGTTCACCGCATGCACGAGAAGATGGGCGAAAACAGAACCTATGCCCAGTATCTTCCCAACCTCAGTCGCTTGGATTATCTTGGTGCTCTCGGGTACACCCATGGTCATGTCCTGCTCATAGAGCGGGCGGCCGGAATTGAGGTACCGGAACGTGCTGAATATATCCGAGCCATCACCGTTGAGCTCAATCGTTTGGCTTCCCATCTCTTCTGGTTTGGGTGCTATGTCATGGATCTTGGGGGATTCAGCCCTCTCATGTACGCACTTGAAGATCGAGAGTATATTTTGGATATGCTGGAGGCTGTAACCGGAGCAAGGCTGACCTATTGCTACTACCGCTTTGGCGGACTCTACAATGATGTTGATGACGATTTTATTGAAGCAGCTAACCGTTTTATTCCCCGCATGCGCAAATCACTGAAAAAATATGCCGCATTAGTGACCGGGAACATCATCTTTCAAAAACGATTGGAAGGAATCGGCCATATCTCTGCAGAAATGTGTCGTAAATATGGGGCTACCGGCGCGGTTGCCCGAGGCTCCGGCATTGATTTTGATGTCCGCAAGAATGAGCCTTACTCCGTGTATCCTGAATTTGACTTTGACATTCCAGTCTATCATGAATGCGATTCCATGGCTCGCTTCAAGGTCAGAATGGACGAGATGGAACAGTCTCTACGAATCATCGAACAAGGACTGGCCAAACTACCAGGCGGACCAATCATGGCCGAAAAGAAGCCAAAAAACATCAAGCTACCAGTTGGAGATTTTTACCAAGCCGTCGAAACAGCACGTGGCAGTTTTGGAATCAGGATAGTCAGTGATGGTGATAAAAACGCCTATCGGTTGAAACTTCGATCGCCAACGTATTCCAATATGCATCTCTTTGATGAGGCGTGTGAAGGAATGATGATCATGGATGCTCTTGCGTTCATGGGAAGTCTTGATCTCGTTATACCAGAAATTGACAGGTAATTTCATTTTTTACTAAAATGCAACCAGCAAGAGTTACATTTGAATGGAAAAATGAAGTAAGGGGAGAAGTGTAATGAGTTTAACAGTCTTAAATGTCATAGTTGCTGTGGTCATTGCCATTGGCTTTGCCGCACTCAATGCCGCGTATCTGGTCTGGGCCGAGCGGAGAGGAGCAGCCCGCATACAGCGGCGTCCAGGACCAAATATCAATGGACCTTTTGGACTCCTGCAGCCCCCCCTCGATGGCATCAAACTGATGACAAAGCAGATCATGATTCCAGGAGGCGCTGATAAAATCCTCTTCATGGTTGCCCCAGTATTGGCCATGGCGCCTGCAATCTTAAGTTTCGTCACCATCCCTTTCAGTGAGACCATCGTTGCTCATAATATGGATATCGGTCTCCTTATGATCTTCGCCTTTGCCTCCATGGGTGCCTTGGCCGTCCTTTTTGCGGGTTGGGGTTCCCGGAACAAATACTCGGTCATGGCCTCAGTAAGGGCCGTTTCCCAGAATGTTTCCTATGAAATCCCGATGTTGATCACCGCCATTACCGTGGTCATGATCACGGGCTCCATGGATCTTAAGGTAATCACTAATGCACAGGCCGGGGGATTCTGGCACTGGAACATATTTCCCTCCCTCCACAGTCCATTAATGCCCCTCTCCTTTATCCTGTTTTTTATCTGTTCTCTGGCCGAAACCAATCGTGCTCCGTTTGATCTTGGCGAGGCTGAGAGTGAACTAGTGGCTGGTTTTCATACTGAGTATGGCAGTATGGGCTTTGGACTCTTTTTCATGGGTGAATACGCCAATATCGTCATCGGTGCCAGCCTGACAACCATTCTTTTTCTTGGCGGCTGGGATTGTCCTTTTGGCTTGTTTCCCGGTGTCTGGTGGTTCTTACTGAAAATTTACCTCCTGATAGCGACTTTCATTTGGATTCGTTGGACCTTTCCTCGAACAACCATTTATGGATTGCTTAATCTTTCGTGGAAAATTCTTATTCCCCTTTCCCTGTTCAACCTGCTGCTAACAGCCGGATTACTGAAGGTATTCTAACATGGGTGGTTATTTCAGCGATATATTCAATGGCAGTAAAAGTCTGCTGATTGGGATGGGTATCACCTTTCGCGAATTCTTTAAACCTATCGTGACTGTCCAATATCCGTATCAGACGATCAAGATGTCTGCAAGATTTCGTGGACACATCGAGCTTATCGCAGATGAAGAGGGAAAACCAAAATGTGTGTCATGTGGAATGTGTGAACGGGCTTGCCCTTCCGGTTGCATAACCCTTGGCTCAGTCTCAGTGGAAATTGAAGTTGACGGCAAAATGAAGAAGAAAAAGGTATTAAGCAAATACGATCTCGATTTCACTAAGTGCTCCCTGTGTGGCCAGTGTGTTGAAAATTGTAATTTTGGTGCCATCGAATTTTCTAAAGAGTATAACCTCGCATCAAGCAACAAGGAGGATTTTCACTTTAATCTTCTTAAGCGTTTGGAGGAGAGAAACGTATGAACCCTTCCATGGCTATAACAGAGGCTCCCGGACTGTTCACCGCCGATGGCCTGACCGGTCTGATATTTCTCATCATGATGGCAGTAACACTCATTGGCGGCCTCATAGCATGTTGCGCAGAACGCTTGGTTCGAGCGGTCGCCGGGCTAATGGTATGTTTTATCGGGGTTGCTGCCCTCTATTACTTCCTCAATTCTCCCTTTGTGGCAATGATGCAGATGTTGATCTACGTAGGGGCTGTGTGCATTACCATCGCCTTTGCCATCATGCTTGCCGCTCCTGAAGAAAGTAAAAAAAATGGCCCAGCCGGACCTCTCTCCGGTCCCTTAGGGTTTATAACTGCCGGCATAGTCACCTTTGGTTTGATCGTTATGGCCTTGAGAACCCAATTTCCAATCCTTCCAAAGGTGAATCAGGGAACAGCTAAAGAAATTGGTATCCAGCTTCTGACTCAATACTCAATGGTCTTTGAACTCATTTCCATTGTCCTTCTGATTGCCATCATTGGAGCGCTGGTTCTGGCCCGCGCCGGGAGAAGCAAATAATGTCCATTCTTGCTCTGTATAATAATCTCAACACATTTCTATATCTGGCAGCTTTGCTATTCGGCATGGGTATTTATGGCCTCGTCACCAGGCGGACACTCATTGGGATGCTAATTTCCGCAGAGTTGATTCTGGCGGCAGCCTCAATTAATTTTATGGCCTTTAACCGGTTTACCGCCCCGGACCCCACAGTAGGCCAGATATTTACCCTTTTCATCATGGCTATAGCGGCCGCTGAGGCAGCCATTGGACTGAGCATTGTTCTCGCTGTGTATCGCAACTACAAATCAATCGACACTGAAGATCTGGTCGAACTTCAAGGATAGAAAAAAGGAATATCTGTCATGGATACAACAACGATCAGTTCTGCTAAACTTCTTATCACCCTTCTCGTGCCCCTCATGGGCACCATAGGTGTCTTGCTCTACGGGAAAGATGAAAATTTCCGGGAAGGGATCTCGTCAGTGACCTCAATCGTCCTGTTTTTACTGGTCGCATCGATGATTCCGACAGTACTTTCAGGGAAGACCTTAGTCTTTCAAATGTTCAACATCCTGCCTGGTTTATCTGTCACCCTCCGGGCTGATGCGATGTCAATGATCTTTGCTTTGGTGGCATCCTCTCTCTGGACCATCGCTGTCTTCTACTCCATGGGCTACATGAGAGCCCACAATGAGCACGCCCAAACACGATTTAATGCATGCTTTGCTTTGGCCATCTTTGGAGCCATCGGTGTGGCATTCTCTGACAACATTTTTACCATGTACCTTTTTTACGAAATTGTTTCCATTTGTACCTATCCCCTTGTAGCCCATAATCAGGATGAAAAGGGATACAGTGGTGCTCGAAAATATATCATCTATTTGACAACAACGGCAAAATTACTTTTTCTGCCGGCGATGATTCTCATTTTCGTACTGGTTGGGAATTTGGACTTCGCAAACAACACTACCAGTGGAATTTTACCAGCTAATATTGATAAAAATCTTGTTCTGCTCCTTTTCCTCTTTTGCCTCTTCGGGTTGGCCAAAAATGGAGTCATGCCCTTTCATCATTGGCTTCCGGGCGCCATGGTTGCCCCGACGCCTGTATCGGCCCTGCTTCATGCAGTAGCAGTGGTCAAGGTTGGTGTTTTTTGCACAAGTCGAGTGATGCTTTATGTATTTGGCACTGATATGCTTCACAAATTTCATCTCGATGTTACCGGGGTCTGCATAGTCATAACAACGATAACACTTGCCTCAATCATTGCCTTAACCAAAGATAATCTTAAAGAACGATTAGCCTACTCAACAATAAGTCAGCTCTCTTATATTTTGGTGGGTGTTTTTTTGCTGAGTAATAATGGCATAACTGGTGGTGTCATTCACATTGCTAATCACGCCTTCGCTAAGATCACTTTATTCTGGTGCGCTGGTGCTATTTTTATTGCCAGCCATAAAACAAATATCAGTCAATTGGATGGTCTCGCTAAAAAAATGCCCTTCACAATGGGTGCTTTTACCATCGGAGCTTTCAGCATGATTGGGATGCCTCTTTTTGCGGGATTTATTTCTAAATGGTACCTCCTGCAAGGAGCTCTGGACGCCAACCAAATGCTCATTGTAGGTTTTTTACTCTTTAGTACTATCCTGAACGCCGGATACTTTATTCCACCGATTTATGCAGCCTTTTTCAAAAAATTGCCCGCTGGAGAAACGAGTGAAAGAGCAGAAGCACCATGGGCAATGGTCATTCCTATTATGCTCACCGCAAGCCTTACTATGTATTTATTCTTCAACCCCTCCTTATTTATCAGTTTGGCACAGGCAATGCTGCCATAAAGAATACAGAAAGAGTAGGTGTAATTATGGAAAAATCATTCTTTGAAAAACCAAGAAATATAAAATGTATTCGTATCACTTTATATTCAATATGCTTCCTTCTTTTTCTGGCCGACGGGAAGATTCAACATCACGCTGACTTTCCTTGGGAGAACTGGTTTGGCTTCTTTTCCATTTTTGGATTTGTCGGATGTGTTGGATTAGTCCTCGGTGCTAAATATATTTTGAGGCCTTTACTCAAAAGAGAGGAGAATTATTATGAGTAATTTCCCACCGGCTCTACTCTTTATTGGTGGAGCTTTCTGCATCCCTCTGCTTCCGACTCGATTAAGAGCAGCCTTTATGCTACTCCTGCCCGTGGTAGGCTTCTTTAATGTTATGACTATGCCCGAGGGCACCTACTGGGTTGTTCATTTTCTCCAGTTTGATTTGATTTTTGGACATATAGATCGACTGAGTAAAGTTTGGGGCTATATTTTTCATATTATAACCTTTCTCACTGTCATATATGCCTTGCACATACGACGCGCGATGGAGTATTGGGCAGCCTTTATTTATGCAGGAGCAGCCCTTGGTGTTGTATTTGCCGGGGATCTCGTAAGCCTTTTTATATTCTGGGAAGTAATGACCATTGGCTCTACGTGCCTTATCCTCGCTAGAAATACTGATTCTGCCAGGAAAGCTGCTTTTAGATATGCACTGGTTCATATTGCTGGCGGCCTTTTGCTTCTTGCGGGCATAGTTCTAAAATTTCACAACACGGGCTCCATTGAGTTTGGTTTTCTTGGTTTGAATGGCCTTGCTCATACCCTCATATTTCTTGGGTTCGGTGTCAATTGTGCGTGGCCTTTTTTTCATGCATGGCTCCCTGATGCTTACCCTGAAGCGTCTGTTACCGGTACTGTAGTTCTCAGTGCCTTTACAACGAAAACAGCAGTTTACGTCCTTGCGAGATCATTCCCAGGCACTCCTGAACTTGTTATTTTAGGAGCAATTATGGCTGCCTTTCCAATATTTTATGCGGTCATTGAAAATGATCTTCGCAAAGTTCTTTCATACAGCCTCATCAATCAAGTAGGCTTTATGATGGTTGGGGTGGGCATAGGTACAGAGCTTTCGATTAACGGCACGGCAGCCCATGCCTTTGCCCATATTCTTTATAAAGCTCTTTTATTCATGAGTATGGGTGCAGTACTGTATCGGACCGGAAAGATTAACGGTACGGATCTAGGCGGATTGCATAAGTCAATGCCACTTACCACTATTTTTTGTATCATTGGAGCCGCATCAATATCCGGTTTTCCTTTAACAAGTGGCTTTATCAGTAAAGCGATGATTATTTCCGCCTGTGGAGCCCAACATCTCGCCATTGTCTGGTTAATTTTAATCTTTGCCTCAGCGGGTGTCTTTCACCATTCCGGAATAAAAATTCCATACTTTGCTTTTTTTGCTCATGACTCTGGGATCCGAACGAAAGAAGCCCCCCTTAATATGCTCATTGCGATGGGGCTGGCAGCCTTTTTATGTATTTTCCTTGGTGTCTTTCCTCAGACCCTGTATTCAATTCTCCCTTATCCAGAAGCAGCGGCCGCCTACATTCCATATACGGCTAGTCATGTTGTATTGATGCTGCAGCTACTCTTCTTCTCAGCACTGGCATTTACGATTCTCATGGTAACTGGAATTTATCCTCCGGAATTGCGGGGCATCAATGTCGATTGTGATATTATATGGCGGCGAGGTTCACAGTTCTTTTTCCTGTTTGTTAAAAAAATTATCGCACCAATCGACACGGCAATCAGTCACATTTACCGTTCCGTTGGCCTTGTACTGCTTATGGTTCTAGCTCGCTTCTTGTCATGGTTTGACTGGAATGGAATTGATGGCTTGGTTGATGGATCGGCCCATTGTGTTCGTTCCATAGGTCGACGTGTCAGCCTGGTTCTCCAGCGCGGTCAGATTCAGCAGACAATATATTATACGGTTACCTTTGTAGCTGTTATTCTTGTAGCTTTCGTCTGGCTATAAACCCCTGATTTTGAGGACCACCAGGAATGGATCAACTACTCTTTAATTCAGATTATCCTTACATTCTGAGTACTCTAATTTTTTTGCCCCTAGCTGGAGCACTAATATTACTCTTTGTGCAAAATGAATTCTTTGCTCGATACTGGGCGCTTGGGGTCACCACACTTACTGCCATACTATCCATTCCACTCCTCACAAACTTTGACACAAACTCAGCTAAATTTCAATTCGTACAGCAATGCAGTTGGGTCAAATCTCTTAATATTCAATATGTAATAGGAGTAGACGGAATCTCCATCCTGCTCGTAATGCTTACCACCCTTATTATGCCTCTCTGTGTGCTGGCGTCGTGGAGTTACATTAAAACACGGGTGCAAACATTCATGATCTGCTTACTGATCATGGAAACATCGATGCTAGGCGTCTTTGTAGCCCTTGATTTTGTCTTATTTTATATTCTTTGGGAAGCTATGCTCATTCCTATGTATCTACTCATCGGTATATGGGGTGGCCCAAGGAAAATTTATGCTTCAATCAAGTTTTTTCTATACACCTTAGCTGGCTCAATAATGCTTCTTGTTGGAATTATTTGGCTTTACAAAACAAATAATTACTCGTTTTTCATCCCTGACATGATGTGGAAAAATTACTCGCTTACAAGCCAAGTATATATTTTTCTTGCTTTTTTCCTCGCTTTTGCCATCAAAGTACCAATGTTTCCGTTTCACACATGGTTACCGGCAGCTCACGTCGAAGCTCCAACAGCCGGTTCTGTCATTCTGGCATCCGTGTTATTAAAAATGGGAACTTACGGCTTTCTTCGCTTTGCCTTACCCATTACTCCCGAAGCCACAACCATTTTCATGCCCTATGTTCTCTGGTTATCCGTTGCCGGCATTATTTACGGAGGATTTACCGCGCTTGCTCAAAATGACATGAAAAAACTGATTGCCTACTCCTCCGTTGGTCATATGGGCTTTGTCACGCTTGGTATATTTGTAATGAACATTGAGGGAGTTGAAGGTGCTATTCTGCAAATGATTAATCATGGCGTTACCACTGGCGCCCTGTTCCTTTGCGTGGGAATGATTTATGAAAGGACGCACAGTAGAGAACTTCGTTCAGCCACCGGTGTTGGCAAATACATGCCGATCTACGTTACCTTTCTTACTTTTTTCTCCCTTTCTTCTTTTGGCTTTCCAGGGACTAACAGTTTTGTCGGTGAATTTTTAATCCTTGCCGGCGCATTTAAATACAGTACTCCGCTTGCTTTAGCGGCTATCCCAGGGGCAGTACTAGCCGCTGCCTACATGTTGCGTATGCTTCAAAAAATTGTCTGGGGAGGGACGGATAATCCCGACCAGTCTTGGCTAACTGATTTAAATGTCCGTGAAATAGTAACCTTGACCCCTTTCCTCTTTTTTGTTTTCTGGATTGGACTTGGCCCTCAACCTTTTATCAATCTTATGCATACCAGTGTAGTGAATCTGCTGGATCAGTTCCATGCACACCAAGGTCAAGTTGTTACTGCCGCAGAATTAATTTTTCATTAATCGAATCTTTATCAATAACTAAAGGTAATAGATATGCAATTTCTACCTGAGTTAACACTGCTTGGAGCAAGTTTGATCATTTTTATGGTCAGTCTTGGTAAACCTGACTCCAACAAAATGAAAACGATTGCCATTTGTCTCGGATCAGCAATCTTTGTAGCGACTATTGTAAGCTTTAATGAAAAAGGAATTCTTTTTTATAATTCCTACAAGGTAGATTTATACTCGCAGGTTTTTAAGAGCTTAATTGCCGGATCCTTTCTTATTGTGCTTATCCTTGGCCAAAAGCTAAAGAGTATAAAAAGTACCGTTCATCCTGAATATTATCTTTTCATGTTCGTGAGCGTTCTCGGGCTCATGATGTTGGTTTCCAGCGTTGAACTTCTTGCCATCTTTATAGCCTTAGAACTCTCCTCATTTGCCGTCTATATCATGGTCCCCATGCGTGACGAAGGTGGAAGCTACCGTTTTCAAATGGAGGCAGGTATTAAATATCTGCTTTTTGGTGTTACCGCTACGGGATTCATGCTCTTTGGCATGAGTTATATGTTTGGCTTAACAGGATCCACCCAACTTAATGTGGTGATGGTAAAACTTTCTGAGATGTACACTCAACCTGCTGCAATTATAGCCATCATGATGGTACTAGCAGGTTTTTTCTATAAACTTGCTCTCTTTCCATTTCATTTTTGGGTACCTGATGTCTACGAAGGTGCCTCCAATGAAACCACTGCTTTCATTGCCTCTGTTCCTAAACTTGCAGCAGTTGCTTTACTTATTAGACTAATTAGCATGGTGAATGCTGAAGGACAGACAATTGTCACGATATTAATGGTATGCGCCGTACTCTCTATGTTCTACGGCAATTTGTCGGCCCTTGTTCAAACTGACATAAAACGCATGCTTGGGTTCTCAGGCATTGCCCATGCGGGCTTTGTTCTGTTAGGCCTTTTAACGTTCCAGCTGAGCGGTTATGCTAACTCCATATACTATATCATAGGCTATGTCGTAATGAATTTAGCCTGCTTTCTGGTTATCTGTTCTATTTCCAAAAATGGCGAAAACCTACTGATTAGCGATTTAAGCGGCTTACACAAACGTGCTCCAATATTAGCTGTAACAATGGCTATAGCTCTTTTTGCGCTTGCCGGAATTCCACCTTTTGTTGGCTTTATGGGTAAATTCATGCTGCTAACAGGAGCCCTAAAACAAGGCTATCTTCTTCTGGTTATTCTCGCAGCCATCAACACAGCCATTGCTATTTTCTATTATCTTTCAGTGGTTCGGATAACTTTTTGTAGCGATCCAGAAAAGAGTACTTCAATTACTAGCGGTTTTTTTACAAATGCTACATCCTTGCTATTAGTTTTCATTATAGTAATTATGGGTGTAGTTCCTCAAAAATTTATAGATTTTGCATCGTTAGCAGTTCAATCCATTAAATAATGGCGTTATTCAAACTTACCAGGTTCAATAAAAAGAATTAGAAAGATTCTTGTAAGCCATCATTAAAATTGACAAAAAAAAAGCTCTTGTTCATAAATGAACAAGAGCTTTTTTTTTATAATAATATAAGAAACTATTTCTTTCCTTTAGCGGAAGCTCGTTTAGCGGCCTTCAAAGGATTAACACGAATGGTCACGACAGTAATTTCAGGCTTGGCATGGGTTGCAAAATTACAAATCCCTAAATGCCATTTAGCCTCTGGCTGCATGAAAGTCTTACAAAACTGAACACCATTTTCTTCAACTATTCGTTCGCATCCTGAACATTTCTCAATTACATTTTTAAAATTTCTTTCATTATAACTTTTCAGAACTTGTTTTTGCATTTTACTCTCCTTATTTCAACAACTTTAAATCATGTCATATTTCTTAGGACTAAAGATCATTAAAGTCTCAGCCTATACGAGCATAGTCAAATAAATCAATCGAACATTAATAACAAAAAGTTTAGCTTTTCTCAAGCTAAAAAAATTGTTCTATCTTCAGCTAACTTTATATTTACTTCTAAAAGAATAGAAAAATGAGTCCCTTATCGCTACGGACTTGTATTCAGCAAGTTCTTAAGATAGAATGAAAACCAATATATTGAATAGATTATTGTCACATTTTTGCAATGTCTCAGCATATTCAAAAACGATGTATGTTCATATTTGCTGCTTTATTAGTCACATATAGCATTAACTAAAAAATATCTTCTACCCAACACGTCTAAGAGGGGATTAGTCATGCCGGTTTATGTGTGGAAAGGGGTAAATTCACAAGGAGTCAAACGCAAAGGTGAGGTAGAATCTCCTGACCAGGCAGCGGCCTTAGCACATGTTAAACGTCTGCGGATTCAAGACATTGTTATCAAAGAAAAACCGAAAGATCTCTTCGAAAATATAGCATTTTTTAAACCTAAAGTAACTGGTAAAGATCTTGTAATCTTTACCAGACAACTTTCTACAATGATCGATGCCGGCTTACCTCTTATCCAAAGCCTTGAAATTCTTGCTAAGCAGCAAGACAATACGACCTTTAAAGCTGTTCTTACCGCGATCAAGAGAGATGTGGAGACGGGAACGACCATTGCTGACGCCATGCGTAAGCACCCTACGGTCTTTGATAGCCTTTTTGCAAATATGATTGAGGCAGGCGAAACGGGTGGTATTCTCGACACCATTCTTGGACGCTTGGCAGGCTTCAAAGAAAAATCAATGGCTTTGACCAAAAAAATTAAAGGAGCAATGACTTATCCTGCTATTTGCCTGGCCATCTCTTTCCTGATCTTAGGAGTCATTTTAATTTTTGTAATACCTGTATTTGAGGAGATGTTTTCCAGTATGGGTGCTGCGCTACCCATTCCCACACAATTAGTGGTACAGTTGAGTAATTTTGTAAAATCAAATTTTCTCTTCTTGATTATGGGAATATTTGCCTTGGTGTATGGTATTAAAAAAATATATCATACAGAGAAAGGTCGATATAGGATTGATGCAATGCTTTTGCGGGCACCGGTTGTTGGTCCCCTTATAAGAAAAGTTGCTGTTGCAAAATTTACAAGAACGCTTAGCACCATGCTTCAAAGTGGCGTCCCAATCCTAGACGCCCTCCAGGTTGTTGCCAAAACCTCCGGTAACAAGGTTATTGAGGCAGCGGTTTTTAGAGTAGCAGAAAGCATCAGTGAAGGACGGCCCATTGCTGAACCCCTGGAGGAGAGTGGTGTTTTCCCAAACATGGTGGTTCAGATGATTAATGTTGGTGAATCTGTTGGTGCGCTGGATTCAATGCTGGCAAAAATTGCTGATTTTTATGACGAAGAGGTCGATCAAGCGGTTAGTAATCTTACATCCATGATTGAACCATTCATGATGGTTTTTTTAGGGGGAATGATAGGCGGTATTGTTGTTGCCATGTATCTGCCGATCTTTTCCATGGCATCTGTTATTGGAGGATAAAATAACGAGAAAACAAATCTTAGATTCAAGTTGCAAATGCAACTCTCGGGTTATGTCCCGAAAAACAATTCATTGGGTGTTTTAAAACCCAAACATTTTCTTGGGCGACTATT
>WSXV01000018.1 GCA_009773475.1 Desulfobulbaceae bacterium | reverse complement strand
TTACCATACAGCCTCCAAGGACTTGCTACCCGGTGGTTGGCCAACCTTCCGGGACGGGATTCACACCCGCTTGATTACACGACCTTGCCCGGCCGCACAATAAATCTGTCCCCTTTTTCATTCTGTGGTAAAAGATTACAGATTCACAGGCGGGGCTGCCTCGTCTTTTTCTATTCTTATCCACACCACTTCCTGCAATCCATGCATATAGAATGGCTCCGCATGACCTTTTCCTACGTCTTTCTGGTGATAGGCGAGGTCTTTTTTGTCAGCGCCCTGCTCCATATGATGTATCAGCGGCGCAGCCCCACCAGCATGATCTCATGGATGCTGGCCATTATTCTGCTGCCCCATCTGGCCGTGCCCCTTTACTTCATCCTGGGTTCACGCAAACGCGTAAACTCCAAAACAAAATCCATGTTCAGCCTGCGCTCGGTGACCGATCTGCCCCTTGAAAAGGCCAACCCCATTGACGGCGTTCTCCGTGCCAACGGTATTCCGGGCGGCACCCGGGGCAACCGCTTTACCCTGTACACAGATGGCACAGAGGCCTATCTCGCCCTCATGGAGCAGATCCGCACCGCCCGGGAAAGCATCTTTATCAGCACCTATGTGTTCAACAATGACGCCGTGACCGCTGACATCCTGCAGGCCCTGACCCTAAAGGCGCAGGAAGGCGTCAAGGTCAGGCTGCTCATTGATTCATTGGGCTCATTTTTGCTCTACTGCTTCCAGCGCCCCCTCACCCAGCTTCGTCAGGCCGGAGGCACGGTGTCATTTTTCATGCCCATCCTGCACATGCCGCTGCGAAATTATATCAATCTGCGCAATCATCGTAAAATCTATCTTTTCGACCGCCGCATTGTTCTCACCGGCGGCATGAATCTCTCCAACGACTACCTGGGGCCCTCTCCGGACCTGCTCCGCTGGCATGACCTGCTCTTTCTCATTGAAGGGCCGGCGGTCTTTCATTACCTCGAGATCTTTGCCTCAGACTGGGCCTACGCCTCCGGATACACCATCCCCATCACCCTGGACATCGTTCCCCCCGGAATTGGTGACGCCTATATCCAGGTGGTTCCGTCCGGCCCCGACATTGCCCGGGACGCCCTCTTTGAGGCCCTGCTCTGCGCCATCTACAGCGCCAGAAAACGGATCTGGATTGTCACTCCCTACTTTGTTCCGGTCACCTCGTTACAGGAGGCCCTGATCATTGCCCATCATCGGGGTGTCGATGTCAGGCTGATTACCCCCTACGAATCCAACCATCTCCTGGCCGATCTGGTGCGCAGCAGTTATATGCGGGAACTCATGGACGCCGGGGTGGAGGTTGCCTTGTATAAGGGGAGCATGCTCCACGCCAAGGCCATCCTCTTTGATGACGACAGCGCCATGCTGGGCTCGGTCAATATTGACAATCGCAGCCTGCTGCTGAACTACGAGGTGGTCAGTTTCGCCTATTCGGTGTCGATCATCTCCGAGATGAACAACTGGATGCTGAAACTGCAGGAGGACACCCGCCATACCATGAAACCCCCGGGCACGATGCGGCGCATAGCTGAAAACATGATGCGCATTGTCGCGCCGCAGTTGTAAAACCGGCTGGAATTGGGTAGCCTGACCAGTGATCAATGTAGCATTTGCGTCCACTGACTTTTTTCATCCGGAGATCAGCCCATTTTCAGCCAACCATCCCACAACCCGCCACGGCCAACCACCAGAGAACCGCTCTCCATCCGCATCGTTTTTCTGATCTACGGATGGCTCTGGAGCCTCGCCATCCCCTTCCTTCGTCGCAATCAGAGACTGCGGCAGGGCTTTGACCAGCGCACCCTGCAAAAACTTCCCGCCAAGGCAGAGCTCTGGATCCAGGCGGCATCTGTGGGCGAATCATTCCTTGCCGCCGAACTCCTGAAAAAGCTCGACCCACCGGCCCCTTTGCAGATCCTGCTCACCACCTACACCAGTCAGGGAATGGAACTCCTGGAAAAATGCAAAAGCGCAGCCATGCAGCAAAACAGCCGGCTCGTGATTCATACCGCCTACCTCCCCTTTGACCACCCGGCCCTCACGGAAAAGGCCCTGACCGCTGTCGGCCCCAAGCTCATGCTATTGCTGGAAAGCGAACTCTGGCCAGGGCTGCTGCAGGCCTGCAAAAGGCACAATGTGAAGATCCTGGTCGCCAACGGCAGGATGACCGCTCGCAGCTTGAAGCGCTATTGCATCTGGCCCGCACTGTGGCGATATCTGCGGCCGGACAGGATTCTTGCCATCTCCCCCGACTATGCCTCCCATTTTGCCGCCCTCTTCGGTGAGGAAGGAGTGGAGACCATGGCCAATATCAAATTTGACCGCATCGACAAGCAGGAGTCCCCGACAAAACGAGAGAATCCCCTTGCCCGGCTCTTTCCACCCGACGTCAGACTGATCATCCTGGGCTCGATCAGAGAGCAGGAAGAGGACGACATTGCAAAAATGATCCGCACCATCCTCGATGGCAGCCAGGGGAAAAACCAACCGGTCGTCATCGCCCTCTTCCCCCGCCACATGCACCGAATCAAAAAATGGCAAACAATCCTTGAGAACCTTGGATATGAATGGTATTTACGATCACGAATCACCGAGCCCGTCGCCCCCCACAGCATTCTCCTCTGGGACACCATGGGTGAAATGCTCTGGGCCTACGAACTCGCCCGGGCTGCCTTTGTCGGCGGTAGTCTGGCGCCTTTAGGGGGACAAAATTTCCTTGAACCACTCACCTGTGGGTTGAAGCCCGTGATTGGCCCCCACTGGGGCAATTTTTCATGGATCGGTCAGGAAATCATCGATCAAAAATTAGTCTTGCAGGCAAAAGACTGGCAGGAAGCAGCAGAGATCCTGCTTGTGCATAGCACGGAAACACCCCGGCGCGAGCAGACGCGAAAGGAAATTCTCGCCTATGTCGAAAGTCGTCGCGGCGGAACCGCCAAGACCTGTGCAATCATCAACCAGCTTCTCAGCGCCTCACCGCCATCAATCCACGAACCGAGACCATCACCATGAACCAACTCCCCCCCTGCTACGGCATCATCCCCACCCGCTATGCCTCGTCCCGTTTTGAAGGAAAACCCCTGGCGCTTATTCTTGGGAAACCGATGATCGAGCATGTCTACACCCGGGCCTGCCAATGTCATCAACTCCAGCAGGTAATCCTCGCCACCGATGATGAGCGGATTTTCACCAAGGCCGAGTCCCTTTCCATCCCCGTGCTCATGACCAGCCCTGACCATACCTGCGGCAGTGAACGGGTCCTCGAGGCGGCCCGTCTGCTGGCGATTCCCGAAGATGGGGTGGTGGTCAACATTCAGGGCGACGAACCGGCCCTTGTCCCCGAGATGCTGAGTGCGCTCATCGCCCCATTTTCCTCGCCAGACGTCCAGGTCACCACCCTGGCCCGGCAGATAACCGCCACCGAGGCGCAGGATCCCGATCAGGTCAAGGTGGTCATGGGCAAAGACAACCAGGCCCTCTACTTCTCCCGCCTGCCCATCCCCTATCCCCGTGACGGCAAGGAAGAAGGCTATTTCGGCCACATCGGTCTCTACGCCTTCCGGATGAAAACCCTGGCCCGATTTGTCGGCCTCGACAAGGGCCTGCTGGAACAAAAGGAATGCCTCGAACAACTGCGCCTGCTGGAAAACAACATTCCCATCCAGGTGGTCATCACCACCCATAAGTGCCACGGCGTTGACCGCCCGGCAGACATTGCCGTGGTCGAGCGGATGCTTCGGCAGCCTCAAGGCTGACCCCAAAAAGGACAGCTTCCGCCCCTGTCGCGGCCCTGCCTCGACTCCCTGGAACGTAGTACCGGAAAAACCAGCTCCGGGACTATCCCCTCACATAACTCCAGGAATCTTGCCTGGAATGGCGAATGGCGGCCCCGGCATACCCACCCGGCAAGAAAATCGGCCTGAAAAGCCGACGAGGATGCCCTCATTCCCGGCCTCTTAAGGCCAGATGGGCACTGGAATAGTCGATCCCGAGATGGTGGGCTAAAAAGGGGTGGGAAAGGATGAGATTGCATGGAATTGTGGGAAAAAATTCCGAAGGGCTTCTTGTCTCTTATTCATCATTTGGGACATCACGCAAGCTCCTTGATGATCCCTTCAATCTGTCCTTGCTGCCTTTCAATGCTCTGGACCAGATGAAACTGAACCAGGGCCCGGTGCAGATTCTCCTCTGCATGGGACACCTTGAAATAGTTGTTGCCGGCCAGATAGTCGCTCAGAAAACGAAGCCCCAGCTCAAAGGCAATCAAACGCACGGCCTGAAAGATGAGCTGGCGCTCTTGGGCTGAAAGCAGGGAGCCTGCCTCACTGAAATACCCGGCCAGGATGGCACGAAACATCCCCAGATCAAACTCCACGGCTGACACATCCTTGACCTCCTCGCCCTGGACATTGCAACAGGAACGCAGACAGTCGCCGATATCAGAGAGCAGCAACCCCGGCCCCACAGTATCAAGGTCAATCAGGCTCACCGCCAGATCCGTGGCCGCGTCAAAGAGAATATTAGCCGCCTTGGGATCACCATGCACCACTTGCACCGTGATCTTTCCCTGCCGCCGGGCCCGCTCCAGAAGATCCGCCCCAAGCCGTCTGGCCGCGACAAAGTCGAGGCAAAAACGGAGCTCCACACCTCCCTTTGTTGCCGCCTGCCCCAAGACCTGATCAAAAGATTGCAGATACCGGGGCAGAACATGAAATCCGGGCAAGGTGTCATGGAGCTTTTCAGCCGGCAGATCCGCCAGCAGATAATGGAAATGGCCCAGAGCCCAGCCGACCTGCCGGGCCTGAGCCGATGTGCTGATGGCCTGATGGGTGATGGTTCCGTCAATATAGCTGATCGCCCGCCAGGTATGGCCCTGGTGGTCGGTATAAAACGGAGCGCCCGAACAGGTCGACAAGAGACGGCTGTTTTCCCAGCGCTGCCCGCAGGACTCCCCCTTTTCCAGCAGATGGCGGGAAAAAGTAGACAGATTAGCCATAATGAGATGGGGATGGGGAAAGACCTGGCTGTTCAGCCGCTGCAGGACAAAAGAACGATCCGGTGAGCGCACCAGCCAGGTATCGTTGATATTCCCCTGTCCCAGGATGCTAACCGAAACATCCCCGGACGCATGGGGGCAGAATTGACGTAGAATCTCCTTCACCCCTGGTCAAATCCTCGAACAGGGGTTATCGACTGCCCCCTTCAACTGAAAGATCAGCTTTAGCCCTTTGCGCACCGTGGATGAAAAGATCTTGGGGGAGAGATAGGAACCCGCCACCCGCTTGTTGATCTCGCTCAAGGTGGGATAGGGGTGGATGGCCCCGGCCAGGGCGGACAGCTTCATCCCGCTGTTCAACACCGCCACCCATTCCCCCAGAATCTCACCCGCGACAGGCCCCAGGATCTGCACTCCGAGGGGATTTTCATTTCCATCAAGGAGCAGTTTCAACTTGCCCCGCCCCTCACCTTGGGCTATGGCCCGGTCGTTGACCGCAAACTCTTCCGTCCACACACTGTAGGTGATCCCGGCCTCTTTGGCCCGCTTCTCGTTCATACCGATGGAGGCCAGCTCCGGGTCGCAATAGGTGCACCAAGGCATCCAGCGGGTATTGACCTTGCGCGGCAGGCGGAAAACGGCATTGGCAACCACCACCCCACCCTCATGACCGGCGGCATGGGTAAACTGAAAGCGACCATTCACGTCGCCCGGGGCATAGATATGCCCATGATTGGTACGCATCCTGCTATCCACTGTAATCCCGGCGGCGGTATGGGCTACCCCGATTTCCGTCAGTCCCAGTCCCTCAATGTTGGGACTGCGGCCCTGGGCCACCAGGACCTGCTCGGCCAACACGGTTTCTTCGCCCGCCCCGGTGGCCACCACCAGCTCCTGACCATTTTCCTTTTTTCGGACGCCAATCACCACGGCATTGAGCAAAAAACGCACCCCTTCCGCCTCCATAGCCGACATCACCGCATCGGCCAGGTCCTGATCCTCTTTACTCAGGATTTGACTGGAACGCTGGATCACCGTCACCTGCGAACCAAGACGGCAGAAGGCCTGGGCCATCTCAATGGCAATGGGTCCGGCCCCGAGGATAACCAGCGAGGCGGGCAGGTGATTCAGGGAAAAGATTTCTTTATTGGTGAGATAGGAAAGATTGGAAAGGCCAGCCCCATGGGGCCGGGTGGAAGAAGAGCCGGTGGCAATGACCCAGGATCTGGCAGAAATACGCTTGCCATCCAGATCAATCTGATGTTCATCAACGAACCGGGGAGCGCCGAACCGGACATCCACCCCCAGACGACAAAAGCGCTGCACCGAGTCATGCTCCTGGATGGTTGCGATCACCGACCTGATGCGCTCCGCGATCCGGCTGAAATCCACCGGCCTTTGCTCCACCTCGGGCAGGCCGAAATCCGCACAACTCTTCAGGCTGTGATAGAGCCTGGCAGAATGAATCAAGGTCTTGGACGGCACACAGCCAAAATGGAGGCAATCACCGCCCAGGGCCGGTTCCTTTTCAATAAGCAGGGTTCTGGCCCCCAGTTGCGCCGCTCCGGAGGCCACGGTCAACCCCGCCGCACCGCCGCCGATTATTGCCAGATCATAGTCATAGGTTGCCATATTTCACAGACCTCTCTTTCAGAAAGAATACGTGACTTACCCGTCAGCCAACCTGTTCAAAGATATGGCTTTTCGCTCCGCAGATCGGGCATTTTTCAG
This sequence comes from Desulfobulbaceae bacterium, assembly GCA_009773475.1. Taxonomy (GTDB): domain Bacteria; phylum Desulfobacterota; class Desulfobulbia; order Desulfobulbales; family Desulfocapsaceae; genus UBA2270. The sequence goes on along the minus strand of WSXV01000018.1, from coordinate 35,537 downwards.
GGGGCGCGCCAAACTCGATATACCCGCAGACCGGGCAGAGGTAGAACTCGGCCACATCCAGATCGACCCCTTTCTGCACAGCCTCTAAGGCCTTGCTGTACAGAGCGGCATGGACCGCCTCGGCCTTGACGGCAAACTTGAACATCACCTTGGCCTTGTGGCCTTCCTCCTCGGCCTGGGTCACCATGGGCGGATACATACCCTGAAACTCATGGGTCTCCCCGGCAATGGCCTCTTGCAGATTCTCAGCCGTGGAACTGATCTTGTCCAGGGCCTTGAGATGCCCCTCGGCGTGAATGCGTTCGGCCTCAGCGGTAGTGCGAAAGAGCTTGGCGATATTGGCAAACCCCTCTTTCTCCGCCTTTTTGGCAAAGGCGCGGTATTTCTGGTTGGCCTGACTCTCACCGGCAAAGGCGTCTAAAAGATTTTCTGTGGTTGATGGCATAACGTTCTCCTTTTGAAATAGTTGTAATGTGCTGTCTCGAAAGACAGGATGGAATGAAGTGAATTCAAACTCCAGACAATATTACTGCCGTTTTTTTGTTTGTCCCGTTTTTTCTAAATTCCCACGGTAAAACCGGACAGTCCATGTGCTGTAAATCAGGGCAGCCTGCCCGCCTCTTGTACAATATGTAAATACAATTGACAAATTGTACGATCCTGCGAAGATTTTTCCATGATCAAACGAGTCGCTTAGTAACCATCACGCGCCTTGCCAAAGGGTTTCCGGTTATTGCCATTGCCGGTCCACACCAATCTGGAAAAACGACTCTTGCCAGAAGTACATTCCCCGACAAACCGTACTTGACCCTGGAAGACCAGGATACCCCAATGCTGGAGATATGGGCAAAAGGGTATTGCCCCAAAAGACATCCTGTGCTATGCTAAAAAAAAAGGAGGACATTCACCATGTTGATACAAACTGATGCCAGGCGCCGCATAACCTTGCCCCCTTCCCTGGGAATACAGCCGGGGGATGCCATAGATCTGGAAATCCTGGAGGATGGCCGGATCATTTTGATTCCGGTCGAAGCCGTTCCCAAGCACCAGATGTGGGCCTGGACAGCGGAAAGCAAACAGGCCATTGTTGCGTCTCTTACGGATTCGCGCCCATCCATAGAAGCAAAAACACCCGAGCAAGTGGACACAATAAGCAAAAAGTGGGCCGATGCAGGTTGAAATTCGCCCCGCATTCGATGAGGCCGTCATGGCGGCTGAGCTGCCCACGCGCAAGGCTGCCGCCAAAATGCTCCAGCTTCTTCACGCCCTTGACCTGCCACAGCTCTGGGGCCACCCCGGCCTCAACTTCGAAAAACTGCATGGCATGATTGAACCAAGCAGCGGGGAACAGCTTTATTCCCTGCGGGTCGGCGGCTCCGCCCGTACTATTGTCTGCCTGCACCAAGGGCCGACTCTGGTGCTTGTCACTCTGCATGTGCAGCATGACAAGGCATATCGGAAGTGAGAAAACAGGGATACAAACCCTGTTCACTTTCAACAAATAATTCCATCCCCTTTTTCTTTTTCTCCCCTCTTCCTGAAAAAAACTTATTTTTCAAGACCTGAACATCCCTCTGGATTTAAATTTTCTCTGACCCCTTTTATTTACTGGTTGGCTTGGCTCTCTCCGGCAAAGGCATCCATAAGATTTTCTGTTGTTGATGGCATCACGTTCTCCTTTTAAAATGGTTGTAATGTGCTGTCTCGTAAGACAGTGTCAAATATAAATCCGTCCCCTTTTTTCCTTTTTTCCCGCTGTGACTGGTAAGAATAGGGCTCATGAAGTAGTTCCTTTGTAGCATAACGTAGAGTTGAGGGGCGGAGCGCTTTTGCGCCGTCCCTCTCGAACGGCGGGTTAGGCTTGCGCATGGCGAATGAGATGTTCATTTAGAAACTCAACGGTGTTGTTGTATTTGGCTCTCACTTCAGGAGGCAATAGCTCTAGTGCGCCAAAAGCACTCTCAAACGGTTGATAGAACTGCTCGACCGATATTGGGGGGGCAACCGTAAAATCATGCGCCGCAACAGCGGGCCAGTTAACCACGAGACATGACTTTGTTTCATTTTTTAACGGTAATTCCCAAGGCACAACGACTTTACTTTTGCCGCTCTCCATATTCAAACTAACGGCACGTTGATACACTGATTCGGACAGGGAAATTCCCAACCATTGGGCTGACTCCCCAGAGCGATACGCGTCAATGAGTGCAGGGCCTGCATACATTGACTTTTCGATGTTAAAGTAGAATTTTCCAAACGATATGCCTGCCCTTACTGGAACACACTGACATAATGCTTTGTGAAATATCTCGGTGACCAATACGATCATGCAGCGCAGATCAGTATCTGAACTGCCTTTAGTAAATAGCAATATGGTGTCCGAGAAGGTGACCGACTGTATTACGTCTGGAATGGCCACACGTTTGTTGGTGTCGCTGAACTCAAGCTCGTAGCTCTCGGTTCTATCTCGAACAGCGACCAAATCTGAAAGCATTTCCCAAGCGGCATCTGCGTCACGTTCAACGATTGATGACATACCAAGGATGTCGAGGTGGGCAACAAATCTAAGATCGCGCATGACTTGTATCGAAGGCCTAACGTGTAGCTAAGGGGCGCGCCGAAGGCGCGTCCCAGCGACCAAAGGGAGCGAACTTGAGCGTAGGGTTAGGTCTTGATAGATACATTACTTTTCCCATTGCTTAAGTATTTTGATGCGCGATTGCGTAGCTGTTGCTCGGCAACTTTGGTACAACATTGCCCACATTGAGCCACCCTCCGCTTCATCATTTGCTTCTTCGCGACATTTTGGATCTCTCGTTATTAGCCAAGCGCGCTGCTCTTTCTGAAGCTCCTTTTTCTTTGTCTCTGGTATTGAACTCATCAATTGCTTGTAGGTGAGATTTAGTTCACGGTCTGCAGTTTCAAAGTCGCGCTCTGCACAGGCATTCATTTGTGATTGATTTCCAGCATAGTCACATTCTTGGTCGCTAAGCGACCAAGCAGCCGAATGTGAAATTATCAGAAATGCCGAACCCAACAGAATGTAAGTAACTTTCATGTTAAAGACCTAACGTTGAAATAACCTGCCGGCCGAGAGACTAGCAGATTTTAAGAACGCGGCTATTTCCGGTCAGGTTTATTGACTGGTTAGAGATCATACTCCAGGGCATCCGTTCGAAGTGCATTCAAGAAATGACTCTAGTAGCTTGATTCGCGCATTAAAATGAGCTGATTTGCATGTATTTTGTTCAAGTGACCAAATACTTCCAGATTCTTCTCGAGGACCATTCTGATAAAGACAATCTGCTTCTACATAATTAAGCCATGCCCTCTGTGCGTGAATAAGACGCTTTTCATGTGGGGTACCTTTGAGTCTCTCTATTTGCGTTCGGTAAACCTCATTTAGTTTCGTGTCCAACACTTTGAAGTCATAATAGGAGCATATATTCATGTTCATTTGATTTTTGTCACACCCTGAATCAAATGCCGATTGCTCATAAGTGTCACGTGGTAAATCAACACCGAATGCGAGACTGGGAAAAACAAGGACTGTAAAGCTCAAAATGATACGGATGATTTTGTAAGTACGCAATTTTTTAGACCTCTAACAGTTGAATAAGTGGAAGATTTTACATCATATTAGTCTATATAGATGGACTGTATTTCCATTTATTTTTATATTAATCGTAAATTATGGAAAATTAACCGATATGATGTCCATATATTGACTAATCTCCCCATAATTTCCATGTATTACCTATGCTATAGGGCGAAAAATGGAAAGTCAAATTAAAAACAGGCCGAAATTTCGTCCCAACCCGGCTCTCCGGTTGATGGATCAGGTACGGGAGGTGCTTCGCTATCAACACTTTGCGTATCGGACTGAGTTCGTATCCGGCAACGGAGGGTAAGGTGCCTGCTTCCACCCAGCGGCAGGCCTTGAATGCCCTGGTTTTTCTCTATCGAGATGTGCTTGATCAGTCATTGGACAGGGGAGCTTGCCCCGGTTCGCAGCAAACGTCATTGCTGAACTCTATTTTTTCCATGTCCGGCGGCACCCAGAAGGGCTGCGTCTTCTCGGGTGATCAGGCGCACCGGGATGCTTTGCATCAAGGCCTCCATTTTCTCTTTTCGGTTGAAGGCGGCAAGCAGGGGGGCAAAAGAGAGGCGTCCGGCCAGGCGCGGCATGATGCCGCCGCCGATGTACAGACCGCCGGTACTGTAGAGTTTCAAGGCCAGATTTCCAGCCTCGGCACCGAGGATAGCAAGAAAGGTCTCCAGGGCCCTGGCGCAGAGTGGGCAGGAATTGCCGGGCTCCATCGCGCCGCAGGCTATCACCGGGGTCTGGTCAACGGAATCCTCCAGGGCCTTGCGGATCGGTTCTGACTCCGCCATCCCGGAGGCCTTGAAAAAGGCGTAGAGCAGGGGAATTCCCATGCCGGAACAGAACGTTTCATAGCTGACCGGCTCACCGGGATAACGGCTGAGCATCCAGGCCAGCAGTTCAGCCTGTATGGCGTCGATGGGGGCAAAATCGCAATGCCCGCCCTCGCTCCCCTGGGCCCGCACATGGTCGCCAGCCCTCACCAGAAAGCCCTCGCCCAGCCCCGTTCCCGGGGCGATCACCGCACGCACGCCATCAACTTCCGGGGCCCCTGCCTGCAACTCCAGATAATCGTCCGGCTCCAGGAAGGGTAAGGAGGCGCAGACGGCGGTGAGATCATTGATAAGCCAGACCCGCTTCAGGCCAAAACAGCGGGCAATTTCCTCTTCGCCAATCTCCCATGGCAGATTTGTCATCCTGGCCCTGCCATGACGCACCACTCCGGCCACGGCCAGGCAGGCATATTCGGGCTTAATCCCGGCCTGCTGGAGAAAAAAAGTCCCCAATGCATCAAGTCCGGAAAAATCACGGTTGGCATAGACCGCCTGAAAGAGCGGCGCCGCCCGCAGGTCATCGGCCAGGTTAAAAATCGCCAGGACGCTCTTGGTGCCGCCAATATCTGCGGCCAGAAGAAGGGTCATATCACCTCACCGAAAAGATCTCACACGTGAAAGGCTACTCAACAGCCTTGTGGCGAAACTCCCAGCAACGATGGATCCGGGTGTTCCGCTCAAAATCAAAAGGAATGGTCTCCCGGCTGATCTCGCGGATGGAAAAACGCTGCTCCAAAGACTCATCGAGAACAAACTTGCGAAAGTTGGTGGAAAAAATCAACAGACCGCCGGGTGCCAGATGCAGCATAGAAAGCTCAAGGAGCCGCCCGTGATCCTGCTGCACATCAAAGACCCGATGGTCCTTTTTGGTATTGGAAAAGGTGGGTGGATCAACAAAGATCAGGTCATACTGATTGGAGGGCCGCGTCGCCTCCCTTTTCTGTTGATAGGGCATGGGCTTCTGCCCTCTGGCCACTGCCTTCTGATCCGGCAGGGGTCGGCCTCCACTTTCCAACCATTGCAGGCAATCCTCCTGGATAGTGACATGGGCAGGACCGCCGTAACCGTTCAAGGCCAGATTCATCCTCGCCCAGCTGAGATAGGTGGCGGAAAGATCAACGGTGGTGGTCGATACCGCTCCGCCACGTGCCGCATGAATGGTAGCGGTGCCGGTATAGCCGAAGAGGTTGAGAAATCGCTTGCCGGCGGCAAGCTGGCCGATGCGGCTTCTCGTTATCCGATGATCAAGGAACAGTCCGGTATCGAGATAATCGGTAAAATTGACCAGGCAAAAACAGCTGCCTTCGCGCACCTCGTACATCTTTTTTTGACTGCCCTGCTTCTGGTACTGCTGCTTTCCCTTCTGCTTCTTGCGGGTCTTGATGAAAATTCGGTCCCGGCGTACCCCGAGAACCGCACGGATCATGGACAGGGCCTGGGAAAACCGCTCAGACGCCAGATCCGGATCAATGGTTGACGGCGGCGCGTACTCCTGCACATGCACCCACTTGCCATAGAGATCGATGCTCACATTATATTCAGGAAGATCACGGTCATAGACGCGAAAACAGGTAATATTCTCCCGCTCGGCCCATTTCAGTATCTTTTTCAGATTCTTGATCAGGCGGTTGGCGAAATCAGAAGCATCACCTTCAAATATTTGTGGTGAAACCTGCCATTGAAACACCGGCTCAGGCTCTGCCTCCTGCATCTTCGCACAAAACAGACGACAGGCCAGAGGGCCGTTAAAAAGTCGATGACTGGCTGTCCACGACAACCCGAAGCGGTCCGCGAAATCAGGAGCGGCAACAAAAAATCCTACCTGCCAGTGGGTAAACTCCGTACGCATCACCCGACCCAAGGCCCGGTAGAGCTGCACTGCCTCATCCACTTCCCCCAACCGCTCCCCATAAGGCGGATTGCAGACCAGAAAGCCCTTCTCTGCCGGACGTTTCAAGCTGACAAGCTGCCCCTGCTTGACCCGAATCTTCTCCGCCAGGCCAGCCTGTTCAACATTCTTGCGGGCCGCGGCCACCACCACCGGATCAGCGTCGTAGCCAAGGATCATGGGCCACTTTCGATTGAGCCCTGCCTCTTCCCGCGCCACCGCCTCATCCACAAGCTGCTGCCACAAGGCCTCGTCATGCCCCCTCCAGCCCAAAAACCCAAAATACCTCCGTCCCAGACCGGGCGCCGAATCACCATAAATCAGGGCCGCCTCAATGAGCAGGGTCCCCGAACCGCACATGGGATCGAGAAACATGGTGTCAGGGGTGATCGCTTTACTCCATCCGGCCAGGGCGACAATACCTGCGGCCAGACTTTCCTTGAGGGGGGCAATAGCGCTCTCCACCCGATAACCCCGCCGGTGCAAACTCTCGCCGGACAGATCAAGGGTAAGAATTGCCTGATCGCTATGAATATGCAGCCGGATCTGCACATCCGGCCGTTCCACCTGAACTGAAGGCCGCTCGCCACTGCGCTCCCGGAACTGATCCACCAGCGCGTCTTTGACTCGCAGGGCCGCAAACTGGTTATGGGTGATGACGGAATCACTCAGGGTGCAATCAATCGCAAAGGTAGAACCGTTGGATAGGTGCTCCTGCCATTCGATGGTGCCGCACTGTCGATACAACTCGGTATCATCCGGTGCCGGAAATGTGGCAATCTGCAGGAGGACACGGGAGGCAAAACGGGACCAGAGACAGGCACGGTAGCCGCTGGCCAGCTCTCCCTGCCAGGTGATCACCCCTTTGCCCCGCACGATCTCGCTAGCGCCAAAGGACATAACCTCTTCTTGCACCAGATCTTCCAGACCGGCGGCACAGGTGGCAATCAGGGTGTACTGCTGTTGGGATTTCATAATTGATTACAGTATTATATTATTACACAAAAACAAATGCTTAATAAATTCATTCGTCGTATCTATTGCAAGAGGGGGCCAAATAATTTTCATTTCCAATCTACATAATAATCAGGAATTGGCATCAGGACTCCTGATCATGCTGCTCTCTTCCTGTTCTTCAGCATAAAATACAGCACCGGCACCGCCATGCGGCTGATGAGCAGCGAAGCGATCTCACCGAACATCAGCGAAATGGCAAGGCCCTGGAAGATGGGATCGGCCAGAATCACCGAGGCCCCCACCACCACCGCCAGGGCGGTGAGGAGCATGGGGCGAAAACGGATGGCCCCGGCCTCGACCACCGCCTCGGCCAGGGGCAGGCCATGACTGATCCGCAACTCGATGAAATCAACCAGGATAATGGAGTTGCGCACCACAATGCCTGCCCCGGCCATAAAGCCGATCATCGAAGTGGCGGTGAAAAAGGCTCCAAATCCCCAATGCGCCGGCAGGATGCCGATCAAAGAAAAGGGAATGGCGGCCATGACCACCAACGGGGTGAAGTAGTCCTTAAACCAGCCCACCATGAGCATATAGATCAGGATCATGACCACGGCAAAGGCAAGACCCAGATCCCGGAAGACCTCAAGGGTAATGTGCCACTCGCCATCCCACTTCATGGAAGGTTCCCTCTCGCTGAAGGGTTGGTTCAGATTGTAGACCTGCACCTTTTCCTGTCGCCCGCCATAATCAGTACCGTTGAGGGAGGCCAGCTTTCGGTTCATATCGAAGATGGCATAGACCGGACTCTCCACGGTTCCTGCCACATCACCGGTGACATAGATCACCGGTTTGAGATTTTTCCGGTAGATGGGCTGATCCACCGGGGTCTCTGACACCCGCACCAGTTCCCGCAACGGCACTAGCGCTCCTGGGGCCTGCAGGTTCGTCGAAGAACGCAGGGAAATGTTCAAAATTCCATCCACTCGAGACCGGAGCGGCCGGGGGAGTTCCAGCACCAGATCAATCTCTTCCTTGTCGCTGGGCTGATGAAAGAGATCAATGGACATCCCCGCCATGGCAAGCTGTACAGTACGGGTGATCTCTTCCTCGGAGATGCCATTGAGGGCCGCCTTTTCTTTATCCACGGTGAGTACGACCCGGTTGCGAGCGGTTTCGCGGTACCAGTCCACATCCACCACGCCCTCGGTACTCTCGAAGATCCCCTTGACCGCCTCGGCCATACGGACCCGGCCAGCATCGCTGGGGCCGTAGATCTCCGCCACCAAGGTCTGCAACACCGGCGGCCCGGGTGGTACTTCCGCCACCGCCACCGCCGCCCCATATTTTTTGGCAATGGCCGCAACTCCTGGGCGAATTCGAACGGCGATCCCGTGACTCTGCACATCCCGCTCATGTTTGGGCCGCAGGTTCACCTGGATATCCGCCACCGTCGGGCCGCTGCGCATGAAATAATGGCGAACCAGGCCGTTAAAATTATAGGGCGATGCCGTTCCCGCGTAGATCTGATAGTTAACCACCGCCGGGTCTTTGCGGATGGACTCGGCCATTTCGAGGGCCACCCGGCTTGTGTGCTCCAGGGTTGAGCCCTCGGGCATATTGAGAATCACCTGAAACTCACTCTTGTTGTCAAAGGGAAGCATCTTCACCTTGACCAGGCCGAAATAGACCATGGAACAGGTGGCAAGGAGCAGGGAAATAATGACCACAAAAAAGAGCAGGCGCGCCGAACCGCTTGACAGCAGCGGATCCATAATCCGGTGATAGAGCCTGGTAAAGAAATCATCGGGGGCGTGGTCATCGGCATGACCATCATCCACCCCACTGACATCGTTCACCTTTTTCCTCTTCAGGATATGGGTTGCGGCCCAGGGCGTCACGGTAAAGGCAATGATCAGAGAAAACAGCATGGCCGCCGATGAACCAATGGGAATGGGCCGCATATAGGGGCCCATCAGCCCGCCCACAAAGGCCATGGGCAGGATGGCGGCGATCACCGCCAGGGTGGCCAGAATGGTGGGATTGCCCACTTCGATGACCGCCTCCACTCCCACATCCACTAGCGAACGATCCCGATTGGCGGGCAGACGCAGATGGCGGACGATATTTTCCACCACCACAATGGCATCATCCACCAGGATACCGATGGAAAAGATAAGGGCGAACAGGGTAATCCGGTTCAGGGTATATCCGTAGAGATAGAAAACCAGCAGGGTAAGGGCAAGGGTCGAAGGAATGGCCAGCATGACGATGGTGGATTCCCGCCAGCCCAGAAAAAAGAGGATCAGGATAGCCACCCCAAAGACCGCGATCCCCATATGGAGCAACAGTTCATTGGACTTTTCTGCCGCCGTGGCCCCGTAATCACGGGTCACCGTCACCTCAAGATCGGCCGGAATCAGGCTCCCCTTCAACTCCTCCACCTTGGCCAGCACCTCCTGCACCACACTCACGGCATTGGCTCCGGGACGTTTGGCAATGGAAAGGGTGACCGCCGCCTCGGTCCCAGCTTTATCGGTGGTGCCAAAAAGGACATAATTATCCGGCTCTTCCGGCCCATCAAGGATCTCGGCCACCTCATCCAGATAGACGGGATGACCGGCATGGACACCCACCACCAGCCGGCCAATCTCGCGGGCATTGCTCAGGAATTGACCGGTCTGCAAAAGAGTTTCCTGATTCAGACTCTCCAACCGGCCTGAATAATCCTGACGGTTGGCCTGCTGGATTCTGGGCACTAGTTCGGCCACGGTCAGGTTTCGCGCCGCCAGCAGCAGAGGATCAAAAAGAACCCGTACTTGCCGTCTGGTTCCACCAATCAGAGTGGTTTCCGCCACCTGATGGATACTCTTGATGGCATCATTGACCTGGGCCGCCATGCGACGCAGGGTAAAATGGTCATATTTATCACTGTGAAAGGTCAGCGCCAGAACTGGCACATCATCAATGATATGGGGCTTGACCAGCGGCGTGGAAACCCCATGTGGGATACGGTCAAAGTTGGTGGCCAGCTTCTGGTTCAGGCGAACAATGGAGGTCTCAAAGTCTTCCCCCACATAAAACCGCACCACCAGCATCGACTGTCCCGCCATCGACGTGGAGTAAATGTACTCCACCCCGGGCAGTTCATAGAGGAGCTTTTCCATGGGAATTGAAACCCGCTCCTCCACCTCCTTGGGGGTTGCTCCGGGCATGGAGACCATGACATCAATCATGGGTACCTTGATCTGCGGTTCTTCCTCTCGAGGCAGCATAACAATGGCTATCAGCCCCAGCAACAAAGAGGCCAAGATGCCCACCGGCGTCAACCTGGAGTTTACAAAGATTGCCGCCAGCCGACCCGCAAAACCAGGGTTCTCGAGGCTGTACTCACTCATGGCCGTCCTTTTTCCATCCCTGGAGCGGACGGCACCACTGGGACTTTCTCCATCCTTGGAGTAGACGGCACTGAGGCCTCAGTCACCACCTTAAGGGGCTGTCCGTCCTGCAACTTTTCTGCACAACCAACAACCACCTGGTCACCAGATGTCAAGCCGGCCAGAATCTCCACCTGCCCATTGTCACGGCTGCCGGTTCGCACCAGCCGCAACCGGGCAATTTTATCCGCACCTGCAGTTGCTCCACTGCCATCAACCAGAAAAACGCGCTCCATCTGACCAAAGGGAAGAACGGCCTTCTCACTGACTATCAGAGACTTTTCTTCCGTACCCGCCAATATTACCCTGGCAAACTGGCCCGACCTGAGATCATCAACACCCGGCTCCAGATCAATCTTCACTTGGGCAGTTCGAGAAACAGGATCTGCCGCCGTGGCCAGCTCTGCCACCTTGCCTATTACCTTCACCCCGGCCGCCGGCACAGTAATGGGGAGGAGATCCCCTTTATGTACCTTCAACATTACCCTTTCAGGCACCTGCACCACGACTTGCAGAAGCTTGTCATTTTCCAGCTCCAGCAAGACCGAACCTGGAGAAGCCAACTCCCCGACACTGGCAATTTTTCGCGTTATGGTCCCGGCAAAGGGGGCATGAATGGTTGCATACTCCAGCATGCCTGTCGCCTCTTGCAGAGCTGCCTCTGCAATCCTCGCCTGATCGCGCAGCGATTTGACCGTCTCCGGGGTTGAAGCTTCCTGCTGTTCCAGTCTCTCCTCCCGGGCCAGGTTGCGCTTGACCTGCTCAAACTGGGCCCGGGCCTGCAACACTTGGGCGTTGGTCTCTGCAGCGCTTATCTTGACCAATAGGTCTCCCTTCTGCACCCGCGAACCCAGCACCACCGGCAGCTGCACAATCTGCCCACTGACCCGGGGCGATATCAAGGCACGCTCAACCGCCTGCACCGTTCCCGCCACTTCGAGTTGTGAGCCGATATTCTTTTCCACCACATCCTGCACATTTACCTGAACCACCGGTAGTTCAGAAACGGCCTTCCCCTCATGGCTCCCTTTACAGGCGGAGAGGGCGAGCAATAACGCCGCCAAACTATATCCGATCAATACTTTCCCTGATCTCATCGTCTTCCTTCCTGGTTTCTCAATTCTCATCAATTACAGATAATTCAGACACATTCCACACCTTGCGGTCTTTGGAAATATATCGATTGCCCCGATACGGGATAGGGGGCCGTAAAGAAATGGATGAAATGTCCCAATTTTTTCTTAACAACCCCTTGCATGATCACAGGCAGATATAATTTGCCGGACGCCGCATCCATGAAACAGCGGGAAAACTACTGTTTCATGGATGCGGCATAAGAGTCCATAAATAAAAAGAGCATGAAAAGCTTTGCTCTTTTTATAACGGCCTCTAAAACTGGGATAAGCCTGTGGCTCGGCGTAAATCTGCAACCGCCACCCGAATGGCAGCCCTGGCCACCGTCCGGCGCACTCGAGCCTCCGTCAAGCGCGTTTCAACATCCATAAGGTCTGAGGCAAGAATCACCCCCTCCTTAAAACGCACCCTGCTCAAACGGGCACTTTCCTGGGCCTGCTCGTACATCTTTTCCGTTACCAGCAATCGCTGCTCTGCTTGACTATAAGCAAGCTCCGCCTGCTTTATCTCAAGCTCCATCGCCAGTTCCAGTTTATTTTTTTCCGCCGCCAATCTAGCCAATTTTGCTCGAGCCTGAGCAATCTCAGCCTCGGTTTTTCCACCGGTGAACAAGGGATAATTAACACGCACCCCCCCCATCCAGGAATCCCCTGAACCACCCAGAACAAATCCATTATCATATTGATAATGAGCCAGCCCGTCGATGGTAGGATACAACCCGCCCCGAGCCATGCGCAGCTCCGCCTCTGCCGCCTCGATCTGCCCCTCATACCCTTTAAGCTCAGAGCGTTTACTGTAACTCCGATCTTCGGGCAGCTCCTGCTCATTCTCCTGCACCGTGTCAATCAGCACCTGCCCCTCGTGCAGACCGAGAAGTCCTAAGAAGGCCTTCCGGGTAAGCTCCAGATTATGTTCCGCCAGAATCAAATTCTCCCGGGCCATAGACTCCTGGACCTCAATGTTCAACAGATCCGCTTTCAACAAATCTCCTGCCTTAAAACGCGATCTAGCGACCACGAGCGAAGCTCCTATCGCCTTTATGGCCTCCCGATGCGCCTCCAGCAGTTCTATGGATTGAGCAATGGTGTGAAAGGTGCGCACTACCTCAAACGCAAGCTGGGCAGATACTGTTAGTTGCTGCATGCGGGAAACCGCCACTCCGGCCTCAGCTGCCTCAATTACGGCCTGATCACGGCCACCATTATAAAGCCGATACTGGAGGGCTGCCCGCAGGTTCAGATCATCCGTGCGGCCAGGATCATTAAAATCAATGGATGGCTCAAACTCCCCCTGATGGAGAATATTGCCAAAAGAGTACATCGGATTGTTGGTCTGAGCATACTCCGCACTGAGACCGACCTGGGGATAATAACTGGACCGGGCCTGATTCAGCATGGCCCTGGCCGCCTCTATTCTCTCAATGGCAACCTGACTGTCCGGACTATGGCTCAAGGCAAAATGCACGGCCTGGCGAGCAGTCCAGGTCGCCTGCTGCTCTGAAACCAACGTGACCGAATTTGTTTCAGTTGCAAAAACAGGAGACGTCCCCACAGAAACAATTAGAAAAAAAATCAACACACTGTACATTTTGTGCATATTCATACTTTTTTCCCTATAAATGGATATATTTTTTCTTATAATTTATAAAGTTATCTCAAAAAAACAGGGCCACAATCTAAAATATTATTTTACCATATTTTTTTCCACATGGAACGGAAAACCCTAACAATCGGCTCTTCACCCTGGAAGACCCGGCAGGAAACAGATGCGGCCAGACCGCAAAAAAAACAACAAATATTATTTTCTCAACACGTTAATATTTTTTATCCGTTTTTTTGTAACCTCTAGTGACTTTATTCTTCCACGTAGACATGCAAATTAACAAGGAAAAGCTGTACGGGAAGTACTGTGAAGAATAACGTCAAGCGGTAAAAAAGATTTGACCGAAATCCGAATGAAAATGAGGTCGCTACGGGAAGTCTGCTATGGAACAGAGTGGAGGAAAACGGCTGGAAAACAAGAAAGAAAATATTCTTTAGAGTTTGGAGATGGGCAATGGCCCTCAAGCCATGATTCACGGTGAAAAAAGATTCCCAAGAGCAAATAAGCGCCCCCTCTCCCTAATTCCACGGGTTTTAACGATCTGCTTTGCCTCCTGTTTCCATGGAGCTCAACTCAAGGTTCAACGCCTCAACAGAAAGAAGAATTTCCCGAAAAGAGATGGCCAGCGAGGAAAGCAACAAAAGTAAACTGGCCACGAAAACTATTTTTCCTGCAATCTGCCAACTGGCAAAAAGAAACAGCATACAGACCACACAGCCGAATAGACCAGCAACCCCGCAGGCCTGCATATTCCTGATCAGCAAAACCCGCCGCCGCATGATCTCAATCTGGGCCAAAAGGACATCATCGGGATTAATCCGATAACGATCGTGAAGATTACGAATCCTGGAGCCGAGAGCCAGAAATCGATTAGTAAAAGCAATAAGAAGAAAGGTCACAGCCGGAAAAAGCAGGGCTGGTGTGGTCAACGTGATATCCATTTAATTCTGTCAAATGTAATCTTAAAAGGTTTTTATCGCCTAAATAAAACATGGTCTCTTTATTCTGGCAGAATAAGGAGAAGGTATGAGTGATGGTCTGTTCTCTGTGTCTCTCAAGAAACAAAGGGCCAAGCAATAGCAAAGAATTACTTGGTCTAGATGAAGATGTCAATATCACCCATTCCTTCAATTTTCTTGACCAAATGTCCTAGAAAGGTCTAGTAAAAAATTTGTACTTGATTTAATATAACAAAGATTAAAATAGTTTTTTTGAAAAAAATAAATATTTGTAATATTCTATAGTTAAAAATTTCGAATATTATAGTTTTTTCATTTACCTCATCGTTATATCCTATTTTCGCAGCCAAATATTGACCTGGCTGAAACCAACAAATCAACTTTTTGCGTAAAATGAAAATCATGAAAAAAAAGACCATGAACACCCTGCTCTTGCTTACCCTGATCAGTTCACTCACCCTTGTTGGCACAGGTTGCAGCAAAAAACAAATCACCCCTCCGACATCGGGAGATGGCTCCGGTGGAAGCAGTGTTAACTATCCAGACACCGGGAGCGCTGAGGGCACCCTTGACGACACCACCAATCAGAAGTACGGCAGTTTTGGTGACGATGACAAAAGCGATGCCTACAAACGCCAGCATGGCCGCTCTTCTCCCCAGTTCCAACCCGTCTTTTTTGACTTTGACCAATCAAATATCCGTAAGGATATGATCCAGAACATAGAAGCCAACGCTAAATATATGAAATCGGCATCAGAGTCCATTGTCATCGAGGGAAACTGTGACGCTCGTGGCACCAATGAGTACAATCTGGCACTCGGTGAACGACGCGCCATCAATGCAAAAAAATATATGGTGGATCTTGGCGTGGATGGTAAGCGAATCCGTACGGTGAGTTACGGCGAAGAACGGCCGCTCTTTGAAGGTTCGGATGAATCAAATTATCAATATAACCGCCGGGATGACTTTGTAATCGAGTAATCTTGTCAGTTTTTTGGATATAAAAAAAGGGGGATGCAAATGCGATTTGCTCCCCCCTTTTTTTTATTCCAAAGAGTCCCTAATACTACCTCTAATCGGTATCTTGCCTGTCAAGCCTGAATAATCTGTAATATCCTGGTACACACATTCTGAATATCGAGATAGGTGGTATCAATGCTGAAAGCATCATCTGCTTTTTTCAAAGGGGCTAAGGCTCGCTCCTGATCATCACGATCACGTTTCAACGTCTGCTGCAATAACTCTTCGGCATTAACTTCCTGCCCGGCAGCACGTAACTGCGCCACTCGTCTTCGAGCTCGCTCTTCAGGTTCCGCTTCCAGATAAAATTTCCAGGCTGCATAAGGAAACACCACCGTTCCAGTATCTCGACCCTCGGCAACAATCTTTCCAGACCGCCCTATGGCCTGCTGCATCGCAGTCAACTGTGCACGCACCGCTGGAATCGCAGATACCTGCGAGGCAAGCATTCCTAACTCCGGTGTACGAATAGCTAGACTTACATCCTGACCATTCACCAGCACCCCCACATCCCCATCCTCATGTTTGGCCGGAAACAACTGAATATCCAGACCAGAGAGAGCAATACGGACAGCCTGATCATTCTTAAGATCTATATGCTGCCTCTTAAAAAAAAGAGCCACCGCACGATACATGGCGCCGGTATCCAGATAGGTATACCCCAAAGCGGCTGCTACTTGTCTACTCAGGGTAGATTTCCCCACCCCGGACGGCCCATCAATAGTGACGATCTCCTGCTTTTCAGACATAAGAAAGTTCACGTAAACAATGCGCCAAGGCACCTAGGAGTCGATTGTTTTCCTCTTCACTGCCAACAGTAATACGCACCATTTCATTGTATCCATAAGGTTTCATGGAACGAACAATAACCCCTTGATAGAGCATCGACTCATACAAGGCTGTGGCATCACCCTGGACATCAACAAGAAAAAAATTTGTCTGGGATGGATAACATTTACATCCAAGCTTCGTTATTTCCTGCTGCAAAAAAATCAAACCCTCCCGGGTGCGTCGCAGGGTTTGCTGGTAGAATGCCTCATCCTGCAAAGCGGCTAAGGCGCCAACTTGGGCTAATTGGTTGACATTAAAGGGTTGTCGAACCCGGTGCAAATTCACAGCCACCTGAGACGGCATCACCCCATAGCCAACGCGCAACCCTGCCAAACCGTATGCTTTGGAAAAGGTCCGTAAGGCCACGACCCCGCATCGACCTTTGGTGTTTCGAATCAAAGAAAAGCTGTCAACCTGCAGTTCAGGATCCATGAAATCCACATAAGCCTCATCAAGGACCACCAGGACTGATTCCGGAACCTTGCTGAGAAAACCATACAAATCCACAGGCTTAATTGGACTGCCGGTAGGATTATTGGGATTATCAAGGAAAATCAAACGGGTTTTATCAGTGATAACCGCCAGAATAGTAGTCAGATCATGCTGCATCCTGCTCAACGGAATAACAATATTCACCCCGCCCCGAACTTGCACAATTTTCTGATACATAAGGAAAGAAGGATGACTGGTAATCACCTCGTCACCGGTCTGGACATAGGCCTTGACCAACATCTCAATAATCTCGTTGGAGCCATTACCCAGGACAATCTCGTCTGCTGAAAAACCCAGCTTATCGGCCAGGGCATGGGTCAGACGGTAGCAACTTCCGTCTGGATATCGATGCAGATTGACAAGGGACTCTCGTATGGCCTCGATTGCCCTAGGGGAGGGTCCCCAGGGATTCTCATTGGAGGCCATCTTGATGGAACCAGTGACACCATACTCCCTTTCCAATTCTTCCAAAGGTTTACCGGGAGGATATGGAACTATGGATGCAATATTCTCAGGTACCTGAATTTTCATTTCTATCCCTTTCACTCAGATGCAACAATCGTACTATCTTCAATGTCAATCCATTCGGGCAACTTCTGGTCGTTGAGGAGGAAGGCCAAGGCCTCGCTCCAAGTTATGAGCAACCTTGAATAATGAATCTTCCCGGAAATGCGGCCCCTGCAGTTGAATGCCAATGGGCAATCCATCGCGACTGAATCCACCAGGAACCGAAATTCCGGGAATACCAGCAAGATTGGCAGAAATCGTAAGCACATCAGACAGATACATAGCAAGGGGATTATCAGCCTTCTCGCCTATTTTCCAGGCAGGAGTGGGGACTACAGGGGAAATAAGAACATCACACTGCTCAAAGGCCCGATTAAAATCACCCAAAATCAAGGTTCGAACCTGGGAGGCCTTTTTATAATAGGCATCATAATATCCAGCAGACAGGGCGTAAGTGCCTATAAGGATCCGTCGTTTTACTTCTGCTCCGAATCCTTTTGAACGGGTTTCTTTATACATCTCCATGAGCGACTTGGCATCCAGATCTCGATAGCCATAAGACACCCCGTCATAACGAGCCAAGTTGGAACTGGCTTCGGCCGTGGCTATGAGATAATACACCGCAACACAGTAATCCGTCCGGGGCAGTGACACCTGGACAATCTCTGCCCCGGCCTCCCGTAAAATTTCAATGCCGTGCGTTACGATTGCCCGAACCTCAGGATCTAATCCCTCTCCAAAATATTCGTGGGGCACCCCCACTCGCATCCCTTGCAAGCCATCAACTAGAGACGTGCAGTAATCAGGCGTTTCCCGCCTGACAGAAGTAGAGTCTTTGGGGTCATATCCACTGATCGCATTCAACATCAAGGCGCAATCAGTGACATCACGAGTAAGCGGACCAATCTGATCCAGAGAGGAGGCAAAAGCCACCAAGCCATAGCGCGATACCAGGCCATACGTTGGTTTTATCCCCACAATACCACAAAGAGAGGCGGGTTGACGAATGGAGCCACCGGTATCAGACCCAAGAGAACCTGGACACTCCAAAGCAGCCACCGATGCCGCTGAACCACCAGAAGATCCACCACTCACGTATCCCGGCTTCCATGGATTTTCAGGAACCCCAAAAACACAACTCTCTGATGTTGAACCCATGGCGAATTCATCCATGGCCACCTTGCCAAGAATTACCGCCCCCTGCCCTTTCAATTTTGCCACAACCGTCGCATCATAGGGGGGAACAAAATGCTCAAGCATCCTTGAACCACAGGTTGTGGCAGTTCCCTTGGTACACAGTAAATCCTTAATGGAAAGCGGAATACCGCACAGGTTACCAACCTTGCCATAAGCCCGAGTCTTATCAGCTTCATCAGCCTGTAATAATGCCTGCTCAGGGTTCACTACCAAAAAAGCCTTGATCCTGCCATCAACCGCCTCAATACGATCAAGACAGCTCTGGGTCAACTCACGAGATGAAAGATTGCCGGCAACCAGTTGCTCTCTTGCCTGGGCAATGGTCAATTCATAAGGGTTCATCTATACCTCAAAAAAATCTTTGCTTATTCCTTGAAAAAAACATTGTCAACCATGTCCTTTCTCCAGGCATGTCGACTCTTTGGTTTGGTTATGAGCAGACAACAAAAAATGGTGGGGTT
Organism: Desulfobulbaceae bacterium; assembly: GCA_009773475.1. GTDB lineage: Bacteria > Desulfobacterota > Desulfobulbia > Desulfobulbales > Desulfocapsaceae > UBA2270. Next base: position 16,615 of record WSXV01000018.1, on the reverse strand, counting down.
GAACAAAAAAGAAAACCTTAAGGATTCTTGGATAGCGATTCCTAAATAATTTTAGGAACCACAAAAGTTTCACCATTCTGACATAGGGAATTCGCCAAGGCCTCTTCCCTGCCAAGTGAATCACAAACCTGATCCTCACGAAAAGCATTGGAAACAGAAAAGGCATGGGTCATCGGTTGCACCCCAACAGTATCCAGCTCGTTAAGTTTGGTCACATAGGAAAGGATCGTATCCAATTGACTGGTCATGGTGACAAGCTCCTGCTCACTCAAATGCAACCGAGCTAGATGAGCCACCCGTTCAACTTCCTCTTTTGTTATTGCCACTCCTTGCCAACCTCCACTGCATGATATCCCGATAAATTATAGCGAGACATTATAAGTAAGCACAAAATCCCGAACCGCATGAGAAAAAACATCCACCGTTTCGCCATCAAACTGTGTCCCGGAATGCAGTTGCAGTTCATCAAGGGCCTCGTCCATATTCATATTGCGGCGATAATTTCGCCTTGAGGTCATAGCGTCATAACTATCCACCACGATAAGAATCTTGGTCAATTGATCCAGATCTTCGCCCATCAGGCCATCTGGATACCCCTTACCATCCATCCGCTCATGATGATGCCTAACAATAAACTGCTCGCGATCCATAAATCCTAATGGTTGAATAATGTTAGCACCAACAACAGGATGTTTCCTGATGAGTGTCCATTCTTCGTCATTTAATTTCCCCGGCTTCTGGATACAGGAAAGATCAATAACTAATTTTCCGATATCATGAAACTGAGAAGCTCTTCGCAACACCACCAGCTCTTTTTCCGATAAATTCATGGCAAGACCAAGCATTAAAGCATATTCCGTTACCCGCATGGTATGCCCCGCGGTGTAATAATCTTTTTCCTCCATGGCATTTTGCAGACTGCTCATCAATTGAACTGTGGCATTTTCCAGACTATGACTATAAGTGAGTAATAGTCTATTAGTCTCTTCCAACTCCTGGGTTTTATCCCGAACTTCCAACTCTAAAGATTTTTTATAGTTCTTTTCTCGGAGAATAAAGGTTCTTTTTTCTATGGCCCTACGAATCTTGACATTAAAAATATCAAGATCTTCAATGGGTTTTGTTAAAAAATCATATCCCCCGAGGTTTATGGCCTGCACCACATATTCCATCGAACCAATCCCAGTCAAAAATAAAACCGGGATATTATACTGACGGGCATTTAAAACCTTGATCGTTTCAAATCCCCCCATATCAACCATATTGATATCGAGAATAATTACATCGTAAGAATTATCCACAATATCAATAACATCTTTGCCGTCCGCAACAGTTTTGACAGTATGACCAAACATCTCCAGTACTGTGGATACAGTACTCCGAGCTGTTATGTCATCATCTGCAAGTAATATTTTTGCCTTCCTGCCTTCCAAACTCTCCCCCTGTCACGTTTACGAGTAAAATAATTTAGAAGACCTTACATTTTCCAATTTTTTTTTGCAACATCCCACGCCTGTTGTATGGCTGGATGGGATGATTTTTTTTGACTTAAAAAAAGAGCTGTCTCGTTTTTCAGACTGGTTGGATAGCCGGTATCAATATTCTGACCATAAAGTTCACCAAGAACAGCCAGGATACCGTCTCGCTGGCCCTCTGTTGTGTATCCCCCCTCAAGGGTTATCAACAAACGTCCATCGCAAACCTCTTCAGCCAACTGGACAAGAACCCTCGTTATATAAGCAATGCCTTGTGTTGTCACCTCCATTGTACCTAAAGGATCCCCCCGGTATATATCAAATCCTGCGGATACCAAAACAAGTTGAGGTTTATACTCGCGTCCAATGGGCAGCACTATATCGTTAAAAATTGTCGCAAACTCCGCGTCACCTTGATATCCGGGTAAAGGAATATTCACCGTAAACCCTTCTCCCTGCCCTTGACCTGTCTCCAGGAGGGAACCGGTACCAGGATAATAAGGATACTGATGGGTCGAAAGATAAAGGACTTTATCACTTTCATAAAACGAATGCTGGGTACCATTACCATGATGCAGATCCCAGTCCACAATCATCACCCTGTCCAAACCAAGAATCTGGAGAGCATAATGGGCGGCTATGGCCACATTGTTAAAAAGGCAAAACCCCATGGACTTATTTTTTTCAGCATGATGTCCTGGTGGACGGACCAAGGCAAAACCGTTATTGATGGTGCCATCCATAATCATATCAACCCCCTTGACCAGAGCCCCGACAGCAAGGCAGGCAGCGGTATAGGAATCCGGGGAGGTTTGTGTATCCGGGTCAAGACTGTCGAATTTTTTACCTGCAGTTTGCGACACTCTTTTAATCAGGGTTTGCGAATGATTCAAACCTATGAGCTCATGGGATGCCGGGGAAAAATTAGGAGTGAGGAAATGATCGCGGAACAAATCATCATCTAGGAGTTTATAGATACCCTTTAACCGTTCCGGAGATTCGACATGATCAAATCCAGGATCATGCTTTAAGAAAAGAGAATTTTTAAATATCGCTGTTGTTCGCATATTTCTCCTCCCTGCACACTTATTATCGTGTTCTTCGAATAAGTCTTTTTTCAGTAACAATAAGATCAAGGAACTCATCATGGGTCTGTAGAGTTAATTTATCCACCATCTGCATCTCAAAAGCCAGACCAATCCTTTTGGCTAAGGGAGCCTCGTATGCCATGAAACGGTCATAATACCCCCCCCCGTAGCCCATTCTGCCTCCCTCTTCATCAAAAACAGAACCAGGCAAAAAAATGGTATCAATCTTACTACTTTCTATTACATGACTCGATCTTAGCTCTAATCGTGGTTCAGGTATGGAGCAATAACCGGGGACTAGGTCTTTATCCACATCGCGGATTTCCACCGGAAGCAGTCGCTTCTCTGAAACCAAAGTAACAGGAACCACCACTTGTTTCCCTCGCAGAAGTAATTCTTTTATAAGATTAATCGTTTCAACCTCAGAACGAAAAGCTACATAAAGAAAAAGTGTTTTGCTGGATTCAATCTCTTTCAGCAATAAAATATTTTTAACTATCCTGTCACTCATGATTTGGCGATCACGCCAAGACAAACTGTCACGGGCTGCCAAGGTTATTTTTCGTGTGAGAGCTGGTTCGTTCAAAGACCCCTTCTCCTTTTTTCAAAAAAAAAGTCGCAACCCCTGATTGTCTCTGGAGTTGCGACTTAAAAAATGAACTGTTCTATGGGAAAAATATCACATGGGTACAATCAATTTATTCGTTTCCTCGTTCCAGGTAACCACCAGATACCAAACCATCATAATGGCCGCAATAAAAAACAATGTACCACCGTATCCCATAAAATCAGGGAGATAGACCTGCGAACCAAGGAGGCCACGACCCTCAAAATCATTCGCCTTAAACCAGGAAGTCATAATGGAATTGGAAACTGCAAAAAATGGAACCACCATAATCAGCTTTACTTGTCCTTCACCAACACGCCATAACGTACCGGATCCACAACCCCCGGCGAGCATGGCCCCCAGCCCAAAAATAAAACCACCAACAATAGACCCCCAACCAAAGGTTCCACGCACATAATGGGCAGGATCAAGCACAGCCAATCCCTCCGCTCGGAGGGGGACGGAATACTTTAAAACTGCGGCACCGATAGCCACAATAATAATAGAAAGTGCAACAGATTTTGCCATCGTACAATCACCAGTCATATGCGGTTCGCGAAACCCTTGGACCATACACCAACGACCGCGCTGCATGACATATCCCAGCGCAGTAGCAATAAGAATAACCCCACTGAGAGTTGCTAAATATTCGTCGTCGGTCTTTCCAGCAAAAGTATACGCCCCCCAAACAATACCTCCTAAGGCAGCAATACCAAGTACATAGAGCAATAAACTTGGTAATTCTATGGTCGCTGAACCACCATCACCCCAGGTAATATATTCCATCTCTATGTATAATAATTTCAAACCTAAAAGAACACCAGCCACCAAACCAATCCACATGGTAAAACCATTTGCTGCCAAATTACCAATCGCGTTATACATACCACCAACATTACACCCACCAGCCAATGTTGCACCTATGCCCATTAACACTCCAGCTATCATAGCTTTAATCATTTCACGATAAGGGGGAATTCGAAAAGCAAAATCCCTACCCAGACAAGCGGAAATAAAAGCACCTGTTACAAATCCAATGCCAATGATTGATCCAGAATCCTGAAAAATAGACTTAGGTGCTTTTACATAATAGCTGAAAAAACTAAATTCAGCGCCAGTAAGACTGGTAATCCCATACATAATCCAGTCACCCCAATTTCTAATGGCACCAACTGCTCCCCAAGGACGCCACCAAGCCATAATCATAACAGACAAAAAAGCTACCAAGACACCGGTAATAGTAGCATTCCATTCAGATCGACACATAATTTTATAAAAATCTTTCACCTTCTCCATCATTACATTTTCTTCACTCATTCCCCCCTCCTTTTTTAAAAAAAATTTAAAAGAACCTAAAGAAAAATAAATTTTGATTAACCCCACCAAGAGCTTTTGTCAAGTATCTACAAAAAAAACTAAACATAAAACATTTATTTTTAATTAATAAATACGAAGTATTATTAATTAAAAATAAAATGAACAACCATTCATTATTATATTGTTTTTCACCTAATTTTAAAGTATAGCAAAATAAAACTAAAAGATTAATTTGTTATTCAAATTATTTACGCTATAATTCATTAAATATGTATTTTACTGGTATAAAATTTTTTATACCTTTTTTATTTTATTTTTATAGGAGAAAAAAATGAGTGATATCAAAGTTGCCCCAGAAGGATTAACAGTAACAGCTACCCTTGACGCAAAAGGATTAAGTTGCCCAATGCCTCTTTTACGTACCAAAAAAGAAATTGGTAAAATAAAATCAGGGGAAATTCTTCAAATAGACGGAACAGATCCAGGCTCACGTAATGATATCCCAGGTTGGTGTGCTCGCGGAGGACATGAATATTTAGGGGAGAAAGAGCAATCTGGCTATATGAGCTTTTTTGTTAAAAAAGGTTAATTTTTTCTTTTTTTAATTATTCCCTTAAGGAGGATAAAGCTAATGTCTGCTGATCCAAATAAACTGGCAATTTTTGTAACTTCGCCGCAAAACATGCGCCATGTTGTAGGAATTGCTAATGCCGCCGAAAAAGCTGGCAAACAACCAATGATTTTTTTTACCTTCAAATCTATTCACCTTACCAAAGATCCTCGCTTCAAAGCTTTAGCTGAAAATTGTGGTGAAGAAAATATTGCTATCTGTGCCGATAGTTATACTTGCGAAGGATATGATTCTGCTGCAGATATTCCCGCCGGATTATCTGCGAAACAAATGCGAACTCAGGCTTTCCATGGTGCTCTGTTGGACGAATGCAGCAAGTACATTGTATTATAAGGGGTATAACAAAATGGAATCATTAAAAGTATATATTTTAATAGCAAATCGTATGTGCAACGACGGTATTCGTTCTGGCCTTGGATTAGCAGTCGAAAACCATTATGCCTTTCCAATCATTATGAATGGGGAATTCCCTTCTTTTTCAACCTATATGAGTGAAAATATTGCATGGGTAAAAGACATGGAGGGTCAGGTTTATTCTTGTGGTGCTCCTGCCCCTGATAATTGTGTGGATGAAGAAGGTAATAAACTTATAGCTGAAATATCCTTAGAAGAATTAGGGGAAGCTATGCGAGATGCAGATTTTATCATTCCTTACGGTTTACCCAAACAAACCAATGAACCCCCAGCCGCCTGTGCCGAATAATTAATGGAGTTATATAATGAAAATTTTGCAAGTATATCGTTCTGAGCCTAATAATGACGTAAAAACCCTAGTTCAAATATTAAATAGAGACCGAGAATCTGATGAATTTCATTTAAATGTTGAAAATCCAGATTATGATGTACTGATTAGTAAAATTTTTTCCGCGGATAAAACTGTTTGTTGGTGGTGATATTTTTTTAATTTTGTTAAAAAAATCCTTTTCTTTTTTTTAAGAAAAGGATTTTTTTTTAATTTTTCTAAAAAATTATTACATAATTGAGTTGAAATTGGCAGGAAGTCACTGGCAAATATATCAATTTTTTATTAAATATTGATATATTTATCAATATAAATTATCATATATTTATAAATATATCAGAATGTTATTTTTATAAATATAATTTTATTAACAAATTATATGTTAATATTTTATTATAACTTTCATATTTAATTAAAAATAGAAAATGAACAAAAAAAATAAAGTTTCTAACTTTATTTTTTTTGTTCATTTTCTATAAATATCAGCATATTAATTTTTTTATTAACAAAAAATCTTTCTTAATAAAAATAAGAAAATAATAATAAAGGTTATTTATATATGACTCTTAATTTAAATGTTTCAAAAAATATTTTTTTTGAAGGATTAAATGCCCTTCAAAATATAACAAACAAAAGAGGAACACTTGCTATACTTTCTAATATTCTTATTGAAACAGATAAAGATACTATTATTCTAACAGCAACTGATCTTGAAATTGGTCTTCAAATTAAAATTCCAGCAGAAATAAAAGAATCAGGGAGTTTAACCCTTCCTAGTAAAAAAATTTTTGAAATAGTGAGAGAATCTGGTTCATCATCAATAAATATAATAGAAAAAGAAAATAGTTGGGTTGAAATTCAGGCAGGACAAAGTATTTATAATCTTGCTGGTATATCAAGTGCAGAATTCCCTGAATTCCCTGAATTTAATAAAGATACATTTATATCTTTTGAAGCTCATATTTTTTCAGAAATTATTGATAAAATTATTTATTCAATAGCAACTGAACAAGAGAATAATTACGTCTTAACAAGCGTTCTTTTTGAAAAAGAAAATAAAAACAATAAATTTTATCTGAGAATGATTTCATCAGATGGGCACCGTCTTTCTGTTATGGAAAAAGATGTTGCTGCTGATATTAACAAACTTAATCTTAACGAAATTACACTTATTCCTAAAAAAGGAATTCAAGAGTTTAAAAAATTTTGTGAAAATCGAGATAATGTACAAGTCAGTTTTGAAGAAAAGCAATTAGTCGTAAAAGACGAAAATGCTATTATGATTATTCGTCTTAAAGAAGGAGAGTTTCCTCCTTATAAAACGATTATTAATGCTATTCAATTAACAAATAAAATTACCATTGATAGAATTCCTTTTTTAGAATCTCTAAAAAGAATAAATTTATTTACTGAAGATATCTTTCACACTATAAAATTTGAAATAATAGAAGATAATATGATATTATCTTCTCAAAATGCTGATATAGGTAATGCAAAGGATGTACAAAAAATAATTTATAAAGGTGAGCCTCTTGTTTTAGGTTTTAATTGTCGATTTTTTATTGAAACCCTACAGGTAATGGAAAGTGATACTGTTGATGCTTACATAAATTACAATAATAGCCCATGTCTTTTAAAATCAGATTTTGATGATGGGTTTTTGAGTATTATTATGCCAATGAAACTTTAATTAAAAATTAAAATACTGTTATTATTAAAAATATCCATTCATATTTAATGAATGGATATTTTTATTTTAAATATGAAAAAAGGAATAAAGTGACAGAAGAAAAAAATTCATATGATGCTGAACAAATAAAGGTTCTGGATGGCCTTGAAGCCGTGCGTAAAAGGCCTTCTATGTATATAGGAAATACATCAGAATCAGGACTTCACCATCTGATATGGGAAGTAGTGGATAATAGTATAGATGAGGCTTTAGCTGGGTATTGCACCCATATATATATAGTTATTCATGAAGATAACTCTGTTTCTGTTGAAGATAATGGGCGAGGAATTCCTGTTGATATGCATCCAACAGAAAAAATGTCTGCCCTTGAGTTAGTTATGACAACGCTTCATGCTGGTGGAAAGTTTGATCATTCATCATATAAAGTTTCTGGTGGACTTCATGGCGTAGGTGTTTCTGTTGTTAATGCACTTTCCATAAAGGCCAGTGCAGAAATAAAAAGAAATGGAAAAATATATAAACAATCGTACCGATGTGGTGAAAAAATAGGTGAATTAGAAACAATTGGAGAAAGTGATATAACTGGAACACGTATTAACTTTACCCCCGACCCGGATATTTTCACAGAAACAACAATCTTTAATTATGAGACGGTAAGTAATAGATTAAGAGAACTCGCATATCTTAATAAAGAAATTCAAATTTATTTAAAAGATGAACGATCAGGAGCTGAAGATTCCTTTTATGCTGAAGGTGGAATCAAATCGTACATAAATTATCTCAACAGAAAAAAAACACCTATTACATCAGAACCTATACATATCTTAGGTGAAAAAGACATGGTTCAGGTTGAAATAGCATTTCAATATGTTGATGGATATACTGAAAGGTTATTTTCATTTGTTAATAATATAAATACTAAAGAAGGTGGAACCCATGTGGCCGGATTTAGAGCTGCATTAACAAAATGTATAAATAGATATGCGACAGATGATATTATCCCTAAAAATCTAAAAGAAAAAATGAGTGGGGATGATATGCGGGAGGGTTTGACCTGTGTGATTTCTGTTCGTGTACCGGATCCCCAATTTGAAGGACAGACGAAAACTAAGCTAGGAAATTCAGAGGTAAAATCAATAGTAGAATCAGTCTGTTTTGAAAAATTAACTATCTTTTTGGAGCAAAATCCGCAGGAAGCAAAAAAAATATTGATAAAAGTGGTAGAGGCTTCACGAGCAAGAGAGGCGGCCAAGCGAGCTCGTGATCTTTCTAGAAAAAAAGGATCAACCAGTTTACTTTTGGCAGGAAAACTTGCTGAATGTCAGGAAAAAGATCCAAGTAAACGTGAAATTTTTATTGTAGAGGGTGATTCTGCTGGTGGCTCAGCTAAACAGGGAAGAGACAGATCTATTCAGGCAATTCTTCCTTTGCGTGGTAAAATTATGAATGTTGAAAAGGCTCGTTTTGATCAGATATTGGGAAGTGAAGAAATAAAAAATCTTATTGGTGCATTAGGTTGTGGTATTGGAACAGATGAATTTGATGTGCAAAAATTAAGATATCATAAAGTAATAATAATGACAGATGCGGATGTAGATGGCGCTCATATTCGTACCCTTCTACTTACCTTTTTTTACAGGCAAATGCTGCCATTGGTAGAGGGTGGTTTTGTTTATATAGGTCAACCACCCTTATATCGATTAGGAAAAGGGAAAAAAGAAAAATATTTTTTAGCAGATGAAGAATTAAATAATCACCTCTATCTAGAAGCAAGCCAGATTATCGAAATTCAATTAGAAGGAACAACTGAAAACAATTTAAGTGGTGATAGTTTATCAGAAGTTTTGAAAAAACTTTCTGTTTATAAAAAAATTGTTTCTTATCTTGATAGGATGAATATATGGGAAGATATGCTTTATTTTCTTTTAGAAAATAATATTCATTCAGCTGATCAATTTACCGATGAATCTTTTGTACAAAATCTCATTACTAAACTATCTAGTGAAGAACTTATAATAAGTCCTATACGATCGTGTCAATGGCGGCCAACTTGTTTTGAGGTAAATGTCGCAATAAAAGGAAAGGCCCATATTTTTATAACACTGGGGCCTCAAATACCCCTTATTCTTGAGTATAGAAAAGCACTTACTCTTTTTTCGTCTATTCGAACCTATCTAAAAAGTAGTTTTACAATAATAAAAAAATTAACCGTCAATCAAGATAGAAGTATTAAGGTTAATAATTGGATAGAAATGATAGAGACTGTGCGAAGCGAGACCTTCAAAGGAAGCCATCTGCAAAGATATAAAGGTCTTGGAGAGATGAATCCAGAGCAGCTTTGGGACACTACGATGAATCCAGAGAATAGGGTTCTTGTCCAGGTAACTATTAATGACGCCGAACAGGCCGATGATATGTTTACCACCCTTATGGGAGATAAGGTCGAACCGAGAAGAGAGTTTATCCAGAATCATGCCTTAGAGGTAACATCCCTCGATATTTAAAATGGTTAATAAATTATTAATATAACTTTTCTTTTTTAGATTAGTTTTACAATGTAAAACATCACATATTTTGTGATTCCTTTAATGTTGGAAAAATGAGTTTTTATGAATACCGAAAATAGTCAAGAAAAATCCCCCACTATATCTATCGAAAAGGAGCTACAAAAATCCTATCTTGATTATGCCATGAGTGTAATTATAGGTCGGGCGTTGCCAGATATACGAGATGGCCTTAAACCAGTACATCGCCGAGCTCTTTTTGCCATGCGCGAACTTGGGGTTATGTACAACCGTCCGTATGTAAAATCTGCTAGGATTGTGGGTGATGTAATAGGTAAATTTCATCCTCACGGAGATACAGCTGCTTATGACACTATCGTTCGGATGGCCCAGAATTTCTCGATGCGCTATCCCCTGGTAGATGGTCAAGGTAACTTTGGCTCTATGGATGGTGATTCACCAGCGGCCATGCGTTATACAGAGGCCCGGATGACCAAAATTGACAAAGAGATCGTTGCCGATCTAGAGAAGGAAACCGTTGATTTTGTTCCAACCTACGATAATTCCATGACAGAACCATCTGTCATGCCAAGTAAAATCCCTACATTACTGATAAATGGTTCCTCGGGCATCGCTGTGGGTATGGCGACAAACATTCCACCTCACAATTTAACTGAGGTTATGGATGGTTTGATAGCCCTGATTGATAATCCTCAAATTACTATTCATGAACTCATTACTTACATTACTGGACCAGATTTTCCCACTGGAGCCCTTATTTGTGGTCGTTCAGGTATTCGAGAAGCCTATGAAACTGGTCGCGGAAGCGTCTTGATGCGTTCGCTTACTCATATTGAAAAAATGAAGGATGGGAAACATGAGTCAATCATTATTAGTGAAATTCCTTATCAACAGAATAAAGCTACTCTCGTAGCAAAAATTGCATTGCTGGTAAAAGAAAAAAAAATCAGCTCCATATCTGAAGTACGTGATGAGTCTGATCGGCATGGTATGCGCATCGTGCTTGAGCTGAAGAAAGATGAAATAGCAGAAATTGTTATTAATCAGCTCTATAAAATGACTCCCTTGCAACGTTCTTTTGGCATTATATTATTAGCAATTGTTAATAACAGACCCGAGGTTCTTAATCTTAAACAAATACTCGAGCACTTTATTCTTCATCGAAAAGTTATTGTTTATCGTCGTGCTGTTTTTGAGTTGAAAAAAGCGAAAGAGAGAGCTCATTTGTTGGAAGCTCTTAAGGTTGCTATAAGTAATTTGGACGACGTTGTTCAGTTAATCCGTGCCTCCAAAAATCCTATTGAGGCGAAAGATGAGTTGATTAAGCGATTTGATTTTTCAGAGATACAAGCTCAATCGATATTGGAGATGCGCTTACAACGTCTGACAGGCTTGGAGCGGGATAAAATTATCAGTGATTATAATGAAGTAGTCTTGGAAATTGGGACCCTGGTTAAAATCTTAGGTGACGAGTCGCTGGTCATGCAGATTATTCGAGATGAATTTACTGAAATTAAAGAACAGTATGGCGATGAAAGACGAACTGAAATCATAGATGCTGTAGATGAAATTTTGCCGGAAGATTTGATTTTACCTGAAGACATGGCTGTCACTGTAACTCATTCTGGGTATATTAAACGGAATCCCTTGAATCTTTATCGTTCACAGCGTCGTGGAGGTAAGGGGGTTCGTGGGGTAACAAATATTGAAGAAGACTTTGTTACAAATCTTTATGTAGCATCTACACTAGATACTTTTCTTTTTTTCACTAATCACGGAAAAATATTTTGGCGGAAAGTGTATCAGTTACCTTTAGCAAGTCGAATTGCCCGTGGTAAGGCTATCATAAATCTCCTTGATTTGGCTGAAGGAGAGAAGGTTGCTGCGATTCTTCCTATATCTGATATCGCAAATAATCGAGAACATAGAACTATTTTGATGGTAACCCGGTCCGGACGGGTAAAAAAAACCAGCCTTCAGGAATTTATTAAACCCCTTAAAAGGGGGAAGCGTGCCCTAACGATTAATGAGGGCGATGAGATTATAGCTGCCCATATTCTTAATGGAAATGACATGATTCTTCTTATTTCATCTAAGGGCATGTCTATACGTTTTCATGAGTCAGATATTCGAATAATGGGTCGAACAGCTGCTGGTGTAAATGGTATTAATCTTGCGGAAGGAGATTTTGTTGTTGGGGCTATAGTGCTTTCATCGGAGATGTCGATATTGACAGTTACCGAAAATGGATATGGAAAAAGAAGTCCTGTGGATGAATATCGTATTCAAAAAAGGGGTGGGAAAGGAATCTTTGCCATTAAAGCTAGCGATCGTAATGGTGCTATTATTGGTGCTATGCAAGTGGATAATGAGAGTGAGGTTATTCTTATAGCAAATTCTGGAAAAATGATTCGAATGCCTCTTGAAAATATTCGAATTATAGGACGTACCACTCAGGGGGTTCGACTTATTAACATGGAAGATGGGGAAAAAGTTGTAGCTATGGATATTGTGGCTCGGGAAGAATCTGGAGATCCTGAATCTTTAGAAAATGAATCCTTTGATGAATAAGATAGGTAAAATAGCTGTTATCGGTGCTGGTTCATGGGGCACCGCCATAGCTGGAATACTTGCTGCAAAGGGCCTTCAAACTGTTTTATGGGGGCATCATATAGAGCATGTAGCTGCACTAACACGAGATCGAGAAAATATTAAATATCTCCCTGGATATCATCTTGTAGATTCTTTACAATTTACCTCCGACCTTCACACTGCCGTCAAAGGATGCGAAATAGTCTGCATGGTCGTTCCCTCCCATGGTTTCCGTAAGGTTTTTGAGGATGTTGTTCCTTTTTTGAAAAAAAAATGTCTCATTGTTTCCGCAGTAAAGGGTATTGAAAACGAAACCTTGATGACCATGACTCAAATAATGACAGAGGTTTTAGGGACTAAGTTACAAGAAAAAGAGATTGAATTGGCAGTTCTTTCTGGGCCTTCTTTTGCCAAGGAAGTCGCACTAGGCATGCCTACGGCAGTTACAATAGGGTGTTCCCAAATTGAAAAGGCACAAAAATTACAGCATGTTTTCGGAACTGAGCGATTTCGTGTGTATGCAAGTAATGATATAGTAGGACTTGAAATAAGTGCTGCGTTAAAAAACATAATAGCCATTGCTGCTGGAATTAGCGATGGTTTAGGGTATGGACTGAATAGCAGGGCTGCACTTATTACCAGAGGGCTATCAGAAATAAAAAGACTAGGCGTTCTTATGGGCGCAGATCCCCAAACCTTTTTTGGGTTAAGTGGACTTGGCGATTTAGTGCTTACTTGTACCGGTGATTTAAGTCGAAATCGTACAGTTGGCTTAAAGTTGGGGCAGGGAAAAGAGCTTTCAACCATCCTACATGAGATGGAAATGGTTGCAGAAGGCGTCAAAACAACTCAATCAGTTTATGAACTTGCTCTGAGATTTAAAGTTGATATGCCTATCCTGGAACAGGTTTATTTAATCCTCTACAAAAATAAAGACTGTTCCGCTGCAGTTCTAGATCTTTTAACGAGAGAGATGAAAATTGAATAACAGCAAGCAATTATTTGATTCTTTAGTGTGACCAATCGTTATCCTTAAACTCATCATGATCAGGTTTTGGTGGTTTTTCTTCCAGTAATCGTTGGTTTAACCATTTAAGTATTTGGGGGAATTCTTCTTTAAACTCAGCTAAAGCTTTTCCTCGATGGCTAACCATGTTCTTCTCTTCCATTGAACACTCGGCAAAAGTTTTCTTTAAATCTTCAAAATAAAAGATAGGATCATAACCAAACCCACTTTTACCACTTCGTTCTTCAAGAAGAACCCCTTCGCAACTTCCTTCATAAGTTAATGCAGGTCCAGAGGGAACGGCTATAGAGAGGACACATTGAAATGCAGCTTTTCGGTTTTTCACCCCTTTCATATCACGGAGTAGTTTTTCCACATTATCACTATCTGTAGCATCTTTTCCTGCATATCTTGCAGAATATACACCAGGATCCCCATTTAAGGCCTCAACAACAAGGCCTGAATCATCAGCTATTGCAGGTAATCCAAGTATTTTGGCAGTATGGATAGCTTTTTTATATGCATTATCATCAAAGGTTTCTCCATCTTCAATCGCTTCAGGGAGTGTCCCAAAATCAGAAAGTGTTCGAATTTCGATTGGAAAATCTTTTAGGATTTCTTGAAATTCTAAAATTTTATTTTTATTTTTAGTGGCTAGGACGAGTATAGTAACCATTATAATTTTATTGAATCAAGGTGTTTTAATTGTTTGTTTTTTCTTAGAAAAAACTTTATCGTAACGTTCCTGCTCACTGTATATACATCCACAATAAGCTTGTCTATATAAATTTATTTCAATAGCTTTTTCAATTCCTTCTTGCCATCCACTGCGAAAATCCTGATAGTAAAATTCAATTTGATATTTTTCAGCAATCTCTGCCCCTATTTTTTTTATGCACTCGTGGTTTTGGTGTTTGCTATATAGTAGAGTGGTTGAAAAGGCATCAACACCCTTTTTTTTAGCTTTTTGAGCAACTTCTTCCAGGCGCATTCTGTAACAAAGAGAGCATCTCTCGTGTTCATGAAAAACTACTTTTCTTAAGTATTCAGTAAGTCCATATTTGGTATCAATGTCTACCTCTAACTGGGTTAAATCCGCAAATTGTTGGACGCCTTGAATTCGTTGTTTGAATTCACGATATGGGTGAATATTAGGATTATAGAAATAACCAGAGACCCTTATTCCATCATTAAGCATTTGTGTTACAGGGTAGATGGCGCATGGTCCACAACAGACATGAAGGAGAATGTTCATTTTTTAGAGATTTTGTATTTTTTAGGATCAATATTATACTGGTGAATTTTATAATTAATAATCCTTAAGCTGGTGTTTAGTGATTCTGCGGTTTTTGTTTGATTGCCATTGTGGTGTTTTAGGCTTTCAATAATAAGTTCTTTTTCGAAATTTTCTACCGACCCTGCGAGTGATGGAAGGTTGTTGGATTTGCTTGCATCTGCAACTTGCAATGTTGGTGGCAGATGAATCCCTTTAATTGATTCATCGTCACAGATAAGCACCGCCCTTTCCATACAGTTTTGAAGTTCTCGAACATTGCCCGGCCAATGATACTGAATCAGCATATCAATTGCCTGGGTAGAAATTCTGGAGATTTTCTTCTTATTTTCACGTGCGTATTTGTCTAAGAAATATTCTGCAAGAAGAAGGATATCCGTTCTTCTTTCTCTCAGCGGAGGCATGTATACGGGAAAGACATTCAGTCGATAGTAAAGATCTTCTCTAAATACCCCTTCCTTTACAGCTCGTTCAAGGTCTTTATTGGTGGCAGCGACGAGTCTGACATTACATTGTATAGTGAGTGTGGAGCCTAATCTTTGAAAGTTTCGCTCTTGTACTACATGCAGAAGTTTTATCTGCACAGATGGGCTAATTTCTCCAATTTCGTCCAGAAAAAGTGTTCCTCCCTCTGCTTGTTCAAATCTCCCTATTCTTCGCTCTGTTGCCCCAGTGAAGGCCCCTTTCTCATGACCAAACAACTCACTTTCAAGGAGAGTTTCTGGTAGGGCTGAGCAGTTTACCACTAAAAAAGGTTTGGTCTTCCGATGGCTGTTATAGTGCAAAGATTTTGCCACCAGAGTTTTTCCGGTACCTGATTCACCTCGAAGGAGTACGGTAGCGTTAGAATCAACTACCCGATGCACCATTTCGTAAACATCTTGCATACGGCTTGAATTGCCGATGATATCGTTGATTTGGTTTTTCTCTGACAGTTCACGCTTAAGCTTTAAGTTTTCTAATCGTAATCCTTCTTGTTCCCTGTTTACTATTTGAATTCTTCTGGTTGTTTGAGCTATAAGGCCACTCAGGACGGTTAGGAACCGCAGGTCTGCGTCTGCTTGATGATCTAGGCCATTTTTGTACACTCGATCAACACTGAGTGATCCTATAACTTGGTGTTCATCTCTAATGGGAACGCAGAGAAATGATTTGTTTTGATAGTTTGCAACCCCCCTAGCCCCTGTCTTATTTAGAAATAAAGGCTCATTAGCAATACTGGGTACAATTATCGGTTCACCTGACGCAACTACTCGTCCAGTTATTCCCTCACCCAGCATGTATTTTCCGCGTTTTATGTTTTCTGCGCTCAGGCCATGAGCAACTTCAATTTCTAATTTCCCCGTGAACGGTTTTAAGATTGTGATCGTTCCATTTTCCATGGATTTCAAATCAGCAAGGGTTTGCATGATTTGCTCAAGACAATCACTTAAGTTAACTGCTGAAGCGAGAGCTTTGGTTATTTCGTACAGGCATGTTAGGTCTTGTAATTCTTTTGAAATATTTTTAGGTTCCAGCATAATGGTTTTTTTTCGTAAATTGATATCAAATTGGTGAATTCAAGTCGCAAATGCAACTCTCTCTAATGTAGGTTAAATGGGCAAGCTGTGTTATTCTCAGCGCTCTTCTAACCACGACGAAAGAGGAG
>WSXV01000017.1 GCA_009773475.1 Desulfobulbaceae bacterium | reverse complement strand
CATCCGGACAGGGCGGCCCTGAATGTCATATTCGCCCTTACCTACAGCATTAATCCAGCGTGTCTGTCCATCTGGAAGGAGAATCCTGTAATCGCTGTTTAATTGCATATGTGCCTTCAGAGCCGTATCAATCCTCTGACTGGCAATCTCCAAATCTTCCGGATGAAGGGCGCTTCTCCATACCTCGAATGAAGCCATCGTTTTCTGCTTGTCAAGACCGAAGAGATTAAACATTTGGCTGGACCATTCGAGCTGTCCGCTAACGACATCCAAGTCCCATATACCAGCCTTGGCTGCGTTTTGTGCCAATTCCAGGCGCTGGACATTTTCTTTCAGGGCAACCTCAGCCTGCTTACGCTCGGTGATGTCGTGGATAATGGAGAAGAGCACACGCTTTTCTCCAAACAACATCGGGGATGAATGTACTTCCACAATCCGCTCTTCTCCATCAGCCAACCTATGCGTAAATACAAAGTAATGTCGATCCTCATTTAATGCATTTGAACGTTCGTCCGCAATCTGCTCTGCCGGCAATACATTGATCTCACTAATGTTCATTGTGCAAAGTTTGGAATTTTCGTAACCATAGAATGTAGTGGCGGCCTTATTGGCAGCCAGGATCAAGCCGGATTGCGGCTCAATAAGCAGCATGATGGCGTTATGTCTCTCAAACATTTGCCGGAAAAGCGCCTCGGTCTCTCGTAGCGCATCCTCCGCCTGCTTACGCGCGGTGATGTCGATATATGTTCCGAGCACGCCGTAAATCTCGCCTTCCGAGTTGCGCAGCGGCAGTTTGCTCGTAAGCAGTGTGATGGTGTCCCCTGTTGGGGATATATGGGTTTCTTCGATGAACAGCCTGGCGCAACCGCTCTCTATGACCACCCGGTCATCGGCGCGATACAATTCCCCCTGCTCGCTCCAGCCTATTTGGAAATCGTCTTTCCCGATAAGGTCCTTCGGATCCGCAAAGCCCGCATCCCGAGCGAAAACCGCGTTGCACCCCAGATAAACAAGGTGCTTGTCCTTCCAGAAGACCCGCACGGGTATCGAGTTGATAATCCCTTCGATCATCTGTGAAGACTCCAGCCGCAGGTCTGTACTCTTTTTTAACGCCTCTTCAGCAATGACACGGTTATTAATTTCCCGCCTGAGCCGCCTGTTCCAGATAAAAACAACCGCAAGGATCAACGTAAATACAGTGGTTAACCCTGCAGCCCAGATCAGGACTTTTGTAACATTGACGCCATAATCATATCTGATCGAGAGCCAGCGGTTGTTAATTTCACTCTTTTCAGCCTCGGTCATTGCGATGAGGCCCTTGTCGATAATACGTGCCAGCTCCGGCCAGTCCTTGCGGACCCCCATGGCCTGATCGTGGTTGCCGAAGGGGGCGGGAGCGGCAATCTTCAGGTTATTCAGGCCATATTTCTGGATCAGGTAGGACGCGATGGTGAGGTTGGCGATATAGGCATCACTGCCGCCGCTGGCAACCGACTGGAGAGCGTCTGATGACGTGTTGCAAAGGACAATCCTGATCTGTGGGAAGTCTTTTTCAAGCAGATCTTTGACAACATAGCCACTCTCAACGGCCACTTGCTTGCCGTTCAAATCCTCTATCTTTGAGATAAAGTCCGAGTCAGTGCGGTTAACGATTACCCAGGGGGAAGATAGGTAGTCCTGGGTGAAGGCGATGTGCTTTTCACGCTCCTTAGTTTTTTTGATTGTTATGAGAAGATCAAACAAGTTGCGTTCGCCGGTCAGGTCATTGACGGCTTCTTGCCATGTTGTTGATCCGGTTTTGACAAAGCTGAAGTGAATGCCGAAGCGCTTGCCGATCAGCTTCAGGTAGTCAACCGAGATGCCTTCCGGCTCTGGAGAGGACATGTGGAACGGATGAGAATCGGCAACCCGGACCCGCACGGTATGCCTTTGATCCAGCCAGGCCTGTTCCTCAACTGAGAGCAGGATCGGGTTTGCAAGTCCTTTGCCGGCGTAGAGAGCAGCCGTTTCTGGTGGCGTAACTTCGGCACGTACCGTTGCCACGGTGCAGGTAAACAGGAAGAGGAGCAATAGGGCTTTCAGAAAAGAACAACTATTGAAGGAAGATTTCATTTTTCCCACCTCAAGCGCCATCATCGTCAAGGTTTTAGTTAGCTGCCAGCGGCGGGAGCGCGGTCAGTCTCAAGCGGGTCGGAACCATAGCGCGGCGGTTCGCCCAAGCGGCGGCACAGTTCATTGATTTCCTCTTTCAACTCAATCATGCGCAATTCCCGGCCGACTGCGGCGCGGTTGAAGATTTCGAGTTCGACGTTGCTGGCGCGGAGTGCTGCAGTTTGTTGCTGCAGCACATCGTCCGCCTGCTTGCGCTCGGTGATGTCGTAGCAATAGCCGATATACCCGGTGAAGTTGCCTTCGCTGTCATAGCGCGGGTTGCCCAAGTCGAGGATCCAGCCATACTCAGCGTTTGCCTTGCGCAGGCGGTATTCCATCGAGAAGGCTTCGCGGCGGTCGAAATGACTGACAAAAATGTTCAGGCAGCGATCGAAGTCGTCCGGGTGCACGCCTTCCGCCCAACCGTTGCCGAACTCTTGCTCGAGGGTGCGACCGGTGTAGCGTAGCCATGGTTCGTTGAAGTAGTTGCACAGCTTATCGGTACCGGATGTCCAGATCAGCGCAGTGCCGCAATTCGCCAAAGTGCGGAAGTGGTGCTCACTTTCCTGCAGACTGGCCTGGGTTTCGCGCAATGCATCTGCCTGTTGACGCAAGGCGTCTTGTTGGGCGAGATTGTTGCGGTGGTACCCCTCGAACAAATGGCGCATCCAGCGCGAGAATGTCCATGAGGCTGCCAGGCCGAGCAGCAGCGCCGCCAGCCCCGCCAGCGCGATTGTCAGTGCCTGCCGGGTACTCAGCTGCGCGTGAGTTTGCTGTTCGGCTGCGACCGCCGCATACATCTCGTCATCGAACAGGGTGGTCACCACGACCCACTGCCAGGGTGCGTAGGTCTGAACATAGGCCGTTTTTTTCATCAGCGTGCCGGTGTCTGCTTGCGGCCAATCGTAGCGGACGATGCCGCCGCCGGCTCGGGCAGTGCTCATCAGCTTTTCGAGAACGCTGCGTTCAAAGACAGGCAGGTCGGCTTCCGCCTTGCCTTCGAACGCAACATTGGATGGCGAGAGCAGCGACCGGCCATCGGCATCGAACAGCGCGGTGTAGCCGGTTGTGCCGAAGCGTTGAGTACGCAGGTGCAACATCGCTTCCTGCTTTTGCCTTTCCTCCCACTTGTAGAAATAGTCGCCGGTGCCGATCAGCCAGTCGTAAGGCTCGAAATAGCGGACGTAGGACAGCTTTTCGGCCATCACCATGGGATTTTCCGGCGTGTACCAGCGATAGCGCGAGAAGCCCTCGCCGCGAGGCAGTCTTGCGGCGGAGATCAGGCCTCGCATGATGAAGTGGCCGGTGTCATCCTGGTTATCGAGCAGGGCCTTGCCTTCGAGTTGTGGCGACGTGGGCAGCAGGACGAAGTTGCCGTTCATGTCATCGATGAAAAAATAGCCGCGGCCGTCGTAAAAACGTACCGGCCTGAGCGTCTCGACGATCATTTTTCGTACTTCGGCCGCCGGCCGGAGGGCAGACTCCCGGGTGTGGATGGCTTCGGCAATCTGGTAGGCGCTATCTGCATGCTGCATAAGGCTTTCGCGCAGGACAGCTTCGGTCTGGGTGCGGGTAAATTCGATGGTGGTGATGGCGTTGTACACTTCCGCCTTCAGGCGTGCCTCGGCCTGCTCGGCAAGGGCCTGCTCGATGCGGTCGAAGGACGATTGCGCATCCTGCCGGCTTTGCCAAAAAATATAGCCGGAAAGCGCGACCGTTAGCAGCAGCACGATCAACAGGGTGCCGACCAGATGAATGCGCGGGATTGACTTTTCGTTGGCGATCAGCCGCATAGTCTCTCTCCTGTAGCAATGCCGGAATGCCGGCTGTTGCGCCGTTCGATTCGTGTAAGACGATGTTATTCCAGGTGATCAGTCTTCTTTCACCGGAGCGAGTCGGTGATAAGCAATCGTTTTCTTCGGGCTTCCTAAAAAACCCTTCCCAACGAAGAACCAACCAATAAGAATCATTAGAACTACCCTTTCAAGACAGGTTTTGCAATAATTTTGACTTCGACGGAAAAATCGGCCATAGACACCGCAAAATAAGACAGTTACCATCGAAACTTCGCATTGATTAGCAACTTTTGACAACAGCAGTCCGTCACAGGAGATTTTATCCCTGCATCATGGTGAACGACGCCTCGTATGCAAGCCAGCCATCATTGAAAGGTTCAATAACTACTTCCGAACATTGCTCTGGAGGTGTTGGTGGTCGGTGTTTTTGTTCTTCTCCCCGCAACAAACCAAGATGAGCCAGGATATTTTCAATCCCCCGGTGTTCGCAGATGAAACTCACGATCTTCATCAATCCACCGCAATATCCTCATCTGCCAGGTTGCAGGCAATTCGCACTGGGCTCATTTGTTTCTTCAATCCTTCACAACCGTTGCGATTCGTGACCGGACCGGGATATTTTCAGAGTTGAGTCCCGGGGTTTGCCCATGGAAATCAAATTGCAACTTAACTTGCGGTCGGAAGATCAGACAGTGCGTGGAGCCACCAAAATGAAACATGCCAAGTTGGTCGCCTTTATTTATGTGCTGCCCCTCATACACAGTAATTTCGTTGGATGAGACCTCGGCCATACCCACAAACATAATGGCCATCAGACCGATATCCGGGTTGTCGGCTTCAATGAAGATCAGCGCTCTGCTCGCAACATGGGTGATGTATCCCTGTGACTCGTTTGGACCCGCCGGATCAAATCCAGCCGACAAAGCTTCCGCATAATACGACCCGTCTATACGTTTGGTTTTTACAATCTTACCACTAACCGGACTGTGCCAGCGGTGATAACTCAACGCACTAAGAAATGCTTGGTAAACGGTACCACCCTCGAACTGTCCGACCAAGGGATCGCCTGCCAGCATGTGATAGAGCGAATAGGGTTGCGCCTTAATCCAGAAGGCATCATTCCCTTTTACCCCCTTGACCAACTGGTACGGAGCAGATTCACAGGCGTTGGCAATAACGGCATTATCCGAAGGGTTGTCAACCGGTCGACGATTGTCCCGGAATTCTCGGGTAAAAAAATCATCCCAGGAAACATAGCCGTAATATGGTTGACTTGGATCAGACTTAAAATCCACCGCAAATGCAGGCATCGCTTTCATCGCATCCCGTCCGAACCAGCCATTTTCTGGATTATCGCTCAAGACATAGCGGGAATCTCTCGATGCCAGGAAGAGAGCCCACTGGTTCAGAATTTTTTTAAGCTGGCGATTAACCTTCTCGTTTAAGAATGCGGTAGTCCCAGCCTGGGTTCCCATGGGCCAATTAAGAATTGCATTGATGGGAAAACCAACCAATCCCGTCTGGTCAAATTCTGGTGCCTTGGTCATGATTCGGTTAATAAGCTGTAGCATGTGCTGATAGTTTCTGACCTGGGGCTTACCAGTGGGATCATTTTGAAAAAGAGGGGTATTAGGAACTTGTTCAAACATTTGGGTGAACAACATGATGAGTTCAGGGTCGCTCTCGATAAGATTTTTGAACTCCTGAATTACTGGCAGCAATGGCCTGGAATCAGCATCAGTGTCACGGATGAGATCTTTTACCCATTGATTCAGAATCTTCTGGTCAGAAGGAAGCCATTGGCCGACCTGGTAAGGAACGGACTTGTCCGTTGCGATAGGTGTGACCTGTTGCTCCGATGCATATGCAGAGGCCGCTAATAATAACAACGAAATGCAGATAATTAGTTTTTTCATAGAGATCATTCCCCTTTGACATTACGGTGGTTCGATCCAATACAAGGTGCGCGAGCTTCTCCCCATAACGGTAATGCTATCTTTGTCGCTTCTACATTTTTTTGTGGTCTTTTGGATGGATCCTTTGAAGTCTGGATTCCATACAAATATCTGTAACTTTCCAACCAGTTATCTAATGTAGATTAAAAAAACTAGGCTTCTACATATATAAGATTTTCGGTAAGAGACCACGTTTGAAAATATAGGAACGGTCAACCTTCTGAACCGCCTCCATCGACCTCTATCATATCCATTATCTCAGCCTGGAACACCTCATCCTGCATGAGTTTTACCGCTATAGCCTGACAGATTGCCCCGGCAGGACCATCTACATCACCTGAAGCCACATTAACTGAGACTCCGCCATCTCCATCAACTTCCAAAATAAGTGCCGCCTGATTATCTTTTAGCTCCATCATATAATCTCCCGTATCCTCGTTTTTATATAGCATCTCTTCTTCATAAATTTCTATGGACGCCCCTGCCTGTAAAGAGAACTCCTTTGGTAATTCTGTTATTGTCACAACTCGACCACTGGACTTCAAATACTGGTGTCGGCGGTTCGAATCCGTCCGAACGCACCAGTAACATCCTGGACTTGCCAGGAATCTTGCAAGTCATTTTTTTTATTTAAGAACTGTTTCCCTGCAGATATTTGCAGGATTCAAAAGGGGGTTGTAATCAGTTTTCTCACATTTTGACTTCTTCTGTGGCAATCCCCGTACCACTGGCATCTTCCTGAATAATCCCCATGCGTAGATAGATGGGCCGGATTTTCTCCCTGATCTGAGGAAGAGTTCGGGCAAATATAGCTGCCCCGACAAGACAGCCAACACTTCCCAGAAGCAACGTCGCACATGGGCCGATACTCCCGGCCAATGAACCCGCCGCAAGGCTTCCAAAAGGAGCCACTCCCATAAATGACACGGTAAAAAAACTCATTACCCGACCACGCTTATCTTCATCAAGAATTGTCTGCAGAACCGTATTGCAGGAGGCAAACAGCGTCATTCCTCCAAATCCTGCCACCACCAATGACGACATGGAGAGGATAAAATTTCTGGAAAGTGCAAACGTCGCAATTCCAAAAGCAAAGAACACCGTCGCCATCACAATCGTTCGGTCCAGCCCGAGAACACTATGGCGTGATGCAAGATAGAGAGTCCCTATCAAGGCGCCGCTACCCGCTGCCCCCATCAGAAAACCGAAAGTATGCGCACCGCCATGCAACACCTCTTTGGCAAAGACAGGAACCAATACTGAATATGGCATCCCCATGAGACTGACCAGGGCCAGCAGAAGGAGGATACTTCTGATCGGGGCGAATTCATAGGCATAGACAAATCCTGCATGGAGTTCCTGCAGAATGGGAAGTCTATGACGACGGGGAAGGGATGCGGGTGGAATACGCATGGCCGAAAGCGCCAGGATAACGGCCAGGTAGCTGATGGCATTGAGGACAAAACAGATACCCTCGCCCACAGTGGCCACAAGCAACCCGGCAATGGACGGACCGATAAGCCTGGCCCCGTTCACCAGGGATGAATTCAAGGCTATGGCATTGCCCAGATCCTCCCGATGTTCAACCATTTCTACAACAAAGGATTGGCGGATCGGAATATCACAGGCATTGACAATCCCCAGAATCAAGCTCAGGAGGATAATCTGCCAGACCTGCACGATTCCGGTCAAAACCACAAAGGCAAGAATACCCGCCTGCACCATGGCAAGGGTCTGGGTGGCAAAGAGCAGACGCCGCCGATCCCAGCGGTCAGCGAGCACCCCGGCAACAGGAGCGATGAAAAGGGTCGGAAGTTGACTGATGAAACCGATCAAACCAAGCAGCATGACAGAACCGGTCAAGCGGTAAACAAGCCAGCTCATGGCTACTTGCTGCATCCAGGTTCCCACCAGAGACACACCTTGGCCGACAACAAAAAACCGGTAGTTTCGAGACCGGAGAGCCCGCAAAAGATGCCGGACAAGCGGCTTCCTGGCGCCGTTGTTTCCAGAAGAAGGCATCAGCAAATACACCAAGACGCTATATTACATTGGGGTAAAAGGTGAACTGCTGGTAAAGATTTCTCTTGCTGAGGGAATTTTTCCATGGGCCACTATAGCAGTATTGATCACTCTTCTCTTCAGGTATATAGCCCTTCCAACCTCTTAAATAACAAAGAAACGAGTAATCCGCTGAAGGATTTTTCCCGGCAGCTCAAAAACCTCCACCACCACCTCTTGCGGCTTCCTCCTTCCTGGAACAGCCAGCTTAAAGTCTGAATGAAATGTGTCCCCACATGTCGGACATGCCATAAGCATCCCGCCAATATCTTTGGGAATACGCAACTGCTGGCCACATTTCGGACATTTTTTCTCAGTATATTCAGTCATGGTTGTATCTGGTTTATTTATACATGATCCTGGCCGCCCCAAAAGCAAACAGAAACAGAGCAAGTGATTTCAATTATTTATCTTCTGAGGATTCACTGAGCTCCAGTCAATAATTTTCTCCATATTCACGGCAACGCCGTATTGCACTTGAGCATACCAGGGCTGGATCTTTCTCCACTATCACTAAACAGCAACTTCCTTTTCCAGCACGTCCGGGTCTTCGGAGTTATAGTAGAGGATATTTTTCAGATGGAAGAAGCTGTCTAGATCCATCTCATAAAAATGTACGGCCATACCACCCTCCTCCACCCGCGCCACCGTTCCCTTGATCTCCAGACAGAGTTGACTGGTTGAGCCGATCAGTTGCAGGGAAACCTGGCAATTTTCACCAACGTTATGTCCGGTGATGCCAGGAACAAAGACTCCCTTAAGGCTCAAGTCTGCAGTTTCACAGCCCGTGTGGCACTTCTCCGGAAAGTCCAGAGTGATCTTCACCTGAAACGGCACTCGGCTGTTTTTACGTTTATTTTTCATAATCTCCCCTTCTTGAGTTCCCTTTGGGCTGAGTATGTCACATACCCTCAAACTGTGTCGCTAAACTTCTCAACTGAATACCCACAACGCTGATTTTCCAGCAGATTCAGGCCATCACTCAATGACAAGAGAAGCAAAGACTTTCGGAAATTGTTCTTTCAGGCAGTCCGGACAGATCCCGTGGCTGACGTCTGCTTCGGTATTTTTGTAGATATAGGTGGCGACATCGACCCAACTATCATCCTCTGTCCGGATTTTATGGCAGTAGCTGCACATGGGCAAAATTCCCCGCAGTGTCTTGATTTCATCAAGGGCAGTCTGCAGTTCCCTATTCACCCGACGTAATTCCATTAGATCCGTATGCCGGGCCATAGCGATCGGAATGGCCCGATTAATGTCAGCCAGTTGCGGCGGCTTGGTCAAAAATGACGCAACACCAGCCTGGCTAGCCGTTTCAAGCAGATCAGCAGTTTCATAGGCAGTCATGATGACAATGGGTGTGGGACATTCTGCAGTGATCCGGCGCGAGGCTTCCAGCCCATCCATTTCCGGCATTTTGATGTCCATAAGCACGACATCGGGACGCAACTCGGAGACCATTCGTATCGCCTGCTTGCCATTCCCTGCTTCCCCGACAACCTCATAGGCGCTATCACGAAGAATGCGTTTGATCTCTTCGCAGACCAGAAAATCGTCTTCAGCTATCACCAGACGAATGGGTGGCTGTACATTCAGGACACTCATGATTGATTCTCCTTCATTTCAATTGCCTCCTCATGATTCATGATCGGGAAGGTGATTCGGGCCAATGCCCCGTTATTGTTCATCAGACAAAGTGATCCCCGCAGGTTTCTGGCAACCAGACCTTGGAGCAAACTCATGCCGATACTGCTGCTCCTGCGGGATACTTCTTCCTGCAAAAGTGCTTCCGGAAAACCGGGACCATCATCCTGAAACCACAGCTCAATCTCGTTCCCCACTTGCTGGATGGTTATAGTGATGTGTAATGCATCCCGTTCACCCATGGCATATTTTATGACATTGGTACTTAACTCATTCAAGACCATGGCCAAGGCATGGGCCTGATCACTGTCCACCTCGATTGCAGAAGGTGATATATCCAGATGAATGGAGCGAATAGCGGTTAAGCCCTTGAGTGTCCCTTGAATGATACTTTCACAAAGTCGAGTCAGGGGAAGCGGCTTCCACTCTGAAGAGGAAAGAAGCCGATGCACGGTGAGCAGGCTCGATATCCGCCAGACAAGTTCCTTGATGCGCGCATGATATTCCGTCATTCCTTTATCCTGGGCCAAATCCTCCTCCTTATGGAGCATGCTGATGATGGCAACAAGATTGTTCTTCACTCGATGGTTTACCTCCTGCAGGAGGACCGACTGCGTTTCTGCAAATACATGAAGCTTGTCTTCCACAATTTTTCGCTCAGCTATATCCATGAACACCCAGATAGAACCGGCATCGGGGTTGTCAGGCTGCACCGCCCTGCCAGACAGGCTGCACCAGAAGTGATGCCTATCTTTCGTTTTCATTTCCACTTCCATGGAATACGAGGCACCTTTAGCGAGTTGCGCATAGGCTTCACCAACACGTTTGTAGTCTTCTTCGTTCACATAAAATATAGAAGAGTCGAGACCAACGACTTCTCCATGAGTATATCCAAACATCCTGTCATGAGCGGCATTGACCCATTGCACCTGGCGATTCTTAAAAAACGTTACCCCCACCGTCAAGGTGTCTAGGATTGTTTGCAACTTCTGCGCAAGCGTAACCAGCTGATCCTCGAAATCTTTTCGGTCAGTTACATTTTGCACCGTACCAATGCCGGACAACGGACACCCTTCACCATTCCATTGAATCTCAGCCCGTGACCGAACCCACAGAACATCACCCCGCACTACGATCCGATGGGTACAATCAAAGAGAGCTCCGGCCAATGCCGCTTTCCACGCAGAGAGGAACATTGCGAGGTCTTCAGGATGAATAGTGGCCATCATCCTTTTCGCATCGAAGCCTTGCTGTGACGAGATACCAAACAAGCGACAGGTCTCTTCGGAGCATTCAATCCGATTTGTTGGAATATCGAGCTGCCAACTGCCTATTTCAGCCACCGATTGCGCTCGACTCAGGGTTTCTTCACTCCGGCGCAAGGCATCTTCAATATTTTTTCGATCGGTGATATCGCGGTTTGAGATACGTCGCCCAAGATTGCAGCCATTCTCGTCATAGATGGGATAGCTGGTATGACTGATCCAGCGCACTTCCCCGTCAGCATGAAGAATTCTGAAGTCAACTTCTTTGGCCATATCTCCAGCTGTTTTCTTCATTTCAACAGACCCATCATGCTCCTCTGCATAGTGCGCCCTCCATTCCTGGATATCATCGGGATGAATCAACCGCTCAAGCAGGCCGGCATCCGCCATAAATTCGTCTGCTACATACCCGGTCAGGCGTTCACAGGACGGTGAACAATAAAGATACTCACCCCCCGGAGACTCCCATAACTCCCAGGCATAGGTATAATTAGCGATGGTACGGAATTTCACTTCGCTTTCCTTGAGCGCCCGTTCCGCCCATTTACGCTCAGTGATGTCTTCAAGCAGCCAGATAATACCCTGGCCCAGATCTTGCGGCGCTAACGCTTTCCCGATAAAACGGATCAGAACGGGAGAGTCGTCCTTCATAATTAATTCGTGTTCTGTCTCAAATACCGAGCCATTGGTCAGGACTGGAATGGAGACCCGGCCAAAATTTTCGAATGCTTCATCGGAATGGAAAAATTTTCTTGTCGTCTGAAATAACGCCTCGTCTTTAGAATACTGGAAAATCTCTTCTGCCTTGTGGTTCATCCAAACCAGTTCTTGATTAATAATTTTGCAGATTCCGATGGGGGAATTTTCCAGGATAGTGTCCAGAACAATCATGGTCTCAGTAAGCTGGGCAGTACGCTCACCCACTCTGACTTCGAGGGTTGCCTGTACGTCCTGCAAATGGGTCAACATGGTGTTGAACGCAGTGGTAAGCTGGGCAATCTCATCGGCACCGGTAAGAGGTGCAAGGCTCTCTGGAGATCCGACCCGGGCAACCTGATTGGCAGTCTGGGTCAATGCAATGAGAGGACCAGTTAGTTTTCGTCCCATCATCCGCGACTGGATAACAACAAGCAGGAGAACGCAAGCGCCAAGAAGCAGATAAACTCCAGCCAGGATGGATAAAGATGAGTTAACCTGCACCGTGCTTTGGCTGACGACAAGATTCAATGCCAACTGAGCAAGGGGAGGCGCGAGCTTGAGGACAGATGTGGAGCTCAAAACCGGTGTAGTGTGATCCTTTATGGTAGTCAACAGTTCCCCGTTGCCGTCAGAAAGTGTGCAGAGAATCTCCTCATTCCTCGCAAGTTCCGGCAGACAATCAACTATAAAGGGAATAAGCGGGACTTCAATGACCAGCATACCTTCAGCCATTCCTGAAGCACTATAAAATACAGGGTAGGCAAGAAGCAGGTGCGGCTCATCCCCAATTTTTTCTATTCTTGCCAAGGCTTGCTGATTGGTGATCACCTGGGTCAGCAAAGCTTCATCGCTGAAATAGCGTAAGTTTTTCGTTCCATGGCTGGAGAGAATCGGCTTACCGGCAAAATCATTCAGAGAGAGAAAAAAAGGAATATGACGTGGGAGCTGAAAGCTTCGGAGAAACGGTTCGACATAGGTTTCTCTTCCTGTTGAGTCGAGGATGGCGTTGATAAAAATGAGATTTTCAGACATGATACGCATGTCGTCATTGATACCATTCAGGGCTGACTTCATGCGGCTCTCAATGATGGACGTCTTAAAGGCAAGTCCTTCCTGAATCTGGGCCTTGAGCGTGTGGCGGTTGTAGAGAAAGCTTGCAACACCCAGGG
This sequence comes from Desulfobulbaceae bacterium, assembly GCA_009773475.1. Classification (GTDB taxonomy): domain Bacteria; phylum Desulfobacterota; class Desulfobulbia; order Desulfobulbales; family Desulfocapsaceae; genus UBA2270. The sequence goes on along the minus strand of WSXV01000017.1, from coordinate 30,315 downwards.
TTAAAGCCACTGCCATGGTGAGGGTAAGCGAGGAAAGGGCGATTCTGGTTGCAATGCTTCTGGCCATTAACTCTATTCCTTGATCCGAAGAATGTCGCCGTTGTTTTGGAAACGGCACATAAAAACATCGCCCGCTTCAAGGGCTTCATGCCGCTCCGGGGTAAATGGCCGGGGATAGTTCTTGATCAGGCCTTCGTAGTTCTGCACCTGTTCCAAGGCATCACGTATCAGGCTTCGATCTGTGGAGCCGGCCTGATTGATGGCAAGGGCGAGAATATGGGTTAAGTCATAAGCATGGGCAACGCCCACCGGAGAAATGACATCCCCGGCCTTGTTGATATTGAAGAGCTGGCCGGCAGTCTGATAAAACTGCTTGAGTTTATGCTCCCGTCGGTTGTCAAAAAAACTGTAGGATTGAACCACGCTGAAATCGATCTGATTGAGAGAGTCTCCGGTCATCTTGGCAAAATCACCTCCGGCAACACCCCAATGACTGATAACAGGAAGGCGCTGATCCTGAGGGAGGGCGGCCATTTCCTGCACGAAAATAGAGCCTTCGGACTCATTGGCCACGAGGATTACCACATCAGCCCCTGATTTACGGGCGACCTCATACTTGTCCGACAGAAATTTTGAACCCCACATATACCACAGGGTGGTAGTAATGCTCAGCTCAGGATGGGTAAGGAGGTGAGTCTTGATTGCCTTTTCGCTGCTGCGTCCCCAGCCGGTGGTAGGGAGCAAAACGGTAAGTTTTCTGGCGCCTTTGCTAACGGCATAATCAAGCATGGCCGCAATGGCCCAACTGTCTGTCAGGGACAGGCGAAAAATGTAATTCGGACTTTGCCCATTCTCAATGATCGAATCAGCGGCGGCCCAGGGATCAAGGAGAATTATTTTTTTTTCGTGTACGACTGGGATTTCATCCAACACGACTGGAGAAAATTTGCCAGACATCACCGCGACCAGATCAGGGATCTCGGCGAACTCCCCAATATTTTTAATCCCCCGCGCCGGTACAGAGCGGTTGTCCTTGACGACAAGTTCCAGAGGCCTGCCGTCCAATACCCCGCCCGCCTTATTAATCTCATGAATGGCAGTCAGAATGCCAATACGAATGGCATCATCGGAAGTGCTGGTAAGGTTTCCCTGTTCCGCATCGAAACCGATGATCACAGATTTTTTACCTTCATCGGCAGCCAATGAAAGAAAAGGAGAGAAGAGCATCGTCAACAGTGCGATAAAAAGAGCTGGTACAATCCGACGATCTAGCTTTTGTGAAATTGCCATTCGCTTCTTTCCTCCCTGGGAATGCATGATAATGACTTACAGAGTAACTTTATACCATCTTCCGGGGAATTGATCATTGAGATATTAGTGAGTTCGGCATGAACAGCCGCTCCGCCATGCGCAGAACTGAGGTCGGTTCGTTTTTGACTTTTATCTATTCTCAGGCAGCAGAGACATGATATTAACCGCCAGAGGAGACACCAGAGTCACTGGACCAATATGAGTCAGGGGGAAAAAACACGCGCATATCCCCATCAGTCACATGATCAAACGAACTGAAGGATTGACGGGTTTATGTTCGAGGAGGAACAAAAATGTTTGCTACAACACAAGAGGATCTGGCGGTGATTCTACGTCTCCTCTCCTTCAGATTTAGTTCCCATCCAGTTATAACGGAAGCCACGCATCCAGGCGAATGTGTAGAGAAAACTCAAGGCGAAAATGCCCCATTGTTGGGCGACCCATGCCGAGTAAAACCAGAATGGCTGGCCACATAGACCAAAGATACAGGCCCATTTTCTCCATTCAGATCGTTCATCCTGGCTCAACCAAATAGCCGTCGCACCAGTTAACGCAATAGCTATCTGATCCACTTCAACCTCCATCCCTGCGAGCAGAGACATAATAAAAAGAAGAATATTGTAGAGAACACAAACGGAATGAATGAATTTTCAGGCACTGTCATCGCCGGCGCAGAACCGCATCGACCTGCGCATCAGTCACTTCATTGGTAATCACCACACTCCCGATGGCTGTGGGGAGAACATAAAAAACCGAACCTGCCACTGTCTTTTTGTCGGTGAGCAGATACCGTTTAATCCGCTCTCGATCAAGATCTCCGGGAATCTCCGTCGGCAGACCAAAGGCGTTGATCAGGGCTGCGACCCGGCCGGCATCACTTTTCTTACAGAGCTCACAAGCCACCGCCAGCCGCAGAGCGGCAACCATCCCGATGGCCACAGCCAGTCCGTGGATAATCGAAAAATCAGAGGCAGCTTCCACGGCATGGCCAATGGTATGGCCAAAATTGAGAATCCGGCGCAGATCAGCCTCCCGCTCATCCGAGGCCACGACTTCGGCTTTAATCCGACAGCAGGTAAGGATCATCTCCTGAATACTCTCGCAATCAAGACAGAGGATATTATCCAGATGACGCTCAAGGAAGACAAAAAAATCAAAATCCCGGATCACCCCATACTTAATGACCTCTGCCAAGCCTCCAAGGAGTTCGATCTGCGGCAGAGTCGTCAAGACAGCAGTATCAATATAGACAGCCTTTGGTTGATAAAAGGCGCCCACCAGATTTTTCCCCTCAGGGATATCGACACCGGTTTTTCCTCCCACTGAGCTGTCAACCTGCGAGAGCAAAGTCGTGGGTACCTGAACAAAGGGAATCCCCCGCAGATAGGAAGCCGCTAAAAATCCAGTAAGATCACCGGTCACCCCGCCCCCTAGGGCAATCAAGCCATCCTTTCGATCAAATCCCTGTTGTGCCAGACGACTGGCCAGCTCAGCAAAAACAGAAAGATTCTTGCTCGCTTCTCCATGCGGGAAGGTCAAAATCTCTGCAGCTATTCCGGCTTCGCTCAAAGAACGCATGAGGGTGCTGCCATACAGTTTGGCAACCTTATCATCGGCAATGACGGCATAGCGTTTGGCAATCTTGCGACCGGCCAGATCAGCGCCGATGTTGACCATAATGCCATCTTCAATAAAAATTGGATAACTGCGGTCACCAAGACCGACATTGAGTGTATGGGCCATAATAAAATAAGTGCCTGAATGTAGAAATAGAATAAAAAAAGGAGCTCCTACCCGAGGGTAAGAGCTCCTTTCACAGACTCAAAAAAACAGTCTTAACAGCGTATTACATGGCAGAGCCAGAGGCAGCACCCTGCATTTTAACTTCAACTTTCTCGGTCAGACCGGCATAGTATTCTTTCAGCAGGTCAAGAACTTCGTTACGGCCAAAGTGGTCAACGATCTCCTCGCCGGCAGAAAGGGCCTTACGCAGTTTGGTACCAGAAAGGATTACGCGGGAAGCCTTGTCATGTGGGCAGGTACGCAGGGAAGCCATACCATCACACTCTTTACAATAGAAGGTCCAGTCGATCTTCATTGGCTTGCAAAGAAGGTCTTTGCTGGCATCACCGGTCTGGGGAATACGATCAAAAATCTCCTGAGCCTCGAACAGACCATAGAAGTCACCAACACCAGCATGATCACGACCAATCAACATGCTGTTGACGCCATAGTTCTGACGGAAGGTGGCATGAAGCAGGGCCTCACGAGGACCGGCATAACGCATATCCAAAGGATATCCAGCGTTGATGACGTTAGCCTTAACAAAATAATGATTAATCAGGATATCAATGGCCTTCACGCGAACGTTGGCAGGAATATCTCCAGCCTTCAGATTGCCGATGAGAGAGTGGATCAAAACACCGTCACATACCTCAACGGCGATTTTGGCCAGATACTCATGGGAACGATGCATGGGGTTACGCAGCTGGAGAGCAGCAACATTGGCCCATCCACGCTCGTCAAACATAGCACGGGTCTCAGCAGGGGTCAGGAAAACGCCAGGATACTCAACAGGATACTCGCCCTGAGAGAGAACCTTTACAGGACCGGCAAGGTTGAACTCTTTCTGAGCCATAACCATGATAACGCCTGGATGATCTTTAGGAGCGATCTCCCAGAACTTACCACCAACAGACTCCTCGCCCTCGCCGATAAAAACTTTCTCTGACTCCCAACGCTTGTCAGCATCGGTCATCTCGTATTTCTCGGTAATTTTCATGGTGGCGAAGGTCTCGCCATCTTTTACCAGGGCAATGCTGTCGCCTTCTTTAATACCGGCAGCATCAGCGGCAGATACGTCCAGGGTGATGGGCACGGGCCAGAAGGTTCCGTCTGCCATCTGAAAATTCTCACAAACACCTTTCCAGTCAGCTTTCTTCATAAAGCCATCAAGGGGGCTGAAACCACCAATGCCCATCATGATCAGATCGCCTTTGGCACGAGCAGAAATTTCAATCTGCTTCAAGCCTTTTGCTACCGCAAGCTCTGCTTCACGCTCTTTTCCCTCGAGCAAAGCACAAACCAAACCTTTTCCGCCATGTGGTGCAACCAATTTTGAAGACATAGGACCCCTCTTTTGTTAATTTTTTTTATGTGAATAAAAAATACTGACACCAACACTGGAGCAGCAACTTAATGAACAACCATTCACTTAAGCATCACCATATTTAAAGTTTTTCAAAGAAATGTCAAGAAGAAAAAAGGAATGACGAAAGCATCTTTTTATGGTCATTTCATTTTTCATACGATCCAATTTTCAGACAGTCAGACAAGCCCCCATTTCAATCGCCCAGAGATACGATGCTCAAGGCACTGAGTTTTTTTTACAGAATGGTATTAAACCGTCGCAATCGTAAAGCGTTCCCCACCACCGACACCGAACTCATGGCCATGGCGGCTCCAGCAATCATCGGATTCAAGCTGGGACCACCAAAGAGAACAAGCAGACCAGCCGCCACCGGGATGCCAATCACGTTATAGGCAAAGGCCCAGAAAAGATTCTGACGGATATTGCGCATCACCGCCCGGGATAGGCGCAGGGCTATGATCACACCATCCAGGTTGCCCTGCATAAGGACAATGTCACCTGATTCAATGGCGATATCGGTGCCCGTACCCATGGCAATCCCCACATCGGCAACGGCCAGGGCCGGGGCGTCGTTGATGCCATCACCGACCATGGCCGTGCACAATCCCTGCTGCCGTAACGCTCTGATTGTATCTGCTTTCTTATCCGGCAGCACCTGGGCAATTACCTCATCAATCCCAGCTTGAGCGGCAATGGCCTTCGCCGTCATCTCCTGATCTCCGGTGAGCATGATCAGCCGCAAGCCCATCTGTTTTAGTCTCGACACCGCCGCCGGCACCTCTGACTTCAACTTATCGGCTATGGCAACAAGGGCTGCCAATCGGCCATCAACGGCGAGAAACAGCACCGTTTTTCCCTGCCTGGAGAGGCTCGCGATCTCCTCGCTACTCCCTTCAACCGAAAGGCCACTGTCCTCTAGAATCTGCCGATTGCCAAACAAAATTTCCCGTCCATCCACCCGGCCGGAGACACCACGGCCAATGGTCGCGACAAAATCATCCGGCTGTTTCAAGGCAATACCTTTTGACTGAGCAGCTGCCACCAGAGCTTCGGCCAGAGGATGCTCCGAGGACTGCTCCAGGGAGGCCACGAGATACAGCAGTTGGTCATCACTCTGCCCTCCGCTCATATTGACAAGATCCGTGAGTTCCGGCCGCCCATGGGTGAGGGTCCCGGTTTTATCAAAGACCAGCACTGTCACCTTCTCCGCAATCTCCAGGGCCGCACCGCTCTTGATAAGCACCCCGAGCTGGGCGCCGCGCCCGGTTCCCACCATGATTGATGTGGGAGTGGCCAGCCCCATGGCACAGGGACAGGCTATCACCATGACCGCAATAAAATAACGGAGGGCAACCGCGAACTCTACCCCGCCGGCAAAATACCAGGCAAGGCCTGTGAGCACCGCAACGATCATCACCACCGGCACAAAGTAGAGACTTACTCGATCCGCAAGGGCTGCAATGGGGGCCTTTGAACCCTGCGCCTCCTGAACTGTCCTGACAATGCGGGCCAGAATGGTATCCTGACCAACCTGCTCGGTTTTGACCCGTACCGCCCCGCTTTTATTGAGAGTCCCGCAGGTAACCCGGTCTCCCTCGCTCTTGCTTACCGGCAAGCTTTCGCCGGTAAGCATCGATTCATCGACCACCGTGCGACCGCCAACGATTACGCCGTCCACGGGAATGCGTTCACCCGGGCGCACCAGCAGCAGATCTCCGGCCTCAATCTCTTCCACCAATATCTCAACCTGGTCCATCTCGACATCGCTCTCCTCTTTTCTCTTCAGGAGAATGGCACGATCCGGGGTCAACTGCATCAGCCCTGCAATGGCGTCCGAGGTATGCGATTTGGAGCGGGTCTCCATAAATTTTCCCAGCGAGACCAGGGCAATCAACACCCCAGCCGACTCAAAATAGAGGTCCATGGCCAGCATGGCCTGTCGGTGCGGATCTCTACTCAGCATCATCTCCACCATATTCCAGGAGGAATAAAGAAAGGCGGCGCCGGTGCCCATGGCAATCAGGGAATCCATATTAGGGACCCGCCGCAAAAGAGCTGGAATCCCAATAAGATAAAAACTACGCCCGAGCAGCATGATGGGCACCACCAGAGCAAACTGGATCAGGGTAAATCGCAAAGGGTGCCAATGAGGATTGATCGACGCTGGAAGCGGTAGCCCCAGCATTTCCCCCATGGACAGACAAAGCAGGAGCGCGGCCAGGCCCAGCGACCAGATAAGCCTGGTTTTCATAACTGCTAATCGCTGAAGGGTCTCCTGCCGTTTCCTGGCAAACTGGTCGAGCCGGGCAGTCACCGGTCTGCTCTCAAAGCCTAAGCCGGCAATGGCCACACGGATCTGCCGTTGGCTGACCAACCCTTGGCGATAGGTCACAAGCCCGATCTCGGTTAGCAGATTGATCCGTACCGTGATCACCCCATCCATCGCGGAGACGACCTTTTCTATCCGGGTCGAACAGGCCGCACAATGCATACCGCTGATCGCAAGCTCAAGGGTCAACTCTTCCCCGACCTCTTCCTGCACCAACTCAAAGCCTAAGTCCTTGACTCGGCCGGCGATAGCCTCTAAGGAAATGACATCGGTGTTCCACACCAGCTCCATGCTCTCCGTCGCCAGGTTGACCGCCACAGAGTCAACGCCGTCAAGACTCTGCAGCACCTTCTCAATGCGGCTGGAGCAAGCAGCACAGTGCATCCCTTTGATCGCGACCGTTCGTTTTTGGTTGGATGACATTCTCTTCACCACATTTGATTTTTTCTGACAGAGCCTCTTGCAAAGTGACCAATGGAAACTATTCTCTGTCATTCCCGTCTACGCGAAAATGACATCATAATCATCTTGCAAAAACCTTCGACTGCAAGAAGGTTTACTTCCAGCATCGGGATTGTTATTATTACGGGCTTATGGACTAATAAATTAGCTCCGAAACTCCAGAACCAGACACTCTTCTTCTTTTACCCCAACAACACTTCCATGAAAAAAATTTTCTCCGCACTCGCCACCCTGTTCCGCTGGATCGGTAGATTTCTCACCGCAACCCGCAGCATCCTTGGAAACCTCATCTTTCTGATACTCATCTTTGTTCTTTTTGCCACATTTTTCTCCCAAAAGAAGGTGGCGATTATCCATAATGCCGCCCTGATCCTTTCTCTTTCCGGCAATATCGTAGAAGAAAAACAGACTGTCAATCCCCTCACCGAACTGCTCGCCGAAATGACGCCGACCCAGCAGGCACCAACTGAAACCCTGCTTCAGGATGTCCTCGATGCAATCCATCACGCGACCACCGACACCCAGATTAAATGTATCCTTTTAGACCTGAAAGATTTGGATAAAATCGGGCTTGATCAAATGCAGACCATTGGCGAGGCCTTGACCCAGTTTAAAAAAAGCGGCAAAAAGGTCATTGCGGCGGAAGACTTTTACCGGCAGAAGACCTATTACCTCGCCTCCTTCGCCTCGGAAATTTACCTCAACCCCATGGGTGGCGTCGATCTGCACGGTTTTGGCTCCTACCAGCTCTTTTTCCGCGAGGCCCTGGAAAAATTACGGGTCAACTACCATGTCTTCCGTGTCGGCACCTACAAGTCAGCTGTGGAACCCATCATCCGCGACTCCATGTCCATGGAGGCCAAAGACCAGATGCGGGGGCTACTCACCTCTCTGTGGACCATCTTCACCGCTGATATAACCAGACAACGCGCACTCCCTGCCGATGCCATCGACCAGTATGCCAACAACATATCCGTCAAACTTGCGGCATCAGGAGGGGATACCGCCAAGCTGGCACTGGACTCCAAGCTTGTGGATGGACTTAAAGATAGAGCAAAGCTCCGTGACTATCTGGCACAACAGACCGCTGTCTCTGCAGAAACCGGTTTCAGCCAGATCCCCCTGCGAACCTATCTGAACACCATCACCCCTTCCTATCAGCCGCCATTGGTGGCTGCCGACAACACCATCGGCGTCATTATTGCCGAGGGCATGATTCTGGACGGAACACAGTCGGCTGGTACCATTGGCGGCAACTCACTGGCAGCCCTGATCCGCAAGGCCCGTCTTGACCCGACGGTCAAGGCCGTGACCCTGCGGGTTAACTCCGGTGGCGGCTCTGCCTTTGCCTCCGAAATTATCCGCCAGGAGATTCTGGAGCTGAAAAAAAGCAACAAACCCCTGGTGATTTCCATGGGCTCCACTGCCGCCTCTGGCGGGTACTGGATCGCCGCCGATGCCAATGAAATATGGGCATCACCTGCCACCGTCACCGGCTCCATCGGCATCTTCGCCGCCATCCCCACCTTTGAAAACACCCTGGCCAACCTTGGGGTGCACAGTGACGGCGTCGGCACCACTCAACTGGCCTCCGGCCTGAACCTGAGCCGCCCCCTGGCTCCCCCCTTGAAAGAGGCCCTCCAGATGACCCTGGATCATGGGTACCGGCAATTTTTGTCGCTGGTAGCCACCGGCCGCAATATGAGTATGGATAAGGTCCAGACAGTGGCGGAAGGGCGGGTTTTCATCGGAACCGAAGCCCAGCAACTGGGACTGGTGGATAAAATCGGGAACCTCGAAGACGCCATTGCCTCAGCGGCCAAGCTTGCAAAAGTGGAGACCTATACCGCCAGTTATATTGAACGACCTCGCACCCTCAGCGAAGAGATGCTGGAACTTTTCAATGGTAAGGTGACAGCTGCCGTGCTCCCCCACCTGCTTTCACAACCTCTGGCGCAACAACTTGCCCGCCTGGCCGCCCCGGTCAAAGAGTTTCTCCTTTTCAACGATCCGGCAGGCCTCTACGCCCATTCTCTGATTCAAGGGCAGTCACTCCTTGAACCCTGATGTCGTCGGCAAAACAGCCATTTTACAAATTTTCAGGAACGACCAGACAGAAAAGTAACCATGTCCCTCTCGGCTGACACCCTCTCTTCACTCTGGCTTCACCTGATCTGGCCGCTGATCCGGCTGATTGGTATCCTCTCCATCAGCCTCTTTGTCGCCAACCTGATTGAATCCCTCAACTGGACCAGTAGAATTGCCGCCTTGGCCCGGCCTTTGCTGCGCATCGGCAACCTCTCTGATACCGCCAGCGCCTCCTTCACCATGGCGATGTTTTCCGGAATCAGCGCCAACACCATGCTGGCAGAGGCCTACGAGCAACAGAAGATCTCCAGAAAGGAGTTGATCCTGGCCAACCTGTTCAACTCCCTGCCCACCTATTTTCTCCATCTGCCCACGGTCTCCTTCATCGCCGTACCGATGATTAAAGGGGCTGCGATCATTTATGTGGGCCTTACCTTCGGCGCGGCCATCCTCCGCACCGTTCTCATCCTCCTTCTCAGCCGTTTCATCCTTCCCAAGCCGGATCGTCAAGAACCAGCGCAGGTCGAAGGCCCGAAAGAAGCCGGAGGTGGGTGGAACTCCATTCTTCATAAAAGCTGGATTCGCTTTCAGAAACGTATCCGCAGCGTCGTTCATTTCACCATCCCAATCTATATTCTTTTCTACCTCCTGCACAAGGGTGGCATTTTTGACGCCATGGAAAAGATCATGGCCACTTATTTTTCCTTCCTGCCCTGGCTCACCCCTCAATCCATGGGGATTATCACCCTGCAACTAGCCGCCGAATTCACCGCCGGCCTGGCGGCAGCCGGAGCCCTGCTGGAAGCTGGCGACATGAGCTCGCGGGAAATTATCCTGGCGCTATTGGTCGGCAACATTCTCTCTTCGCCAATCCGGGCCATTCGTCATCAGTTTCCCTATTATGCCGGGATATTCCCGCCAAAGGTGGCGGCGGAATTGATCTTTTACAACCAGTTCTTTCGCGTCGGCAGCCTTATGCTCATGGGGTGCCTCTATTATTTCCTGTCATAATAAGTAATCCGGCGCCTTCGTTACGGCAACCAGCCTTTCTCCCTCTGAATACAAAGGAAACCTTCCCGATGAATCGCTTTCTTGCCCTGATTCCCAATATTCTCTCCGCCTTGCGATTAGCCCTTGCCTGCATCTTTCCTTTTGCTCCCCAGGAAATGTGGGTCTGGCTTATTCTTGGCAGCGGCACCAGTGATTTTCTCGATGGCTGGTGTGCCAGGCGGTGGAAGGTCACCAGCTGGCAGGGAGGATTAATCGATGCAGTGGCCGACAAAATGTTCATGCTCTCCGCCCTGTTCACCTTTGCCATGGCCGACAAATTCACGGTATGGTGGATTCTGGCGGTGATTTCACGGGACCTGACCGTCGCTGTGGCCGCTGGATACACCGCAGCTATCGGTTCCTGGCATTCATTCCGGGACATGGGGGCGCGCTGGTCAGGAAAACTGGCCACTGCCGGGCAATTTCTCCTTCTTCTCACCGTTGCTGTCCTGCCGGTTGGGATCCCGGTTATTCTTGTTCTCACCGTCCTCTGCAGTGCCTATGCTGCCGGTGATTACGGCCTGCTTTTTTATCAAGCACTAAAGCGACGGAAGACAGGAGCATAATCACTGCCTTCTGAATTCTAGGCTCAACGGATGCCCCTGAAAATTCCGACTGAGGCTTTCTGTAAAACCGGGAGAAAACCCAACATGATCACAGCAGCCACCCCTGTTCTTTCATTCGTTTTCTTTCTGCTCTGGATCAACGCGCTGCCACCCCTTGCCAGCATGATCTGCGGCGAGCGCTGGAGCCGGCCCCTGGACGGCGGCAGACTCTGGCGGGATCAGCAACCCATTTTCGGTCCGCACAAAACCATCCGCGGCCTCATCGCCAGCCTGCTCGGCGGCACCTTAGTCGCTCCTCTGATCGGCCTCACCTGGTGGTTGGGAGGGGCCTGCGCCTTGCTGGCCATGGGCGGAGATCTGCTGTCCAGCTTTATCAAACGTCGCCGCACCCTGAGCAGCGGCACGGAGATCGTAATCCTCGATCAACTTTTCGAGGCCCTCTTCCCCACCCTGTTGTTTGCCTTGATCACCAATCTCAGCTGGTGGCAGATGACGGCAATCCTGCTCCTGTTTATCGTTATAGCCTATTGGAGCTCGCGATTCTGGCACTTTATTATTTTCCGTCCACCCCTGAAAAATTATCCCCGCCAGATCCGCTCCACGGTTCGCCTCCGTGAATGGCGCGCCTGCCACACCCCTTTAGCCAGATGGCAGACCTTCTTCAACATGACCAGTTTTTTCACCGACCTGGTCGTCCTTGCTCCGCTGTTCAAGCTAACCGGCCTGTACGAGAAGGGTGTCGCCAATGCCCTCAACATCCAGGTGGTGAAAAAGACCTTCCACTTTCCGGCACTCCCTGAGGCCTTTGACCAGTTCCGAATCCTCTTCCTGAGCGATCTGCACCTGGATGGCATCGAATCCCTGACCGACACCCTCATTGACTCGCTGCGCGACATCGAGGTCGATCTCTGCCTGATTGGCGGCGATATCCGGATGCAGACCTACGGCCCCATCGCCCCTTGCATCCGCCATCTACGCCGCCTTCTGCCCCATATCCAATCACAAGACGGCATCCTGGGGGTACTTGGCAACCATGATTGTCTGGAAATGGCCCCGGATTTTGAGGAGACCGGCCTGATCATGCTTATTAACGAATCCTGGCCGATAGAGCGCAACGGAGAACATATCTGGATCGTCGGCGTCGATGATCCTCATTTCTACAAGATGGCCAATGCCGAAGCCGCCTTCCGGGATGTCCCGGCGCAGGCCTTCACCGTCTTCCTCGCCCACTCCCCGGAGGCATACCAGGAGGCGTCTCAATGCAACGCCAATCTCTACCTCTGCGGCCACACCCACGGCGGACAGATCTGCCTGCCGAATCAACGTCCCATCTTTACCAACTCCAGAGCGCCTCGTTATACCGCCTCCGGCTCATGGCAATATCAAAAAATGACCGGCTACACCAGCCGGGGCGCCGGCGCCTCCAGCATTCCCCTGCGTTTCCACTGCCCCGGCGAAATCACCCTGATTACTCTGGCCAAGGGGGATGGGATCCTTCAGGCTTATTCTAAATGAGCTCGGTGTCAGTTTCATCATCCTGGATCAATCCAGGATGCCATCACCTGCAACAACCCCTTCATGCACAAACTTTTTTTTAGTTCAATGAGCTAAACCCTCAAAGATATTTCCGCAGCTCCCCCTCTCCTTCCACCCCAGCTTGTAGCAAGCTTCCTTACACCGGCGTAAGCCCTTTGCTTACGTTGAAAATCTAATAAGACAAGGTACATATCCGTATAGGTTGTTATTCGTTGTCGAAAGGAAATTTATTGTCTTTGCAAGAATGAAAATTTATACCCTCTTAAAGAATTACGAATAAAGACCTTCGTGGACTTTTGTTTTTTACTTAAATTGTCAGGCATTTCTTTCATGGGAAGGTTCTGTGATGATCGATTTTATACCGGAGCAAGAATACCAAACTCTTCTTTCTGGTCATGCGTTGGCTTCTCCCGCCTCTGCCGGTTCCCGTCATGCAACCAGGGATAACGGGCAGATCATTAACGTCGGGAGAGAACATGTCTGTGTGCTCAGCTTTGAAGATGGGCTTTCCTCTGGCCATGATTCCTTCTTGATGCTTGGAGATGCTGCTGCCGGCAGCGGTATCGCCATGCCTGAGTCCGGAAAAGGCGTAGTCAGCTTGCGGGCCGCCCAGGATGGATTGCTTAGAGTGAATGATCAGGCGCTACGCTTCATTCATGGCATTGATGCCGTCAATTGCCAGACCTTACCGAACAATGAAGTCGTCCTGAAAAGTCAGATTGTGGCCAGGTTGCACAGAATTTCACCAAAATTCAACAATGACAGCCTCCAACAAGTTGAAAGTATCTGTCACCAGCACCGCCCGATCATTGACGTATTACCCTTCAAACAGTTCCGTGTCGGGATTGTAACTGCCGGCATCAATGCGCCGGACAACTGGAAAAATGATACCATCACCCCTCTTCTCTGCGAAAAATTCAAGGAATTCGGCAGCTCCGTTCTTCGTCTGGAATACGTCGCCGCAGATATTGCCGCCACCCTTGCAGCTCTCCACAAAAGCATCCTTTACGGTGCCGATATGATTACCCTGGTTAACAATTTTGAGCCTGAACAATACACTGCCCTGCTGAGTTCCTTGAAAAGTCACCATGGCACACAAAACTCACGGGTTTATTCAGGAAAGCTCTTTTCCTGTTCCTGGTTTGGCCCCATTCCCGTTCTACGGTTCGACGCATCTGCTCAGCAGGGCTGTATAGAATCGATTATTGACCAGGTCATTCCCCGCTTCCTGGCAGGGACGGATATTACTCAAGAAGAAGTTGATGCCGATGGTGATCAGGTTCACCTCCCAAGGCAGTCTTAAATATATTCTGATGTCTGTACAACAGGCTGATACCGGAAATCAGAAATTGCAACCGGTGGGATTCCCCATCGTTCAATTGACTGTTTTCCTTGCAACATCCACATCACAGAAAAAGGAGACCGTATGAAAATCAGCAGGAGAAGATTCCTGTCCATGTCCGGAGCAATAGGATCAGGGGTTGCCCTGTCCTCGCTCGGACTGGATCTCACCGCTCTGAAGGCGCATGCCGCAGAGCTCAACAAGACGGATCAAGTCCGCATGGCCAAACAGTCGACGACGATCTGCTGTTACTGCTCGGTGGGTTGCAGTCTGATCTGCAGCACCGACAAGATGACCGGCAAGATCTTCAACATTGAAGGTGATCCGGATCATCCGATCAACGAAGGATCACTCTGCGCTAAAGGAGCCGGTCTCTTTGGAATGACCGAGGTGAATGAACATCGTCTGCGCAAGGTTCTTTACCGGGCCCCTAAAAGCAATAAATGGGAAGAGAAGGATTGGGATTGGAGCCTCAAACGCATTGCTCGTCTGATCAAGGACACCCGCGACAAAGACTTCACAACCCATAACGAAAAGGGCGAATTGGTTAACCGCGTCGAGAGCATTGCCCACTACGGTACGTCAAACATCAACAACGAGGAATGTTGGACCCTGAGTGTCGCCTGCCGGGCCATGGGTCTCATCAACATCGATCATCAGGCCCGCGTCTGACACAGCCCTTCTGTTGCGGCTCTGGGAGAGTCGTTCGGTCGTGGTTCGATGACAAATCATTATATTGACATGAAGAACAGTGACTGCATCCTTATCATGGGAAGCAATGCCGCTGAAAATCACCCCATCGCCTTCAAGTGGATTCTCCGCGCGAAGGACCGGGGCGCCAAAATCATCCATGTCGATCCCCGTTATACCCGTACCTCAGCGCGCTGCGATTACCATGTGCCGCTGCGCTCAGGAACAGATATCGCCTTTTTGGGCGGTATGATCAAGCACATTATCGACAACAACATGATCCAGGAAGAGTACGTGAAGTACTACACCAATGCTTCGCAGATCGTCAATCCTGACTACAGTTTTAAGGATGGCCTTTTTTCCGGATATGATGCCGAGAAGCGCAGCTATAAAAAGGATACCTGGACCACGATGAAAGACGCGGCGGGGATCCCCATTCGCGACTACACCCTCCAGGATCCCCAGTGCGTCTACCAGATGCTGAAAAAGCATTATGAACGCTACACCCTGGATAAGGTTTCCTCGATCACCGGCGTGTCTAAAGAAGACCTGCTTCAGGTGTACAACGAGTACGGCGCCACCGGTGCCAAAGACAAGGCCGGAACGGAATGTTATGCCCTCGGCTGGACCCATCACACCGTGGGAAGCCAGAACATCCGCGCCATGTCGATCATCCAGCTGCTCCTTGGCAACATGGGCGTATGCGGCGGCGGGATCAACGCCCTGCGCGGCGAGCCTAATGTCCAGGGATCAACCGATCATGCCATTCTTTACAATATCCTGCCCGGGTATCTGAAAATGCCTTCTGGCCCTGTGGATACTTTGGCCAAGTATATTGAAAAATATACTTCCAAGTCAACTGACCCTCAGTCAGTGAACTGGTACCAGAACTACCCCAAATACACCGTCAGCTTCCTCAAGGCCATGTGGGGAGACAAGGCGACAGCCGAGAATGAATTCGGGTATTCCTGGCTGCCAAAGTTAGACGATGGCAAACATCACTCCATCCTTCACACCCAAGACGCGATGTATGCCGGCAAGATCAAGGGATTCTTTGCCTATGGCTCCAACGTAGCGGTCAGCTCACCGAACAGCACCAAAGTTCGGAGGGGTCTAGAAAAACTCAAATGGATGGTCAACGTCAATATCTTCGATAACGAGACGGCTTCCTTCTGGAAGGCTCCAGGCGTTGATTCAAACGCCATCGATACCGAGGTCTTCCTCCTGCCGGCTGCTGCCAGTATGGAAAAAGAAGGCAGCCAGAGCAACTCCGGCCGCTTAGTGCAGTGGCGCTACAAGGCGGCCAATCCACCAGGAGATGCATGGGCTGATGGTGACATCACCATGAAAATCATGGACACCCTTCGCGAACTCTACAAGAAGGAAGGCGGAGCGTTCCCGGAACAGATTCTGAATCTCAAGTGGGATTACCGGGATGCGCTTGGGAAGTTTGATGCACTGAAGGTCTCCAAACAGATTAATGGCCACTATACCCAGGATTTGACCATCACGGATCCAGTAACCGGCGCCAAGGAAGAAAACAAGAAGAGTGAAACTGTCCCGACTTTTGCCAAACTGATGGCCGATGGCTCAACCTCCAGCGGCAACTGGCTTATGTCCGGCAGCTTTGACCAGAAGGGCCTTAACAAGATGGCAAAGCGTGGCAAGGAAGATCCAACAGGCCTTGGTCTTTTTGCCGAGTGGGCCTATGCCTGGCCGCTCAACCGCCGCATTATTTACAACCGCGCCTCATGCGATCTGGAAGGCAAACCATACAATCCAAAAATGAAACTCCTTGAATGGACGGGAGAAAAATGGGTCGGGGATGTTCCTGATGGTCCAGCTCCGCCTTTGGCAAATAAGGAAAAGGGTAAATTGCCCTTTATTATGAAAGCCGATGGCGTTGGGTCTCTTTTCGGCCCTGGCATGGTCGAGGGCCCCTTCCCGGAACATTATGAACCTCTGGAAGGACCACTGAGCAAGAACCTGATGTCGGGCCAGCTGCTTAATCCCGCCGTTAAAGTTTTCAAGAGTGACCTCGATAAGGTGGCCAATGCCGACAGCAAATACCCCTATGTCTGCACGACTTACTCCTGTACCGAGCACTGGTGCTCAGGCTTCACCCGCTGGCAGCCATGGCTTCTGGAGATGATGCCCGAGGCCTATCTCGAAATCAGCGATAAACTGGCAGCAAGCCTGGGAATTAAAAACGGTGACCAAATTAAGGTCGCTTCCATCCGTGGTGAAGTAAAATGTGTTGCCATGGTTACCAAACGGTTAGTGCCATTCCAAATCGACGGCAAAACTGTCCATGAGGTTGGCATGCCGTTCAACTATGGCTGGCGCTTCCCTGAAGGCGCTTCTGATGCATCGGCTAACTATCTGACTCCATCCATTGGTTGCGCTAATACTTTCTGTCCAGAGTATAAGGCATTCATGGTTAACGTCAGTAAGGCTTAAGGGGGAGAGAGAAAATGAAAAAGGAACTCGTAAAATTAATCGATCTGTCCCGCTGTACTGCCTGTCGTGGCTGCCAGGTGGCCTGCAAACAATGGAACGAACTGCCGGCCAAACGTACCAAAAACTTCGGCAGCTACCAGAATCCACCGGATCTTCAGTGGAACACCTGGACCCTGATCCGTTTTCAGGAGCATGAAAAGAAAAACGGGAAAGTCAATTGGCTTTTCCGCAAAGACGGTTGCATGCACTGCACCGATGCAGCCTGTATCAAGGTCTGCCCCACCGGTGCCCTGTACCATACAGAGTTTGGCTCTGTCAGTATGCATGCCGACAAGTGCATTGGCTGTAAGGCCTGCATTACCGCCTGTCCCTTCAGCGTACCCAAGTATAACGCTGATACCAATAAGATCGCAAAATGCGATCTCTGCTACACTCGTCTGCAGGTCAATCAACCACCTGCCTGTGTTCTATCCTGCCCCACCGGAGCCCTGCAGATTGGGGCAAAGGATGCCATGATTAAAAAGGCCTACGCAAGGGCGGAGGAACTGGGTGGCGATGCCAATGTTTATGGCGACAAGTTTGTTGATGGCACCCATGTTGTCTATATTCTCCCAGAGAGGGCTGACGTCTATGAGCATTTGCCAGTGGATCCCAAGGTACCGCTGGAAATTATTATCTGGAAAGATGTTCTCAAACCAGCTGGACTTCTGGCTGCCGGTGCTGTTGTGGCAGGCTGTTTCCTCCACTACATTACCCACGGCCCCAAAACCCCGGACGACGAAACCACCTGTGAAGGAGGGAATAAATCATGAAAATAGGAATGATTAAGGCCACTGGGCCGTTTGAACGCGTCGTGCACTGGTGTGTAGCGTTGTCCTGTCTCCTGTTGTGCTTTACCGGTATGGGTATGATGTATCACTCCTTGAATGGTCTCGGCACCATGGTTGGGGGCATGGCAAATCTGAAGACGATCCATAATTTCGGCGGGATCTTTTTTGCCATCAGTCTGGTCTTTACCATCGGTATGTGGTGGAAAGAGGCCGGATTGTTCTCTTTCCCTGAGGACTGGCAATGGATCATTGCTGGTGGCGGCTACCTCTGGCATGTTGAGAATATGCCGGAAGTGGGCAAATACAATCCCGGCCAGAAGATGTTCTTTCTAGTGGTGGCCCTGTTTGGCGCCATCATGGTGGCAAGCGGACTGATCATCTGGTTTCCGTTTAGTTTTGCAGTGTCACTGGTCCGGATGATGTATGTCTTGCACGCCTTAGGCTTCGTGATCATTTTTGCCTTCTTCTTTGTCCATCTTTATCTGGTCACCATCGGTGCACCCGGTTCAGCGCCTGCAATGTTTACCGGTTGGGTGACAAAGGCCTGGGTCAAGAAACAGCATCCGAAATGGCTGAAAGAGATGGAGGAAGATGGCACCCTGGTGGTTTATGGAGAAGAGAAGTGTTCTAAAAAAGGACGTTGTTGATCCTTTTCATATCCGTTAAGGTGTCTGGGTTTGTTTCTAAACCCTCTGCATGACACGCAAAAGATCGGGTGCGCAAAACGCCCGATCTTTTGCGTGTCGACCCAGTAGAGCTCCTATGGGTTTCACAACCTCAATTCAAGGTTTTTTATCATGGTAATAACCAATGACGACATCGAAACACTGGCAAAGAAAATAGAGCAGGCTCGAACGGCTCTCCCCCACATCACCAGCCTGATCAATGCCTTTAGCCCCCTGATGATGGACAAAGGGCGCTGGCTCATGGAAGTGCAGGAGTACGCAAAGAAATTCACGGTTGATCCAGTCCAATACCATGACGGCAAACCTCTGAGCCAGCAGGGACAGCTCTTTTCCCCTGATGATCCCTGGAAAAGTGCAGGGTTGGCCGTCGCCCGTGGGATCAGTCTGGGATTCCCCAATGCAGCCAGGGATATGACTGCTCTTTCAAGTCAGATAGCCGATGGCAGGCTGGATTGCTACGCCCTGATCAATTTGTCTGAGCTGCAAGATGAAGCCCCATTTGCAAGTCGTGCCGCAGAGCTCGACATAGAACCGGAGATTCTGCTCCTCTTTCTCCGATTCCTTGGTCGGTTTATGCTCACTAAAAAAGCCCGGGATGTGACCGCCGAGCTTGCCCTTCTCTCCTGGGCCAAAGGATATTGTCCGGTATGCGGCAGTTTCCCGCATTTGGCCATCTTGAGAGAAAATGGACAAAGGTGGCTGCAATGCGGTGAGTGCAGCCATGAATGGAAATTCTCCCGATTACAATGTCCCCATTGCGAGCATGAAGACCCGGCAAATACAAGCTATCTGTTTGTCGATGGAAATAAAGAGGACACCGCCTTCACCTGTACGCAATGCCAACGATACCTGGTGACCAGCAGCCGTCCGACGGAACTCCACCAGACCCCAGCCGACCTCATTGCCATTACCCTTGCCCATCTGGATATTATTTTGCAGGAAAAGGGGTTCACACCCATGGCTGAGTGCGAATGGAATACCCTTGGATCGCCGGAATTATGAGAATAGGCCTCCCCTCTTTATTACACAAATTAATGCTATGAAGTCCATACAGATGCCTAAACTTTTAACCACCAAAGAAGTCGCCGATCTGCTCAACGTTAATGAAAAGATGGTGTATTCACTGGTCAACGAGAAAGGCCTGCCGGCAACGAAGGTTACCGGCAAGTGGCTGTTTCCCCTCAGGCTCGTGGAAGAATGGCTCGACTCCCATGTCCTCAATTATAAACGATCGGATATTGCACTCTCTACCGATGACGGTGTTCTTCTGATCGCCGGCAGCGACGACCTTCTTTTCCAAAGAGCCCTTTCCCTTTTCCATTCCAAACGCAAGGACATGGTGGCTTTTTTTGCCAATCTCGGCAGCATGGGTGGGCTGACCAGTCTGCGCCGGGGTCTCTGTCATATCGGCGTCTGTCATCTCCTCCAAAATGAGAACAATGAGTACAATTTTGACTTTGCTGACCAGGAGTTGGATCGTGCCCCGATATTCGTCAATTTCAGCCAACGGGAACAGGGAATCCTGGTTCGCAAGGGAAATCCCAAGGGGATCCAGTCGGTGAGCGATTTTGCGAGGAACGACGTGCGGATCGTCAATCGGCAACTCGGCACCGGCACCCGGCTTCTGCTGGATTATGAAATTTCACGATCGTCCATTTCGGCCTCCGATATTACCGGCTATCATGATGAAGTCCCTCGTCATCTAGATGCTGGCCTTGAGGTGCTTTCAGGTCGTGCAGATGCCGCTCCGGCCATCCGTGCCGTGGCAGGTCTGCTTGACCTTGACTTTATTTCCCTGCGCTGGGAGAGGTTTGATCTGTTGATCAGCCGAGAACGCTTCCTGGAACGAGGAATCCAAAATTTTATCAGCCTCCTCCATGATCAAGATTTCAAGAACCTTGCGCAGTCATTTACAGGCTATGATATATCCCTAAGTGGGACCATGCTGTATCCAGATAATTTAACAAACAAGGAGTAGATTATGATGAAACGATTATTGGCACTTATTGGCATCTGTATGCTGAGCTCGGTTGTTGCTAACACAGTGCAAGCCGAAGACAAGGTCTTGAAGATGTCCACCACCACCAGCACCGAGGCTTCCGGTCTCCTAAATATCCTGCTTCCAGCCTTTGAAAAGGATACCGGCATCAAAGTCAAGGTCATCGCCAAAGGTACAGGGGCTGCCATTAAAGATGGTGAAGATGGTAACGTCGATGTCATTTTTGTCCATGCAGTGGATCGCGAGATGAAATTTGTTAAAGACGGTTTTGGCACCAAACGTTATCCAGTCATGCACAATGACTTTATTCTGCTCGGGCCTGTCGCAGACCCGGCCGGCATCAAGGGAATGAAAGAGTCTCCAGCTGCCCTGAAAAAGCTTGCCATGGCCAAGGCTCCGTTTATTTCCCGGGGCGATGACAGCGGCACCCATACCAAGGAGCTCGATGTATGGAAGGCAAGCGGCGTTGCCATGGCTGACAAGAAGATCACCATTGCCAAAGACGGTAAGGATGTCGAGGTTGCCAGCAAGAGCCCTGCAGATTCTGAGAGCTGGTACGTCTCTATCGGCCAGGGAATGGGCAAGACCCTGACCTTTGCGGATGAAAAGCAGGCCTACACCTTATCCGACCGTGGCACCTATATTGCTTATAAGTACGGAAAAAAACCAGCACTCGGCCTGGAAATTCTTGTTGAAGGTGATGCTGATCTCGCTAACCCTTACGGAATCATTCCGGTCAATCCAGCCAAGTTTTCCCACGTCCAATATGATATGACTATGCAGTTTGTCAACTGGCTCACGGGTGAGCCCGGCCAGAAGCTGATCGGCGGTTTTCTTCTGGAGGGAAAGCAGCTGTTCTTTCCTGACGTCATCAAATAGTAAATGATATTTCTGGGGGAAAAGTGTGAAAGTGCACTTTTTCCCCATTTTTAGATTACGGCCTTATCCCGCCCATCAACCGACCCGGCTACAATGGATCTACTTTTAGACAGCATTCGATCAGCATTCCTGCTTCTTTTAGCCTGCGATCCTGAGTTGCTCGATATCGTCTGGGTATCGCTGAAGACCAGCGGCGCCTCCACTCTTATTGCCGCCATTTTCGGGGTTCCCGCCGGCTTTTGCATTGCACACGGCAATTTCCGCGGCAAGCGCCTCTTGCTCACTCTTTTAAACACCCTGCTAGCCTTGCCCACCGTGGTTATCGGCTTATTGGTCTATGCCTTTATCTCTCGCCGGGGAGTATTCGGCTCCCTGGATCTTCTCTACACCCAGACGGCGATGATTATCGGCCAGGTTATTCTGGTGACCCCCCTGGTCACCTCCCTGGTTCTCGCAGCCATCAGTCGGATTGACGCGAGATACCGGAAAACAGCCATGACTCTCGGGGCCAACGACACCCAGGTTGCCCTTGTCATTCTGCGGGAGGCTCGTTTTGGTATCTGTGCCGCTATTATTGCAGCCTTTGGCCGGGTTATTGCTGAAATCGGGATCAGCATGATGCTTGGCGGAAATGCTAAAGGCTTCACCCGGACGATGACCACGGCCATGGCCCTTGAATATGATAAGGGCGAGTTTGTGCTGGCGGTGGCACTGGGGCTGACCTTGATGACCATCGCCTTCGGACTGAATATGCTCTTTCATTTTTTCCAGGGAAGGATCGAGAACGATGTTGTATGAACTGCAGGGTGTGACCCGGGAGTTTAAGGGGCGGAAGGTCCTGAATCTGCCGCATCTTGCCCTTGAGTCCGGTAAAATATATTCCCTTATCGGTCATAACGGAGCAGGCAAGACGAGGCTGCTTAATATCCTTGCCTTCCTGGACCGACCAACGGCTGGGGAGATTCATTTTTGCGGGGAAGAGGTCAGTTATAACAAGCAAAGCCTGCTGGCGTTACGACGCCGGGTGGTATTGGTTGACCAGTATCCAATCCTTTTCACCGGGCCGGTTTGGAAAAATGTCCAATTCGGACTGAAGGTGCGGGGTGTGCCGCATCAGGAAAGGACCGACCGGGTTCATGAAGTCCTTGCTCTGGTCGGAATGGACCAATTTTTCAAAGCAGAGGCAGAAAAACTCTCCGGCGGAGAAACAAAGAGGGTTGCTCTGGCAATGGCCCTCGCCGTTCGTCCAGAGGTTCTTCTCTGCGACGAACCCTGTGCCAATGTTGATGAAGAGAATCAGGAGATTATCATCCAGATTCTTGACCGGATCAACCGGGAACAAAACACCTCGGTCATCTTCTCCACCCATTATCTGGCACAAGGTCGCAGCCTCGCCCATGAGGTCCTGCACCTTGAACACGGCCGGTTGTGCGTCGAATCTGAACGGGATCATAACCACCTTATTGGTTTGGTTTAAGACTATTCACATCTTCACTGAGAAATGGTGGTTCTTCAGGATGAAGGCTACTTCGATTAAAAATTCGATCCGTTAGTCACATGAACCTGGGCCAGGATATTTTAGTGAATGTTTCCAGACTGATACAAAAAGATGGGCAGCAATAAAAGCATTCGCCTTGTGTGCTATAAAATGTTATTTTTCCAAACTCTTTATGAAGATCCCATCCGCTTCGTCATCGGCTTGCTTATGGACAAACCAGTATATTCGGCATGCCTCTTTTTCCCGTATATAGGGCACGAGTGAGAGGAGGCGCACTCCATAGTTGGGGCTATGCGGTTGTGGTTTGAGTAGTTATTGAGTATAAAGTCTGGAAATTGATAACAATCAATGACGGGTTCCTAAGAAGGAACCCGTTTTTATTCAACGGGAATGACAATGGCGCCAATCATTACATTTATCGGCTGGCATGACAGCGGGAAAAACAGTCTTGCCGTCCAGGTGGTCAGCCACTTGAAGGCCTTTGGCTATAAGGTGGCGGTGATCAAATCGAGCAATGAAGCAGGGATTATTTTTGATACTCCCGGGACGGATACCGACAAACACCGGCAAGCCGGTGCTGATTCGATTCTTTTTGTCGCCCCGGACCAGATGGTTCTGCAGACAAAGGGCAGTGATCTCTCCTTAAACACCTTGGTTCATCGTTTTTTCCCTGATGCTGATATTATTATCGGGGTGGGGTTTAAAGGGGCTCGTCGCGTTTCAAAAATTGAGGTGGTGCACGACAAGAATCAAATGATGCGCAGCGAGGTTCATGGAGTAATTGCCGTGGCCACCGACCTCGATATTGCCGCCGAACATGTTTTTCGTCTGGATCAGTCAGAAGAGCTCGCCTATTTTATCCGAAAGAGATTCTTGCTGGCCGGGAGAAGGCCTGAGAATAGTGTCTCGCTCCTGGTGGATGGCAAAAATATTCCCCTGAAGCCGTTCGTTCAGGAGGTGCTGGCCGGAACCATTGTCGGGTTTATCGATTCGTTGAAATTTGCCGACGGTGCAACGGAAATCGATCTCAGGATCAAGCTTGACCGTCCAGTCGGAACACCATGATTTTGGTACAGGCCTGTTGTATTACAACAAAACTTGGCAAGGGAGGCCTTCTTGGAGCTGAATAAAAAGCACATGGATATCATTTCGGTTGTTATCGATATTATCCGCTGGAAAAGGAAGGCTGCTAATGGCTGAAATCACACGTGATATGCTTGGTCGCCAGGGTCTTACCCGGGTGGATGAGGCCCTGGAGATCCTGCTCTCCCGATTGGGCTCAGTCACCCCAGAGGTGGAGATGGTGTCGCTCGCTGCGGCCCTGGACCGGATCACGGCAAGGCCGATTATTTCCCTTGAAGACCTGCCCGCCCATACTAGATCAACGATGGATGGATTTGCGGTGCAGGCGGTCGATACCTTCGGGGCCAGTGAATCCATGCCCGGGTACCTGCGAATCATTGGCGAGGTGGCCATGGGCGAGCAGTCATCCCTTGTGGTTGAGCGTGGTAGCTGTGTTCGTATTCCCACTGGCGGCCTGTTACCGGCCGGAACCGATGCCGTGGTGATGCTGGAAAATACCGTACCCATTGACGAATCAATGATTGAGGTCGTCAAGGCCGTTGGGGTGGGCACGAACCTGATTGCACCGGGCGAAGACATTGGCAAAGGCAGTCCTGCCCTACCGGCTGGCTATTGTTTGCGGCCCCAGGATATAGGCCTGCTGGCCGGACTTGGGATGGACCGAATTGAGGTCTATCGCGCCCTCAAGGTGGGCGTTCTATCCACCGGCGATGAAATTGTCCCATATACTGAGCTGCCGCCGCCTGGTAAAGTTCGGGACATCAACGGAATAACCCTGTCCGGCCTGATTCAGAGGGCAGGCGCGAAAGCCAAACTGTACGAAATCGTGTCTGATCGGAAAGACGTATTTTTTCCGGCGATGGAAAAAGCGGTGGCTGAAAATGATATCGTCCTCTTCTCTGGAGGCAGCTCGGTGGGGATGCGTGATCTGGGCGAGGAGGCCATCTCGTCCCTTGGCAACCCCGGCATCCTGGTGCATGGAGTTGCCCTCAAGCCTGGAAAACCGATTATCATCGGCCTCACCGGTACAACTCCGATCTTTGGCCTGCCCGGCCATCCGGTCTCGGCCATGGTCTGCTTTGAACTGTTTGTCGAGCCGACCATCCGCCATCTCTCTGGACTTGCGGTCCAAGAGGTCCTGCCTCAGCCAGTGGTTCTTGCCCGGCTGGGCAGAAACATTAACTCGGCGCCGGGAAGGCGTGATCTGATCCGCGTTCGATTGTCGAAACAGGACTGCGGATGGATTGCCGAACCGGTTTTAGGAAAATCAGGTGCAATAACGACACTCTCCCGTGCCCATGGTTACTTCCTCATTGACGAAGACAGCCAGGGCCTCACCCAAGACAGCGAAGTGAAGGTCATCCTTTATCTATGAATAGAACAATTTTTGTTTCCAATAAACCGCTGGACGAAGCGAAACGCATCTGGCGACAGGCCCTGACTGAGACGAACTTCCTTGGCCGCTCGCCGGTCGAATCAATCAGAGTTGATGATAGTCTGGGCAGGCTCACCGCTGAGCCGGTCTTTGCCGTAACCTCTTCTCCCTCCTACAATGCTGCAGCGATGGACGGGATTGCCGTTCATTTTGAGGATCTGGCCGGGGCAAGGGAGAGCGCGCCGGTTTGTCTGTCGCGAGATCGATACCAGCCAGTGAATACCGGTAATGCGCTGCCCCCGGGTTTTAACGCGGTGGTGATGATTGAAGACGTTCATCAGGCAAGTGATACCGAGGTCGAACTTGCCATGGCGGCTCCACCGTGGCAGCATGTCCGCACCATTGGTGAGGATATCGTTGCCACAGAACTTATCCTGCCCGAAGGTCATAGAATCCGCCCCATCGATCAAGGGGCGATGCTGGCCGCCGGTGTCACCGAGATTAATGTAAAAAAGATTCCCCGGGCAGTGGTTATCCCCACCGGCAGTGAACTGATTCAGCCCGGGGAACCTGCCAAACCCGGCCAGATCATTGAATTTAACTCCCGCATTTTGGCAGGTTCGCTGCTGGAATGGGGGGCCGATGCCCGGCGGGCCGCTCCAGTAGAAGATGATCCGGAGAAGCTGCGGCAAGTGATCCTGGCCGCCACTCAAGAGAACGATATCGTTATTCTGAATGCCGGTGCCTCGGCCGGCACCAAGGATTTCACCTCCCTCGTGCTTGCCGATTTGGGTAGAATCATTGTCCATGGCGTTGCCATCAAACCGGGAAAACCGGTGATTCTGGCCATTGTCAACGATACACCGGTGATTGGCCTGCCCGGTTATCCGGTCTCCGCATTCCTGACCATGCGCCTCTTCGTCCGCGAGATGATAGCCGGCTTTCTGGGCATGGAAGATCCCGTTCCGCAGATCATCGAGGCCACCATCTCGCGGCCCTTTCATTCGTCCATGGGGGTCGATCAGTTCGTCCGGGTAACCCTTGGCAATGTTGGCGGAACCTTGATGGCCACTCCATCCGGGAAAGGAGCGGGCGCAGTGATGTCACTGGTCCGTGCCGATGGAATTCTGACCATCCCGGCCGGCAGTGAAGGCGTCGGGGCTGGTGAAAAGGTGGCCATTGAACTGTTCAGGCCAAAGGTAGAAGTCGATTCCACCCTGGTTTTCATTGGAAGCCATGACAATATCCTCGATCTGATCGCCAATCAATTATACAGACATCGACCCAGCATTCGTATTTCCTCCGCCCATGTCGGTTCCATGGGCGGCATCATGGCCATCCGTCGGGGCGAGGCCCATCTTGCCGGTTGTCATCTGCTCGATGAGGAGACCGGTGAATACAATATCTCCTTTCTCAAACGCTTTTTGCCCAACCTGCCCTTGCGGCTTATCAATCTCTGCTACCGCCAGCAGGGGTTCATCGTTCGAAAAAATAACCCAAAAAATATCAGTAGCTTCCAGGATATTGCCGAGAATGGACTGAGCTTTATCAACCGTCAGGCCGGTGCCGGGACCCGTCTTCTCACCGACAAAATCCTCAAAGAGTCACATATCAAGCCAACTGACATCCAGGGATATGCCCATGAAGAATATACCCATATGAGTGTCGCTGCAGCGGTCGCCAGTGGCAGTGTCGATACCGGCTTGGGAATCCTGGCCGCAGCCAAGGCACTGGATCTTGATTTTATTCCGGTGACCGAAGAACGCTACGATCTCATCATCCCGGAACAATTCATTTCCGACCGGAAGGTGGCGGCTGTCCTCGAACTGATGGTGACTAACCGGGCCTTCCATGGGGAGATTCTCTCCCTCGGCGGTTATGATCTCAGGGACTGCGGGAAGATTATGTACCGTCAGTAATTTTTGATCATCAGCGCTCAAGTCAGGAAAACTCGGCACCTGCAGTCATTTGCGTCCTGCCGCCACATTCCATTTAAAGAGAAATTTTCAGATTACCATGAACAGCAAAATAACACTCCCGCATCTCTCCACTTTGATTTCACCGGAAGGATACGTCCAGCAAGAAGAAATACTGGCCATTGAGACCCCTTACACGATTGCTCTCAACGATGTCACGATTGGCGCATCCATGGTTCTGCCGGTGGGCCTGGAGGAGTTCGGGGTGGGATTCCTGTTCGGACAGGGATATATAAAAGCCGTGGGAGAAGTGAAGGAGGTCATTGTCTGCCCTGAAGGGCGGATCTCCGTTTACGCCGACGTGGAAAGCATGGAACCCAAGGAGGTTATCATTACTTCGGGTTGCGGAGGCACGGGCAAGATCTCCAAGGAGATGTTTACCGGGGCCTTTGAGCCACTCTCAGAATGCACGATAAGCTTTCCCGAGATTAAAGACTTCATCCATCAGGTTCTGCACGCTTCTACACTTCACCAGGACACCCATTGTGTGCATGGGTGCGGGCTTTGGGCGGATGGAAAACTGAGGGCCTTTTTTGAGGATGTCGGACGCCATAATGCAGTTGATAAAATCATGGGCGCCATTCTGCTGGGCAGGGCTCCAAGCCGTGCTGCTGTCTATACAACGGGAAGACTGACCTCGGATATGGTTTTAAAATGCGCCCGCATCGGGATCCCGATTATCATGTCACGAACCGCACCTTCTTCTTTGGGACTGGCCATCGCCGATCGCGCAGGGGCCACCCTTATTGGCTATGCACGGCCGGAAAGGCTCAATGCCTTCACCCATCCGGAGCGGATTTTACTTTAGTCTGGAAAGCTCCATCGTATATCAGCTCTTATCGCCGATAATGGTTTTTTTTCCTGTGTGCTTGATTTCCTACCCCATCTCATACCCTGCTGCTCTTTTTTAAAAGGTACAAGAAAGCAGGCGTCTAAAAAAAAGGGGACTGTTCAAAATGAACAGCCCCTTTTTTCTTGTTCCACCCTGCAAAAGTGAAAAACAAAGAACGCAGCGAGCGAGAACAACTTAAAATTGTTCTATTTTTTTTTAGCTATGCCATCTTTCTTAAGCTGATGGGATTGGGCGCCATGCGAGAGTATCCTTTTTCCTGAGCAATGATGTCGAGGGGAAGGCTTGCCATATCAGCAAGGTCCAATGACATCGCTTTAAGAGCCGGGCCTTCCAGAACCTTGACGTAGCTATGACAGGCATCACACGTGGCTACTCGGTACCCCGGTTCATCTTCAGACATGATGGTGTTGAGTTTTTCCGCATCCACGGTCTCACAGTTCGGACAGCCGATGAATCGGTACGGGCCGGAGGTTCCGCAGAAGGAACAGTGTAAGCGGCGTGAAGGGCCTTCCAGGATGGAGGTAAGCGATGACCGTGCCGAGCACAAGGGACAACGTCCATTCTCCCACAGTTGGCCGTCCAGCGGATAGGCCTCACGCAATGCGATGAAATAGGGCCTGCTCAACAGGAACAGAATCGAGGTCAACTCCTCGTCGCTGCATGGAACGGAGGGGAAATCAGGAAATTCGTCGAGGGGAAAGCGCATGAAGTCGATGGCACCGTTTTCCAAAGCCTGACATACCGGCTCAAAATCTTCGCCTGGCAAATCAAATATAGAGGAAAACAGGCGAAAAACAGCTCCGGCACTTTCCTGTGGATAGCCTTTTGCATCTAAAGGCGATATGGCGGTTCTCACTTGCGGGAGAAGATCACCAATCTCACGGTGAAAGCGCTGCCATTTGGCGTAGAGCTCAAGCGGCTCTTTGAGGTGCGGCCGTTGTTCGATCAACGCCTGGGTATCTATGGTCATGGTTCTCCTTATGGTATTTTGGGGTGGACAAAGGCGATCGGCGCACCGGTCAGCCCTTCTTCGAGGAATATTCGCAGTTCTTCTTTTTCCATGGTGGTGAATTGCAGTGAATTCAGCGCGGTGTTTCCTTTCCCGCCTCCTGCATGGAAGAATTCGATAACTTCATCAAGGGTCGCGTAGATTCCGTTGTGCATGTATGGAGCTGTTTTGGCGATCCCTCTGAGCGTGGGAGTCCGAAATGCCTTCCAGTCTTTCTGGTCTTTGGTGATGAGATATCTTCCAGGGTCTTCAGAGAGGGTCCGGTATTCTTCGAAATGGGAGACCTTGGCGACAAACCGGCGCGTTGCTGCAATCCGGGGATCTTTCGAGTGCTCAGGGTTTTCGGGGACGTTGAGCACATGAAAACGGTCGTCCGCCAGACTGACACCGTAATGACATTCAGTACACTTCCCTTTACCGATGAAGAGTTCATATCCTTTCAACGCCTTTGGTGAGAATGCTGTGGCGTCTCCGCTCAAGAAGCGATCAAGGGGCGTACGGGAAACAAGGGTTCGTTCAAAGGCGGCGATGGCCATGGCAATACGCTCACGGGTCACGTCACCGTCCCCGAACACTTTGGTGAACTCTGCGACATATTCCGGCACGGTACGGATCTCTTCCTCCATGAAGTCGAGGTTCTGGTTCATCTCAAAGGCCGACATCATTGGAAACAAAGCCTGTTCTTCAAGGCTTGCTGCTCGTCCATCGTGGAAAAGATGCCGCTGAAATGCTACCCCTATGAGGGTGGGAGAGTTTCGCCAGTTGCGAGTTGTGGGATAGTTCAGTGAGATATCGAGTCCATCACTGAAGCCCTGCACGGGATCATGGCAGGTTCCACAGTTCATGGTTCCATCACCGGACAGGCGCCGGTCGAAAAAAAGCTTCTTACCAAGCTCAATTTTAGCCGGTGTCTGCGGATTCTGTGCCGGGACGGGAACATCCCTGAACGGCTCAAGATTGCCGGCAAGAACAAAAGCTGGAAGGCAGAGTCCCGCTAGGAAGATCCACAAAACTGTTCTCATGTCGTCACCTTTGTTTTTTGTTCAATTGCTCGTCGATAATCTTTTTGAAATACTCGAAGGGTCGCTCGCCAACAACTTGTTGGCCGTTAATGTAGAAGGTTGGGGTGTTGTAGAGGTCAA
>WSXV01000016.1 GCA_009773475.1 Desulfobulbaceae bacterium | reverse complement strand
TTACCATACAGCCTCCAAGGACTTGCTACCCGGTGGTTGGCCAACCTTCCGGGACGGGATTCACACCCGCTTGATTACACGACCTTGCCCGGCCGCACATTTTACTATGACCCCAATTACCTAAGGGAGGGCTTCTCCAAATTCTCCGAGTATATCACACATCGAGAATGTGGCCTCGCCGATTATAGGTCATACCATAATTTTCAGTCTGCCCCTTTTTACAGTCGCTGTTTGGGGACTAACCTTGCCTGTCAGGGATGGCAAATATTACTCTGACCCCAATTATCACCCCAATTCCCTCCAGGACATATAAAGAAAAAATAGGATGTGCCTCGCATTTTAAGAATGCAAGAAGGTATGAACATCAACCAAGCGGGCGCCAAGATAAGACTCTGCGATTTTCAAGTCAAAGTCTGCCTGTAAGTTCATCCAGTATTGAGGTGTTTGTCCAAAGGCGCGGCCAAACAACAAGGCCAATTCTGCTGTCACCGGGCGCCCCCCTTTGATGACATGTGATATGCGCATGGGAGAAACACCAATTTTCCTCGCAAATTCTGCTTGCGACACACTCAACTCCTTAAGTATCTCAAGCAGATACTCCCCTGGATGGATTGCGGGTAAGCCGTTATAAGTCATGGTAAGATCTCCTTAGTGGTAGTCAATAATTTCAACATCGAAGGCATGGCCTCCTTCGAACCGAAAACATACCCGCCACTGGCCATTGATACGGATACTCCATGTGTTATTCTTGTCGCCCGTTAGTTTTTCTAAATGATTGGAGGGCGGAAAATGTAAATCTTCAATTTTTATGGCGGCATGCACTTGACTCAACCGCATGGCGGCGCGTTTTAATATTTCGGTTGGCAATCGTCGTGATTTACCAGTTGCGAAGAAATTCTCAGTTTCAGATGTGGCAAAGGTTTGAATCATGAAACGATAGTAAACAAATTGTTTATGCGCGTCAAGTCACATGTGATAACACAGTGGAATTTTATCATAGCAGAAGGACCACAATACGTTGCCTCTACAGACAACACCTTTTGATGGCATGAGGGTTTAAGTATATAATCAGGGAGTGCCCCGAATTAGGTCCAGCCCGACGGACTGACATTTTTTGTCAGTGGCGGCTTATTTTTGCTGTTTTTTGGCCACAGTGACAAATTTTGGCAGTGTGGGATGGTGGGGAGATTCGGGCAGGCGTAAAGGCGTATAATATAAATAAACTGACATTTCAGCATATTATAACACTAAAAAAATTTATTTTCACAAATGGCATGGTTTATGGAAAGGTTACGGCAAACGATATGTTTATGGGCTCCCAAGCCCACCACGAAGTACCCTTTAACCAGGCCCCCAAGGAGGGGAAAAATTATGTTTACACAGTTGAAGAAGTTACAGAAAGACAGCCAGGGCTTCACCCTGGTGGAATTGATGATCGTTGTGGCCATTATTGGTATTTTGGCTGCGATTGCGATCCCGCAATTTGCAGCGTATCGGATTCGAGGTTTCAATGCCTCCGGCCTGAGCGATGTCCGTAATTTGAACACTACACAAGCAGCATTATTTTCAGACTGGCAACGTTATGGCATCACTCAACAAAATGCAGCAGCTGGTGCCTTCGCTCCTGTTGCCGTTGCCGCCGTTACTGGTGCAGCTGCACTTGGAGGTAACAATCTTGAAGATGGTATCGCCACGCATGATACAGGTAATACCCCACGAGGAATAAGAGTACCTGTAGGTAATGGCATTACAGCATTTGCAAATGTTGACTTTGTTCCCACAGCTGCTGTAGCTCCAACTTCTTTTATTGCTGTTAGCAAGCATGTTCAAGGTGACACATTATTCGCCGTTGATAGTGACTCAACTTCTGTTTATCAAAGACCAGGGTTGATAGCAGTCGGTACTGCCTTAACTAATGTAGTTGCAAATGTACCGGCATCAACCGCTGCTGTAGATAACATTATTATTGTTGCTGGTTGGACCAGTAAATAAAACGACCACTATTTTTCACGCAAGCAATAAAGAAAAGACGCTTTTAAAAAGCGTCTTTTCTTTATATGCCTCCAAAGAATTGGGATCATCGAATAAAACGGTAGCGTAGGAAGCTGATTTACTGAACATAGCCAGGACTTTTATTGACGCCTTGTCGCACGCGACTACTACGTGTTAACCGGCCTGATCGTTCGTCAGCCCCCCCTCATCAAACCGGACTTGCAGTTTTCCCGCATCCGCCTTTCCGATGTTCTTCACACAAAAGCATGCGCCGAGTTCCAACCAAGCTTTCCCGGAAACCTTATACAGCCCGTAGCAATCGCGTAGAATATCAGGGTCAGAACAAATTAAAATCCAAGCGAAAATGGCAAAAATTCCAATGTATCCCGGGAAAAAGGGGACAGAACTTTTTTTCAGATAATACGCAGGTGAATCAACTTTATAGAAGAACAACCTCACCCCATTGACTTGTCGCTCTCTCCCTGCTACCATCTCAGACATTCCTCTTAACATCCAGCACCTATTTTTGATTGCAGCCTTATTTCCCCATCCGCTTAACAAAAAAGCCTTCTTCCTTATGATAACATTCCACTCGGTATCAAAAGTTTACGCCAAGGAGATCGGGGCCGCGGCCCATACCGCCCTGAGCGGCCTCTCCTTTTCCTTGGAGCAGGGGCAAACCCTTGGCCTCATCGGCGCCAACGGCGCCGGTAAATCCACCAGCATCAAGTTGCTTATGGATTTTATCCGGCCCAGCAGCGGCGCCATCGAGCTTTTTTCCGCGCCACCGGATGCCCCCTTGGTTCGCCGCCGGATCGGCTATCTGCCGGAGGTCGCTAATTTCCCGGCCAACCTCACCGTCCTTGACCTGCTCCGCTTTACCGCCGCGACCTGCGGAATCACCAGGACGGTATTGCAAGAGCGCGGCCAGGAGCTCCTGACCCTGCTCGATCTCTGGGAGGCGAGAAAACGCCCCTTGCGCTCCTACTCCAAAGGGATGCAACAACGGGCCAACTTCGCCATCGCCCTGATCAATGACCCAGAGCTCTTGATTCTCGATGAACCCATGAGCGGCCTTGACCCCATGGGCCGGAAAAAGATTATCGACCTGATCAGCCGGTTAAAGGCGGATGGCAAGAGCATCCTCTTTTGCTCCCATATCCTGGAGGATGTGGACCGTCTAGTCGATCATGTCCTGCTCCTGCACAAAGGACAACGGCTCTTTTTTGGGACTCCGGCCGAACTGGTCAATCAGGAAGGCAAACAGACACTGGCCGAGGCCTTTGTCAGCCGGGTCAAACAGGAGGAACATCATGGGTAAACGTATCATTGCCCTGGCCCGACTGGTCATTCTCGACGGCCTGCGCCGGCACGCCCTTATCGGGTTGATTCTGTTCGCCATGGCCGCCCTCACCGCGGGGTTGTTATTCTTTGACTTTATCCCCCGTGATATTGGTCGGGCCTCCAATGATTTTCTCTTTGCCATCACCTGGCTGACCGGTTTTATCTTCCTGCTCTTCCATGGCGTCCAGGTCATGGCCTGGGACGCTGAACGCGGCTCACTGCATACCTTCCTCGCCCGCCCCATCTCGCGCACGGAGTACGCTCTGGGACTTTTTTCCGGGCTGGCATTGCTGCTGTTCCTGCTGCATTGCATCTTAGGCGCGATGAGCTGGGGGGTGCTGAACGTGATCAATGGTTCTGTTTCAGAAACCTATTTCCAACACCTGTCTCTGCCCTTCTTTTTGCTGGCCGCGTTTGGGCTGTACTGGATCCAACTACTGTTGCTCTCCGTCATCCTGCTTTTTTCCAGTGTGATTCGGGGGAGTTTTCCGGTACTGCTGCTCAGCCTGTGCTACTATTTCATCTGCACCGGCCTGCCGGTGGTGCGGGAATCCATCCGGCAAAAGAGTAGCGCCGAGATGGGTCAGTCTCTGAGCACGCTCCTGCAATGGCTGACCGCTATTTTCCCGGACTTCTCCTGGCTGGATTTCAAGACCCTGGCCGCCTCCAGCGATCAAGCACCAACGCTTCTGGAGATTGGACAGCCATTTCTCCTGAGTGCCCTGTATATCAGTATTGTTCTCTGGCTGGCCTGCCTGGTCTATAAACGGCGTGACCTGCAATGAAAGCGATTGTTTCCCTTTTCCTTGCCGGGCTCATTTTTGTTTACGGGCTTCTTTTTTCGCACCTGGACAGCAAGGCCCAAGGACGATTTACCCCTTTGCAGTTTGCCCCACCACCCGCATTCTACCGGGTTGCCGCAGGTTACCTCCAGCAATTGGCAGCAGAGATGCTCTTTATCCGCGTCAGTGTGTTCTTAGGCGGCGTGCCGCCGGGAACAGATAAGACCAGCTATGAAGACGCCCTGGCCAATAACTTTGAGGTCATGACTACGCTCTACCCCCGTTTTATTGACCCTTATTATTTCACCCAAGGGTTTCTTCCCTCAATTTCAACGGAATCCGCGGCCAGGGCTGCCGGTATCTTTGAAACCGGGATCGCCGCCTACCCCGAAGACTACGTTCTACGCTTCTTTTATGGAACCAATTTCTTCCTGACCATGAACGAACCCCTCAAAGGGGCAAAGGCCTTTGCGGAAGCGGCACAACTTCCCAAAGCCCCACCCATGTTCGGCCATCTGGCCGCTCTGCTTTCCGCCCAGGGCGGTGATATCGAAGCAGGCCTGATCTCACTCAAGACCATGCTGGCCGCTGAAAAAGAAGAGGTGGTGCGTAAACGTTATGAAGAGGAAATTTCCATCTTTGAACAGACCCTTATAACCCAGCAGGCAATCAACGCCTACATCAACAAATACGGTTTTCCCCCGAAAGAACTGGAGCAGTTAATCCCCGAATTTGTAGCACAACTCCCCGAAACATGGGCTTTCTTCACCCTCGTCTATGACCCGCCAAACCTCCACCTCAAACGCCCAGACCGAACAAAAAAAGACGAAACCGGCATCCCCTGGAAATAAAACTGGATTATTGTTTGTTAGGAATCTTCAGATAAATAGGGTCAGAGCAGAATAAAAGCCCAGGAGAGAATGAACTTCAACTTAACCCTAACCCGAAATTATGCAGAGCTTGTTCTTACTCACTTATTATCGCCCTGACTCGTGCTAAAGCCTCATTTATGACCGTTTCTGGTGCTTTCTCGACAAACTGCAAGCCTCTTTTAAGTAATTGGGGTCAGAGTCAGACTAAATTAAACAGGAGAAGGGGACAGAACTATTTTTTAAGAAAACATGCGGCTGAAGCTAGGTCTTGAAATGGTATTTTTGTGTATTTCACAGGCGCCGCACAAGAATATGTCTCCGGTGAGTTGAGCTATCTCACCGGAGACGCAGGCCTGGAATATTTAGAAAATGCTTATCACGGGTAACCAGCACAGCACCGTATTCAAGGGCATGGGCGGCAATCCAGACATCGTTGATGGGAATCGGGCTGCCTGCCTGTTTCAGGGTATCCTTTACCAGCCCAAACAGTTCTGCTGTTTCAGTAGAGGCGTCCAGGGTGACAACGGATGGCTTTTTGAGGAACGTATCAAGAATGTTTTTATTCTCTTTTTCACGGGTTCCACCTTTAAAGCCGGCATACAGTTCTCCGAGGACAAAGATGGACATAAAGGTAGTTTTTGCCTCAGTGAGAACATGGAGGATTTCATTGTCTCCAGCGAGATAGGCGGCATAACAATGAGTGTCCAAGAGAATTTTATTCATTCCCAGTCCTTGGGATCGGTAATGGATAATTCCCGGGTATTGCGAATAAATTCTTCCGAGTCTGCCGGTGACCAAATTCCACAGAGATCATCAAAATTACGTTGTTGTTTGGTGTTATCTGTGGAAACGCCAAGTGATTCTGCCAAGAGTTGTTTAATGGTTTTGTTGAGGCTGAGCCCCTGCTGCCGTGCCTTTTCCCTGATCAGGCTGTCTAATGGGTCTTCGAGTCCATGAATTGTTATTGATGTCATACTAGCCCCCCTGTAACCTTTTTATGAACCATGTTGCGTTGCTTATGGTTCACAATAGTTCCAGGTAGTCTTGCAGTCAAGAAAGTTCGTTAGTTAGAAAGGGCTGAATAAGGGTCAGAGCAGAATAAAAGCCAATGAGAGAATGAACTTCAACTCAACCCTAACCCGAATTATGGACTCGAATTATGCAGAGCTTGTTCTTACTCACTTATTATCGCCCTGACTCGCGCTAAAGCCTCATTTATGACCGCTTCTGGTGCTTTCTCGACAAACTGCAAGCCTCTTTCATTAAAATCGATCATTTTTACCTGCTGGCAAAGAACAACACCTGTAATTTTCTTAACGTCTATTGGTACTTCAAATCCGTGACCCCTCACTCTGCTGGTGATAGGTGCAGCCATTGCCAGTAATATCTTTTTATTAAATGATTGCGAGGAAAGAATAAGGGCGGGTCTTTTACCCATCTGTTCATGACCTGCTGCTGGATCAAAATTGGTCCAAACGATATCACCTCGTGCTGGAATGTATTTCTCCTTGGCCATCACCAGATTTCCTTTCCTACAGGTACATCACCAAGCCACTCCTGATCCTCTTTGTCCAGTGTCATAGATTCAGGCTTGCATAGGCTGAGAAGTTCGTCAAGCTTATATTCCTTTTTTGCGGCAATGGGAGTGATAACGATTTTGCCATTGACCTCTTCGATATCAACCAACTGATCAAAATGCAAATTTGCTGACTCAGCAATTGCTTTAGGAATCCTCGTAGCCAGGCTGTTTCCCCATTTTTTTATTGTCATCTGCATGGTTGTTCCTCATTTACAGGGTTAAAATTCATTTGTTCCAGGAGGTTAAACACAAATGACTAATGTGTCAACATTGTTTACACTCTCAGGTGCAGATACCCTTCAATCCGGCCCCTCCATCTTGAGAATTTGCGCTACAGTACAACTCCTGCCACATCTATTTTCTCGCTTTTTTTACATTATTCCTAGCTCAATTCTGTTATATTTATTGAGTTTAAACTCAATGCTAAGAGAAGAGACAACCTTCAATTTAGTCTTCACCTTGCACGGGAACTTCCCTGAGAAAGTCTCAAAAAATAATTCATCCAGTTTGCTTATGCCTTACTCGAACCAACGAGGAATTGAATATGGAGAAACATAGTATCTTCAGAGTTGTCCTTTCAGGCTCTCTTGTCCTGGCAGAACTCATGGGAATCCTCATTTTCTCCTGCGTTTTTCCTTCTTCGGCCAGAGCCGAGGGCGCCAAGCCCATCATTCTGGGGCAGTCCTGCGCGCTGAGTGGGCCGGCCAAGGATCTTGGGCTGGAGATGCGGGCGGGATTACTGGCGGCCTTCTCCAAGATCAATGATGAAGGTGGGGTCAAGGGGCGGGATATCATCCTGCTCAGTCGGGATGACGGGTATGAGCCGGACCGGGCGGTGAAGAACACCCTAGATTTCATCAATACCGAGAAGGTCTTCATGCTCATCGGGGAGGTCGGGACACCGACCTCCAGCGCCGTTCTCCCCCTGGTTGAACAGCATCAAATTCCTTTTTTTGCCCCTTTCACCGGGGCGGAATTTTTACGGGAACCCTTCCGCAAGTATGTGATCAATGTCCGGGCCAGCTATTTCCAGGAGATGGAAAAGTTGGCCTCCTATCTTGTCGATGAAAAAAAACTTAGCAAGATTGCCTGCTTTTATCAGGATGACAGCTATGGCCTGGATGGCCTCGGGGGCATCGAGAGGGCCTTGAAAAAAAGAGGGCTTGAGCTGGTTTCTCGGGGCAGTTATGAACGCAATACTGTCGCCGTACTGCGCGGTCTCAGCGATGTGATGCAGAGAGATCCGGAAGCGGTGGTCCTGGTGGGCACCTATTCGGCCTGCGCTGAATTTATCAAGCTGAGCAAGGCGAGAACCAGAAAAAACCTTCTCTACTGCAATATCTCCTTTGTGGGGACGGAGAGCCTGCAGGCAACCCTTGGCAGATACACCAGCAATATCATTGTCTCGCAGGTTGTCCCCTACCCCAAAGATACGACCATCGAGCTTATCCGCGAATATACCGAGGCCATGCAAAAATACCAGCATGATGCCCCCATCAGCTTCACCTCCCTGGAAGGCTACATCGCCGGCAAGCTGTTTTTCCAGATCAGCTCAGCGGTTCCCGGTGAGCTGCAGCGAGAAGATTTTATCGCCACCATGGAGCAGGTCAAGACCTTTGACTTAGGGGGGATAGTTCTCCAATTTGGGCCCGGAGATCATCAGGGCATGGAGGATGTCTTTCTCACAGAGCTTAATCCAACCCTGAAAAAGGTGTTGGAATGAGCAGCAAACGGGGCATCATCCCTTTCATGCACCCTTCATGCAGAGCAGGAGCGTTGATATCGTGAAGAAATCGCAACGCATGGCCCTCTCCTCCTCTCCGTTCTATGTCTCTCTGGTCGTCATCTTTTCCCTCGCCCTCTTCACCGGCACCTTCTGGGCCCTCAACGAGTACGAGGTCTATAACGAAAGTATCTCCAACATCCGCAATAACTATCAACACCAATACCAGGAACGACTGAGCGAAGAGATGAGAAACATCCATGATCTTATTGAATTCAAGCGCTCCCAGACGGATTTGTTGATTGAAAACGAGATTCGCCAGAAGGTCCAGACCGCCTACAC
The DNA here is from genome assembly GCA_009773475.1 of Desulfobulbaceae bacterium. Taxonomy (GTDB): domain Bacteria; phylum Desulfobacterota; class Desulfobulbia; order Desulfobulbales; family Desulfocapsaceae; genus UBA2270. Next base: position 34,556 of record WSXV01000016.1, on the reverse strand, counting down.
CATTGCCTCCCACATCCACAGTCAGTATAAAGACGAGAAAAGCACCGGGGAATTACGCACCATGGTCATGGAAATTCTTCGGCCAATCCGCTGGAATAGTGATCGCGGCTACTACTTTGCCGGCAGGGTCCAAGAGAAGGTCATCGATCTTTTCGCCGATGATCCTTTTTTCGAGGGCAAAGATCAGCAGTCTATCATGAAGGAGACCGACCTTGATGTGGTTGGCGACATCATCGCCATCATCCGGGAAAAGGGCGCGGGCATTTACCGTTATCACTGGTCAAAGCCGGAATACCTCGGTGGCAGCCATCGCAAAATCTCTTTTGTCAAATACTTCAAGCCCTTCGACTGGTTTATCGGGGCCGGCATCTATATTGATGATATGGAGAACATCGTCCGGGATGATGTCTTGAACCAGGTTCAGAAGATGCATTTCGGCCTTGACGGCAAGGTCTTCGGCTTTCGTTCCGATGGCACGATTGTCTGTGACCGTGATGAACGGCTGATCGGCCGCTCAATAAAAGATCTGGTCGGCGAAGATGGCACACCCTTTGGCCAGAGCATGTGGGAGGCCGGCAAACAGAAAGAACATGGGGAGTATGTCAGCTATGTGGTGGGGCAGAGCTCATCCGGGAAGGGCGTCCAGCGATTAAGTTACGTCAGGGCCTTTAAGGACTGGGACATGGTCTTTGTCACCAGTATGAACATGGACGAGATGGAAAAAGCGATCACTGCTGAGACCAGTACTTATATCCGCATCGCCTTTAAAAATGCCTTCCTCTTTGTCCTGCTTTTCGGCGTGCTGGTGGCAATTCTCTTGCTCGTCGCCTATTCGTACTCACTCAAGATCAAGCACAGTATCAGTCTTTTCACCAACTTTTTCCGGAATGCTGCTGACAACAAGGTGAAGATTGAGGAGACCAATCTTGCCTTTGGCGAGTTCGAGGATCTGGCCCGGCTGGCCAACCGGATGATTGACGACCGGATCCAGAAAGAGCAGCTCCTCCGCCGCGATGAGCTGCGTCTCGACACCTTGTTGCGTCTGGGGATGATGGAAAGGCTTTCCTTCCAGAAGAAGTATGACTTCATCCTCCAGCGAATTGTGCAGATCACCAGAAGCAAGGCGGGATACCTGGCACTGGTCAATGATGCCCAAACCCATATCTCTATCTGCTCGCGTTACCCGACAGGCGAAAACACCCCGGCACCGGAAAATGGAGGTCAGGAGTCCTCATGCTTAATCGACGATGGTGGTCTACCGGGGATCGCTGTACGCCAGAGACAGGCAATCATCTGCAACGGATTTGCGGACGGGAAGACGAAGACCATCTTCCCCTACCACACCGAAATTTATCGGCATCTCGACGTCCCCATCTATAACGACGGGAAAATCGTGGTGGTCGCCGGGGTGTGCAACAACAGCGAGGACTACGACAACTCCGATGTCCAGCAGGTGATCAGGCTCCTGGAAGGGGTTTGGCTGCATGTGCTGAAAATCTATTCCGAAATCGAAATGGCCCGACTGGAACGGCAGGTTATCGCCGTGAGCCTGGAAGAGAGGCACAAAATCGGCAGAGATCTGCATGATGGACTGGGCTCGCATCTCAGCGGAGTGGAGATGCTGACCAAGGTTCTGGAGAAGAAACTGGAGGAAGATGATCAGGAGAAGGCCACCCAACTTGGACGTATCCGCAGGTTGATCCGGGAGGCCATCGAAAAAACCCGGCGACTGGCCCATGGGCTCTACCCGGTTCATATCATCGAACAGGGTTTCGAGGCATCCATCGAGGGATTGATTGTCGAGATCGAAAGCCTCTATCCGGTCAAATGCAGCCTTTCCTGCCACAGCACCGGAGAAACCCTTGACAACAATACAGCCACTCATGTTTATTATATCATCAGGGAAGCGGTCTTTAATGCCATACGACACGGTTCAGCGAGGCACATCGCCATTACCGTTGAAAAAAATCAACGCCATCTTTTTGTGCGCGTTCAGGATGACGGCCGGGGGATCACCGAAACGGTGCAACAGAAAGGAATGGGGCTGCACATCATGAAATATCGTGCCAAGGCCATTAAGGCCTCATTGACCATCCATCCAGGGGTGGAAAATGGAACAGTTGTTACTCTCTCAGGCGAGGTCCAGGAATAGTGCCCAGAATTCTTATAGTCGATGATCATCCCATCTTTCGGGTGGGGATGGAGGAACTGCTCAATCAGGAGGAGGATTTCTCGGTATGCGCGGTGGCTGCAGATATCCATTCCGCCAGACAGGCCCTGCTGAAAACCAGCCCTGACCTAGCGATTGTCGACATCTCACTGGCCCATGAGAATGGGCTTGACCTGGTCAAGGAGATTACGGCGGAGGTGAATTGTATCCCCGTCCTGGTCCTTTCCATGCACGACGAGTCGGTGTGGGCTGAACGGGCAATCCGCTCAGGGGCCAAAGGGTACGTTATGAAAAAAGAGGCCTCGGAAACAATCATCCTTGCCATCCGCAATATTCTCAACGGAAAAATCCATGTCAGCACGAACATGATGTCGAGCTTACTGGACAAGTTTCACAAACATCCCGATGGCCATGGGGCCACCACTGCCGAGATGCTCACCGATCGAGAATTTGAAGTCTTCAGGCTGATCGGCCAGGGCCTCTCTACCCGCAAGATCTCTGAACGGATGAATCTGGGCATCAAAACCATCGGCACCTACCGGGATCGGATCAAGCAGAAGCTTTGCCTTAAAAACGCCACAGAACTCACGCACCGAGCCTTTCTGTGGACAGAGAAAGAGTCCTTCGGAAAATATTCTGGAGATGAAAACGACCAGACGGCCCCCCCTTCAAACAAATTCCCCACTGATTTCTAGAGCCCTCTTGCCATTGCAAAAACAAGGCTACTCCCGCTTATACCCCCAGCCATCTCCTCTCTTCACACCATCAGAAGAAGCTTAGCCTGGGCGCTCGTTCCATGGAGAAGTGTGTTGGGCTTGGATTGAGGCTAAACAGGGCATCATTGCCGTTAATTCCAACGGATATTCCTGACCTCGCAGTTAATAAAATCTGAAGAAAGTTTGTTCACAGAGACGAGCCGTCAGGATTGCATTGGCAGCAAGATCTTTAAATGCGAGCCCCCTCTTCCACTGTTAATTCAGTGAAAGAGGGGGGAGTTTGGAGGAGTGCGTGGGAACAGGTCAGGATATTTCGATGAAGAAATCAGCATCGACCGCCTGATTTCAGACTTTTTTATCCATCTCCCGCTGCTGTTTGATTTTCTCGTACTCCTGAACCGATTCGATAACGGACTCATCCTGACGCTGTTTGATCTCTTCCACCTTGGCCTGGATTTTATCCTCTCGTATCTTCATGGTCTGGGCGCCAAACAAGGTGGCCGCCAGATACTTAAATGAAAAAAGCATCAGCTCCACGTCATCTTCTTTAATTTTGGCTATCGTCTCATCATCAATCAAAAAGGTATCAAGAAAGGAACTTTCGAAGACAAAGTCTCGGAAATGATCAATGTCTGTGGAAGCCATGAAGAACATTCGCTTGGCCTGCTCCGAGAGAGTCGCCTGAAGCCCAAAGGATTTCCGCCGCATAACCAGCCGCAGCCATTCCTTGTTCATCTCGTCCCGCACATCAACCCCCTGATCGGCTCGCCATTCACGAACCGTCCACTCCTTGTCTTCTTCAAACCCCTTACAATGGTCTTCCTTGACGATGAAGAAGAATTTCTCCTCTTCATTCTGGTCCCCATCTTTACTCTTCTCATCTCCCCCCTCATGGAAGTCGGCCATACCCACCGGATAATACCGACAAGCCGTGGGCCGATCGCTATACACCGTACATCCCTCAGGGGTAACAAAAGGACATTTATGATCATCTTCCCGCAGTTTAATGGCGACTCCGGGCATATCGGTTTTTTCGAGATACACCGGGGTCGCATATTGATGGAGGAACTCGTGGGCCGGGATATTCAATCGTTTTTTCAACTGGAGAATATCATACGGGGTCAGGATAATCTTGATTCCCCCGCAGCAGGCAGTAAAACATTTAACTCCTGGATGACAGCGAAACTTAATTTTACTATCAAGGGTTAATTTTTGGGGAAGGATATTGGAAGGATTGGTTGCTTTGCCAAAAAGAATCTTCTCTTTGCTGGACATTTGTTCGTCACTCATGGATTCACCTTATCTAGTTGAAATTAATTATCAGGAGCGATTAGAACAACCCTCTCCATCACTGAACATTTGCTGCGCCGGCCAGCGATGGCCAATCCTCGCTCAGCAGGGGAACGAAATTAAATGCTCACCCCGCTGCTTAAAGATGCGCGGATAGAAAAAAGAATGACCAGCTCCGTGCTTATGCGCCTTCTCCCTGACAGCACGACCATTCTGGCTGAAAAGGCCCGCCCTGGAAACTGGTCAAATTTATTCAAACAAACTATAGTAAACATGCACGATCTCACTGTCAAACCTATTCCACAGCAGTGTTGACAACTTAGAGCTCCCCTTATAAGCCCTTGCGATTTACCCCGGAAATCCTTATAGTCAAAAAAGTATTAATAAAATTCTCATTTTGCAGAATCTATCATCGCAAGTAAGTCAACAAGGTAAATTGAATGAAGCTTTTTGTTCGTCCCATTGATTACACAAAAGTACAAACCCTGATCTACCATCTCCCCAACGGCCCCGCTTTATCTTTGAATATTGGCGGCATTGGCGAATTTCTTGATCTGGAAATGGACATTGGTCATGTCTGTGACACTTCAGAGATTGACGGGAATGTTCATTTTTTTCCAAAGGGCAATGCGTGACCCTTGCCTCCCCTCTTGGAAAGATGACAAACCATCCGCTCATCGACATCCACTTCGATACTCACATACATACCCGCTATTGCCATCATGCCACCGGCACGATGGAAGAATATGTCCTGTCAGCCATCGACAAAGGCCTTAAGCATATTGTTTTTCTGGAACATATGGAGGGAGCCGCCGTCAATTATTTTGAGACAACCTGGCTGACCGATAAAGATTTTGATGACTATTTCGAGGAAGGCAGCAGACTCCAGGACAGCTACAGCGACCGTTTGACCATCGGCCTGGGAGTGGAGGTGGGATATGACGCCGCCCACCCGGAAGAGCTACTGAATCGACTGAGCAAACATTCGTGGGAACAGGTCGGAGTTTCCTACCACTTCATGCCGATTCCAGACCAGCCCTTTGATTTAAATCTAGTCAGCCGCCAGGAACGAAACGTCCGGGCGATTCGGGAAACTGGCTGTGAGCAGGTTCTTACCGACTACTTCAGCACCCTGACCGAGGCCGTGTGCGTTCTCCCCGGCACAAAAGTCTGCCACCTGGATGCTGCTCTGCGCTTTCAGCCCGGTCTGGAACTGAGTACGGGCCACTGGCAGCAGATAGGAGTGCTGCTGGACGCCATCAAGGCCAAAGACATGGCCCTTGAAATCAACACCTCAGGATATATCATCCGCGGCACCCCCTTTCCAACCCCAGCCATTATCAAGATGGCTCTGCAAAAAGAGATCAGGCTGATTGCGGGTTCAGACGCACACCGGCCCGAAGATGTAGGCCGTTTTTTCGATAAAATCCCAACACTCCTGGAGCAACTTGCCACCGAGATCGACGGGTAGCACGCATAGTAAACACGTCTATTCCAATACTCCTCCAGCTTTTCCAGCCCTGCCCCATATCTCACCAAAAATCATCCCCACTCAACACCGGCAAACCAGGCAACTAACAAAAATATAATTGACCACGTTGCCGGGGCTCTGGAAATGAAATGGAATCAGATGAACTCATCCATGGCAGCCTTCAAGGACGCCGCGTTGAAAGGCTTCTGGATAATCTTATTCACCCCTGCACCAATCGCTGCCTTGTTGTCCTGGACCTCATTCTGCGTTGTGACCATAATGATCGGCAGTTCGGTGGCGGAATACATTTCCCTGATCCTGGCCGTCAATTGTACTCCGGTTATCTCCGGCATGTTCAAGTCGGTCAGGACCATGGCCGGCTTCTCCTTAGCCAGCCACTCCAGGGCGGACGCCGGGAATTCAAACAAGACCGGCTCATAGTTCAGCTCATGGAGAGTGGCCTTGTATATATTAAGAATCATCCGTGAATCATCCACGGCCACCACTTTCCGGCGAACCGACACCTCGTCGGTACCCACCAGTTTTGCAGCAAAATCATCCATGCCCGCCTGCTTCAGCAAAACATGATAATGCTGACGGATATCCTGGTGCGCATGGGGCAGATAAACCATTGCCATTTCCTGAAAATAAGGCTCATCGGCTATGCTCATAAAGATCTTGTCGACTTGGCCATTGACAATGATTTTAGTGATATGCCGAGCTTCATCGTCTTTTTCCATCAACAGATTTTTAATGCCCGCCATCAGGATCTCTGAATAATTCCGATCTATAGCGCGTGCCGCTGCGATACAGACGTGATCCTCCTTGTCTGTGAGTCCTGCCGTCAACGTATAGGCCCCTTTACGCAAAGGCAACAAGGCTAGGGCCTCATAGGCAGCAAAACGAACATTGGCACTTTTTGGCTCACGTCCCAGCAGCTTTCGAATCGGCATGATGGCCGATTCATCTCCAATATCACCAAGGACATTCAAGGTGTGAATCTGAAAATCCGGGTCTTCGTGGAGAAGATTATCAATCAGATTAGGAACAGCCTTGGCCCCGATGCGAACAATCTCCTGTTTTGCATAGGTCCGCAGATGGGCATATTGGGAACGGAGAGTTTCGTTCAACTTTTCCAGAGACACTTGGTCCTGCACATCGGCGAAGATGGATAGAATCATGAAATCAATCTCATTATCAGTCCCCATCCGTTCAGCCAAGCGATGCATAGCGCTCGGCGTTCCCACCTGTCCCAAAGCCTGAATGGCGGCAATAATCAGATCACGGTTGGCAGCATAAAGATAGTCTGTAAGAAGATTGATGGCCTCGGGATCACCGATAAGCCCCAAAGTTTCCAGAATGAGTTTAATCTCCGTTTCATCATGAGACTGAGCAATCAGCTCCAGCAAAGCCTGCGTTGTCTCCTCTGCCTTCAATTCACCAGCGATCTGAATCAAATACTGTTTACCGCTAATCTTCGGATTTTCCAGAAAAACACTTAACAACTCGGGGTATGCCAACAGTTGCGAAATCAGTGTTTCCTTGATAATCGGTAGCGTCGCTGCCAACGCAGCTTGTTTGTCTAGCAAATACAGAAGTTGGGGAATACTGAACGACACCTCGCCGCGAGTCAGTTCATAAATAAGGCGATTCTGGGTTTTTTTATCCACATCACCAATATGGGCAAGAACCAACTGCGTCTTCATGGCATCGCCTGTTTTGATATTATCCTGAATTTCTTCAATCATATGTTGGGGATTAAGATCAACCATGTCGTTTTCTACCTCAGTTGTTGTTAAAAAAATTATAAGGAATCTCACGAAACCAAGGCGGGAACGCCTTATTGAAAATCCTGTTTCAGATCCTATATTCCTATTCTCCTATTCTGGATACCAATCCACCCCTATCTTTTTCACCACATTCAATCCTCCAATCATAACCAGGCTCCTCTTAAATCCCACACTGTCTAAAAAACTTTGGACTTCAAAGGAACGGGTGCCGGAATTACACACCAGAACCAGGTCTTTATCAACCGGCAGTTCCTGATATCTGGCTCGAACCTCGTCATAAGGAATTGCCAGCCAGAGCTTCTCGCCAAATTTGTTTACAAAGGGTTCTGCCTCGTTGGGATGGCGAATATCAAGGGCCAGCCAGTCTGGTTGAGTCGAGAAGTCATCCATCCAAGTCAAAAATTCAAGCATGGAGATCTTATGCAGACGGCCATCACAAATATTTTCTGCGACATAGGCAGCGGCGTTGATCGAATCAATGGCCGAGGAAAATGGAGGCGAATAGGCCATCTCCACGGTTCCAAAATCTTCTATGGTAGCCCCGGCGCTGATAAGCGGGACCGCCGCATTAATGCGCGCCAAAACACCATCGTTCATGGGACCGAACCCCTGCAGCCCCAGTACCCGTCGCGTCCGCCGATCAAAAACCATCTGCAGCACCACAATGCCCGCTTCGGGATAGAAGTGCGCCCGATCATAGGGAGACGTCAGCGATTCATCGGCATCATACCCCTCAGCCAGGGCCATCTCAAGGCTTAAGCCGGTGGCACCGATGCATACATCAAAGGCTTTCATGATAAAGCTGCCCAGCGCCCCCTTAAAGACCGAAGGAATACCCGCCATGTTATCGCCGGCCACCCTTCCTTCTCTGTTGGCCAGGGACCCATAGGGCGCATAGATTTTTTTTCCGGAGACCAAGTGACGGAGCTCAACACAATCTCCCCCCGCATAAATCATCGGGTCCGAGGTTTGCATCCGTTCATTGACCACAATCGCGCCCGTGGGCGAAACCTCAAGCCCTGCCTCCCGCGCCAGTGCCGAACGGGGACGAGTACCGGCAGCCGAGATCACTAAATCGGTCTCAATGGTGCGGACAGCGGTACGAACCCCCGTCACCTTGCCATCAGTCCCCATAATCTCGGCAGCGCCCTCACCCAGAAGCACCGTCATCCCCATCTCACGCAGGTGACGGGTAAGCATCGCTGCCATGGGGTAATCCACAATCCTGGCCAAAAGCTGCGGCCTGGAAGCGATCAGGGTCGTCTCCACCCCCCAGAGATCGGTGAGGGCTTCCGCCATCTCGATGCCGATGGCGCCACCACCAATAACCACCGCCCGGGAGACCTTGCCCGCAGCAATCCTCTTCTTGATTTCAATGGCCTTGTGCAGATTACTGATTGAAAAGACTCCATCCAGGTCCATCCCGGGAATGGGCAGGACAAAGGGCTGGCTGCCCGTGGCCAGCATCAGTTTATCATAGCTCAATTCCTGCCTGGCGCCGGTCTCAACATGTTCCACCTGCACTGTTTTCTTTTTCCGATCAATGGAGAGGGCCCGGGTGCGGGTCAGGGTCTCGACGCCCTTGGCGTTCTGGAAAAATTTCTCGTCTCGAAGCATATGAAAACTGGTGGAACGCAACTCAGACTCATCGGCAACCTCTCCTGAGACATAATAGGGAATCCCACATCCACCGTAGGAAATAAGACTGTCCTCATCAATAATTGTCACCCTGGCATCCTGCATCAAGCGTTTCACCCGGCACGCCGCCTTTGAGCCTGCCGCCACTCCCCCTATGACGAGGATCTTCTCCCCCGTTTTACTACTCATTCCACTTCCCCTTTTTAAATTAAACAAAAACAAATAAGCTAGTTAGGCTGAAGGCAGAAAAGAAGCGTATTTCTTTCTGCCTTCAGCCTAAACAACTTAAAAATGACAATGTAATAAAAAATCAGGGTAAAACAATAGTAAAGGTTGTTCCCAGCCCCTCTTTACTCTTAACTCTGACAGAGCCGTGATGCTGCTCAATAATATTGCGGGTGATGGCCAGGCCCAACCCTGTCCCGCGGTTTTTATCGGAGAAAAAAGGTTCGAAAATATGCTCAAGTTTTTCGGCGGACATCCCCTTGCCGCTGTCCCGAATCATGATTTCAACAGCTCCAGCAAATCGGTTCCGGGACATGGCGTCATCAATATCCTTTTCTGAGCCGTTGGCCTTTGCTTTGGCGGTGGTGACCTCCAGCACTCCCTCACTGTCCATGGACTGCAATCCATTCACCAGAATGTTGAGCAGGGCCCGGTAAAACATCTCCTGATCAAGATCAACGGAAGGAAGGGTGTCATCAAGCTCGGCCTGCAACTCAACATTCTGTTCCCGCGCTTTCGGTTCAATGAACTGCAAGGCTCGACGGACAACCTCATTGACATCCATCCTCGCCAGTTTCGGTTCCTGCGGCTTGGCAAAATCGAGAAATTCCATCACAATAGTATTTAATCGGGAGGTCTCATCAACAATGATCCTGGCTAATTGTTCATTGCCGGGGGCCACTTTTTTAATCCTTTTCTCAAGGAGTTCGGCCGTACTCCTGATGATTCCCAAGGGACTCTTGATCTCATGGGATACCGTCGCCACCATGGTTCCCAGGTGGGCAAGGCGCTCGGACTGGTTCAACTTCTCTTCCAGCCGCAACCTTTCTGTGGCCCGAACCTCCATGATCCGGTCACCCCGACTGACTATGGTGCGAAGGACAACAAACAACACTGCCATAATAACACTGGAAACAAGGATAATGCGTCCCTGTAATTGAATAATGGCCCCATACTCCCGAGACAGATTCTGGGTAATCTCCACCACTCCCATGATCTGCGGACTGGATGCGCCAGTGCTGCTGACCTGTCGTAAAGGGATATAGGTTTTGAGCTGACAGTAGACCTCAGGAGCCCCGGGAATCAGACTCCAGACCGAACCACTGAAGACTATCTGGGAGTTGGGAGTATTTTTTAAGGCCTTCTGATATTCAACGCCCCCCGCATCTTTCTTGCCGACAAGTTCCGGCAGGGTCGAATAGGAAATAACATTGAGACTTGAGTCATAGATGGTGACGGATTCTGTTTTCAATCCTTGCGTGGCATTTTTAACAATCCGGTCAAGGAGTTCAAACTGCTCAGGATGACTGAGGGCAATTTTTCCAAAGCGGACTACCGTCGGCAGGACAAAACTCCGGAAGACCTGCTGATTGAGGTTTTCCGCAAGCAGGAGAGAATACTCCTCACTCTGTTCCAGCATGACCTTGCGGGCATGGTTCGAGATAACCCAGGAAAGAAACAGGGTGAACACCAGAATCACCACAAGACTGGTGAAGGAAAAATATTTCACCAGCTGAAAAGGACGGAGTCCGGCCCGCATCTCTTCCCGTGCCAAAGGTTTTTTCACGGTCAAAGAGATCGGGCTGTCAACGGGGGAATCGCTATTAATCATGACACACCCCGCAACGCCGACAAACCTTGGGTTCACAGGGCGAGGTCTGTTTTTCAGCAAAGGCCTTCATATACTCATCCCACAAATACCCCTGTTTGACCCCGTGATCAAGAATATCCCAGGGTAGCGATTCATCTCTGCCGTAGCCCCGGACTGCAAACTGTTCCACCCCAAGCCCATTCTTTTTCATCGCCTGCTTCCAGCCCATACCCGTTGCCGCCATATCCAGGAGAACCGGTGCCAGCCGCCGATCCCCGCGCGCCAGCACCGCCTGGAACAGAACATGTTCAGGCTTATCGCAGGTCATCCGGACATTGGCCTCTTTTTTCAGGCCGGTCTGTAAAAATTTGATCCTGCCCTTCAGGGTGAGCACCGCATCTGCACCACGTCGTGTCTCTCCGGGGGCCAGTTGCTCACTCACCCCAAAGGGATGAAACTGAAAGGGTGTCCACGGTTTAGGGGTAAAGCTGTTCACCGACAGGGTGATTTCACAGAGTCGACCTCGCTGCCGCCCCAAGGGATTAATCCGCGCCCTGATTCTTTGAATCAGCCTCAGCATCTCTTCTAAGTCCTCCACGGTCTCACTGGGCAGCCCAACCATCAGGTACAACTTTATCTTGTAGAGACCGGCAGCGGCCAAGGCTTCGGCGGCGGTCAGGAGATCCTCTTCCGTCAACCCCTTGTTAATCACCCGGCGCAATCGCTCAGAGGCGCCATCGGGGGCGATTGCGACGCTCTTGAGCTGACTTTTTTCAAGCAGATCCAGCAGAGGCCCGGAGATCCGGTCGGCCCGGAGGGAAGAAAAGGCAAGCGAGCAGCCACTCTCGAGAAGGTAGCGGGAAAGATGGGTCAAGGAGTCCTGGCTTGCCATCTCCATCCCCAGCAGGCCAATGCGCTTGACGGATTCAGAACGTTCGGCAAGCCCTGCCATGACCGCGTCGACATCCCATAAGCGGGGGGGACGATAGATAAAGCCGGCGGCGCAGAATCGACATCCCCGGGAACATCCGCGGCCAAGTTCGGTGAGATAGAGATCGGAGAACTCCGCTTCCGGAGTTAACAACTGGGAATGGGCCGCCTTGGTACAGCTCAGGCTAGTCACCTTTTGAATACGCCCAGGCATCCCTGCAGCGGGAAGGTGTCCGGCAAACAAACCATCTTTTTGGTATTGGGGGACGTACAGAGACGGGGCATAACAACCGGGAAAGGACAGACAGATCTCAGGCAACAACTCAGAACGTCGCGCCCCATGCCCGTTTTTCCAATCCTGCAGATGAGTGGCAAGAAAGGTGACCAGATCCTCCAGTACCGGTTCTGCCTCGCCTACGACGAAGAGATCGACAAAATCGGCCAAGGGCTCGGGATTCATAAAGGTGGCGACACCGCCACCAATCACCAGGGGATGTGATGGAGAAATCTGGTCTTCCCGATCTTCAGCGAAAGGGGCCAGGCCGCCGGCCAGAAGAAGCCGCACAAGATTCAGATAGTCATGTTCAAAACTAATGGAAAATAAAACCAGGGGGAAGCTGTCCAGGGTTCGGCCGGACTCCAGTGACCGTAAAGGACCGGGGGATGCGGGCAAGAAGAAACGTTCACAGACAATTTCCTCCATTTCCCCCAGCAGTCCATAAACCAGCTGAAAACCCAGGCTGGACATGCCGACAGCATACGAATTGGGATAGATCAGGGCAATGGGCAGGCGCCCTGTCCATTTCTTGAGATAACTTCCTCTCTCAGAGGACAAAAGACTGGAGGGAGATTTATGGAAGGGATGAGAATCTCGGGACTCATGCCTCCCTTTTCTTTCATCTGTCACCTGTCACCATGGAATCAATTGGCCTTTTTTCGAAGATAAGTCGGCGTCTCCAGGTAGTCTTCGTTCCAGGGATGTACCTCTTTCTGGGTGCGCGGCGCTTCTTTTCGCTGTGCTCCACTACCGAGATGATCAAATCCTTCAAAATTAGACTTCAGCACCGAACCGCCCATGGACGGCCGCGGATTAGGCGGCGCGGGAGCCGCAGGGGCGTCCTGAGGATTGGCGATCTTCACACATTTACGCCCTTCATCCACCAGACTGAGGGGTTCATTCTTCTTGACCACATTGCCGATACCGGTAGCAATCACCGTTACCCGCAGCTCCTCACCCAGGGCTTCATCGTACAAAACACCCAGGACTATCTTGGCATCCTCATCAACCTTGCTTTGAATAAGGGCCGACACCTCCATGTACTCTGCCAGGGTCAGACTTTCCTGGGTCGCCGAAACATTGATAATTAAGCCGCGGGCACCATCTATCCCCACATCCTCAAGGAGCTGATTATCAATGGCTCGCTTGGCTGCCTCGGTGGCCCGGTGTTCACCGACGGCAGAACCGGAACCCATGATCGCCGGCCCAACTTCCCGCATGACCGTGCGCAGATCGGCAAAATCGGCATTAATGATTCCCGGCACATTGATCAGATCGGTAATTCCCTTGACTGCCTGGAGCAGGACATTGTCGGCGAGCACAAACATATCCGAGAGCTTGCTATTTTTCTGCATCAGCGACAACAAACGATCATTGGGAACGGTGATGATGGTATCCACATATTTCCGCAACTCCTCCCAGCCGGCTTCGGCATTGCGCATACGCGCCTTACCTTCAAAATGAAAGGGCTTGGTCACCACCGCCACGGTCAACGCCCCGAGTTCCTTGCTTATTCTGGCCACCACCGGAGCAGCACCTGTACCGGTACCTCCGCCAAGTCCGGCCGCGACAAAGACCATATCAGAACCCTTCAGGACTTTTTTCAGCTCCTCAATGGACTCATGGGCGGCCTGGGCACCGACCTCAGGATCGGCACCGGCCCCTCCTCCCTTGGTGATACTGGGTCCGATCTGCATACAAATATCAGCACGGGAGCGCAGCAGATCCTGTTTATCGGTATTGGCCACAATAAACTCAATGCCCTGCAGCTTATTGTTAACCATGGTGTTGATGGCATTGCCGCCGCCACCGCCGACCCCGATCACCCTTATCACTGCAACTCCATCCGTGCTCTCTGCCATTCTAAACGGCCTCATAGTCTCACTCATAGTCTCACCCTGAGTACGATTTGCCAGGCCCTTTAGTGGGGCCTGTTCACAATACCGTCAGTCAATTAGTCAAAAAATATTTATTCCACGGCCACACTGTGACCGACCTTAAGATCTTTTAAGCACAACTGGCGAAATATAGCATCTGCTGGTACTCGCTTAAACAAAAAAACCGCGCCGTCACATAATTTTTTTAAACCAGTTCTTGGTACGCTGCATCATGGTAAGATCAGTATTCATCTTCCGCGCCCTGTTCTGGCGGCCATACATAACCAGGCCGACCGCCGTCGTACAACGCGGAGTATGCACCTCCTCCACCCGGCCGCCGATCTTCACCGGATAGCCGATCCTGACCGGCAGGTCAAAGATCTGCTCCGCCAGATCCACCAGATTTGCAAGAAGCGCCGTCCCGCCGGTAATAACCACCCCGCCGTGGATCCTGTTCTTCTGCCCGGAGTTGATCAACTCCTGATTGACCATCTCAAGGATCTCCATGATCCGCGCCTGGAGGATATCCACCAAAACCTTCTGGGTCACCTTGCGCGGCTCCCGGTCACCCACCGTCGGCACATCCACCACGTGATTTGGCTTGATCAGGGAGGCAATGGCGCTGCCGTAATCCTCCTTTAACCGCTCCGCCTCCTGGAGCGGTGTGCGCAATCCCACCGACAGGTCATTGGTGAGGTTGTGCCCGCCCAGACCGATTTCACAGGTATGGCGGATCGTCCCGTCACAGAAGACGGCAAGATCCGTGGTTCCGCCACCGATATCAAGGAGGGCCACCCCCAGTTCCATCTCGTCGGCACTGAGGACAGCGTAGGCCGAGGCGATGGATTCCAACACCATATCCAACACCTCCAACTCCGCTTTCTTGCAGCAGGTATAGAGATTGTGGACCGCGCCCATATCAGCGGTAACAATATGAACATTGGTCACCAGTCGAACACCGGTCATGCCAAGGGGATTCTGGATTCCGGTATGATCATCGACCATGTACTCCTGCGGGAGCACATGAATAATCTGCTGATTCTCTGAGATCTTCACGGTCTTGGCGGCCAGGATCACATCTTCGACATCGGCCTCTTTAATCTCCCGGCCATTAATGGCCAGAATACCAGGACTGTTGAAGCCCTTGATATGATTGCCGGCAATCCCTGTATAGACGGCGTGCAGTTCACATCCGGCCGCATCCTCGGCCTGCTCCACTGCCTGACGTATGGATTTGACCGTGGATTCAATATTGACAACAATGCCCTTCTTCAAGCCCACCGATGGCGCCGTGCCGACTCCAATGATATCGACCCCGTCATCGAAGACCTCGCCCACCACGCAGCATATTTTGGTCGTCCCGATATCAAGGCCAACCACAACCTCGCCCGCTGTCCGTTTTTCGGAGTGTTTTACACTATCCTGCCCCGTCTCAATCCCGGACTCTATTCCATTTTTTTCATCCATCAGTTCTCAACCCGATCCGCTGTGTGCTACCAGCACCTTATTCTCCAGATAGTCCATCCGAATATACGCAACATCTGCAATGGTCATTCCCTGCCCTGCCTCTTTATATAGAACTTCCAGTACCCTTTTCAACCGGCTGTATTTTGTTCTGATTTCACCCTTACCAAAATAAATTGGAAAAGGATAGTCCGCCAGATAAATTGTCATCCCTGCATCCTGATCCACATGCATCTCAGAGAGATTCTGGAGTGGCAGATTAGGATTATTCTGGCGTACCAATTTAAGCAAGGCCAAGGCCTCTGTGGTTGCCTTGCGAAGGGTTTCCGCATCCTCTTTGCCGGTCAGGCCGGTTACAACCGGAAAATCCAACTCCCCCCCCGGCTCAACCGGCGCAAACACGACCCCGCTTTTATCCAGGTAAAAAAATTGGCTGCCGCCTGACACTTCCCGAACGACCAGGGCCTCCGGCGCATACTCCTGGATTGTGACGATAAGCACATCAGGCCAGTCGCGCTTGACCTCGGCCTTGGCAATCCATGGATGCATCCGTAAAATTGCCTCTATATGATCCGGACTCAAGGCCAGCAGACTGGCCTGATACCTCACTCCAGCAAGCTCCCGCAGCAGCGCCGGGGTGGTCACCCGGCAACCGGTAATGGATATTTCCCGAATCTTGAAAAACTTGATATCAGCAACGGCACGGACAATCGGACCATACGCCAAAAAGGCCAGTGACAGAACAACAATCACCACCGAGAGCACCAGTATCAAACGCTTCGGTGTGCTCCTGGCCACCACCACTGGAGATCGATTCAAATCCTTCCGCCTGGCGGAGCGCTGAAACCAGGATTTGATTCTGGCCGCCATTGAAAGCCGTTTTGGCTCTTGATTGGCAGACATGGAGGTAAAGGCCGGCACTGCTCCCCGACTCATTGCACCACTGGGAACTTTTCTCTTCTTCTTTTGCAGTCGAAAAAGAGATCCTATATTTTTTAGAGCGTTGACCACACCTTTCAAACTCACCATGGATACAACCCTTTCACAAAAAATGCACTTCGGGTTCCAGCAGAATACCACTGTCTTTCTGCACCGCTGCCTGCACCTTCTTCATCAGCATGACAACATCTTCCGCTGTGGCCCCGCCGCTGTTGACCAGGAAATTGGCATGCACCGGGGAGACCATGGCGCCTCCGACCCTCACGCCTTTTAACCCGCTGGCCTCAATCAGGCGGCCCGCTGCATCTCCCTTGGGATTCTTGAAAAATGAACCGGCGCTACACTCTTTGTTCGGCTGCTTCAACCTGCGTTTTTCACGGTACGACTGACAGAGACTACGAATCTGCTCCTGATCCCCCGGCGCAAGCTGCAACTCAACACCCACAACCACCAGTCTAACGCATCGCTCCTCTCCGGTAACTCCAACGCTTGGCAACTGACTGGGATAATCATGCCAGATACGATAGCCAAAATCCAGCTCTGCCCGGGGCAGGATGCGGATTTCTCCCGCTGAAGTAATCACTGTCACCGATACCAGAACACCGGCCATCTCACAGCCCCAGGCACCGGCGTTCATTATAATCGCACCGCCAACAGTTCCCGGGATCCCGGCGGCAAACTCCAAACCGGTAAGTCCCTGATCCGTACACCAGCTGACAAGGCGGGCAAGACTGCAACCAGCTCCCACCTGAATGACGGGCCCCTCACTGACTGCCAATGGTGAATTAGCACTGATGTCTTCAGTCGGATACGAAACAAAATTCAATTCTGTCTTCAACTGACTAATGGAACCAAACCCTTTTCCCAGGATAAGAATCACCCCGGCAAAACCGCGGTCATTGACCAGAAGGTTCGACCCCTTACCGATAATCCGCCAAAGGATCTTCTTCTCCTGCAAAAAAACAAGCACTCGCTGTAATTCCGACATCTCCTCCACCGTCACCAGGGCCATGGCCGGCCCGCCGATGGCAAAGGAGGTATAGTCGCACAAGGGGCAATCCCAGAGCACAGGGCTGCTTACCATAGATTCCAGCTTTCGTTTCAGCTCGACTTCCATTTCATGGCGACCTCAACAGCTCAAGTAACTCTTCCCCTGCCCTGACAATATTGCCGGCTCCAAGGGTTAGAACCAGATCATCCACTGCCAGCAGAGGCCGCAAGGCCTCAGCCAGTTCGTCCACCGACATCACATAATGGGTATGACGCTGGCCATGTTGTTTAATCTCACGCAGCAGAGTTTCACTGCTGATCCCGGGGATCGGAGCTTCGCTGGCGGCATAGATCTCGGTCATCACCAGAAAATCCGCCTGATGGAAGGCGGTCAGAAACTCCTTGTACAAGGCCTGGGTGCGTGAATACCGGTGGGGCTGGAACAACACCACAAGTCTCCTGGTCGGCCAGGCCTCCTTCATTGCCGCAAGGGTTGCCCTGATCTCGGTGGGATGATGACCATAATCATCCACCACCGTGATCCCTGCCGCCTCCCCTTTCAACTGCATGCGCCGCTGCACGCCGCCGAAACTTCCCAAAGCTTCAGCAATAACGGCAAAAGGAATTTCCAGTTCCAGGCCCACACAGACCACGGCCAGTGCGTTATAGACATTATGTCGGCCAGGAAGGGACAAATGGACTTCCCCCAGCTTCTCATCCCGATGCCAGACCATAAACCGAGTCCTGCCACCGGCCGCCTGCAACTGCTCGGCATGCACATCCGCCTGCGAGGTCAGCCCATAGGTCATCATTCTTTTTCTGATCTTGGGCAGAAGATCGACAATATTGGCATCATCGAGGCAGAGAATAACCGCCCCATAAAAGGGGATCTTATCGATAAACTCCATGAACACTGACTTGATATGCTCAATATCACGATAGAAATCAAGATGCTCGAGATCTATATTGGTAATCACTTCCAGCACCGGAGAGAGTTTGAGAAAAGAACCGTCACTCTCATCGGCCTCAGCCACCAGGAATTCGCCCTCACCCAGTTTTGCATTGCCGCCCAGACTGTCAACCTTGCCGCCAACAACGATGGTGGGATCCAGTCCAGCCCGGGTCAGCATCCAGCTGACCATGGAGGTGGTCGATGTCTTACCGTGACTGCCGGCGATGGCAATGCCGAATTTTTTCAGGCGCATCAGCTCGGCCAGCATCTCCGCCCGCTGGATCACCGGAATGCCGGCTTCAAGGGCCGCCACCACCTCTGGATTATTTGAGGAGATAGCCGATGAGGTCACCACCACATCAGCACCATCTGCCCACTGCCCTTGATGGCCGGTGTAGACTGTGCCGCCGAGCGCGGTCAGATTGGCAGTGATGGCCGAGCCGTGCAGATCGGAACCGGAAACTTTGTATCCCAGGTTCAGCAAAAGCTCTGCTATCCCGCTCATGCCGATGCCGCCGATGCCGACAAAATGGATATGTTTAGTTTTTTTATACATGATAAAGTTTGGTTACAACTTAGGGCTGAAGCTTACAATACTTCATACAAGGTGTATCTTCTTATCCTTCCAGCTCTCTTCCGTTCGTTGCATTGATCAGCTCCAGACAAACATCAACAATCCGGTCCGTAGCGTCAGGCCGCCCCATGGTCTGCATTGCCGCTGCCATTTCTTGAAGTCGGCTTTGATTTCCGGCAATTCCAGCCAGGGTTTCCGCCAGTTTCAGGCCGGTCAGTTCACGCTCCGGCATTACCACAACGCCGCCACCTCCAGCATAATAGTGGGCATTTTTATCCTGATGATCATCTGCCGCATAGGGATAAGGAATCAGCACCGCCGGTTTTCCCAGAACAGCCAGCTCAGCCAGGGTCGTGGCCCCGGCTCGCGAAACGAGCAAATCACTTTTTTCGTAAATCTCAGCCATATCGGTAAAAAATGGTGCCACTGTCGCCGGGATTTTGGCCCGCTCATAGGCAGACCGGACGATCTGTTCATCTGCCGTGCCCGTCTGATGGATGATCTCTATTTCCCTGGAAAAGAATGCTCCATGTTCCGTCAAGGCCTGCACCACCAGCTCATTGACCCGGTGCGCCCCAAGGCTGCCGCCTAAGATCAGAATCGTCACCTTGGCTCCGATCTCCCGGGCCGGCTGCTGCCTGGCCAGCTCCAGAATCTGGTGACGCACCGGGTTACCGGTCAGAATCGTCTTTCCTGGAGGAAAGAAGCGTTCACTGCCGGGCAGGGACAGACAAATTCTGGTGACCAGGGCCCCAAGTTTGCGGTTTGCAAGGCCGGGCACCGAATTTTGTTCATGAATCAGGGTTGGACGCCCCAGGAGCTTCGCCGCAACCACCACCGGCCCCGTCACATACCCGCCAACGCCCACCACCAGGTGGGGACGGAAGCGAAAAATCTGCCATATCGCTTCCATCAGGGCCAGCGGCAACAGCACCAATGACTGGATCAGGGACAACAGCCCCTTCCCCTTCAACCCCTGACAATGGATGGTCTTGACCTGAAAATCGTACCTTGCCAGACTGGCCGCATCCATCTTCCGTTTTGTCCCCACAAAACAAACTTTGGTGTCGGGAAACCGCGCACACATAGCCTCAGCCGTAGCAATGGCGGGAAAGAGATGGCCGCCGGTTCCGCCGCCGGTCAAGAGCAGCCGAAGGGACTGTTTGCGTGATTGCATCAGCGAGTGGGCACCGATTTCACAGCGGCCCCAACCGACCCGTCGTCAGCTTTCCGGACCCGATCCAGCACCGTCCGGGCTGCTGCCGCAAAGGCCCTGCCCCGATGCCCGTAATTCTCAAACATATCGAAACTGGAGCAAGCTGGCGACAACAACACCGTATCCCCGCCCCTGGCAACGGAAGCCGCCAGCATTACCGCCTCGTCCATGGAAGTGGCCCTTCGAATCTCGGTGGCCCCGTCAACGGCACGGGCAATCAAATCACCGGCTTCACCAATGAGGATCAGAAGCCGCACCTTTTTTTGCAGACTCGCCCGTAGCAGGGTGTAATCATCACCTTTGTCCCGACCGCCGGCAATCAGGATCACGTTGCCGGAAAAATTATCGAGGGCGCTCAATACGGCCCCGGTATTAGTCGCCTTGGAATCATCGTAATAGGTCACCCCGGCTCCAGCTCCCACCAGTGCCATGCGATGGGCCGCCACCTGAAAAGCAGCCAGGCTCCGGGCAATGGACTCCGGCGAACAATCGAGAGCGCGGGCCGCAAGGACGGCAGCAGCGCTATTCAAATGTCCGGTGGCAGTATCGAGCATGGTTCCGGTCAGATCATAGTGTTCTGTCCGCCCCTGCCACTCCACCTGCACCGCATGCCCAACAATTTTTGCCTGGCAATCATCGCCATGACCAAAGAGGAGTTGCCGCTGAGGCCCCAATTGTTTCAGCAAGTCCCGACACAACGAGTCATCCCCGCTGACAATGGCGGTATCCTCCGGCCCCTGGCCGGCAAAGATTTTCATCTTGGCGGCGGCGTACCCGGCCATATTCCCATGCCGATCCAGATGATCGGGAGTCACATTCAGAAGGAGGGCCACATTAGCCTTAAAATCTCCGGCCGCTTCCAACTGAAAACTCGATAGTTCCAGCACCAGCACGTCAACACCTTCGGGATGCATCAGATAATCAAAAAGAGATGTCCCGATATTTCCCCCGACGAAAACCTTCTTGCCTGCCCCTGTAAGCAACTCACCGACAAGAGCCGTCACCGTGGTCTTGCCGTTGGTGCCGGTAATGGCCACCACAGGTTTTTGGAGGAGTGAGGCAGCCATGCCCAACTCACCCTGCACGGCAATGCCACGAGCACGAAGTTCTTCGAGGATTTCCAGATCCCAGCTGATCCCGGGGCTAACCAGAACCGCATCCGCCTGCTGCAGAAACGACAGGGTGTGACCGCCAATCTCATACTCCACCCCCTGCTCCGCCAGAAAACCCAGATCAGATGCCTGCAGTTGCCCGGCTTCGGAAACCGACACCCGCGTACCCTGTGAAACCAGATACCGCAAGGCTGCCCGCCCGGAGACCCCCAGTCCCATCACCGCCACATGTTGCTTGGCCATTTTTATATTCGATCCATCGGTCATCGCAATTTCAGGGTGGCAATGGCCAGCAGCCCCAGCATGATGGAGACGATCCAGAAGCGGACCACCACCTTGGATTCGTGCCAGCCTTTTTTCTCAAAGTGATGATGAAATGGGGCCATGAGAAAGATCCTTTTGCCGTTTGTCATCTTAAAATAGCCAACCTGCATGATAACCGACAAAGCCTCCAAAACAAAGATCCCGCCGACAATGGCCAGCAGGAATTCCTGCTTGATGATGATCGCCACTGACCCCAGGGCGCCACCTAAGGCCAGAGATCCCACATCACCCATGAAGATCTGGGCAGGATAGGCGTTAAACCATAAAAACCCCAGACAGGCCCCGACCATGGCGCCGCAAAAAATCGCCAGCTCCCCGGCTCCCGGCACAAAGGGGATCTGCAGATACTCAGCGAGCACGGTATGACCGGCCAGATAAGAAAAGATCAGATAGACCGAAGCCGAGATCACCGTGGGGCCGGCGGCCAGACCATCGAGGCCATCGGTGAGATTCACCGCATTCGATGCACCAACGATGACCACCACGGCAAAGACCAGATAAAACCAGCCTAGATCCGGGCGGATATTTTTAAAAAAGGGCAAACTCAAATGGCCATCAAATCCTGGATGGAGAAGAAGAAAAAGGCCGACCAGGGAAGCCCCGCCGATCTGCAGCAACATCTTGCCCCGGGCGCTCAGCCCTTTGCTGTTTTGTTTGCGCACCTTTTTCAGATCATCAATGGCGCCAATCATCCCGAAAAACAGGGTCACTACGAGCAGCAGCCAAACCAGCAGACTGTCAAGCCTGGCCCACAGCAGAGTCGAACCGGTGATGGCGGACAAGATCAAAACCCCACCCATGGTGGGAACCCCCTGCTTGGCCAGATGGGTTTCCGGCCCATCATCGCGCACAACCTGCCCTATCTGAAAGCGCCGCAAGGCCCGTATGAACATCGGCCCAAGAAGAATCATCAGAAGAAAGGCCGTCACTGCCCCGCCGATGGAACGTACGGTAATATAACGAAAAACGTTAAAACCGCTGAAGATGGTATGTAGTGGGTAGAGAAAATGATAGAGCATAAAATGGGGGCTTCTATTAAAAAAAATTATTATGATAACAAGACTTTAAATTGGTAGTGGCGGAACAAGTTTCAAGAATGACCGGGTGACTGTTTTGCGTTGCCGAACCTTCAAGTCTTCAGCCTTCCGGCCTCAGTCTCTTTTCTGCTCGATCAACAGCGCCACCACTTCTTCCAGACGCATCCCCCGAGAGCCTTTCACCAGCAGCCAGTCATCGGCCTGCAGGCGACCGGTATCGACAAGCTCTTCCACCCAAGGAGCCACGTCCTTCTTCTCCGCAAAAATCCTGACTCGTTCATTCTCCAGCCCTGCCATGGTGGCTCCGGCGGCTATCTCCGTGGCAAAATTCCCCACCAGAGCCAGATAATCAATAGCCAGCGCCGCTGCAAATTTTCCCACTTCCCGGTGGGCCTCGGCACTGGTTGGACCCAGCTCCAGCATATCGCCGATAATCGCCAGCTTTCTAACCCCTTCCTGCTGGCCAAGGGTGGCCAGACCGGCCCGCATGGAGGCGGGATTGGCGTTATAGGTATCATTCAGGATATTTAATCCGCCCTTTCCCTTGACGATCTGCATCCGTTTGTCGGCAGAGCGAAAGACGCCAAGCCCTGCAGCAATCTCCGTGATGTCGATTCCTGCCGCATACGCAATAGCCGCCGCCGCCACCGCATTGGAGACATTATGGTCTCCTGGAATATACAGGGAGACCATAATTGTTTTGCCCGCAACATGGAGGAAAAAATCCTGAAGGCCCCCCCCGATTTTTTGAATATCAGTCGCCCAGACCTGAGAGGCTGGCTGCCCGCCTTCTACGGTCGTTCCATAATAGACCTTCTTCTGCTGATACTTTGCAGCGCAGGCCCGCACCAGGGGATCATCGAGGTTCACCACCAGTACCGTGTTTTTGCCACTTGCCGCAAACAGCTCTTCCTTGGCCCTGGCCACCCCTTCCAAGGAATGCAGTCCCTCCAGATGAGCCGCATGCACATTTACAATACAGGCGATATCAGGATCGGCAATACGGGCCAGGCGGGCAATCTCACCGGGGCGGTTCATCCCCATTTCCAATACAGCAGCCCTGTGTCCGGGACCAAGGGGCAGGAGCGACAGAGGCAAGCCGATCAGATTATTAAAATTTCCTCTGGTCTTCAGCACCTGATTCGATGGGAATTGAACATCCACATCCGCAGAGGGCCAATGCTGCTCAAAAATCGCGGCGACCATCTCTTTGACCGTGGTCTTGCCGCAACTGCCGGTGATTCCCACCACCAGAGGCCACCCTTTTTGCCGTCGCTCTTCACCCGTCCATGAGGCAACTGCCACCGGCTCAGCCATGGCCTGCTGCGTCCCTGGCTCGCACGACTTTGAGACGTCAATGATCTGGGGACTGTTCACGCTCTTCACTATCTGTCGCCGATAGGCCGCGAGATTGCCCAAGGCCTGAAGGGTATCATCCACCAGCAGGCAGGGAAGGGCTGGGAGCTTATGTCGTGGAGTATTGCGATGCACCACGAGACAGCCGGCACCAGCAGCGGCGACCTGCTCTAAGAAATCATGGCCGTCAAATTGTTCTCCCACCAGGGCAACAAAGATATCCCCCACCCCCACCTTTCGACTGTCGGTCACCACTGCCCTTAATGCTACCCTTTCTGTCAACCCGGGGAGCTCAGTCTTCAATTCGCCGCCTGTCGCAAGCATGAGCCCCTCAAGCCTCCAGGTGGTTAAGCCCTTTTTGACTTCAAGGCTGTCATCAAAAAATCGCTTTCCGTCCTGTCCCAGCTGGTACTGTTCATGCCCTTTCCCGGCGACAAGGACAATGTCTTCATTGACAGCGGCATCGATTGCAGCGGTTATCGCAGCGGCGCGATCATGAAGGACAAAAAAACCTTTTTCTTCAGCCTTTGAGATCATAAGCCAAGAGGGATCACGCTCAGGAAGATCGCTGGCGCTAACACCGGAGACGATCTGGGCTACTATTTCAACGGGCGACTCCGAGCGCGGATTATCATCGGTAACAAGCACCACATCACAATTCCGTCCGGCAATCTCCCCCATAATCGCGCGTTTTCCCTTATCGCGATCTCCCCCACACCCAAAAACACAGATCAACTTTCGGTGCGATAATCGGGCAAGGGTTGTCAGCACCTTTTCAAGGGCATCAGGGGTATGGGCATAATCAACAAATACCGCAGGACGAAAATGGAGTTCTGCAACGGCCGGTTTCACCCGTTGCAGACGACCAGGCGCACCGGTGGCGTTCTTCATGAAAGAGCTTATGGACTGTGCCTCAAGGCCCAGAGCAAGCCCAAGCCCCACGGCTGTCTGCAGGTTGGCCACATTAAACTCGCCCACCAGAGGCGTTTCAAAAAATAACAATCCAGAGGGAAGACGCATGGTCAGGGTCGTTGCATCCAACCCTGAATGGATATTGAGAGGATAAATATCACTCACTCCGACCCGCCCGCACTGCAGTACCTGGGCCCGCTGACCTTGTGCCAGACTGACCAACTGAGCAACCCTTTTTGTTTCCTCAGGATCCACAATTTCCGGACGGGTAATAATGGCGGCACCATCCTGCTTCAAATACACTCCAAACAATAAGGACTTGGCAGCAAAATAATCATCCATATCCAGATGATAATCAAGATGATCCCGGGAAAGATTGGTAAAGGCCACCACATCAAAACGTAGATCACCAAGGCGGCGTTGAACCAAGGCGTGCGATGAAACCTCCATAATGACATGGGTTACCCCTGCGTCAGCCATCTGCCGGAGTAGGCCCTGAAGCAGAAGCGGCTCCGGTGTCGTAAACGGGGCCGGCATCTCCACATCCTGGCCTTGCGCAGCACGATAACGATAGCTGACCGTCCCGATAACCCCTACTGCCAGGCCCTTTTGCCGCAGGATACTTTCCAGAAGATAGCTGACTGTGGTCTTGCCATTGGTTCCGGTAATACCCACCAAAGTCAGCCCTTGGGCCGGATTGCCATAGAAGTTGGCAGCAATCCGGGCATAGGCCAGATGGCTGTCGGCCACCATAATGACACATTGAGAACAATCGGCAAACCGTTCCGGATCCACCTTACCCTCTTCCACGATCAATGCCACACAACCGCAGGCCAGGGAAGGCTCAGCATCGCTCGCTCCAGGGATGGATGAAGGGCGACCGATGGCCATCACCTGGTCAAGAAAGGCATGACCATCGACCCTGCTCCCGGTCAAGGCCACAAAGAGAGAGCCTGCCTCAACCTTCCTTGAATCGACCACCACCCCCGAGATCATAACAGTGTCGGGCAGTTTTTTTCCCAACACCGAATACGTTACGGAGTGAAGAAGATCCGCAAGTGCATACTCGCGACTGTCTCCCCTCTGGGCAGACTGCTGTTCAGCTCTGGTGCAATCCATTAAGAATGGTCAAGAAATGAATGTTTAGGGATAATAAGTGAAATCCTGAAAAAAAGGAGAGGCCGCTCCCTATTTTTTTATCTCAGAACGACGACTTTCCTCTACTTTTTGATCACGGACGGTATGAACTTTGGGTGGAGCCGAAACCTTAGAAACGATATTGTCATCTTTTTTCAGGGTAAGCCGACACTCTTTCACGTCCGTGAGCGGCTTGCCAGCCAATGGACTTTGACCCACCACACGGCCTGTCCCCTGAATCCGAACCTTGACATTTTTATCCTGCAACAACCGAAGAGCCTTTCTCATGCTCAACCCTGACAGATCCGGCATCACAGGATGCTGTTCCTTAAGGATGGTCTCCAGCTTGGCCAGCTTCTTTTTCTCTTGCTGCTGCTGGTAGTTACTTTCTTTTCTCTCAGACATACTCATCATATCAGAGAGATTTTTATGCACCTGTTGCAACGCCATCATGGACGGTAGAATTTTCTCCGCTGAACCGGCAAGACCAGGGCCGCCTTTCACGGAGGGTGTGGAGGGCTCCAGGTAGGGCTGACGCATCAGCACCATCAACGTCAGCTCCGGCTTGTCTCCCGGGACAATCGCCACCAGCAATCGATTCCGGTGATACTCACCACCCTTATTCAGAACCGACTGAAAAGAAAGGCCCTGAACATCCACTAACGCGGAGTCCAGCACCCCTGTATGGGCCCGGGCCTTGAGCAGTTGCCAGGTTTCTACCGAAGCCAGTGAAGAATTCGCCGTATCCATCTTCCCCGCCTTCAGATCTCGGAAAGCATACTCCCGGTCACCAGTTCGTTCTAAAACCCGCTCAAGCACATGCGGCACGACCTTGTGCCCCTCATTGACAAGGGCATTGATCCCGAGAAGTATCTGCATGGGGCTTGCCTGCACCGGCACAGCTCCGCTCACGCCAACAGGGGCCCCGGCTGGCTGTTCATTTCTGTTTGTCTCGCCGCCGTTATTCTGTGCTGAGAAATCAAGCTCAGGCTGAGCGTTCAACGCCAGTTGTTCCCACCACCGCGACACGTTTCCAGAGTCCACAGACCCAGCGACAATACTCCAGGGACATCGTTGATTATTGCAGTCAGCAGCCGTCTGCACCAAAGCCGCTTCCTGGAAAAACCTCAGGATATCCCTGGGAATCACCATCGGTTCGAGCAGGATATTGGCGAGAGATTCATTACCGTACTGGTAATAGACATTTGGATCAAAGGAGGGGAAATGAGCGTTGGCAATGATTGAGCCTGTCTCTGTCCCCATGAGCACGGCTGCCACCTGTACGCCCTCATGGGCCGCCCCCAGAGCCGCCACGTATTTCTCAAGGAAGTCCTGTATTTTAAGATCAATGGTCAAGACAAGATGCTGACCATGACCACCGGTCCGATAATGTCCCTGGAGATCGACCTGGGGAAAATCATCCTGACCGATACTGGTTTGATCAAGGAGACGGTTATAATACTGTTCGACCCCGGCAAGGCCCATATTATGGTCTGCAAAACCAAGGATATGAGCCGCAATCTTCTTGTATGGGTAGGAGCGGATCTGCTCCCGGTGCAGAGAGACCCCCCGAAGATTGAGGTCAGCCACCGCCTTTTCTTCTTCCAGACTTATGTCTTTAGCCAGCCAAACCCACTGCACTTCTTTATCAAAACGGTCCAGGATCTCCTGCTCACTCATGCCAAGAGCAATGGCTAGGCGTTCGGCGCTAAGTTGAGGGTCTTCGAGCTCTCTTGGCCGGACGTACACAGAAACCCGGTCAAGAGACAGGGCCATCTCTCTGAAACTCCGATCATAAATCGTCCCACGCCCATTTTTTTTCTTCTCTGCCCCCTTGTCCTGACGGGAGAACACGGAAAGTGCTTTCTGGACCAGGCCGGGGATCTCCTGTTTATAATAAACAGCGACACCGACAATCCCGACAAGACCGATTAACATCATCCACAGAACAACAAAGCCCCGTCTGCTTTTCTTAATCACCCGACGCGACTGAATGGCCATCGTATCTTATTGCCTATCCATTTTAGAGAATTAACGACTCAACTGAATTTCAAATAAAGCCCCCCTGGGCTTGCGCTGCGAAACAAACAAGAAAGACTTGTTACTTCATCACGGCTCTTAAAAGCGAAATACCTGCTTTTTTTCAGGGACATACAGGGCAAACCGATGAGCCGCTGTCTTTTCCAGATAGTCCGGGGAAACGAGATGGGCCCGTTCAGCCCTGAGCGTGATGTTTTCGTCCACAAGAGCGGAACGACCTTCCTCGGCTTCCAGAACCGTCACCGCAATCCGGGAGGCAGAAGAAGACAACCAGGCATTGGCCAGCATTAGAGTCAGGCAGAAAATGAACAAAATCTTTGCTTCCGCCATCATCATTACTTTTGGGCCAAGCAGACCAATGGCCCTTTGCCACAGCTGTCGGCGTACCGGAGAAGACATCATGGGACGAATATACGATTGGGCGGATTGGTTAATAAACATGATATGCTGCTCCTGTATTTGCTTCGCAAGGGATTTCCTAACCCCGATGAACGGGATAAGCGCCTTTCGCAGGTTATTTTCGGATAAAAAAACAAGAAAAGAACCTGTACGTCACCAAAACACTCCACTTCGAACCCGAACCACTATTGTTTTTCTGCAACTCTTAATCGGGCACTACGCGACCGGGGATTTTCCGCAACCTCTGCCGCTGTCGCCATCAAGGGCTTCGGGGTAAGGACGAGAAGCTCCTTCTGTTCCCGAAATTTTCGTTTCACCAGGCGATCCTCCAAGGAATGAAACGAGATCACACAAAACCTTGCACCGGATCGCAGCAGTGGGACAGCATCCTCCAGGATGTGGGCAAGATTTTCAAGCTCGGTATTCACCGCAATGCGTAGAGCCTGAAAGACCTTGGTGGCAACATGGATCTTTTCAGGATGAAACCGGCGTGGAATAGCCCGGGCCACAAGGGCAGCCAGTTGTCCGGAGGTCAGAATTCTCTCAATAATGCGGCTACTGCAGATCTCACGGGCAATGGGTCTGGCCTGTTTTTCATCCCCGTAATAAAAAAAAATGTCTGCCAACTCTTCCTCGGAACATCGTGCCAGAAGGGATGCAGCCGTCATCTCCCGCCTGTTGTCCATTCGCATATCCAGCGGTTCATCCCGCTGGAAACTGAATCCTCGACCTCCCATGTCCAGCTGCAGGGAAGAAAGGCCGATATCAATGAGGATGCCATCCACCTGTTCAATGCCAAGCTCTTTTAAACCAACACCGATCTCAGCAAAATTGCGCCTGACAATGGTCAGTCGATCCCCAAAAGGCTCTAATCTGAGACGGCTCCGCTGGATGGCTGCCTCATCCCATTCAAAGGCAACAACCTGACCATCCGGCGCGGAATGACGTAAAATTGCCTCGGTATGTCCTCCAAGCCCCAGGGTTCCATCCACATACAGCCCCCCTGGACGGGGAGCAAGATAGTGGAGGATCTCTTGGGGAAGAACCGAACGATGGACAGGAACCGACTGCTCAACCTGCTCCATCAAAAGATCCCCAATCTGGCCAGGCTCTCCTTGTAATCCCCGAAATTCTCTCGAGTGGCCTGATTTTCGCGATCCCAGGCATCCTTGTCCCAGATCTCTACATAATCAAGCATTCCGGTCAA
The DNA here is from genome assembly GCA_009773475.1 of Desulfobulbaceae bacterium. GTDB lineage: Bacteria > Desulfobacterota > Desulfobulbia > Desulfobulbales > Desulfocapsaceae > UBA2270. Next base: position 4,922 of record WSXV01000016.1, on the reverse strand, counting down.
CACTACATCCTTAACAATACCGGCCTCGCTGCGCAGGGAAGGGGAAATCAACACCCGCCCCTGCTTGTCAGGAAGGCAGGGAGTAACCCCGGAAACCACCAGACGGATAAAGCCGGTCAGTCCCGCTTGCTCGCGACCATCGGTCAACAACTTGTTCTCCAGGATCTCCCACTGCGCCACAGGAAAGGCGCGAAGATGGTCACCCCAAATGGTCACCATCAAATCCTCGGTATCATACTGGGTCAAGACATCCCTGAACCGGCTGGGAATATTCAATCGCCCTTTGATATCGAGTGCGTGTTCCGATCGTCCGCGAAATCGGCTGGTAGTCAAATTGCTGTTTTCCATGGCCTCCCGCCACACATATCCACTGCACTCCCCTTCTCACCACTTTACACCACTATTGACTCTTTTATAGCAGGCGGACCCCACTTGTCAAGAATTTTCCAAAGTTTATTAAAAACGACTTCATTCAACAGGTTACGAGAAAAAACCACTATGGATTGTACCTCATAGGGGGAAAACACGCAACAGAAGACACAAATGGCAGATTACAAATTTTTCCAGAAAATGATCGTCTTCTCTACAGCAAAGACATCATACTGAAATCACGACCTAAATATTTCAAATGTTTTTTAGGGATGGAGCAGGAAATAAATGGAGAAAAGTGGAAGAAAAAAAGAAGCTACATTTGTATTGCAGAAATTCAGAAGGACAATCATTTTTACCCGACACACCACTCCTTATCAAGAACACCATCACGCACACATTCCGTGACTCTCAGCGGGCCATTCGCCATCACAAGTAATCACTGCAAAACAAACACTTACTTTATGATGGCGGCGAAATCAACCTGGGCGCTGAAGCTATGGGCGCTGTCAGGGAAGGTGCCATTGCGCACCTCCTCGGCATAGCGGGTCACATTTTCCCGGATCAGGGGGGAGAGGCTAGTATAGGTCTTGATAAAGCTGGGGACAAACTTTTCAAACATCCCGAGAAGATCATTGGTCACCAGCACCTGGCCGTCGCAATGGACACCGGCGCCAATGCCGATGGTGGGAATGACAAGGGCCTCCGTTATCAGCCTGGAGAGTTGTTCGGGGATGCACTCCAGCACCAGGCCAAAGGCCCCGGCCTCCTGCAGTCCCTTGGCCGCTTCCATCATCTTCCGGGCCGACTCCAGATCCCGGCCCTGCACCTTATATCCGCCAAGCTGGGAGGCCGTCTGCGGGGTCAGCCCGATATGTCCCATCACCGGGATACCGGCAGCCACCATACCGGCAACCGTCGTGCAAATCTCAAGGCCTCCTTCCACCTTCACCGCATCACATCCAGCTTCTTTGAGCAACCTGACACCATTCAAAATTGCATCCCGCCCATCGCTCTGATACGAACCAAAAGGCATATCGACAATGACAAAGGCGCCGGGCGCCCCGCGCCTGACCGCAGCCGCATGATGAATCATCTCATCCATGGTCACCGGCACAGTGGAATCATATCCCAGCACCACCATACCCAACGAATCCCCCACCAGCAGGACATCCACCCCGCACCCAGCCAGCATTGCAGCCATGGAGGCATCGTAGGCGGTGAGCATGGTAATCTTTGCCCCTGCCGCCTTCATGGCCATGATCTCGTTTACGCTTTTTCTTTTGGGCATCGTTTATTCTCCTTCGCCAAGATCATAGAGTGAGGGCTGCCGGATAATCCCCTTGGGCAGGGTCCGCTCAAAATGTTCATAGGCCCTCTTGGTCGCCATCCGTCCCCGGGGAGTCCGGGCCAGGAAACCGGACTGGATGAGAAAAGGCTCATACACATCTTCCAGCGTATTCTTCTCTTCGCACACCACCGTGGCCAGGGTCTCAAGACCGATGGGGCCGCCCTGGAAGATATCAATGATGGTCAGAATAATCCGCCGATCCATCTCATCGAGCCCGAAGGCATCGACATTCAACAGGTTCAGGGCGGCATCCGCCACCTTGGCGTCAATCACCGCATGATTCCCGACCTCGGCAAAATCGCGCACCCGTCTAAGCAATCGATTGGCAATCCGCGGGGTGCCCCGAGACCGGCGCCCAAGCTCCAGGGCACCACCGGCATCAATGCGCATCCCAAGGATCAGCGCCGAGCGCTGGACAATAATCACCAGCTCCTCCGGGGCATACAGCTCGAGCCGGAGGACTACCCCAAACCGGTCGCGCAAGGGCGGGGTGAGTAGGCCGGTACGGGTGGTGGCTCCCACTAGGGTAAAACGGGGCAGATCCATGCGCACCGAGCGGGCGCCCGGCCCCTGACCGATGATCAGATCAAGCTGATAATCCTCCATGGCCGGATAGAGAATCTCTTCCACCGCATGATTCAAACGATGGATTTCATCAATAAAGAGAATATCCCCTTCCTGGAGACTGGTGAGGATGGCGGCAAGATCTCCCTGCCGTTCAATCACCGGGCCGGAAGTCACCTTGATCCCGGCATCCATCTCGTTGGCGATAATATGGGAAAGCGTAGTCTTGCCCAGGCCCGGAAAGCCGTGGAAGAGGACATGGTCCAGGGGCTCACCGCGCCCCTTGGCGGCCCGGATAAAGATATCCAGGCTCTTGCGCAGGGGCTCCTGCCCGATATAGTCCACCAGCCGTTTTGGCCGCAGATCCTGCTCATGCAAGGGTTCACGACAGACCGGACGCGGGGAGACCAGCCGCTCCTCTTCGCCTATTTCTTCCTCGATATTCATGCCAGTGTCCGCAAGGTTTCCCGAATGAGTTCCTCAACCCGCATGGCGGAGAAATCAGCATCTCCCACCCGTTTCTTCACCGTCGTCAGGGCCTGCCTGGCAACAGGATCAGGGTAGCCAAGATTGACCAGCGCCGACAGGGTATCGGCCACTGCCCCGGATGATGCCGCCAGTATCTGGGATGGCACCTTGCCGGCCCCATCCCCGCGCTCGGGCATACTCCCCTGAAGATGGCCGACCTTATCCTTCAACTCCACACAGATTCGCTCGGCTGTTCGTTTGCCCACTCCCTGCAGGGTTGTCAGGCGGACAATATCTTCTCCGACAATGGCCCGACACAGTTCCGCCACCCGCATCCCCGAAAGGATGGCCAGGCCAAGCTTCGGGCCGATCCCCGAGACCGTATTCAAAATAAGAAACAACTCCTTCTCCTCCAACTCCTGAAAACCGAAGAGAACAATTGCATCTTCACGGACATGGGTATGAATATACAGAAATACAGGGCTGTTACATTCAGGAAGACGGGCCACCCCGTCGGTGGAAAGGAAGACCTCATAGCCCACCCCGTTCACATCAATGACGGCCCGGTCGGTCCCGGTCAACAGCACATTTCCTTTCAAGGTGGCAATCATTTTTCAGAGGGAAGAATAGAGGTTAAAGGCTGAGGTCGAAGGGTTGAAGATTGAAATGAACATGGAATGGCCGCGCATAGTGATCCTTGACGCCAGCCTTCAACCTTCCGCTTAAACACCTGCTTTCAGATGATGGGCATGGCAGATGGCCACCGCCAGGGCATCGGCGGCATCGGCGCTGGGTGCGGAGGAAAGACCCAGCAACACCCGGATCATGTGCTGCACCTGCACTTTTTCGGCCTGGCCATAGCCCACCACAGATCGTTTCACTTTCTTGGCGCTGTAATCGTGCACCCCCAGGCCATTCTGCATGGCGGCTACCACCGCCGCCCCGCGCGCCTGCCCAAGCTTCAGGGCCGAACTGGCATTGTTGGCCATGAAAACATCTTCCACTGCCGCCACTTCCGGGCCATGGAGCTGAATGACCTCATTGATGCCATCAAAGATCTCATTGAGACGATTGGCAAAGGGAAATTGCGGTGTCGTCTTCACAACCCCGCAGGCAATAAAACGAATTCTGCCGGGTACGACCTCAATGACGCCGTACCCGGTAAGGCGGGAACCTGGATCAATACCAAGGATACGGATCATACACAAAAGACGGCGAGCGGAAAGCCGACGCCTGAGCGCTGAGAACTTTCAGGACGACCATGATCATTTATGACAGCTTCTCCATCAGATCACTGTCAATGTCAAAATTGGAATGCACCTTTTGCACATCATCGTGATCCTCAAGGCTTTCCAGCAGCTTGAGCAGCGATATGGCCGTCTTCTCGTCCGTCACCTCGACGCTGTTCTGGGGAATCCTGGTAATCGCCGCCTCGATGAACTGAACCTTCTTGGACTCAAGGACGTTGTACACCTCGTCAAAGGCCTCCGGGCTGGTTATTACCTGAAACTCCTCGTCTTCCTCCACCACGTCTTCGGCTCCTGCCTCAAGGGCCATATCCATCAAGGCTTCCTCGCTCAGCCCCTTCTTTTCCACCTGAAGCAGCCCTTTCTTGTCAAACATCCAGGCGACACAACCGGCAGCGCCCAGGTTTCCGTTATTCTTGGCAAAAAAATGACGAACATCAGCCACGGTGCGGTTCCGGTTATCGGTCATGCACTCAACCAGTACTGCCACCCCGCCCGGCCCATAGCCCTCGTAAAGGATCTCGTCATACACCGCCCCTTCGATCTCGCCGGTTCCCTTCTTGATGGCCCGGAGGATATTATCTTTGGGCATATTCTCTGTTTTGGCCGAAGTGACGGCAGCCCGCAGCCGGGGATTCCCATCGGGATCGCCGCCGCCCATCCTGGCTGCAACGGTGATTTCCTTGATCAACCGGGTAAAGATCCTGCCCCGCTTTGCATCGGTTGCCCCTTTCTTATGTTTTATTGTTGACCACTTGGAATGTCCTGACATGATATCTTCCTGAAAAAGTTAATAATAGACTAACCCCGATGAACGGGACATGGGTGAATTCAAGTCGCAAATGCAACTCTCTCTAATGTAGGTTAAATGGGCAAGCTGTGTTATTCTCAGCGCTCTTCTAACCACGACGAAAGAGGAGTAT
>WSXV01000005.1 GCA_009773475.1 Desulfobulbaceae bacterium | reverse complement strand
CAATCACTACCCCTCAAGGACTGACAATCTCTTCAAGACTTCATGAACTCGAGAAGGCGCGAAACTACTACAATCCCTACGCTCATGTCAATAAAAAAAAAATAAAATCGATTCCACTTGTTTCTTTTTTTCAAATTTGTCGATATCTTCATTTTAAGATATGAAATTGTTTGCCTTTAGCCTGTATAAACCCTAACATAGCGGGTGATTATTATATGAACAACATCCTTTTATCTTATACCATGGACCTCTTCCCGCTTGTTTGCCTTACCTTATGATTGATAAAAAACAACTTCTTAGCGCCCTGCCTAAAATTGATGAGAGCCTAGCTGATATAAGCAACTCAACACAGTCCATCCCATCCCGACTGGTCAAACTTGCAGTACGTCACTGCGTAGATTCTGAGCGACAACGTATTTTAAACAATGACAAAAGCTGCGTTCTTTTAACCCATGAACAGTGGCACAAGCGTTTTATTGAGGCCATTGCCTTAAAAAACCAGATGAATCTGCGACGGGTTATTAATGGCACTGGAGTCGTCATTCATACTAATCTTGGCCGCTCGTTGCTCTCCTCGTTTATGGTTGAAGCCCTTCAACGAGCCGGGGCCCATTATACCAATCTGGAGTTTAACCTTACCACGGGCAAACGAGGCAGCAGATACAGCCTGGTGGAAGAAATTATCTGCGACCTTACAGGAGCTGAAGCGGCTCTGGTTGTAAACAATAATGCCGCTGCCGTCCTGCTGGCAATTGACTCTCTAGCCAGTGGTAAACAAGTTATTGTGTCCCGAGGGCAGTTGGTTGAAATCGGCGGATCGTTCAGAATACCTGATGTTATAGCTAAAAGCGGGGCGCAACTCATCGAAGTCGGAGCCACTAATAGAACCCACCTGGCGGACTACGAGAAGGTGATCACCGATGATACCGCCATGTTGCTTAAGGTTCACACCTCAAATTTCAGAATAATAGGATTTACCTCTGAAGTTTCTGCTGAAGAATTGGCCACCCTTGCCCATGCGCATGGCCTGATGGTTATGGAAGACTTAGGAAGTGGCTGCCTGGTCGACCTTTCACCTTTTGGCCTACCGCAAGAGCCAACCGTTCAGGAAATTGTAAAGGCTGGGGTTGATGTTGTCACCTTCAGCGGCGACAAGCTTCTAGGCGGGCCTCAAGCCGGTATTATCGTAGGGAAGAAAACAGCTATTGAGCGGATCAAGCGTAACCCCCTGAATCGGGCCCTGCGTATTGACAAATTCACCCTTGCTTCGCTTGAGGCAGTGTTACGTAATTATTATGATCTAGATCAAGCCCTGAACACCGTGCCCACTCTTAGAATGTTGACTCAACCCATAGAACTTATTAAGAAAAGAGCAAAGAAACTAATGTGCAGGGTGCAGAGCAGCTTGCCTCTCGGGTATTCCATCAGCCTGCGTCCCACCATGTCAAGGGTGGGTGGCGGTGCCATGCCTGAGCATGGCCTGCCAAGCTGGGCAGTAGCCTTTCAACTTGAGAAGGTATCGATCAGCGCAATGGAACATGGACTGCGGAAGCTCTCTCTGCCGGTCATTGGCAGAGTTGAAGATGAGGTCTTTCTTCTGGACATGAGAACAGTCTCTGACGACGAGGTCCCTGAATTAGCTGTCTCGCTGATGACTTTCTGGCAGCAAGGAACACCCTCGTGATTCATCATTTCCCTCTTTTTTCCGCTGCTCATAGCCTTTCACGCCATGATTTCCGGAACTTTTATCTCCCTTTTTCCAAGGTTATAAAGGAAAAAGTCCTCACTGCCGCGAATGTTTTTTTTCTCGAAGATATGGAACAAATGGACGAATTGCTTGTTCCTGGTTCACATCTGCCCATTCTCAAAGATTTTTTCAAGACAACGGTTCAAACCCATGCACCTGTGGGCCATGACCATTGCCTTTTTCTTCCTTTTATTATTGATACTCAATACAGTGTAGTCGCTCTTATCACCGGACTTGATCCTCTCTTCGTTAGAAAAGTTGGCCATGACTGGCTCAAGGAAACACGCGATACCCTGCAACAAGAATTTCTGACTCTCAAGCAGGCCGGTGTGGACCTGCAAACCGGCCTACTAAATGGTGTCCATCTGAATACGCTTTTTGACACCTGCCCTGAGGGAGAGCATATCGGTCTAGCCCTGGTGGAAATCTACCCCAAAGTTCGTACGGCTATGGAAGATATGCAACATGTCCGACGTTCAGCGGCAATCCTGAAATCCTTTACCGGAGAACATATTCCCCTGTACCATATTGGACAATCTGTTTTCGCCTATCCCTGCCGGAACTGTGATGAGAACTCGGCTGCCAAGTTTGGTCCTTTACTGGTTTCATTTTTGAAACGAGAGCAATTCAAGCGTGTCCATGTGGGATACAGCCAGGGCAAAATCAGCAACACTGCTGATCAAGACAGCGAACTAAATCAATCAGGAACCAGCGGCCGACAAATCCTTGATGAAGCCTGGTTAGCCCTGCAGACCGCCTGTAAAAGAGGCCCTTTCAATTTCTGCACCTATCAGTCACTGCAAAATGCACAACGTCATCCCCTCTATGCTTCAGAAAAAAACATCCTGGCCAGAGTAACACCTCATTGGCATCAGCTCGATCAATTCTTACTGGTACAAATCCATTCGACAAAACCCCTTGAAAATTTTTACGAAAAAATAGCTTTGACTCTTACCGGTAGTAAAAAAATCAAAGCCAGTGACACCGATATGTACCTCTTGCTGCCAACCACCGACTCACAAGAGGCAATCGTTCTTGTTCAAGAGATACTGCAATCGTTCACTCATCAGGGACAGAACAAGGGGGTTATAGCTGCAGGGATTGCCCGATTTCCTTTCAGTAATTTCAGAAAAACAGAAATCCTGAGTAACTGTCGGAAGGCCCTACTGCATGGAGAATTACTTGGACCAGGAAAAATAACCGTCTTTGACGCCTTGAGCCTGAATGTCAGCGGCGACATTTTTTATGGTGAAGGCGATATCCCTCGAGCCATCAGAGAATATAAAAAAGGCTTGCTTATCGCCCCCCATGACGTAAATCTGCTCAACAGTCTTGGCGTCAGCTATGCAATGATGAACAGACACCATGGCGCCATTGACTGCTTTCTCAAGGCCCTGACGATCAAAAGAGACGACTTCATTTCCTGCTATAATCTGGGCCTTGAGCGAAAACTCCAAGGCAACATTGTAAGCGCAGTCCAATCCTTTGAACATGCCCTGCAATGCCCGCGTGAAGACGAACAGGATACGGAAAATGCCAGAAAAGAACTGCCCCTGCAACTCGGCAAACTTTACTGTCTGACAGGGAGATATCAGGAGACCCTGGATATTCTCTTACCCTGGTATAGTTCGGAAAGCAGCAATCCTGGATCCGGACGGGCATTCCGTTACCTCGGAGAATCTTTTCATGGAGTTGGTCGTGACCGGGAAGCGATGGGCTGGCTGCAGCGGGCCATCCGTTTTGATGAGTTTGACGCAGACGCGCTCAGTCTGCTCGGAGAGATCTACCTTGCAAACAATGAAGGGGATGAAATAGCCCTCAAGCTCTGCGAAAAAAGTGTCGAGTTAAACCAGACGGCCCCCCTGTTTTATCTGCGCCTTGCAACTGCCCAGATTCAATGTGGCTATCTGGAAACGGCTAAAGAAAATCTTCAGCCTTGCCTGAGGAACAAAGCCCTCAAGGAAGCGGCAGGGTTCCAGATGGGTTTACTCTACTGGAAGCAGGGGCAACGTAAAAGTGCCAGATACTGGTTTTCCAAGACCCTTGCCCATGCGCAAGCGGGAACCATGCGGCAGACCCTCGCCAGCCACTATTTAAGTGAAATTGAGACGAGACAAATCCACTCAATATGACAAAAGGACCATCCCAACATGCAACGTATTGACCGACGACGAATAAAGAGAGAACCCAAGTACTGTTTAGATAACAGTGTAGTTGGCGATTCATGGCGCATGTTTCGTATCATGTCGGAATTTGTTGATGGCTTTGACGCCCTGTCCACCGTTGATGTCCCGGTAGTAACGATATATGGATCAGCCAGAACCGCACCGGATAATCCCTACTACAAATTTGCGGAAGAACTTGCCGGCAGCTTGGCACAAGCCGGGTATGGAATTATCACCGGAGGGGGGCCGGGCATCATGGAGGCCGCCAACAAAGGCGCGTCTGAAGCCGGCGGCGTCTCCATTGGACTCAACATCGACCTCCCCCATGAGCAGGCCCCCAATGCCTACATCAATTTCCCTCTTCACTTCAAGTACTTCTTTGTTCGCAAAGTTATGTTCATGAAATATTCCATGGCCTTTATCTGTATGCCAGGTGGCTTTGGCTCCCTTGATGAACTTTTTGAATCCCTCACTCTTATCCAGACCCAGAGCGTAAAACCCTTTCCCATCATTCTTATCGGAAGTGAATTTTGGGGTGGACTCTTGGACTGGATTCGCGATAAGTTTATCCCCAGCGGGACCATCGCCAAAGATGATCTGCTGCTCATCGATGTCATGGATGACGTGGAAAGTGTGGTTAACTACATCAAGAAAACCGTTGTCGTTTAAGATTTCCTCTCTTTGCTCAAGAAGGTGATAGTATGGCCCAGATAGATGCTTTTTTCAAACTGATGAACGATGAAGGTGCCTCGGATTTGCACATGGTGGCAGGACAGCAGCCGGCCCTCCGTATTCGTGGCGACATGGAACGGGTAAAATTCAAGACCTTTGAAAATGAAGATCTGAAAAAAATGCTCTATGAAATCTGTCCGGAAGTAAAAATCAAGGCCTTTGAGGAATCCGGGGACATCGATTTTGGCTATGAGATTCCAGGGCTTGCCCGCTACAGATGTAATTTTTTCCAGCAAAAGCATGGAATCGGTGCTGTTTTTCGTGAAATTCCCAGTGACATATTGTCCTGCGAACAACTGGGACTGCCAAAGGTCGTCTCCCGCCTGGCTCAGCTGCCAAAAGGGCTTGTCCTGGTGACCGGCCCCACCGGTTCCGGAAAGTCCACCACCCTGGCAGCCATTGTTGACGAAGTGAACAAGACCCGTAAAGATCATGTCCTGACCATCGAAGATCCCATCGAGTTCGTGCATCAGAGCCAGAAATGTATCATCAATCATCGCGAGGTCGGCCAGCACACCAAGTCCTTTACTGCCGCCCTGCGTGGAGCCCTGCGTGAAGATCCAGACATCATCATGGTGGGCGAAATGCGCGACCTGGAAACAATCTCCCTGGCCATGGAGGCAGCCATGACCGGTCATCTGGTCTTTGGCACCCTGCATACCTTGAACGCCATGAAAACCGTCGACCGGATCATCGAGATCTTCCCCGCCAATCAGCAAGGGCAGGTCAGATCAACCCTATCGGATGCCCTGAAAGCCGTCGTTTCACAAACGCTGTTCAAACGTGTTGACATCAAAGGCCGCTGTGCCGCTCTGGAAATCTTGATCGCCACCCCCGCCGTCAGAAATCTTATTCGTGAAGGCAAGACCTACCAGATTGCCTCAGTCATGCAGACCGGGAAAAAATATGGCATGCAAACCCTGGATGATGCCATTATGGGATTTCTTGACAAAAGGATGATCAGCCCTGACGCTGCATATTCCAATTGTGTAGATAAGGCCAAATTTGTTAAATATCTCCTCAATCCTCCATCGGATTTCACCGAGGTCTGATGGAACGCCGGCGCCGTTGAACAATGATTTTTCTTGACAAAAAACAAGGCTTGAATTAATGCACAGGCATTAAATATGAAAGTATATTTATGGTACATTTGTATTTGCATCTTGTTGCAAGTATAGAAATTTAATTTTTTAATTCTATTTAGGAGGTGTATTATGGCTTGGGATATCGTGATTGATTTAGACAAATGTGCTGGTGATGAAGAATGTGTAAACGCCTGTCCAGCTCAGGTATATGAGATGAAAGATGGTAAAGCTGTTGCTGTCAGCCCAGACGAATGTCTTGGTTGCGAGACCTGTGTTGAAGTTTGTCCTGAAGGCGCCATTACCATTACTGAAGTGTAATTTTTATTCGCCTCAGCATGAGACAAGCCCATTCCCTTTTGGGGGAATGGGCTTGTCTTGTTTTAAGAAGCTCCCCGCGAAGTTTTTTTAAAATTGACCAAAGATGATGAGACGAGCACTGATAAAGTTTAAACCAGGGGTGCCCAGACAAGTTCATCTGCTCCTTGCTGCTTCCTTGTGGAGCATCATAGGGATTTTTCTTATGATACGAGGTATGTCCTGGCTCGCAACCACTGAAAAACTTTGGTTGATAATTCCAGCAATGATTGCCGGAAGCCTCAAGTCCTTATTCATCTTGGACAATAGTGCCATAAAAGGAGTTTATCGTCTTCTGGCACTGGCTGACGGAACCTGCCTGGGAGCAGTCTACTCAATAAAAACATGGCTGCTGGTTCTGATCATGATTGGATCAGGGATTATACTACGCCATTCGTCCTTACCCAAAGAACTTCTTGGTAGTGTCTATATGACAATTGGCTGGGCCTTGTTTTTTTCCAGCCGCCATGCCTGGCAGGCCTGGCGCTCTCTTTCCAGCCAGCAAAAAAAACAATGACCTATTCTCACTCTTTTCCTGAATCGTTGAATAAAATCTTCATTGACAGCTCTGCCCTGGAGACAAATTTCAGGATATTACAGCAACAAGTCGGCCAGGATATTCGGGTCATGGCCATGGTCAAGGCTGATGCCTATGGCCATGGGATGATTCAGGCGGCCCACAGTTTTTCCCGGGCTGGCTGCACACGTTTTGCCGTGACCGAAATCCAGGAGGGTATCGAATTACGACAGACCGGAATAGTAGGCCAGATTTTTGTGCTGCTCGGGTTTCAATATGCTGAAGCACAACTCTTTTTTGATTATGACCTGACGCCGGTTATTTTTGATTATCAGTCCCTCGACGGACTGTCACAAGTCGCCGTCAATAATAATCAAAAAATTGCTGTCCACCTGAAAGTCGATTGCGGCATGGGTAGGCTGGGATTCATGCCTGCAGAACTGCCAACACTCATGGCCCGTCTAGATGATTTTCCAGGGATAACCCTGGCTGGCATCATGAGCCATTTCCCCCTGGCTGATGCCCCCAACCCCTTACCTACCCTGGAGATGTACCAGCGCTTCCAAACGGCGTGTGCAACCTCCAATCAACAGGATCTGGTTTTGTGTCATATTGCCAATTCCGGGGCAGCCCTCTATTGTCCTGAGACCTGTGGGGACATGGTGCGTCTGGGGATCTCTCTCTACGGCTACTACCCCGATGGTGCTATTGGCAAAGATCGCAACAGAGGCGAACAACTTATCCCGGCCATGTCCTTTACCACCCAGGTCATTCAGGTCAAATCGGTGCCCCCTGGAACCGGGATCAGCTATGGCCACACCTTTGTCACCGATAAAGAAACCAGAATTGCAGTCCTGCCGGTGGGCTACGCGGATGGATTTCTTCGCGCCTTGTCGAACAAGGCGCAAGTGCTTATTAAAGGACAGCGGGCGAGAATTTTAGGCAGAGTCTGCATGAACCTGTGCATGGCTGACATCACCGATATTCCTGGGGTGGAATCAGGAGACGAGGTGGTAATCCTTGGGTCACAAGGGCTTGAGACCATCACTGCCGATGAAATTGCCGAATGGATGGGGACCATTTCCTATGAAGTCCTCTGTCTGTTTGGGAACAATAACGAACGACACTCTATCAAATCAGAAGAAAAAAATATTGAGCGAAAATGATACGGCAACAACTCAAACAACTTATTGACGCCTGTTTCGAACAGGGAGTCAGCATCGGACTCTGGTCAGCGGATCTTGCTGGAAAATATTCCGTGGAAGTCCCCAAGCAGGAAGGACATGGCGATTTTTCCACGAATATGGCGCTCCTGCTAGCCGGCAAGCTGAAAATCAACCCTCGTCAAACTGCCGGCCAACTGACAGCCCTTCTTGAAAAAGAAACTGAGCTCATCGATCATCTGGAGATTGCCGGTCCAGGGTTCGTCAATATCTTTCTCAAACCAAGGGTCTGGCAGCACGCACTTTTTCCTGTTTTTGAACAGCGAGACAATTTTGGTTGTTCCACCATAGGTCATGATCGAAAAGTCATGGTGGAATTCGTCAGTGCCAACCCCACCGGCCCACTCAGTGTGGGACATGGACGTCAGGCCATCCTTGGGGATGCCATTGCCCGGTTGTTGACCGCCACCGGCCATGATGTTTTCCGTGAATATTACTTTAACGACGCCGGCAGGCAGATGCGTGTTCTCGGTGAGTCCACCCGGGCCAGGTACCTGGAGTTGCTTGGCTTGCCCAGCCAGTTTCCCGAAGATGGATACCAGGGAGATTATATCGTAGACATCGCCCGCGAAATGACTACCGAACATGGCAGCTCCCTTCAGGACCAGACCGACGTCGTCCCCTTCACCAACAAGGCAAAAGAGATGATCTTCAAGGACATTTCCGGCACCCTTGAGCGCATGGGGATCATCTTTGATAACTATTATAACGAACATACCCTCTACGAAAACGGTCACATCGATTCCGTGGTGGCTGAGCTGCGAGCCAAAGGACTGGTCTATGAAAAAGAAGGCGCAGTCTGGTTTAAGACCTCTGAGCTGGGACAGGATCAGGATCGGGTGATCATTAAAAGCAGCGGTGAGCCGACTTATCGCCTGCCTGACATCGCCTATCATCGGGAAAAATTCCGGCGCAACTTTGACTGGCTGATCAATGTGTTCGGCTCCGATCATATCGCCACCGTCCCGGACGTGCTGGCCGGAGTCCGGGCCCTTGGGTATGATGATTCCAAAATAACCGTGGTGCTCCATCAATTTGTGACCCTGATCCGTGATGGAAAACAGGTGAAGATGTCCACCCGCAAGGCCACCTTCATCACCGTGGACGAGCTCCTCGATGAAGTGAGCGTAGACGTTGCTCGTTTCTTTTTTATGATGCGCAAGGCCGACAGCCAGCTTGAATTTGACCTGGATCTGGCCACCAAGGAGAGTCAGGAAAATCCGGTGTATTATGTCCAGTATGGTCATGCCCGTATCTGCTCCATCCTCCGTCAAGCCGAAGAGAAAGGGGTTCAACGACTTCCGATTAAAGATGTGGATATTTCTCTGCTGATCGAGCCCGAGGAGCTACAGTTATTAAAGAGTATGGCCGCCTTCCCGGCCATGATTGAAGACGCCGCACTCAGCCTGGCGCCCCATCGGGTGATTTTTTTCCTGATGAATCTTGCCGGTCAATTTCATAGCTACTACAACAAGCATAAAGTCATTACCGACAATATCACGCTCAGTCAGTCCCGACTCTGCCTGATGGAGGCCCTGCAGATAGTTCTCCGCAATGGCCTGCGTATCGTCGGCTTGAGCGCACCGGAAGAGATGTAGTACAACACGGAAAAAATGCCCGGTTCCTCTTTCCGATTAGCCCTTTAAATACTCATATTATTCTGTTACAAGGGCCTATCCGGTTTGATTGTGGCAGAGTTGATCAGACGGCATAAAACAGAAGCACAGGAGCACAAGCCCATGATCCGAAACGCCCGCATGGATGACGTCAAAACCATCCATTCTCTGCTGAATCAATTCGCAGCCAAGGGACTGCTCCTTGGTCGATCCATCAGCTCTCTCTATGACCATCTTCGGGACTTTATTGTCATCACCGACGAATCAGGCCAGATCCTTGGTGTCTCAGCCCTCCAGATAAGCTGGGAAAACCTTGCTGAAATCCGCTCGCTGGCTGTCCTCGAAGCCTTTCAAGGACGGGGTTACGGCGCACAACTGGTGCAGGCCTGCCTTACTGAGGCAAAAAGACTGGAGATAGAAAAAATCTTCACCCTGACGTATCAGGCAGTTTTTTTCCGTAAACAAGGATTTATCGACATTGACAAACACGAGCTTCCCCACAAAATCTGGAGCGACTGTCTCCACTGCCCCAAGTTTCCTGACTGTGATGAAGAGGCACTGATCTTCACCATGCAATCAAAATAATAAAGCAGAAGAATTGACATGATCGGAACATTACTGACAAAAGTATTCGGCAGCAATAATGACAGGGCGCTCAAACAGATCCAGCCGTTGGTCAAGCAGATCAATGAACTGGAAGCCCCCCTTCTCCCCCTTGATGACGCTCAACTAGCCGCCAAAACCGCTCTCTTTAAAGAACGGCTGGCCAATGGTGAACCCCTCGACAATCTCCTGCCTGAATCCTTTGCGGTGATGCGAGAGGCAGCGAAACGAGTCCTTGGTGAGCGCCATTACGATGTGCAGCTTATCGGCGGGGTCATTCTCCATCAGGGCAAGATTGCTGAGATGAAGACCGGTGAGGGCAAAACCCTGACCTCCACCCTGCCCGCCTACCTCAATGGCCTCACCGGTAAAGGGGTGCATGTGGTGACGGTCAACGATTATCTGGCCTCCCGGGATGCGGAATGGATGGGAAAGGTCTATCAATTCCTGGGGTTGAGTGTCGGCAAGATCGTGCATGGCATGGACGATACCGCACGCCGTGAGGCCTATGCGGCAGATATCACCTATGGAACCAATAACGAATTTGGTTTTGATTATCTGCGCGACAACATGAAATTTACGATGAGTGAGTTTTGCCAGCGCGGATTCAACTATGCCATTGTCGATGAAGTGGATTCCATCCTCATCGATGAAGCTAGAACCCCGCTTATTATCTCCGGACCCGCCGAAATCTCCACCGAACTGTATGCCAATGTTGACATGATCATGTCTCACTTCCACCCGGAAGAGCATTATGTGGTTGACGAAAAGGCCAGACAGGTTGCTCTCACCGATGAAGGTGTCGCCTTAGGTGAACAGCTTCTGGAGATAGAAAACCTCTATGACCCTTCAAGTATTGAACAACTCCACCATATGACCCAGGCCCTGAAGGCGCACACCCTTTTTCAACGGGATGTTGACTATATCGTCAAGCAGGGTGAGGTCATCATTGTTGATGAGTTCACCGGCCGGACCATGGAGGGTCGGCGCTACAGCGAGGGCCTGCATCAGGCCCTTGAGGCTAAAGAGCATGTCAGCATCCAGAAAGAGAATCAGACGCTGGCCTCCATTACCTTCCAGAATTATTTCCGGATGTACGAAAAACTCTCCGGCATGACCGGAACTGCGGATACCGAGGCACCGGAGTTCAAGAAGATCTACGACCTGAGCGTCATCATCATGCCCACCAACCAGCCCATGGTGCGCAAGGATTATGCCGATGTGATCTATAAAAATGTGGCAGCCAAATATCGGGCGGTGGTGCAGGAGATCAAAAACCTGCATGAAAAAGGCCAGCCGGTCCTGGTGGGGACCATCTCCATTGATGTCTCCGAGCAAATTTCTGAGATGCTGAAAAAAGAACAGGTGCCCCACGAGGTCCTCAACGCCAAACAGCATGATCGCGAGGCTGAGATTATCGCCGGCGCCGGACAGCTGGGCAAGGTGACCATTGCCACCAACATGGCCGGGCGCGGCACCGATATCAAGCTTGGGCCCGGTGTCTGTGAGGTCGGCGGACTCCATATCCTTGGTACCTCCCGCCACGAATCCCGACGCATTGACAACCAGCTGCGAGGTCGGGCAGGCCGACAGGGCGATCCAGGTTCTTCCCGCTTCTACCTCTCTCTGGAAGATGATCTGCTCCGCATCTTCGGTTCAGGCCGCATCTCAGGGATCATGGACAAACTGGGTATGGAAGAGGATGAACCCATTGAACACAACATGATCTCCAAGGCCATTGAAAACGCCCAGAGAAAGGTCGAGGGACATAACTTTGATATCCGCAAGCACCTGCTTGAATATGATGACGTCATGAACAAGCAGCGCGAGGTGATCTATCGCCAGCGGCGGGAGGTTCTTGCAGGTGAGGACCTTGTCGAGGTGGTCAAGAATATGATTTCTGATCTGGTTGACAGCGTCGTGGAGGAATTTTCTCAAGACCGATTAGCCTCAGAGGACTGGAACTGGCAGGATTTTGACAAACGTATACTTGATACATTTAATATTGAACCAGGCTGGAACGTTCAGGATTGTACCGGCCTGAACAAAGAGAGTTTCCGCGACAAGCTCAATGCAATGATTGCAGGCGCCTATGCCGCCCAGGAACAACGCAACACCATTCCCGTTCAGCGGCATCTGGAACGCGTCGTCCTGTTGCAAATGGTTGACACCCTGTGGAAGGAACATCTGCTGGCCATGGATCATCTGAAACAGGGCATCGGACTCAGGGGATACGGCCAGAAAAACCCTCTGATTGAATATAAAAAGGAAGGCTACAATTTATTTATGCGCATGATTGAGATGGTCAAAGAACAGACGGTTTCTACCCTCATGCGGGTCCAGGTGGTCCAGGAAGATGAGGTCGAACGGCTCGAAGAAGAACACCGCAAACGTCAGGCCCAGGAGATCCAACTTAACAAAGGGGCAGCCGGTGTTGCAGAACCAACACCGGCTCCGCAACGAAAACCTGCTCCACGTGAAGTCGACAAAATAGGTCGCAATACCGATTGTCCTTGTGGATCAGGGAAAAAATATAAAAAATGCTGTGGTCAGCCAAAATAATAGCCCTCGGCGCAAACTGAGCCGACGAAGAGTGAAAGCTGTTCTTGAGAAAGTGACAGAGGGGACTGAGTTTCAAATGACTTTTTCGACAAAACCAGTCAATTTTGATTTAAACGACTGACTCCCCCTTAAGCGGCTGTCAGTAAAAGTCATTCCAGCCCCGGCATTCAAAAAAACCTTAGAATAATCACTTTGGATGAGGAAAAACTCACTTACCAAGATGGTTAATCCTCATTTATGTCCACAAGGGAGTACGCGTAGATGGCTAAACATATAGGTGTTCTTACGGCGGGTGGAGATTGTCCAGGTCTCAACGCTGCCATTCGCGCCATTGGCAAGGGCGCTATGAATACGAACATGCGGGTCCTCGGCTTTCGCGATGGATTCCGTGGATTAATGGAAAATCGCACCATCCCCCTGGAAGGTGAATCGATGATGGGCCTGCTCACTCTCGGCGGAACCATCCTTGGAACCAGCCGTGACAAACCACACAAGATGCCTGTGGGCGGGACCCTGATGGACATGACCGATGTGATTGTTGACAATTACCATCGTCATCACCTTGACGCTCTGGTCTGCATCGGCGGTGGCGGCACCCAGAAAAACGCCTACCGCCTGGCCCAGAAAGGGCTCAACATCATCACCCTGCCCAAGACCATCGACAATGACGTGGCCATGACTGATATCTCCTTCGGTTTTGACACAGCGCTCTCCATTGCCACCGAGGCCATTGATCGACTTCATTCCACGGCCCACAGCCATCATCGTATTATTGTGGTTGAGATCATGGGCCATAACGCCGGCTGGCTTGGCCTTGGTGCCGGCCTGGCAAGCGGCGCGGATGTCATCCTGATCCCGGAAATCCCCTACGATATCCAACTGGTGGCCAACGCCATTCATCGACGACAACACCGTGGACGTAATTTCAGTATTATTGCTGCTTCTGAAGGGGCATTGTCGGTGGAAGAAAACACCGTGCTGACTGCCCTTCGGATTCGAAAAGAAGAGGCCAAGGCCAAAGAAGATCGAAAAGAGATGAAACAGGTCACAGAGGAGCTGGCCGAATTTGAGGCGGGCCGAACCAATCACACCCTGAATCTCGCCCGCTCACTGGAGGTATTAACCGGGCTTGAAGCGCGCCTGACCATTCTCGGTCATCTCCAGCGGGGTGGAACACCATCAGCCAGTGACCGGGTTCTGTCCACCAAGCTTGGCACGGCCTGTATTCGCCTGATTGAAGAAGGAATTTTTGGAGTCATGGTTGCGGTTCAAGGGAACAAAGTGGTAACCGTGCCGCTGGAAGAAGTGGTGAATAAACGAAAAGTTGTGCCACTGAATCATGACTGGATTGAATCGGCCCGGAGTGTGGGGACCTGCCTTGGCGACTGCCGGGAAGGTCTTCCCAAAGCGAAGGCATCTCGATAAGAAAAGGCCTTCAATCTTCAGGAGAAGATTGAAGGCCTTTTCTTATTTTCTGGTCTTACCGATTATCCTCGTAATTTGTCCGGAGTCAGCAGATTCTCTTCCATATGATGCAATTCATCAATCCCGGAAATAACAATCTTCGGATCCACGGCTAAATGCTTATCTGCCAGCTTATCCGTGTAACTCATTGCGGAAAGGATATGTTTCATGCAATTCAAGCGGGCCATTTTTTTATTATCGGAGCGAATAATCGTCCAGGGAGAGATCGAGCGATTCGTTTCCGAGAGCATCTGAAATTTACGGATGGAATACTGATCCCAGTATTCCTGGGCAAGATTATCCACCGGAGAAAGCTTGTATTGTTTCAAGGGATCAGTTTTACGAGACTCGAACCGCTCCTTCTGAATTTCTCTGGAGACTGAAAAATAGAATTTAAACAGTTTAATTCCATCCTTTACCAGAAGCTCTTCCACCATCGGCACATCTTTTAAAAATCGTTTATTCTGCTCATCCGTGCAAAAGCCCATAACCGGTTCTACCATCGCCCGATTGTACCAGCTGCGATCAAACAGAACCATCTCGCCGGCATGGGGCAAGTGATTAATATACCTCTGAAAATACCACTGGCTCTGTTCCGTTTCATGGGGCTTTGCGAGGGCAACCACTCTGGTATTCCGAGGGTTCAAGTTACTGATAATCCGCTGAATGGTTCCACCCTTGCCGGCGGCATCCCGCCCCTCAAATATGACTAATATCCGTCCACCACTCTTCTGCATGTACTGCTGCAATTTCATCAATTCGATCTGCAGTGTTTTTAACTCTGCCTCATAGGCCAGGTCACTCTCTTTTACCCAGACAGCTACCCGGCCATCTTCCTTCGTGGCTTTTTCATTTCTAATCGCCGTACCCTCAAGAAGCCTAACATCTTGGTTCAACTCACTCTTTTCGTTATTTTTCTTGCTATTTTTCGCCATAATGTCATGCATCCTTTGAGGTTGAGAGAATAATAAGCCGTCGTAACCTAAATACCTTGGCCTCTTTTTGCTTCAAGCAATTGCATATGGGGCCGTAATGACATGGATAAACCGGACACGTTAATTTTAAACGGCCCCCCAAGGGGAGTAACGGTGGTGCCAACATGTCTGCCAAAAACGGCACCCATCCTTTGCCTAACTGAGGGGAACGCCAAATTCTTTTTCCTGTTTCAGCATGATTCGTAACTCTTTATCTCCAGGAATCACTATTTCTGAATTTGGAGAAAAATTTAGAGTCCTGCTCCGCCCAAGATACCGTACAGAATTCAGTATTAACTTCATGGTTTCCAACCGGGCTAAGTGTTTGTTGTCAGAACGAACAATCCACCATGGCGTCGTTTTTGTGTGCGTCTTCTGGAGAAGGACCTTTTTCTTTTCCGTAAATTCATTCCACAATTCCTGGGCCTGAAGATCAACTTCACTCAACTTCCACTGACGCAACGGATCATTCTTTCGTCGCTCAAACCTTCTGGCCTGCTCCTCCTTAGTTACGGAAAAATAAAGTTTAATCAAAATGGTTTTTCCCGCATCCTGAATAAAACTCTCTTCATACGTGGTCACTTTATGCAGAAACCGTTTATACTGCTCATCAGTACAAAACCCCATCACCGGTTCAACCATGGCTCGATTATACCAACTGCGATCAAACAGAACTATCTCACCGGCATGGGGGAAACGTTCAATATAGCGTTTCATATGCAACTCTGTTCGCTGTTCTTCTGTTGGCTTTCCCAGAGCCTCAACCCTATACCCTTTGGCATTCATGTAACGGGTCACAGCCCGAATTGTCCCTCCTTTTCCCGAGGCATCACGGCCATCAAAAAGGATGATCATCTTTTTTCCGTTTCGTTCAAGGTGGGTATGCATCTTGATTAGCTCTGCCTGAAAAGGCTTCAGCTCTTCGGAATCACAAAAATTCAATAATGCCGACGCAACAATTTCTTCCTTATGCCGAACACTCAACAGCTCCAACACCTTAATTTTCTTTTCATTTGACGCTTGGTCTTTTGATGTACAGTTAAGATCTTTGACAAGCTGGCGAATAATGGCAGTTGTCCCTTTCTGCTCAGGAGCCGGGGGAATCTTTTTGGTCGTCTTTGCTGACATAATGCTCCATATGATTAAAAATTTACAGTAATGAACATGTTAATAAAATTATACCATAGCAAATGCTGTGGTATAATCAAAAACAAAAACAAGAATTCAATGAGCAACCTGCTATTTTTCCAACATAATCCATTTTTAGCAAGAAATTCTTGGCTTCATCTCGACTGTCTGCCCGGTTCGTTCTTGTATCGTATGACATTCGACTCTGCATATAGTGGAATAAATCGTATACATCAGGCCTTTTCGTCAGCATAACCCCGACAATCTGTAAGTCACTAATCAGAAGGACTTTAATTTTTCTATACAATATTCAGCACTCATAAGGAGATAAACCATGATCACCATCAAAATTAAAGGCATGAGCTGTCAACACTGTGTGAACTCGACCCATAAGGCGTTGGAAGCTGTACCCGGAATTTCCAATATCCAGATAGATCTGGCAAAAGGAGAGGCATCATTTGACGGCAAGGTGGATATACAAGCCGCAAAAGAAGCCATCACCAAAATAGGCTTTGAGGTCATTCAATAAGACAGCTGCGCAAGTCATCCACCCAACTCCAGGTCGCGTGTACCAATGAGATCAAAAGGGATTAAATCTCAACTTACTATAACTCTGGCAGTTCTTTTGACCATTGGCATGGTGTTGATCAATCTGGTGGTCACCATCTTCTGGCAACGGAGTTTGATGGGTGCTGAGATGGAAAAGGCCCGGTCAGTACTATCCATCGTGGCGGACATGTCTGAAAAATCCCCTTCTTTCGAAGAGACATTTTCACCGCAAGCGCTGGAACATCTGCGCCAGTCCCTGGATGCCTCGTGCATCATGTTTGCTACTGCTGCCGGTGTGGCCGCCAGTTCTCCTGGAAAATGCGTCCCGCAAGATATAATTCTGCAAGAAAAGCTCCGCCAGGTTATCAGCACAGGAACCGAAACTACCTCGACCATCGGCACAGGACCGGACATTCCCCTGTTCAGCCGTCTCCGCATTGTGCTTGCCATTCCAATACAGTTGAATGGAACGCAGCAGGGTGCCATCGGCGCAGTGATTTCGTTGCAATCCGTGTACGAGCAGGTAGGTCAAGGCCGGTATATTGCTTATATCTACATCCTGGTGAACGTCATTATTCTCACCACCATCGGCCTTTTTCGATTAGTCCAGGTTGTGGTGCGCCCCATCGAAAATCTGGTCACCCTGACGAATACCTACCAGAACGATGAGAACATCCCCTTTTTATCCGATCAGGAAAGTAATGAGTTTGGACAACTCTCCATCGCCTTGCACCGAATGCTGCATCGTATCGATAATGACCGCCGAAAACTCCAGGAAACGGTGCACTCTCTTGAAGGGGCAAATCAACAGTTACGCACCACCCAGCAACAGATGGTGCAAACCGAAAAGATGGCGGCCATCGGCAGACTGGCCGCCGGGCTGGCCCATGAAATCGGCAATCCCATCGGCATTATTCAAGGGTATGTGGAAATGCTGGGACAACCGGAATTATCGACGGAGGAGCAGGAACAGTTTAGCAGGCGATCGCTTCAAGAGCTGGAACGGATCAATCACCTGATTCATCAGCTCCTCAATTTTTCCAGAACCCGGGCCAATAACGCCGGTAACACCCTGATTCACCCACTGCTTCAAGAACTGGTCACCATGCTGCAGGCTCAGAAGAAATCCGCAACAATTGATTTTCAATTGCACCTTGACGCTGAACATGACCTGGTGACGGCCGGAAGTGAGGGCCTCCACCAGGTCTTTCTTAACTGCCTGCTCAATGCCATTGATGCCATCAATGACGCCATACAAAAGTTCGGAAATTTGCATCAAGGAAAAATCCATCTAACCACAAGTAACACCACCAATATCGAAGGCAAGCCATTCATCGAGATCAGCCTTAAAGACAACGGAATTGGGATCAAGGAGGAAGATATAGGCAGTCTATTTGATCCCTTCTTCACCACCAAAGAACCAGGCAAAGGAACAGGGCTTGGCCTCGCCGTCTCTTACGCACTGGTGGAAGGGGTGGGCGGACAGATGCGAATTAAGGGCCAGGAAGGACAGGGCGCCACGGTTTTTATTCTTCTCCCACTCTCGGCAAATACGTGAGCCGTTAACAGATTTTTTCCCAGAACACCACTCACTGAAATAATGAAACAAAAAAGAACACTCTTAATTGTCGATGATGAAGAAAACATGCGGCATATGCTCCAGGCCTTGGTTGGTCGTCATGGATATACCGTGGAAACAGCCGTGGATGGCTTGGATGCTCTGAGCAAGATCGCCCACACTCATTTTGATTTCATCCTCTGTGATATCAAAATGCCGAACATGGACGGCGTTAGCTTTCTCCATAAGGCCGGAAAAGATCTGCAGGCATCGACGGTCATTATGATGTCCGCCTTCGGGACGGTTGACATGGCCCTGGAAGCGATCAAGGCCGGGGCCTATGATTTTATCTCAAAGCCGTTCAAGACCGACGAAGTTTTGCTGACCCTAAAGAAAGCTGAAGAAAGGGAAATCCTGCGGCAGGAAAACCGCCTGCTGAAAGAGCAGATTCAGGAGATCAAAACCGGCGAGGGATTTGACAAGATGGTGGCTACGAGCAAGGTTATGCTTTCTCTTTTTACCCTGGCAAGAAAGGTTGCTCCTTTTAATACGACCGTTCTGATCATCGGGGAATCGGGTACCGGCAAAGAATTAGTGGCGAAAGGCATCTACGCGGCATCCTCAAGGAATAAACAGCCTTTTATTACGGTGAACTGCGGGAGTATTCCGGCAAATTTGCTGGAAAGTGAATTCTTTGGCTATGTTAAGGGGGCGTTTACCGGTGCGGACAAAACCCGCAAGGGACTCCTGGCGGAGGCAAACGGAGGAACACTTTTTCTTGATGAAATTGGAGAGCTGCCTTCTGATATGCAGGTCAAACTCCTTCGGGTCCTGCAAGAAGGGGAGATAAAACCCATCGGCGCCAATAAAACCGAACTCATCGATGTCCGCATCCTGGCCGCGACTGCCAGAAACCTCGAAGACGCCGTGCGCCAGAGGACATTTCGTGAGGATCTGTTCTACCGCCTCAATGTTCTGCCCATCACCATCCCCCCATTACGAGAGAGAACGGAAGATATCCCCTTATTGGCCAAACATTTTATGCACAAATTCAACTTGGCCATGGAACGGGATGTCAGATCAATCACTCCCGAGGCCATGGACAAACTCCTGGCCTATCACTGGCCAGGCAATGTAAGGGAACTGGAAAATATTATCCACCGAGGAGTTGTGTTGGCAGAGGCTGAGTCCATAGGGCAGGAGCATCTGCCTCCCCATCTGGTGCCGACAACAACGATGGAGTCGTTGGGACAATCTTTTACCGGCTTCTCCATGAAAGAGGCCCAGAAAATCATGGAAGCAAAAATAATCAGCAGGGCCTTACAGGAAACCAAAGGTAATCGTCTGCAGGCCACGAAGTTATTGGAAATAAGCTACCCTTCCCTGCTGAGCAAGATTAAGGAGTATCAAATTATTGTTGAAGTTCCTGCAAAATGACCAAGAGGTCATTGCCGATTACTTTCTATCGAAAAATCCATTTTTCTAACTGGTTCGTCCGCAAGAATCAAAAATAGGCCCAATTAACGAAGGCCAGAAGAACTGCTCTACCTTTTAGTAATAGTTGGAGAACTGATTTCTCGATGAACGGCTTCAAAAAGTACCACCACCCAACAAGGATCATCAAGCAATTTGCTTATTTTCTCTTTTAACGGTTCCAGAAGATCTGAAATCCCTACTTCGCTCACTGCTTGTATCCCTCTTTGTATGCGGGGGATCTCATCCACTTTCTTGAATCGCAGCTTCTTAGCAATCATAATACCGGTATCATTAAAGTAAGGCAGCTCAATATATTGAACTACCGTACCGACCTGTTTTGCATAAATTTCAAGTTTGTCCATTAGTTGTCTTTAAACTCCAGTCCTACCTAGATTACGACACATCAAAGCTATCGTTAATTTTTATAAATACCGTTCGTTAATTTAATTTTTCTCTCATTTCCATTATCTTTTTTTGTCAAGATATTGTCTTCTTCCTGTTTCTTTTCTGGAAGAGTATTTTTTTTATCCAAGAGGCTCTTTTGTAAAGAAATCAAATCGAATGTTGATGAATCATAATCATATAGAATCTGGTCTCCTTTCTTAAACTCATTAAGAGTAATCATATTCCTGTTTTCATCATAGAAAATTGTGTTTGGTGTCAGATTTAACTCTTTGTCAGAAATTATCATCGATGGTCCAGTGATTTCTGTTATTTTCCCAGGAAAGTATTCTTTTACCCCCTGCTCCTCTCTGATAATATTCATATTATTCAACAGATCCGTGGGCTCGGCTGCAAGACTCCATGAGACAAAACATAACATCGTAGTACATATATATATAGTTTTAATGACAATCTTTTTCATCTTTTCCTCCTTTTTAATATCTCATGACATTGCAACAATACTAATCCTGCTTCCAATATAACAGCTTGGAGGCGTCTGATCGAGGGTCATCAACAACAGGAGCCGAGGGACCGTCCCCTGTTGATTGAAGGAAATATAATTTCCCCCCTCCGAGCGTGACATCAGATGTAATGCCTATCCCTAAGTCTTTACGCTGGACATATGGACGTCCTTTTATTTTTTTATTATATAAAAGCGCTCCGTCACCACCAAGGGTTTGACAATCTGAAATTTCAAAACCATATAAATAACTTTTTCCCATCGCGCAGCCACCTTCAGGCGAATACGATGTAAAGAAAACATCCCCAGCCTGGGTGGTAGGTTCGGTCAAAACTTTTTCTCCAAGAGCTGTTATAATTGTTCCAGATTGATTAGCACTTCCACTGAGAAGCTTTCCATCATTGCCAAAACTATAGGTATCAGTGTCAACTAGGCAGGTTCCATCTGTATCATAGAAACAACCATTCTCGTCTGTAAACCAAAGAGAAATATCTCTTATAAAATATGTTCCATCGACGGCAATCAGGGTTGTCCCTGCTGGGTTAGTATAAAGTCCATTGTCGTTCATAGGAGAACCAGTATCGTGCTTTATGAGAAATTCATTAGCATTTGCTACTTTTATCCCTGCGGAGTTAAACAAATTACCAGTGTTTATGTACCATCCATTGGCGTTATAATCCGACCAATTCAAGATATATGTCTGTAAGTCCAAGATATCTTTTCCACTTTTTTTAATTCTTGCCCCTGCATTATCCAGCAAAAATCCATATTGATCATGAGGAAGTCCAAGCCCAAGACTAAGGCGCCAGTTTAATCTGAATTTTCCTTCAGCTATCTCAGCCGCTGTCCAAGCCGGTGTATGAGCGGTGTCATTCTCTGTGAAATCAAACTCACGGTCTTCTATTTCAAAAAAATAGTTCAAAATTGGTTTACCTGCACCATCTTTGGCGGAGGTTGGATTGTTCTCATCACCGGTTCCGGCAAGGACGTAGCGCTTGACACATCCTGTGACCACTCCATTATCGATTGAACCTTTCTTTATGTCATGAACAACCGGCCGATAATAAATTGGCATTTTCTTATCGTTCTCAGGGGTATAAAGCGCTGTCAATGTCACATTGTCAGACCAGGGAGGGCCAAATGGGTCGGCAGTGGTGGCAGCCTCATCAGTATTGAGGTTATGCAACCGCCACATTGTCCCGCTGGTATCCCCAAAATAAGCAGCCTCGATGAAGTATTTGCGAGTGCTATAATCAACTCCGGTGCCATCGGGCAACTCAGGAAGGTTGGTGCGATAATCAACAACCGTGCCGACCTTATTGGTCAAATATCTCATGGTACGCAGGTTGCTTGGAATATCATTTGCAGAAGAGCCGACTTCAAACTCTTTGATAACTGTTCCATCGCTTGCGCGAACAATAAAAAGACGGTTTCCGACATTTTCATTCGGCGAATAACCGCCGCCAAAGAAGACAACACTGGTTTTCACGCCGTTGATCACAATTCGCCCAAACGATGGGGTGGACCATGTTTGCCCAAGGTTAGCATCTGTGAACTCCCACATGGGCTTGGGGTCGTCTGGATCTGTTACATCAAGGGCAGTGTAATAACTGCCACCTTTTCTTTGCCCCGCAACCAACATGGTTTTCCAGCCTGTGCCGGCAAGATTGGCAGAGGTATCAACTTCTCCGGCAAGAATGGTCAGGTCCATGGTAAACCGATGCCCGTCTTTAAACTCGTAAAGTTTCCCTAAAACATTGTTAGGAAGATACCCCCATTTTTCATAACCGCCAGAGCCAGAAGTTGTACTACCTGCGGCAATGGCTTCAATCATTCCACCATTAGCACCCACATATAACATTGAAGGCCTGTTTTTATAGGCTTCCTTGAAAGCACAATATCCATTCATGTTTGGCCAACTATCTGGAGTTGCAGGATTATTATCATAGTCGCTGCAATCACCGGCAGATGGAGGAGTTACAAGCACTGGCCCTGAACTATAGATGTCCGCCAAGGGCCACTTCGTGTCACGATTACCAACATATTTCCCATTATCATATCCAGGATGATGAACATGATTGATCACATCCTTTGCGTCTTGAACTTCATCGGCAGTACCATTTCCGTTAATGTCTAAGTGATTAGGATTCACAAGTCCTTTCAATGTGCCGGCATTATCAGGGTGAAAAGTTATCTTGCTTCCTGATGCAGTGGTATACAGGGTTCTTCTGGTTCCAGGCCCGTCCGGAGACACACCGGCAGCTACATAATCCTCCGCTATAATGCAACCGGCATCTGGATTACCGGCATCGCTCGCATTAATTGTTCCCGCGCAATTACTTGCCCAATACGGTGTTTTTCTTTTTATAGTACCTGCCTCCACAAGATGATTATTTCTAGCATCCTCCTCAGAATAAAGCTCCCAGGCCATTAGATGGCCGCGCCATATTGGGTAGTCAAAATAAGCATAATAAAGCGACAGCTCGTCTTCAGTCTGACGAGTATTTGGCGTGAGTGTAACTTTTGATCGTGAATACGAACCACTAAGGATATCGCCAGTAATGTCATGGGCAAGAATATCCACCAGCTCATCAACATTATTGGCAAAATAAGCCTGCGTAGAACCACCGGCGGCCGCTATTTCATTTAAGGTCGTTTGCGATGACTTGTCCAACCCAAAGCCAACCACATATACTTTAACAGGTGTCTCCTCGCTATTATAGGTCATGGCTTGCAATGCCTGAGCTGCTGTCTTGGGAACACCACCGCCGGTTTCCAAGCCATCCGTGAGAAGAATGATATAGTTCTGTCGACATCCACCTTGGGTAAAAGAATCCTGCGCAATATAGGATTGATAGTATTTGTAGGCATCTGTTAAAGAAGCTGCAAGCGGAGTTCCTTGACCAGATGTCTCAGAGGTGTTGACTGACAGTGAGCCGGCACTGATGGGTGCCATAGTTTGTACATAACTCGAATTCGCCGGATGAACTATTCGTGATAAACCGATCAGGTTTTTGACTTTATTAATATTATCACCGTCAAGATCATCGCCTTTATCATCAGCATCTTCATCAACCACCGGCAAATCAACAAAGGCTGTTTGATCATCCCCGTTATAGTTGCTAAATCTGCTGAGAGGATTGCCAGCCTCTGAGGGGAAATATGGAGATTTTTGAACGCTATCCGGCCATTTTGATATATAGCTTGAACTATAGAGGAACATATAATGATCGTCAGCGAGAAGAGTGTTCGCATCATCTTCGATGTTGGCGGTATTGTTATTTTTAGTCCGTTTATAACTCCAACCATGGGGGCGATTTATGTCTCCAATGATGCTTGGGTTAAAAAATGTGGAAGAATCATAGATAATTCTATTTATATTACCAAGAGTCCCCGCACTATTGAGGGGCACATTAGCCAGACCACCAACTGGCACTAAGGTCCAGTCACCATAATTATCACCGCTGGTGTCTTCTGGATTAGGGGTGGTGCAGTTTTGCCAGCTTCCTCCACAATAACCAATGTAAGGAGTGACGGTATAGGTATCCGCAGGGTCAGGAATTTTTTTTACATATCCTGGCTTGGCTGAATCGATACGTCGGAGATCCCCATCAACGGACTTCCAAGTTGTTTCATAATAGGTACCGGTTGTTGTATCTATGGCAGAAATATTTTGACATATTGTGTAGCAATCCTCCCCTGACCCAACCAGTGTCCCTCCCCCAGCAGTCGCTGGTGGGGTATAGGTTGAACAATTCCCCGTGCCATTATCAGCAAAATATCGCCAGCCATAGTTTGAATATCCCCATTGTGGGTTGCCAGCAGGATCAACACCAGCCGGTGCCCCTGTCATAGTCGTATTGCTTGCCGCAGTTATTTGTAACCTGTTAGGGGAAGAGTCCGTGGGGGAGCAGGTAAGCGAGGTTATGCGATAACGGATGGTTTGTTCGTCACACGACCCTACATGGTATGATCGATTAAATTCGTAACTTGTCGTAACCCCTGTATGAACCACCCCATCCCAGCCGGTGAAGCTTGTCGGTAACACAGGAGTTTTTGCACCCACGGGGCCGGTACAACCATCCAAGTTGTAAAAATCACCAGAACTATTTGATTTATACCGGTAGTAATATCTGAATTGAGCATCTGTGTGCGTCGTAGTCCCAGCCCTTTTTCTATAATATTGAGCTGTTGTTTGAGGTATCATTGATTGCATGTACGTAGCAAAACCCACATTCATTAAATAACGCCAGTCATCACAGATGCCGGTGTCAGGATCTACATGGTCACAGGTTTTAATGGAACTGGAGTCGAGAAATTTCTGTAATGCCAATTTTGCCTGATACATCTTAGAGTCAGGATGATTCCCGCCACTTGCATTTTTATTGTCATCTGCAACCCCTAAAATCCGGTACCTGCTTGTGCTATCACAGGGAACGGGGAATGCAGTACTGACAGACCAGTAGCCATTAGTGGTATCGTACCAGTTAAGCGTGCGTCGTAAACCGGCATTGGTACCGGCATAGATCTCTATGACATGACTGCTGTATTGAGAAGACCAGATAGCAGATGTGAGCAATGCCCAATCATAATTTCTATCATAAACTTGACTCGTACCGCCTAAATAGGTAACGTCCCCGGGAGATCCACTGAGCAGTCTATAGGCATAGCTGTGAGCTGGATTGTATTCAATAGTTCCACCATATACAGTCCAATAACCTGCCGCATCATACCCAGACAAATTCCTCACTTGAGTTGTGCTGTTAGTGGTGTCTTTAATTTCGACTCGCCAGTATCTATAAGTAGAGTTCATGATAGTACTGGTGAGCGTCCCCCAGGTTACATTACTATCGTATATCCGATCATCGCACTCCATTCCCATATTGCATGCAGTGCTTGTATTACGAATAGAGGTAACCGCAGACGATGAGGCGGCTAAGCCGGGAAAATTGGGAGGATTTTTCCCAGGCAGGGAAACATACTCACTTTCCGTAATGTATTTTGTCTGGTCGTACACGATGCTCCCGTTATTATCGGCAACATTAGGAGTACTATCAAGAATACATGGGTCATCAGCCGTGCCATCATTATTGCAATCATTGTCAACAGTGACACCTCGGCGCCATAGCTGCCCATCTGGCCTATACGGGGTTATGCCATCATCTCTCAAATAGGGCGAGTCCTGCATGGAATTCGAGTTGTCAAAAATGATCATGACATTGGGCGATCCGGTGCGGCCTGCAAAGAAAGGGGTATCATCATCTGCCGCCAGTGCAAATGAAGGATTGGATATACAGTAGAAGACGGCAAACAGGATAACAAGATTTTGTATGCGCGATTGAGAGTTTAGAAAATTCATTTTTTCTCCTTGTGATTAATTGGAGTATTCGTTTGGATCACCGGTTCCCTTCTGACGGCCAAGGTTCGCTCCATATTGTATTCCAGCTATGATTTGAGCCGTTGTGTTATTTTCTGTGACACATGACGCCACTTGTATTTCTACCGGAGTCGAAGCAGACTTTTCTAAAAGAAAGACATTGACTTCATCACCAGCCACCCCATCTATATCGTAATGGGCAAACCGTAGATGCAGCGGAGTGTTACAATTAAAAGGCAGTGCGGGAGGGGTGTACAAAGTACCTGGCTTAAAGCCGTCTCCTGGAACTGTATTTTCAGCTATTACAACATTAACACCCGCATCTGCCTTGAAAAATTGCTCTTGAGAATGTCTTTCATTTCCAGCAATGATCACTTCGGTTGTGGTTGTATTGGACATGAATATGCCCATCAATGAAATCACAAGGAGCATCAGCATTGCCACTATAAGAACAAAACCTTTTTCATTACTACAGTGCGACAATCGCTGCCTGTCTAAAATCTGGAGTATCATTTTCACACTATCCACATGTATTTATTAAAAAAAACTTGAAAACATTCTTTTTTATCGCCAGACAATAAATACGGAAATACATTAAGTTCCATCGTCAAATTTTACATAATCAAAATTCACAGTCGGCCCGTTGTTGGGTACAGCAACCGTTGCGACGATACGTTTTGCATCAGGCACTGGGGAATTATCAGTGACTATCCATGTTATAATATACCCTGTTTGGGCATCAACTACCTGTGTGGCAGCTGTTGATGAGACAAGTGTGCTATAGGGAGACTGACGAATAGTTTCAAGCTGACCGGCAACCAGGTTGGTAGCCTGCGTCATTGTAGAGGCTCGGTGATTATGATTAATCATGTTGGCCTGGAGTGTAAAATAACTCAGTATGCCAATGGTGAGCACAAACATGGCCACCAATGCCTCTATAAGGGTGAATCCATTCTGTGTGCGTAATATCTGCATGTTAGTTTAATCCCATGTTTCTGCATTGGACGGTGGTAATAAGAAGGCGGCGGCGGAAATTGTCGTTTGGTGGATTGCCCGTACCCGCAGTGGCACCATTGATATCCCAGGCTGCGTTTCCAGAGCCTGAAGTATATGTTATCGAATTGGTAAACTCCCGATCCTCTCGTCCAGCCCGCGCAAGAATTGAAATTTGAACAGCACGAACATCATTGGGTTGAGCCGGAGTTGTGGTGAGCGTTCCATTTGCCATAATGTAATTAAATTCAATAGCATCTATGTTTTCTGCGACGGCCTGGGTGTTGGAGGGCGTTCGTCTACCCAGGTCCAAATCACCATCGCCATAGGCATCATATAGGTAGTATTCAATGGATTCAATTTCACCATCCTCGTCTGCAACTCCACTTCCGTCATTATCCATACCGTCAGTGTCGGCAACCATTCTAAAGATCAGCTGATTGGCATTCGCCGTAGTAATTGTAACATTTGGGATTGTTGCACCTGTACGACTCCTCGAATAACCAGCCATCCTGATCTCACGCTCCATTATATCAAGACTAGCCCTGACATTTTGCTGCATCTCAACAACCTGTTCCTGAACGATGGAGGTGCGTTGCTGTGAGATATATACGGAGTAAATAGCTGCCATAACTATTCCGGAGATAGCCAAAGCTATCATGATTTCAACAAGGGTAAAACCTCTGTTACTCAAGGTTTTAGTTATCAAGGAGTTCGAGTGAATGAGTTTCATAAGTTCGATTATGGTTTTACTATTCTGACATTACCGGATCGATTGACAATGATATTAGCAATTTGTCCGTTGGTATTATTCAAAGATATAGTGCCATTTGCCAAGCCACAATTATTACCTGTTGGAATTGAATTTGGCTTGAATGTAATAGAGTTATTCCCATCATCATTTGCGGGAAGCGTTGAACCAGTCATGACAACACCTTGTGGCCATAACTCCACTTGAGCAATAATTGGCTCACCTGCATCATAATCTGCACTTCTTCCAGGAGTCACTGTACAAATCGACGGATTGTTATCTTCAAAGAGCACATAAGCAAATGTCGTGCCGCCTATTATTTGATTGAAGACTAAAGTGCAGTTGCTATTTCGCTTGGCAGCCTCACCTTTAGCCTTCATGATTATTCCATAAAGATCACGAGCAGCGCTGTTAAGCCGCATATTCGGCAACCAGGAAAGCAGCGCGGGAGTGGCGATAGCAGCCAGAATGCCAATAATCGCCACCACGATCATCAATTCAACCAGAGTAAAACCCTTTTGTCCTGACTTGGTTCTCATACGCCCCGCCCACAGACTGTTTGATAATTTTCCATCGAGTGCACCTTTACCGACCTCTTGTTAACAGCAAAAAATGCGCCAAGAACAACGCATTTCTTTGGATGTGAAAATTATTAATTGTTCCAGATCATTACCACTCAATTACAGTCCCACTTTATTTGCAGGTTGCACCAAGCGACAATTCCAGTGTAAAAAATTTTAATAAAGAAAAGTCTAATAGTAAATTCTTTTACAAACGAGACATGCTCAGAAAAACGAGATTATTCCCAAGTGAAATGAGGTTCTTGGAAATGACCAGAAAGTCATTCCCGAGTATTTGAAGATGCTTTGCATCCAGTTGAACTGCGGCGCAATCAAAGATTGAAGTTCCCATACGACGGATAGGAACCAGAGAAACTTCCAGAGAACAAAAATTTCTCCTTCAATTCTGTAGGAAACCGGAATCTAGTCTTTTTTGATAGCCAAAGACAAAGTTGTACCCAACCATGCCTCTCTGACGACTTCTCACTTTGCCATCAAGCATCAGCCCAGATCGGCCTTACTGACCATGGCGGCCAGTTCATCGGCCATGGCCCGGATTATTGCCTCATCCTGGCCCTCGACCATCACCCGAATCAATGATTCCGTTCCTGACGGGCGCACTAAAATTCGGCCAGTCCCCCCCAGCTTCTCCTCCATTTTCCGCACCGTTGCGGTAAAATCCGGAATATGAGCAACGTCGATCCGGGAAGAGGTGCGGACGTTTTTCAGGACCTGCGGAAAACTCTCCATGACCGAGACCAGTTCGGACAGGGGCTTGCGCTGTTTCTTCATGATGGCAAGGAGCTGCAGGGCGGCAAGGGTGCCGTCTCCGGTGGTGATATGGTCGAGAAAGACCAGATGGCCGGACTGCTCACCGCCCAGGGAGTAGCCATTCTTGCGCATCTCCTCCACCACATAGCGGTCACCGACCTTGGTGCGCACCATGTGTCCGCCCATCTTTTGCATGGCCACTTCCAGTCCCATATTGGACATCACCGTAGCGACCAGGGTCTTTTTCTTCAACTTTCGTTGTTTCATCATCTCTGCGGCGCAGATGGCCATGATATGATCGCCATCAACGATCAGCCCCTTTTCATCGGCCACTATCAGCCGGTCGCCGTCACCATCGAGGGCCAGGCCAATATCGGCGCCGGTCTGCCGAACCACCTCGGCCATATGTTCAGGATGCAGCGCGCCGCAGTCCTTATTAATATTTTTACCATCGGGATGGACGCCAAAGGTGGTGACCTTTGCCCCCAGTTCCTCAAAAACATGGGGAGCCACGCCGTAGGTTGCGCCGTGGGCACAATCAAGCACGATGTGGAAGTCATCGAGTGTAAATTTCTGGGGAAAGGTGTTTTTCAGGAAAACAATATAGCGGCCCTTGGCATCCTCAATACGGCGAGCCCGGCCCACTTCTTCGGCCACCGGACGGAGCGCGGCCATCTTCTGCGAGAAGATCAGCTCTTCGATATCGGCCTCATAATCATCGGAGAGCTTGAAGCCGTCCCGGGAAAAGATCTTGATGCCGTTGTCCTGAAAAGGATTGTGAGAGGCCGAGATCACCACTCCGGCATCGGCCCGCATGGAGGTGGTGATAAAGGCGATCCCCGGCGTGGGCAGAGGGCCCACCAGCAGCACATCCACGCCCATGGAGCAGATGCCTGCGGCCAGGGCGTTTTCGATCATATAGCCTGAAAGCCGGGTATCCTTGCCAATGACGATTCGGTGTCCTGTGGCCCGGTCCTTGACCTGAAAGGCAATGGCTCGTCCAACCTGCATGGCGATCTCGGTGGTCATGGGGTAGACATTGGCCACCCCGCGGATCCCATCAGTTCCAAATAATTTCTTCATGTTCATCTACCTTTTATTTTTTATAGACCAGCAACTTTTGAATACAAAGGCTCCAAGACATTTTATTCTATGGGTGGAACATCGTGCTACTTTTCATCGTTTTTTTTCTCATCGGCATAGCTCACAAACTGGGGTTCAACCTTCAAGATCTCAATGGGCTCAGCATTCTTTTCACTTCCTCGAGGAACAACCCGTACCGTCATCTTTCCGGCTTCATTCTCATCAATAATGGTGGCCCGGAACAAAGACTGCAGTTCCTTATTCTCCCGGGCCACACTCCGGGGCAGAGCAGCGGTAACCGTAACTGCCGCCGGGCTGATTCGTCGTTCCGCCTTATTGCTCTCAATTTCGATGGGAACGCCGTAAATTTTCTTCTCCACGGTCTCCTCAATAATGGCCAGATCCGCCGTCACCGAGGTCTCCCCAATCAGATCAAGCAGGGCCGGGCTTAGCTTTAAAGGAATCTGCAATTGGGTCGGCTGACTTAACCCGCTGATATCAATGATCTCCGTTTCCAGAAGATCAAGCTCCGACAACACCGTTTGCGGCCCGGTAATGGAAATGGCGTCCGGTTTCATCCGAATTTCGCGCAGGGTATGATGGGATGCCGGGCTTCCTTTGGTGATCGGCTTGACCACCAGCTGCTTTTGAATAAGCTTGTCCAAAGAGAGGATAATCGAGTCGGGCTGAATGCGCAGAACCTTGACACCACGCGGCACAGAAATCGAATCGTTTTCATTTTTGATGACCATGGTGCCGGGGACGGCTCGGACAAGGTCCACCTGTCTTGCAACATCTCCTTTTTCAATGGCCAGCACCTGTTTTCGCGGCCCGCTGATGGTGACCAGGATATCCTGCTTGAACTGATTGGAGATCACCAGATCCCTTGGCAGATTGATCACCTCAATGGGAACCGTCACATTCTTGTCAACGGTATCATCACCGCCGACAAAATACCAGAGGGCCACGGCCAGTGCCAGGGAGATAAAAGGAAGGGTCCAGTCCTTCGGCCACATATTTTGCAGCCTTCTAAAATCTCGAAATTCTAACGGTTTATTCAACAGGTTCATGATCTGCTCACCCAGTTCCTCCAGTTCTGCCCCTGCGTTTCTTTCACCGCGAAAATAGCATGGAGCCCCTTGGTCAAGGTCATGTCATCACTCATCAGGGTCAACGCTCCATGCTGCACCAACGAAACCTCCTGGGTCTCCTCGGAAACCACAATAACCACGGCATCGGTCTCTTCCGACAAGCCAATCGCCGCCCGATGGCGGGTACCGAACCGCTTGTTGACATGGGGATTCTTGGTCAGCGGCAGAATACAGCCTGCGGTCTGAATCCGGCCCTTATGGATGATCACCCCGCCATCATGGAGCGGCGAAACCGGCATAAAGATTGAGATCAACAGCTCTTTACTCAAGGTCGCATCAAGACCGATCCCGGACTCCACAAAGTCCTGCAGACCGGATTCCCGCTCAAGAACAATCAAAGCGCCAATCCGTCGCTTGGCAAGATAGAAAACGGCACGGACGATTTCATCCATCTCCCTCTCGGCCATGTCCCGACTCTTCTGAAACGGCGACTTCCCCACCTGAGTCAAGGCCCGGCGGATATCCCCCTGAAAGACAATGACCACGATCAGCAGCAGAGAACTGAGGAAGGTATTCAGCAGCCACTGCAGGGCCGCCATATCCAGGGCCACGGACATAAAATAAACGGCGCTGAGGACCACCAGCCCAAGGATCATCTGGACCGAACGGGTCCCCTTGATGATCAGGATGAGCTGATGAATGATAAAGGCCACCACCAGGATATCAAGGATGTCCTGCCAGCGCAGTAGTTTGAGTATTTCAAGCATAAAAGGGAGCCGGGAAGTAGAAGACGGGAGACATTAAGGAGAGCAACAAGGGACAAATCATCACGGCTCCAACAGATTCGGTTTCCATGATTATCGCGGCCCCTGCCCTCCATCTTGTTATATTGTTCAGTGTACAGTATAGTCTTGACTTCTTTCAATATATACTTTGGACAAAACCGATATTGAACAAAGTATTCATATTATGCCATCAACCCATCGTCGCATTCACACAAAAATGCTAGAAACCATTCACGATACGCCGCTTCGTATCAGCCCTTCATCTTTTATCTGTTTTCCCTGCTCACGTTGACCCATCATGTCCGACGATCGATTCGGCGCCATTGCCATTCATCCTGATCCAGCCAGTCCCCAGAAGCGGGCTCAGAAAACTCCAAGAAGGCCTAAACCGGGGCAGCGGCCTCAATCCAGTAAGCCCGTGCAGGATGCTCAAAAGACAAAACGATGGCTCATCCTTGCCGCCATTCCAGTCCTTCTGCTTCTCATCTATGGCGCCGGCGGCTTTCTTCTCGGGCCTTCCCTTCTCGCCAACTATCTCTTAGATTCCCTCTATGAGAGAACCAATGTAGGGCTGACGGCCGGCAAGGCCCGCTTTAACCCTTTCACCCTACGGCTGCAGTTGGGCGATGTCACAAGCGATCTTTCCGGAGCTGCCGGTCAATCCGGTCAAGCATCCACATCGGAGGCCTCACTTGTAAAGATCGACCATCTTGCCATGGACCTGAAGCTGAGTTCTCTGCTGGGTCAGGATCTTTCCTGTACCCGCCTGGACCTGCGGGGAGTTACCGTCTCCCTGATTCGTTATCCGGATAAATCGTACAATCTGCCAACTCCGGCGAAAAATTCCGCCGCCGATGCTCCCGCCGACACCGCCCTTCCTTTCTCGCTCAACAATATCAGTATCAGCGACAGCACCATTCTCTTTGACGACCGTCTGGCCGGAAAAAAACACCGCGTCGAACAAATCAAGCTGGACCTGCCCAGCCTCTCCGACTCCTCGATGACGGACAGGGAATATATCCGGCCCCACTTTTCCGCCATCATCAACGGCAGCCCGGTGGAACTCACCGGAGAAGCCGCCATGGCCGGCAAAGCCAACGGAAGCGGCCTTGCGACAACCCTTGCCTGCAATATCCACAACCTCGACCTGCCCCTCTATTTTGCCTACCTTCCTCAATCGCTCCCCTTAACCCTCAGCAAAGGCAGGGGAAACGGGACCCTCAAGATCTCCTTTATTCCGGACAGACCAAACAACAGCCACCAAGGCGGCCGCCTGACCATTGATTTTGAACTTGCGACCACCGACATCGAACTGGCCAACAAGGAAAAAACCCTGACCATGAGTGCCCCTGCCCTGGAGATCAATGGCAGCCTGCAACCCCTGGACGGCGGCCTGCACCTGCACTCTCTCCACATCCTGGAACCACAATTATCAGCCGTTCCGGCCCGCTTCCCCGAGGATCTGGCCGCTTTTTTCAGAGAACCTGACGGCGAGAACGGCTCATCAAAACAATCCCGTCAGCTAGCCATCGATACCCTCTCCGTCGAGAATGGCACCCTTCAGCTCCTTGACGAACAGCAACACCCCTCCGTCGCACCTCCCTGGACATCCATTCAACTTGCTCTTAAAAATTTTAGCACCACTGAGGCTCAGAACAAAGAACAAGGCACCTTCTCCTGCAGCGGCAAACAGGAGAAGACCGATGCGGCGCTCAGCTGGCAGGGGACTTTTAACGACCGGGGAATTCCAGGCGGAACCATGCAATTGCATGCCTTTTCTGCAGGCACCATCTTCGGCCTGATCGGTCTCGACAAAACCGCTGATGCTGCCGGGCTTGCAACCTTCTCCGGCCATCTCACCTTTGATCCGGCAAAGGAGCCGAAAGCACAGAACTCCGGACGAATCACCTTGATGGATGCCACCATCAAGGTCCAGGATCTGGTTCTGCGTGACCGCAAACAGGCCTGGCTCACCGCCAAAACCCTGCAGATCAAAGGAGCCGGACGCAAAGGAGACGACCTGGATCTGGGTTCCATCTCCTTAGCCGGGGCAGCCCTCACCCTGCACCAGGATCACCTCCCGCCACTTCTCTCCCGCTTCGGCGACAGCGAGAAACAGATCCTGCTCCAAGGTCTTGATTATTCAGGCAGCGCCACCCTGATACCGCCCAATGACAAGGCCGCACCATTGAAACTTACGGAACTGCGACTGAAGGCCGGCGAGCTGGCAAACAAGAGTAATACCCAAAAGAATTTTGAGTGTACCACCAGAATTCACGAGTCAGGGATGCTTAAGGCCGAGGGTCTGGCCGCCCTCTCCCCAGTGCGGGCGCAACTCTCCCTGACCCTTACCGCCATCAATGCCGAGCAGGTTGCCCTCTGGCTCCCGGAGGCCCCCCTGTTTCAACAGGGCCTGGCCATCTTCGATGGCCAGGGCACATTCCGCTATCCTGAACTGAGCTTTACCGGCAACCTGCATCTTGGCTCGCCTCTCTTTCGAACGGACGACAAAGGCCCCGGACTGAGTGCCGGCAAGGCAGAACTCATCAACATCAGCATCAAGGCCAGACCCGTGCGTATTGGCATGGACGAGCTGATTTTGGACACCCCGCTCTTCACCTGGCAACGGGAGACAACCGGCCCGGGGCCTGCACAACAGGTCGGTAGTTTTCTTCGCAATCTGCTGCCCCCGGCCAAAACCAATGGCAAGGAATTGCAGGGAAACCAGCAGGGGCGAGGCAATCCGGCCATTCCTCGTATCAATAAAATCAGTTTTGAACACGGAACCGTCAAGGTTAGCGACCTTTCGCTGACTCCGCCCTGGTCGCCTGCCATCACCGAGCTCAAAGGCACCATCACCAATCCCCTTGAAAAAAATCAAGACACCGGCTTTGACATCACGGGACTGATCGAGACGGCTCCTTTCACCCTGTCTGGAACCACCGACTTTCTAAACCCTGAGGGCTCCTTCAGCACCAAATTGGAAGTAACCGGCCTCCCCCTCAGCACACTGGAAGCCCAGATCGGGCCACTCCTTGACATCAATTCCAAGTCCGGCAGCGTCAACCTTTCGCTCACCCATGACCGACACAACGGGGAAGAGCAGGGTGAGGCCCGTTATCTTTTCACCGGACTCCGTCCCAACTCCGCGCAATCAGCCACCGCCCTGCCCCTGGCCCTGCTGACGGACGAAAAAGAACAGGTGAAGCTCCTCGTCCCCTTGGCCAAAGACAGCCCCCAGCCCCTGCTGAATCAAACCATTGCCGCATTTCAAACTTTGAGGGTTAAAGCCGAGATCTCCCCTTTCCTGCTCACCGGCACGGACTTTGTCGATCGGCAGGACGCCCGCCAGATCCTTTTCCCCCCAGGACAAAGCATCTTGAAGATTGTGGCAGACAAAGACGTCCCAGGACTTCCCGATGCTAAGGAGCCCCAAAGCATGGCAACCGGAGAGAAAACCCTGCACCGTTTTGCGGACCTGCTCACCAAACGTCCACGTCTGGGCCTGCTTCTCACCGGCATGGCCGACCCCGTCCAGGACCGGGCCGCGATCCAGAACGAGCTTGAGGAAAAAGAGAGAAAACGAACCGCTAAAAAAAATGAGCAACGGCTGCAGGACTGGCAGAAAAAACAAAAACAGAAGCAACAGGCACAGGCCAACAAGCCCCCCCAGA
Source organism: Desulfobulbaceae bacterium (assembly GCA_009773475.1). GTDB lineage: Bacteria > Desulfobacterota > Desulfobulbia > Desulfobulbales > Desulfocapsaceae > UBA2270. The sequence continues at coordinate 109,748 of WSXV01000005.1, read as the reverse complement.
TCTCGGTGCTAGGGAAGATCATCGAAGAAAATCTCGGCCCTCAAGATGCTCCGCCTGCCCTCCTTGCACCTGAACCCGTAAAAGTGCCTGACTCCATGCTCCATGATTTGGCCCAGGAACGAGTCCTGCAGGTCTACGATTTCTTGACAAGCAATCTGGGTATCGCCTCGGCACGCGTCACCCTCCAGGAAAAAACCGTGCTCAGCAATCCCGAAACCATCGGCAATCAGGTCATCATCAGCCTGCAACCCCTCTCACCATGACAACACTGCCTTTTCAAATTTCCTTCACCACACTCCTGGAGTGGATGGGACTGCTGTCCGTAGGGACCTTTCTGGTCAGCCTGCTGCTCATCCCCTTCCTCGTCTCCAGGGCATCAGCAAGCTTTTTCCTCATTCATGCCAGCATCGTGGAAAAACGCCATAAGCGGCATCCAGCCATTGCCCTGATGATCAAAATAATTAGAAACGGCTTAGGGGGCTTCCTCTGTCTTGCCGGAATCATCATGCTGTTTCTCCCCGGCCAAGGTCTACTCACCATCCTGATCGGGGTTTCCCTCCTCGACATTCCCGGTCGACAAAAAATGTTGGACCTGCTCATCCATCGCCCGGCAATACAGCATGGCCTGAACTGGATCCGACGAAAAACCAAGCGCCCGCCCTTTCAATTCCCGGAAAAATAAAAAGGCGGGAGGAACAAATCCCACCCGCCTTTTTCATCCCATGGGACGTTTTTTTTTACCAATCAGGGGAGATCAAGGACCTCCAGCATCCGCACCACCATCTTCAAATCATTGGCGTTGGGATGTCCCTTGGCCGCCGGCGCATCGGCCAGCCAGGCAGGCTGGGGATTTTTCTGGGAAGCCTTTTCAATCACCTGCGGACTGACCTCGCCTGGGCAGGAAAAGGTCGCCAGCAGATGCGCCCTGGCGGCAATCTCCTTGGCTTTTTTCATGGCATTTTCGGCATGGTCCGAGCCTGCGGCCGCACCATGGGTGGCAAAAAGATACACAGCCTGACCTTCCTTTAATCGTGCCAGAAAGGCTTGAGATTCGGGGTCGGGCTGTCCAGCCATAAGCCAGAAACCAACGGCCACAAAGGTGTATTCAGAGGGATCAGGCGCATCGGCAATCGCGACGATCGTCTTCTCTCCGTCCAAAAAATCATACACTGCCTCAGCAAGCTTTTTGGTATTACCGCTCTTCGATGAATACACCACAAGACTTTTCATGATTTCTCCTCTTTTAGTTGCACGATTTTACCCTGACCCTGTGCAGGGCACTCAAAGCCATTTCAGCATGGCATGAAAAATCACTGTGCCAATGGCCACAGATATGATACCTCTCAAGGTAAACAATCAGACACTCTTTTTCAAGATCTCTAGCGTGTATTTGCCCAAAAAAAAATCACCATTTTCGCCCACAAAAATCCGTTATGACGTTCACCTCCACCGCCTTTCAACAGGCCCTGATCAGCTGGTTCCATGCCGAACAACGCCCCCTGCCCTGGCGCCGGGACTATCTCCCTTATCAGATCTGGATCTCGGAGATCATGCTGCAGCAGACGCAGATGGAACGGGTCACCCTCTTCTTTGAACGCTGGCTGCGGCAGTTCCCGGATATCCACAGCCTCGCCGGGGCCGATGAGGATCTGGTGCTCAAATGCTGGGAAGGACTCGGTTATTACAGTCGGGCCAGGAACATCCACAAATGCGCCCGGATCATTGTCCGTGAACATGACGGGGTTATCCCCAGCGACCAGAAATCCCTGCTCGCCCTGCCCGGTATCGGCCCCTATACCGCCGGGGCCATCGCCTCCATTGCCTACAATCTTCCCGTCCCCCTCGTTGATGCCAATATCGGGCGGCTCTTTGCCCGTCTCTTTAATATCGACACGCCCCTGTCCCAGGCCCAGAAACTGCTCTGGCAAAAGGCGAAAGAACTGGTTCCGGAAGAGCAGGCCCGTTCCTTTAATCAGGGACTGATGGAGTTAGGAGCGCTTATCTGCACCCCGAAAAAACCGGCCTGCTCCAGATGCCCTTTGATTTCCTTCTGTATCGCCCACCGGGAAGACCTGGTCGCAGAACGCCCCATTCTCCAAAAAGGTGCTGCCCAGCTTACCATTGAAATGGCCACCGGCATCCTGCCGCACCCGCACCGGGACGGCCGGTTTTTTATCCAGCAACGGCTGGCGGACGATGTCTGGGGCGGCCTCTGGGAATTTCCCGGCGGCCGGCTGAAACCTGAAGAGCTACCGGAACAGGCGGTTATTCGGGAGTTCCTTGAAGAGACCGGATTTGCCGTGCAGGTGGAGAAAAAAATCACCACCACCATCCACTTTTACACCCGCTACAAGGTGATTCTCCACTGTTTCCTCTGTACCCTTGAGGCCAGCGACTTATCAGAACCGCCGGTTCCTCTCCTTTCAGCCGCCCAGCAATATCGCTGGGTAAACCTTGCAGGGCTGGACGACTTTGCCTTTCCGGCAGGCCACCGGAAACTGATCGAGTTCATCAAGCTTCACCCGGCGGCGCAATAATCCCACGGGCCAGCCACACCAGCAAAAGCACTGGAATCCCCATCAGGGCGGTGAGCAGAAAGAAGGATTCATAGCCGATGGAGGCGACAAAGGTGCCGGAATAGCCGCCGATGAGTTTTGGGAACAGGGTCATCAGGGAGCTGAACAGGGCATACTGGACTGCGGTGAAGGAAACATTGGTCAGACTGGAGAGAAAGGCGATGAAGGCTGTGCTGGCAAGGCCTGCGCAAAAGCTGTCGGCACCGATAACTACCGTCAGCAGGCTCAGGTCGGCACCGCTTCCGGCCAGCAGCATAAACAGCAGATTGGTACCGGCCGCCAGCAGAGCTCCAGCAAACAAGATCGAATAGACCCCGAAACGCACCGTCAACATCCCCCCCATAAACCCACCCACCAAGGTCATCCCTAAGCCAAAGGTCTTGGTCACGGTGGCGATGACGTTTTTGGAAAATCCCATATCCAGATAAAAGACATTGGACACCACCCCGAGCACGATGTCGGAGACCCGGTAAAAACCCACCAGGACCAGGAGCAGGATCGCGGTCTTCAGCCCATAGCGCTCAAAGAAATCGCGCACCGGGGCGACAAAGGTTTCACCCACCATCTTTTCATCAACAAGACGCAACAGAACAAGCCCCTTGGCCACAAGCATCGCCACCGCCAGGGCCAGGAGCAGGCGGCAGGTCTCCACCAGAAAGGCAATCAGTTCTCCATGGGCGCCGGCTGCCTGAGCTGCTCCCGCCTTCACTGAGGAGACAAGACCCGCGCTGAAGAAAAAGCATGTCCCGAAAGAGATTGCCACCAGCAAAAACAAAAACAGTAATCGAAAAGAATGGTTTGAGGAGAAATCCTGGCGAACATTGCTGCCACTCTTCTCGGGCTCACTAATACTCAAGGTGGTCAGCACCCCGACCGTCATGACCAGGGCCATGGCCAGATAGGTCTTCTGCCAGGCGGCAAAACAGTAAAATTCCCGGGTGGTGCCAAAAAAAGAGGCCAGATACAGAGACCCGGCCCCGGCCGTCAGCATCCCGATCCGATAGCCGGCCACATAACTGGAGGCAAGCATCGCCTGCATGGAGAGATCGACACATTCGATGCGATAGGCATCAATGACGATATCCTGGGTAGCCGAAGAAAAACCCAGCAGTACCGCGGCCAGGGCCATCAAAACCATGCTCCTCTCGCCCAGCGCCGGATCAGTAACAGCCATCCAGACGATGGCCGCAATAATCAAAACCTGCGCCATAAAAAGCCAGGCGCGCCGCCTGCCAAGCCAGCGGGTCAGCAGGGGCAGCGGCATCCGGTCAACAAGGGGTGCCCAGATGAATTTAAAGGAATAGGCCAAAGCTGCCCAACTGAAAAACGTCACCGCCGCCCGGTCAATGCCGGCCTCACGCAGCCACACCGAGAGGGTGGAAAAAATCAGGAGAAGGGGGATCCCTGCCGAAAAACCAAGAAAGAACATGACCAGCACCTGGGGATGCAGCCAGGCCCGAAGCAGCTGGCTGGAGGCAGGGTGATTCTCATTTTTTTTGCTCATTCTTGTCTTTTCCATCCAATATGGTTATGCTGATCGAAACAATATCTATCATAAAAACTCCTTAACAGAGACGAACTTGCTTCTTTTCCTACTGGAATCAGCGTCACAGATCAAGAAATAATCCCATGCCCATACAAACATACAACACCCTGAGCCGCAAAAAAGAGCCCCTTGTTCCACTTACAAAGAACCATATCAACCTCTATGTCTGCGGCATCACCTCTTACGATTACTGCCACATCGGGCACGCCAGATCGGCCCTTGCCTTTGACATGATCGTCCGCTATCTGCGCTACCGTGGATACACCGTGACCTATGTCCGCAACTTTACCGATATCGACGACAAGATCATCAACCGAGCGGCAGAACAGGGAGTCAGCGCCAGCGCCCTGGCCCAGCGCTTTATCGATGAGTTTTATGTGGACATGGACCATTTGGGTGTTGATCGGCCCACCCTCGAACCCCGCGCCACTGAACACATCCAGGAGATGATTGATCTTATTGATGAGCTGATTGCCAAGGGACTGGCCTATCAGTCCGGCACCGATGTCTATTATGCGGTGACCGGATTTCCCGAATACGGCAAACTCTCCGGCCGCAATCTGAGCGACATGCAGGCCGGCGCCCGCATCGCCATCAACGAGAACAAGACCAACCCCATGGATTTTGTCCTCTGGAAGGGATCGAAACCAGGCGAGCCGACCTGGGACAGCCCCTGGGGGCCCGGCCGTCCAGGATGGCACATTGAGTGTTCAGCCATGAGCCGCAAATACCTGGGTGACTCCTTTGACATCCATGGCGGCGGCCAGGATCTGGTCTTCCCACACCACGAAAATGAGGTGGCCCAGAGCGAGGGATGTTGCGGCAAGCCTTTAGCCAACACCTGGATCCACCACGGGTTTGTCACCATCCGTGATGAAAAGATGTCCAAGTCCCTGGGAAATTTCCTCACCATCCGCGATGTGCTGGCCCAATACCACCCGGAAGTCCTGCGCTTTTTTATCTTCTCCACCCACTACCGCAACCCCCTGGACTTTTCCGAGGCGGCGATGATGGACGCGACTGCCGGTCTCGACCGGCTTTACCAATGCATGGCCGCCATTGATGACCTGAGTGCTGCTGAGATTGCCGAAAATTCGACAGCGACAGTCTCAGCAAAGGATAGTCATAAGCTGACGACCATTGAAGAGCGCTTCCAGAAGGTCATGGATGACGACTTCAACACGGCTCAGGCCCTGGCGATTCTCTTTGATGCCGTCAAAACCATCAACAAGATCTGCCAGCAGCTCCCCGTCCGGCCCGCCCAAGCCGATCTCAACCTGATCACAAGCTCAGGGGCGCTTATTAAGAAACTGGCCGGGGTCATGGGACTGCTCAAGGAAGACGCGAGGACCTATCTGCTCCACAAAAAATCGACTCTGTTGGAAGACCTTGATATCAACGAGGCAGAGATACTGCAACTGATTCAGGATCGCAAGGATGCCCGGGCAGCCAAAGATTGGACGCGCGGCGACAGTATCCGCGACCAGCTGCTGGCCAGAGGCATTGAACTGAAAGATGGAGCGGAAGGAACAAGCTGGCAAATAAAGGGCCATTAAAAGATCAGTCGTATTCGTTATCTTGCAAGCTACGTTTAAAACAACATAGGAGGTGACACCATGACCCATAGCATCTTTCGTGTACCGGCCGTAGCCGACCGCTTCTATCCGGGAAATCCGCGCATTCTGCGCAGGGATGTCGAAAACATGATCCCGGCCACCACCGCACCGCAAAAGGCCTGCGCCGTCGTCCTGCCGCACGCCGGCTATATGTACTCAGGCTCCGTGGCCGGTGAGACCATCGCCAGGGTCAATGTCCCGGAAACCGTCATCATCCTTGGCCCTAATCATCACGGTCAGGGGGCGCCGGTGGCCCTTTCCACCATCTCGTGGGAGATGCCCATGGGAGTGGTCCCCATTGACACCGCCATCGCCTCCGCCCTGCTCAAAGAAACCGACGCCATTCAGGTGGACGAGACCGCCCATCGCTACGAACACTCCCTTGAGGTGCAGATTCCTTTCCTGCAGGTGCGACAGAAGAACCTCTCCATCGTTCCGTTGGTGGTCTCTCATATCTCCTACCCCCTCTGTCAGGAAGTGGGCACAGCCCTTGCCAAAGTCATCAAAAACGCTGGTAAAGAGACGCTGATTGTGGCCTCAAGTGATATGACCCATTACGAATCACGCACCGCAGCCGACAAAAAAGACCATTATGTCCTGCAGAAGCTTGAAAGCATGGATCCTGCCACCCTGTACCGCACCGTGCTCGACTACCAGATTTCCATGTGCGGCATCATGCCGGTGACCATCGCCCTCATCGCCGCCATGGCGCTCGGCGCAACCAAGACCGAGCTTGTGCGCTACACCGATTCCGGAGCGGTCAGCGGCGATACCAGCCAGGTAGTGGGCTATGCAGGGGTTATAATTTCCTAATTGTCCCCTTGCCGACGTCTTTTTCCTTGACAGGAGAGACTGTATTTTCTAAATAAACAACTTCATCAGACTATCAGCACATCCTGCTGGGGGATGGTCTAATGGTAAGACAGCGGACTCTGACTCCGCTTATCGAGGTTCGAGCCCTCGTCCCCCAGCCACTTGCAAATTTAAGGGGTTCAGTCTTTTTGACTGAACCCCTTTTTTCTTTATTTCCTGTTTTGCACAACTCCTGTCCAACCTTTCCATTTATTATTCAAAAATCGCCATCGGCAAAGCCCTCTATTTTCTAGCGCCTACGACAGGTTGATGAGGGAGGGTTTTGTAACGACTAGTGATGGCTTGCAGCTAAGCTTGGCAGCCCTTTAACTCACAGCAGATTCCAGGGAATTGCCAGGACATCATCCATAATCCAGCGTGGACGATCTACAGCACAGACAATTGCCCCCATCCCGATGCGACGGTTTGGGTAAGCAGCCCTGAAGGCAGCAATGCCTGAGCAATCCCGGCGGGTTGGATTTGTCGTTAGTTTGAATTCAAATGGATGGAGGTTGTCGTCTTTTTCCAGGATTAGATCAACCTCGGCACCACCTGCTGACCGCCAGTGATACCATGATGCGGCGATCCCCAATGCGGCTGTCTGTTTTCGAAGCTCCTGCACCATGGCCGTTTCAAACAAGGCCCCAAAAAGCGGGTGTGAGCCGAGCATTTTGGGAGCTGAAAGCCGGGCATGATAACAGGCAAGTCCGGTGTCAGAGAGATAGCCCTTGGGACGAGATGAAACCCGCTTAATGGAATTTCCGGAAAAGGCTGGGAGTGCAGTCCACTGGAAAGTTGCCTCCAGGATTTGCAGCCATCGCTTGGAGGTCTGGGGAGTAATTCCTATCTCTCGTCCCAGTTGAGAATAATTGATTTCCTGAGCAGTTAAAGCCGTTATCAAGCCGATAAATCGTCCAAATTCGTGCCAGTCCTGAATATCGCCAATCAATCGGGCATCCCGCTCAACGTAAGTTCGATGATAAGCGGCCCAGAAATCGCCGGTTAAATCATCAGGGAGTGCCTGTATTCCTGGCATAAATCCCTTCCATAACCAACTCTGTAGATTATTTGCTGCGTAGGACGCCGTTTTGGTCCACTCGAAAAACTTTGTTGGGTTTTCCAGCCATTCTGTAATCCAGCAGGTGGTTGAACCTGCCATCTCTTGCAATGAGAAACCCTGCAAATCAAGAAACGCGGCCCTCCCTGCCAGACTCTCCGAGAGTGTTTTTAATACCTGCCATTGTTGTGAACCCGTCAGGATATACTGGCCGACAGCCGCACCGGAAGCTGTATCTCGATCCACCGCCCGTTTAATGGCTGATACCAGTTCCGGGGCGTATTGAATTTCATCGAGTATCAAGGGAGGTGGGTGGTTACGAAGAAAGAGATCAGGATCTCGCCTGGCCCCTTCCAGGTCAAGACTTGCGTCAAAGACAACAAAATCGTGATGCGGGAACAGGTGCTTCAACAGAGTGGTTTTCCCCACCTGCCGGGCACCACTGACCACAGTTACCGGAAAAAATTCCGTCAGCCGAAGGAGTCGGGCAGATTGAAGTCGCTCTCTATACATGCGCCCATTCTAATGATGCCATCATCAATTTGCAAGATGTTTTCTGGCGACAGGTGAGTTGTCCGTCGTCTGAACCAGAGGAGTTCCGGGGACAGTATATCTAACACTTGCTGTTCTTTTTGGGACCAGGTTGTAGTGGTCTTATAATCCGATTAGTTACTATTTCCAGTTGTTCAATAAAAGTATCCTCCCCTAAAGGTCGACCGGTGGATTCATGACGGTGCAGCACATCGACGTCACGCTTTGGTGTGAGTATCAAGAAACTGCGCCAGTCAGGAACCATCAAGCAACGGCAGCACTTGTACAAGGTCGTCATCCTGTCCCACAAGATGTGCATGAGCACTGCTCCATCGGTAATCCCCTGGGTCTTGCACCAATTTTGCGGCAACCGGATTCATCTCGACATATCGGGCAATGGCCAGTAAATACTGTTTATCCATCGGAAAAGAGGCAAGTCTTTCCTGCCACAGATGCCCCCGCCAATTTTCACGAAAATTGATCCGACGAGTATAGCGACGATGCGCTTCACCAATGGCGCGACCAAGCCCCTCCTCGGTATGCGATACGGCGACAAGATGCACATGGTTGGGTATCAGACACCAAGACCAGATGGCAACATGGTATTTCTTACTCCATTGTGCCATTAGTTCGATGTAGGCCCGATAATCCTCATCACAGAAAAAGCTCTGCTGCCGACGATTACCGCGCTGGGGGATGTGATCTGGATAGCCAGGGCTATCACTCGTGCAATTCTTGCCATGGCTGGAGTGTAGCAGCATTAGCTGGAGGCAGTTAAATATACTGTCCCCAGAACTCCCCGACAAATCTTGTCTTTTCCGGGGCTTCGGAAGAGAGTTCCGCAGGGGTGTATGGGCGGTCGGTCGGCCCCAACCCCGGCGACACTCATTGGTATTACAGATTCAAAAGGAAACTGGCTGACGGAACAACAGTGATTGATCAGCCTGAATTTACATTGGACAATGTCCCCTCGGTCAACGTGACCGGCAGCGATGGCCGCGACTTCCTGTACGGCATGACGAAGTCCGATACCCTCAACGGAGGAGCCGGAGACGACACGATCTACGGCTGGAATATGGGAACTCCCGAGCTCCCCGCCACACCTGATATGGGCGGTGACACAATATCCGGTGGTGCCGGCAACGATTATATCATCGGCTCCATGGGCTCTGACACCATTGACGGCGGTGACGATGACGATATCCTTTCGGGCAAGGAAGGCATCGATTATATTTATGGCGGCCAGGGGAAAGATGTTCTTCCTAGCGGCGGTGCGGATAACTACTTCAGGAGGATTGCGGCATGAAAAAGAACATGATGTTGAGGATGGTGATATGCGAATAGTTTATGATGAGGAAAACCAAACACAAGGAAAATCCTCTTCCCGATTAGTCCGTATGATATCCTTGATTTTCAAATGGGGATCAACTGGATTATTTCTGGGCTTAGCGGCCTTTCTTATTTATTTGTATGTGACGGCTGACCCGCCGAACTATTGCGCGGAGCAGAAACGTTTTTTTTCGGACAGTGAGTATCTACATAAAAAATTAGAAGGTTTGATGAAGTCAGGTAAAATGAAACTTGGCCCTTCAGATACATCTGTGGAAGCCTACCTTGCCAACCATCCTGACTGTTGCGGCGTGGAAAGAATACAGCGAGATTTTTTTGCGACAGTGATCAATTCTTCCCCGATAAGGGTGTATGTTTCTTATGAGATGAGTGAAGAAAAGTTTAATCGTGAGAGATCAATTGATGAGACCTATTACGTTGATATACAAGATATGTCATCTTGTGGGAAATACGGAGAGTGGGCTGGAACGACAGAGAAGCCACCTGAATCAAAAAAAGTATCACCATCAAAACAATAAAAGGGAAAATGTATTATGGAATACACGTTAGATGCACTAAATATTGAACAAATTACCAACCTGTATCTTTACGGAACACTTGAAAAACCTGCTGACCTGACCAGTGATTCCTTGATCCGTCCACCAGATGTTGCGGATGATCAAGATGCTATGACCATAGTGCATCTTGATGCGGTCAGCTTTATGACTTCAGGGCCGGGACGGTTTGCAAATGGTCAACAATCTCCTCTTGTTAAGGCATTTATGGAGGGAAGTTAAAAGGGGTCAGAGTTAAATTTGTTCGCAAAAAATTATCCATGAGTGAGCCTATGCTTTTTCGTACGTTGAATCAAAATTTAACTTTGCTCCGAACATTTTTATCCTCTTTTTGCTCCTGACCCTTCCCTTATCTGGCTGGGAGTTCCGGGGACAGTATATCTAACGCTTACTATCCTTGGCCCCAAATCTCGATCTTTTTTTTGGAGACGCCGCTCAACGCAGTTTTTCTTTGCAAAAAGTATTTTATGGGTAACTTTTTATCCTCTATACGTTATATATTGCCTTCTGGTTGGGACGAAGAGAGGATTGCCCTCCGCTTCAATCTCCGGCACTTGCTCGTTGTTGGAGTCGCGGTGTTCCCTCCCCTTCAGCGTAGAGACAGAAGCCCTCATCATTTCCCAGGCACGGCCATAAAAAATCAATAACTCCTTGCCAGTGAATCTCAGGGATGGCCTTGATTAGCCAAAGTTCAGAGAGTAACCGGAGTAAACATGGATCTTCTTTCCCCTGAAAATGCTGTCGGCACCATCGCTAAAGAGATTACAATCAGCGCCGTGGAAACCCTGCTCGAACAGGGCAGCGGGAATATCAACGAGGACATACTGCTCCAGGCCGGCAATCTCTTCGGAGTCTTTGACGGGGCCACCAGCCTGGAAAAGAGTGGGGAGGCCGGGGGCAAAACCGGTGGCCTGCTGGCGGCCGAATCCGCAGCAGAAGTCTTTTCCCGCAACGGCGGCACCCTCAGCCAGCTTGCCGCCCAGGCTAACCAGACCATCCAGGAGCTGATGGAGAAAAGCGGAGTTGACCTTACGAACCGCCAGTATCTCTGGTCCACAAGCTGCATGGTGGTCCGCATCGATAAGAATGAAATTGAGTGGTTCCAGATCGGTGACAGTCTGGCCCTGATCCTCTATGAAGACGGCTCCCAGCGCCTCATTGCTGACCCCATCGACCATGACCGGGAAACCCTGTGTTTATGGAAGCAGTGCGGACCGGACGCAACCGGCACCATTCGTGAACATCTTGCCGACCAGATCCTCAAGGTGCGGGAAGGGATGAATATCCAGTACGGCGTCTTGAACGGTGAGCCGCAGGCCCTTAATTTCATCCGCCATGGAAGGGAGCCGCTGGCCGGGGTTACCGACATCATCCTCTATACCGACGGCCTTTTCCTGCCGCGAACCGACCCGGAGCAGCCGGAAGATATGGCGACCTTCGCCCGTCTCTACCGCCAGGGCGGACTGAAGTCCATCCACAGACGGGTGCGGGAACTCCAGAGAGACGACCCCCGCTGCACCATCTATCCCCGTTTCAAAATCCATGATGACATTGCGGCCATCGCCCTGCACTTTCAAGGGAAATGATCTCTTCCCACTGCCCATGATCCCGGCAAGACCGTAAAGTAATGCTCACCTGTGCCTGTAACTCGCCAACTCTCTGGGATTCGTATGTCACATCCACAGCTGGCGGGACGCCCTTTCATCTCTGCCGCTGGCGCGAAATTTTCGAGAAAACATATGAACATCCAACCTATTTCCTCAGCGCCAATCAGGAAATAAACGGCAAACAAAAAATTGTCGGCATTCTTCCCCTTGTTCATTTTTCCCCACCCGGTAAGGAGAGTAGACTTATCTCCCTGCCCTTCCTCGATTTCACCGGCATTCTGGCCGATAATTCCGCCATTGAGCAGTTCCTCTTTGAAGAGGCGCTGGCCCTGGCCGAAAAAGTCGGGGCCGTCCATTTGGAGCTGCGCCAGGATCACCCCCTTACCTTCCTGCAGGAAAGAGGCTTCGCGATCCCAAACCAATACAGTCATCAGGCCCACAGCTTCAAGGTCGGTCTCCGGCGGCCCCTTCCCGCTTCAGGCGAAGAACTTTGGCACTCCCTCGACTCCAAGGTTCGCAATCAGGTCCGAAAGGCCCGCCATTGCGGGTGTCGCGACCGCGTTGGCGGGGCAGAATTGCTTGCCCCCTTCTATTCGGTCTTCTCAGAGAATATGCGAGATCTGGGCTCCCCGGTTCATTCCCTGTCATTTTTTGCCGAGATCCTGCAGGAGTTCGGCAAGCAGGCCGCCATCATCCTGATCGAGGGAGAAGGTGCGCCGCCTGTAGCCGCCGCTCTGGTTCTGCAACTGGGCGACACCCTCTACAATCCCTGGGCCTCATCGCTACGGGCCTTCCGGCCCCTCTGCCCCAATATGCTTCTCTACTGGCGGATGTTGTCGTATGGCTACGAGCAGGGCCTTGGTTATTTTGATTTCGGCAGATCTTCACCCGGGGCCCCAACCTATCGATTCAAAAAACAGTGGGGTGCCGAGGTTCGTCCCCTGACCTGGCACATTTTCTCAAGGAAACCGCACCACTGGAATCCTGAATGCGAGAGTCTTGCTATCGAGCCCTGGAAGGAGCTTGATCTCGACCTTTCCCGTACCACCGGCCCGGCCCTGCGGCGCTGGATCAGCCTGTAGACAAACGAATAGCCATGGAGCCTTTGCAGCATAATGGATTTTTGATCACCCTTCCCCAACCGCTGATGGTGGTGGTCGAAGACACAGGCTGGTGGCAGGGACTGGATGGCTCGGCGGTCAATGAGCCCTATCGCACCGGCATGGATCGAGATCACTGCCTGGAAGATTACCGGGCCCTTCTCCTTCTGGCCAAGCGCCTGCAGATGCGCATCCAGATCTCCATGGTCCTGTGCGAGTGGGATCGTAGCGACCTGCTGCGCCATGTCCCCACCGCCACATGGATGGGCAGGGACTGGCGCAACCCCTGCCGAATGGAAGAGTCCCTGGATGAGACCGCCGATTTTCTCCGGGCGGGCAGCAATCATCTGGAAATCGGGCTGCACGGAGTCGGCCACGAATTCTGGCAGAATGGCAGGATGGAACGCACCGAATTCCATGACCCAACAGGCATCATGCGTCCGCCGGAACTTATCCGTCAGCATCTGGACGCCTTTGCCGCGATCATGGACGAAAACGGCCTGGGGCCGTTTCCCCGCTCCTTTGTGCCGCCCGCCCTCCGTCACAGCTTCGGCAACGATGACCAGTCATTTCAAGCCATTCTCGCCGATTACGGCGTCCGCTATGTCACCACGATCTTTTCCCGGGCCCGTCAGTACACGCCTCCGCTTCATGAAAAAATCACCTGGGAAAATGACGTCCTGCTCATCGAGCGGCACCCGGCCTTAACCCCCTGGAATGTTCAGGCCGCGAGACCTTCCTTGCCGCCCGTTGGCCCAGTGGTCAGCCTGCACTGGAAGAATCTGCTCCATCCCGACCCGCAGCGAAACGAAGAGGTCATTGCCCCCTGGGGAGACTTCCTCACGGCCTGTTGCCGCGAATTCAACCGGATGGCCGCCCCGGACACGGCCGCCTGCTGGAGTCAGTTTGCCTATCACAGCCTGGCGACAATCAGGCCGCAGGCTGAAGGGGTGGAGATTGATGTCAGTCAGGTGCCGAATCTTAGCGGCATAGCCCCCGAATTTTTTCTTAAAATCAGGGACGAGCAGAATCGGGCTTGGCAGATCAGGAACGGAAGGATGGAGATCATTGAACGAGACGGGCCAGTGAGCCTGGCCCGGATAGAGTTTTTTTCGCGAAACCGGCCGATCTATCTGACCCCATGGAGTTCAAGAGCCTCATTATAGACCGACTCGATTTTGGCAAAGACCCCTCGCCAGGTATAAGGCGCAGTGATTCTGGAGATTTCCTCCTGATTAGGAAGAGAACCCTGCATGACCCGTCCAACATGCCTGGTGATCGCCTCGGCAAGCATGGCCTCCAGTCGGGGCCAGTCTTTGGCAAAAGGTTTATCAACTTCCTCCAGTGGGGGCAGGGTAAGCATCTCCACCAGATCACTCTTCGCCTCTCCAAAGAGCGCCCGACATCCCGGAAGATTCGTTGTGACGATGCGGCAGCCGCAGGCAAGGGACTCTAAAAGGACAAGGGGCAGGCCTTCATATAACGAGGGCAAAACAAAAAGATGGCTTTTCCCAAGGAGTCCGGCCAGCTCCTGCTGACTCACCCGGCCGTGCAGAATGACCCGTTCGCCCAATTCCGCCGCCAGTGCCCGGCACTCCTCTTCCTCCGCGCCGCTTCCGCTGCCACACAGGTGGAGACGCAGGGGCAGATTCCCCAGCCTCTGAATGGCACGCAACAACCACGGTACTCCCTTGGAGCGGGACAGCTTGCCGGCATAGACCATCTCGCAGGGCGGCACCGCCAGCTTTTCCACCTCCACAAACAGCGCCTCATTATACCCGCCACCCACCACCCGGATGCGCTCGGGCACGATTCCGTACAATGTTTCAATGGTTGTCGCCTGTTCGTTATTCAGGGCCATTACCCGGTCAAGATTCCGGCAGGGGATGGTGACCCTTTCCCGGAGATGTGGGCAGTTGATATACTGACGCAGATCCGTGGAATGACAGGTGCTGACCATGGGAAGATCAGGCAGCAGCTGCCTTGCGGTGCTGGTCATCAACCAGAGATGATGGCTGTGGATTAGATCGGGCTGGAAAGAAGCGACGGCCGCCCTTATTTTTCCGGCAAAGGCCTCTTGGTATTTGTCGATGGCCTCCGCATCCAACTCGCGAAAACGGCTGCTTTCATAGGGCATGACATCGCTCATCCCGGCCACGGGAAACGGCAGATCGCCCCCGGAAAAGGTGAGGTAGCAGGAGTCCTGCCCTTCCAGGCAAGGCAGGACGGGGGCAGGCCCGGCGGGGATCCCGGCCAGCAGCATATTCCGGTGACCGGCACGTCGTGCCTGGTCGATGATATTCTGAAGATAGACGCCGCTGCCGGTACATTCGGGCCGTTGACTGAGGAGATGGAGGATCTTCATGGTCGGTGAAAAAAGCTATCTTTCATCATTTCTTCTCATTTCTTACGGTTGCAACCCTCATTTTCTCAAGTCCCCTCAACAACATTATTTAATGTCTTCAAATAATCATCGGTACCAACCACAGTATCATAAAGACCAATCTCTTCACCTTTATGCTTATGGAGACCGGTATAATTTAAACTCGCATCTTCACTTTTCACAGGAATGCTTATAATGGGCAGCGCCTCAGACTTCCGTCACCTTGAGCGAGCGCATAATATCTTCGGCTCCGGTGGAATAGAGAGCGTCGATAAAGGCCACCTGAAAGCTCCCCGGCTTATCGCTGACTTTCACCGCCAGATCGCCACAGAGCCCGTAAAACCCGAAGGCTGCGGCGGTGGCCTCGACGAGTTTCCCTTCCGCCACCGCACAAAAGGCAGCGGTTACTGCGCTGAGCCCGCAGCCAATCCCCGTTACCTTTGTCATGATCGGCTGCCCGTTGCGCACCCGATAGGTCTTAGCCCCATCGGTTATGCAATCCTCCTCTCCTGAGATGGCAAGGATACATTTTTTCTCCAGGGCCATTGCCTTGGCAGTCGCCACCATCTGATCGGAAAAAGAAAGGGAAGAATCCACCCCTTTGGTTTTGATTGCAGAAGAACCGATGGAAAAGACCTCTGAACAATTCCCGCGCAGTACAGAGACCGAGCAGTGTTGCAGGATCTTTTGAATCGCCTCAGTTCGAAATGTGGTCGCCCCTGCCCCGACAGGATCGAGGATAACCGGTATGCCTCTGGAATTGGCGGTTTTAGCAGCGCAAATCATGGACTCGAGCCAGTCCTCCTGAAGTGTCCCGACATTGAGAACCAGGGCGTCGGCAAGGGAGGTCATTTCTTCCATTTCAGCCAGGCAATGGGCCATGACCGGGGACGCGCCGGTGGCCAGGAGGATATTGGCGGAGCTGTTCATCACCACGAAATTGGTGATATTGTGAATAAGCGGCGCCTTTTCTCTGATTTTAGCAAGCAGTTCAATGGTATATGATTGCATCTATTGCATCTCCATAATGAAAACCTTCTCTAAAGGTGAAACTCAAGGGTACGGGAAACCAGCATCAGCTGGAATGTTTTTTTAGGCGCTCTGGACAAGGGCCTCGGCCAGAGCCTTCTGGACGGATCCATTGAAACAGGCAAAGATAACCGTTATGGCGGGATTTTTCTGCAGAAATGAAACAACTGTCTGAATAGCAATGCCCGCTGCCTTGGGCACCGGAAAGCCATACACCCCGCAACTTATGGCAGGAAAGGCGATGGTTGTGAGTCCCTTTTCAGCGGCAATCTTCAGGCACTCCGTGTAGCAGGACGCAAGAAGCGCGCTCTCATTATGGACCCCGCCCTGCCAGACCGGTCCTACGGTATGGATAATAAATTTGGCGGGAAGATTGTATCCTTTCGTGATCTTGGCAGATCCGGTTTTACATCCATTAAGGGCCATACACTCCTGCAAAAGCTGCGGCCCTGCCGCCCGATGAATTGCCCCGTCGACTCCACCACCACCGAGCAGGGATTCATTGGCCGCATTGACAATGGCATCCACGGAAAGTGTTGTGATATCAGCCTGGAGAATTTCAATACGATGGTGAGGAAGCATTTTCGTCTGGTCCTTTGACTGTTGTAAAAATTTCCATATCCTCTTTACGGGCTGCAACAATCATTTAAAGGGCATCTAAAGAGAGCTTAACGGATGGCTGTTCATCACCAGTGATCGGCTCAGAAGCCGTTATATTCATACGGTCTTTCGGAATTTTCGCTTGACTTTCCAGATGACTTACAATCGACCGGGCACGATCTTCGGCAAGCTTCACAAAGACTTTATCCTCAATCTTTTCGCCTTCGGCAAGCCGGAGATACAGTTCTTCCGCCCATCCCACAGCCTGATCATGACTCTTGCCGCCCGGAATGATCTTGTAGAGCTGCAGGCTGTCCGCCATCTTGGCAAATCTGCCCGGCTCGCTGCTCTTTCCTTTACGATTTTGAGCAGACCGGCTGGGCTTGATACTCCCCGTCTCCAGGCCTTTTTCAAGCTCATCCAGAGAGGCCTTGCCGAATCGTTCTTTGTACAGCTTCTCCAGCACGCTTTGGGTCTTGGAATCACCGAAATCAAGGGGCTCAGGATTGCCCTCGGGGCCGGACTTTACTCCCAGGCGGCTATGGACCGTGCGGCGCACACTGCGTTCCTGAAACTCCACACCATCAGCTTCCGGACTGTACCGACCCTGAATGACCAGATTGATTTGGGGTCGGCTCTTCAGGGCATCGGCAATCTTCAGGAGTTTTTCCTGCTCCGGCGGCAGGAGCTCGGCGCTTCCGGGATCGAACACCACCGCGTCAAAGGTTTCCGCAGAACCTCCCAACAGACCGCCCAAGGCCTGAAACGGGGCGGCCACCGTTTTGATAATCAGATTGGTGAACATCTTCCAGATAAGCGGCCCGATACTGAACTGAGGGTCATTCAAATCTCCGGTCACAGGAAGGCCGATATCAATCCGGCCGTTTGAATCTTTTAAAAGGGCAATCGCCAGATTGAGGGGAAGGCTGGTCGCATCGGGATTGTCAACCTGCTCTCCCAAAAATAAGTTATCGATGACAATCTTGTTCTCTCCAATCATCTTATAATCTTGAATCGTATAGCGAAGGTCAGCGGACATCTTGCCGGACTGAATCAGGCGACCGGCAAATTTGCCTGAATAGGGGGACAGATTTTTCATCTCCACATTGCGAAAGATCATGGTGATATCGGTGGAACGTTTAAAATCAGCAAGACGAATCACGCCACTGATTTTTGCCGTCCCATATTTATCAACACGGCCATCCATCTGAACCTTGGCCTGCGCCTTTTTCTCCGAGGAAAGCCCCATGACGGTGCCCTTGAGGTCATGGATCCTGGTCTTAAAGCCGGGCCGGAGACTCAAATCCGCGAAGACCAGATCGCCGTCTTTCACCTGCACCTTGGAGATATAATAGGCAAGGTCATCCTCATTGCCCACCGCCTCGACTACTTCCTTGACTACCTGGGAAGAAGCGGCGGGCTTTATGTTGTCAGGCCGATTTTTCAAGACCTTGACAAGGTTCAAGCTCTGGTCTTTCTGGATGATCAACTCTCCCGCCGGCTTAACTATGATCAACTCGGCCACGTCCAGCCTGTTCGGCTCAACGGTCAGCCTGCACTTGGGAAGTTTAAGGGTTTTCCAGCTCAGGTATGGCTTCTTGGCTCCGGCTTCCATCAGGACCAGTTTATCCAGACTGAAACTCCCCTCGTAGGAGCCCTTCTGTTTATCCCCCGGCATACCATAACGCAGATGCCCCTCCGATGATGTCGTTGCGGACTGCAATTTCAGGGTGACATACGGGTCGAGATAGGGCTGCAAAGGGGTCAGTACCAGGTCCTTGAGCTGCAAATCTGCCTCCACCGAAGGAATAGCGGGGTTGATGGATCCCTTTACGGTTGCGCTTCCTCCCTGTTCCATTTGAACCTGAACGGTGAAATCCATGGGAGACTTGCCGTCGACCTCGCTCATTCTGGCATTGAAGCCCTTAAGACTGAGCACCGGTTTTGCGGAGTGGGTCGTCAGGTCTGACAGCTTTGCATTAAAATCATCCACCTCAAGGGCCTTAACCAGAAAGCCCCAGCCAGCACCGGCATTGGGGCTTGGCCCGGCCTGCGTCACCTTGTCCGCTGTTGCTTTTGGCTGAAGAAGCTCCTGCCAGTTGAGTCGCCCCTTCGCGTCCCAGCCAACCTCAAGCTGCCCCTGCCCCAGGGCGAGGCGGCCAAAAGTAATCCGCTGGGCGCCCATATCGCAGCTGCCATCCTCAACCCTCAGTGTTTCTGCAGAAAACAACGGCTCCTGCGATGCCGCTGCCAGCAGACGTATTCCCTTGACCTCACTTGTAAGCCCCTGAACCGCAATTTTGTTGGCAGCACTCCCCAGTTCCAGGCTTGCCTGCAAATGGAGATCTACACCGGCAATGGCCGCCTTGATCGGGGTCTTTCGGCTTTGGTCATCCAGTTGCACGGCAATATTCTTAAGATCAATGGTGTCTACCCGCACCTTGAACGGGACACTTGGCGAGGAAGGCGCTGACTTCTGTTCTGCGGGCGATTTTTCCGGTGCTGACACCCTAAGGAGTTGTTGCAGATTAAGAGCGCCGCCATCGCTGATACGGGCATCCATAGCGCCATCCTCCAAAAGAAGCTGCCCCACATGTACGTCCTTGCCGGTGAGATCAAAACGCGGCACGCTCAATTCCATTCTCTTGAGTTGGAAGAAGGGCGCATCGGTATTGAGGAGCTTGAGGGCCAAGTCAGAAGAAGACACACGAAGTCCCGCAAGTTCCACCTGGAGAGGGCTGTGCTCTGCGCTGACGTGATAATCGGTGGAAACATTGATCCGGCCGGCGGGTTGCTCCAGATTAGTCATATCCCGCACAAATGCCCACAAACTGGCGCCCCGGATGGCATTCAACGTGAGCTTGCCCTTGGAGCGGAGGGGAAAAAGAGCAAGATCCCCTTCACACTGCAACGATTCATTTTCTTCAGTGGCAGCAACCAGGTGAAACGTTCCAGACTGATCCTTGATGGTGGAGAAATCCTTTAAATGCAGCTCAAGCCCCTGAAGGGTGAACTCAGCGGGGTTGCTCTGCCGCTTATCCATAACCGCAACCCGCCCACCCTGGATGGCGGCGGTCTGGAGAAGAAAAGACAGGGGAGTGGATTCGGGCTGCGCGGGTGCTGGATCTTGCGGCGGCGTGGTGACGAGCTTTGCGAAGTTAATCGATCCATCGGATTCAACTACCAGATGGACATCCGGCCCATCAAGATTCAGCTCCCGCACAATGATTGCCCACTGGACGAGACTCTTCGTCTCCAAGTCAACGAAGAGCCTGTCAAAGGCAAGTAACGGAAGCCCATCTGCCTGATGCAAGCTGAATTGGTCAACCTCGAGGGTTAATAAAAACGGATTGATGCGGACCTTGCTGATACCTACCTGGCAATGAAGGTTTTCCTGGACATATTTAGGTGCGTACCATTGGATAAACCTTGGCGCTACGATAAAACCGGCAAGGGTATAGAGGAAAATGGCGACCACAGAAATAATCAGGTACTTGCTGGTCAACACCTTTCGCATGACATGTTTCATATCTCAATCCGCTTATGGTGGAGGGAAGATGCCGGGTCTCCGAAAAAGCTGCTTTTAAAAAGCCAGCCACTACATACACATCGGACCTCCAAGCAAAGAGTCGTTGCAATGGACCAATATCTCTCTCTTTTGTACTCCAGATATTACCTATTTCTCAAGGAGTATTCTGTAACAAGAAGTGTGATGGGGAGGCCATCAATATTACCGCACCGGCCATGCATCGAAGTGCAAAGGATGAAAGTCATGCCCGATTTTGAACGATCATCACATTTGTCATCTAACGCCATAACTTCACCAATATTTACATCATTAATATTGGTAAGCTTGCTAGAATTGTGCCCGATTTTGAACAGATAGTTTTCTCAGAAGAGCGGCGAAAGAAGGGAACTTTTCCCGAAAGTGAGCCATAACACCATGAAATTAGATGGAAAATATTTCTTTTCCCTTGGTGGCGCAAAAATTGCTTCTGTAAAATTGAATTTAACTTTTTCTTTTTTCATTTCATGTGAAATCGGGCACTTCTGAATCGTTATAAAAAAGGCTGCGCCCTTTTACTGAGGAGGTACAGAACAAATGACTACTGTCCTAGAGGCCTTTTTCAAAAGCCACATTTCCTCGGTATGGGGGTTGAATCCACGCCTAGAATAATGCCCATTTTTTTCAACCTACACCATGGGAGCTTGGGCTATCCAAATATAAAAGATTTCAGGAAGAATATTTACTTCACATCTTTACTTACAATTATTGAGTACTTAATCTAATTGTAACCTGTTATAAATTTTTGCTTTTTTTTGTAAAGGCCCGAATTTTTCATATGTTTGATGATGCATGCCGGGAGAATTCGAAAAAAGCCAAACCTTTAATGAGAGGTCTGCTATGAAAATCACATCAATTCGGTTCAAACTTCTCGCCGGTGGTATTACTCTGGTTCTCCTTCCCCTTATCGTTATCAGCATTCTATCGATCTCAAAATCATCCACCGCTCTTTCGGATTTGTCCTCCAAAAATGCCGCAGCTATTGCCGCTGACCTTGCCGGACTTGTCGACCAGACCCTGAAGGAAGAAATTAAACTTGCCGAGGTCATTGCCACCGACAAGGAGGTCGTCAATGTTCTAGCCCAGGTGCATAAAGGCGGCACCGATGGTGCCACCGAAGAGGCCAAAGGACTCTATGCCAGTCTAGGAAAAAAATTCTCCAGGCTGGGCACCTCCTATCAGGGTATCTTTGTCACCGACGCCAAGGGCAGTCTAGTCACCGGGATACTGGACGATGGCAAAGAATATAAAGGCAGTAACGTCGGCGACCGGGAATACTTCCAAGCCGCTAAAAATACTGGGAAGACAACTATAAGTGATATTTTCCGTTCTAAAATCACCGACAAACTCATCTCCGTCATCTGCGTTCCCATTCAAACCGAGACGAATGAATTTGTCGGCACACTCGGATTGGTTATGAAGGTAGAATTTTTCACCGAACTGGTTTCGGGAAGGAAAGTCGGCACAACCGGTTATGGATACATGACCGACCATAAGGCGCTCATGCTGGCCCATCCCCTACCGAAACACATCCTTACACTTGATTTGAGCAAACAGGCCGGAATGGAGACTTTTGTCAGGAGAATGCTGGCCGGTGAAAGGGGTGTCGAAAAATACACCTTTAATGGTGTCGACAAAATTTCCGGTTTTTGCCCTTTATCGGTAACAAATTGGCATGTCGCCGTCACTCAGAATGAATCGGAGTTTTTGGAGGCAGCACACTCCATTCGCAACGCAAGCCTCATTGTCACTCTCGTGGCGATTCTGTTGACAATCGTAGCGGTTGCTTACTCGGCCGGCCTGATTGTCAAACCGATTAACCGGGCAATCAGCAGTCTCAAGGATATTGCCGAAGGCGAAGGTGACCTGACGATGCGTCTGGACGCCAAGTCAAAGGATGAAATCGGTGAGCTTGGTTTCTGGTTCAACACCTTTATTGAAAAGCTTCAGGGTATCATCAAACGGATCGCGGAAAACTCAAGTAATGTCAATTCATCCGCCAATCAGCTCTCTGCAATAGCCAGGGAATTGTCCGACGGCTCCGTGGACACATCACAGAGGGCGGCCAATGTGGCCACCGCCTCGGAAGAAATGAGCGCCAATCTCAATAATGTCGCGGCCGCCATGGAAGAATCGTCAACCAACACCAATATGGTGGCCTCAGCAGCCGAAGAGATGAGTTCGACCATCACTGAAATCGCCGAAAATGCCGAACGGGCCAGTAATGTTTCCAGGCAGGCAGTGCTTCAAGCCCAAAAGGCTTCGGGGAAAATGGGAGAATTGGGCAATGCGGCCCAACAAATCAGCATGGTCACAGAAACAATCACGGAAATCTCCGAACAAACTAATCTTCTGGCGCTGAACGCGACTATTGAGGCAGCCCGGGCGGGAGAAGCGGGTAAAGGGTTTGCGGTAGTTGCCAATGAGATCAAAGAGCTGGCCAAACAAACGGCGCAAGCCACCTTGAATATTAAAAAACAGATCGACGAGGTGCAGCAGACAACCAAATCGACGGTTACAGAAATAAATCAAATCTCCGAGATAATCGACGGTGTGAACGATATCGTCACAACCATAGCATCAGCAGTTGTGGAACAGACTGCAGCAACCAGGGAAATCGCCAGCAATATCGCTCAGGCCAGTCAGGGAATCCAGGAGGTCAATGAGAATGTCAACCAAAGCTCAGTGGTGGCCGGTACTATTGCTGAGGATATTGCCAAGGTGAATCTGGCTGCCACAAGTATGTCTGAGAACAGTCGGCAGGTCCAGAACAGTTCTGCCGATCTACAGCAGATGGCCGCCGAACTGAATACTATTGTCGGCAGCTTCAAGATCTGATCATGTATCTTCCGTAAGCGTGACTTCCTAACGCACTGCGGCAGATTTCGTGGGGAAACATCATTGAAAAAAGGAAAAATGACGGGAGGGCAATGATATCTTTCAGGGAAAAGAGAATTTCCATCTGTAAAGAAATTGCCGCTTCCCCGGAAGCCGTGTGGGATATCCTCACAGATATCCGTCTTTGGCCGATGTGGGGCCCCTCGCTGGTTGCTGTGGACTGCGAAGAATCACACATCAAACTTGGCAGCAAGGGGCGGGTCAAGACGCTGTTTTCGTTCTGGCTTCCTTTCACCATCAGCAAGTTCAGAGACCTGAAGTTCTGGAGCTGGCGTATCGGTTCCTTCGAGGCCACCGGTCATACACTCATCCGGACTGGCAATCATTCCTGCAAGCTCTGCTTTGATATGCCGTGGTGGGCAGCAGGCTATCTTCCTGTCTGCTGGATTGCTCTGGTAAAAATAGCTCGCATCGCGCCATTCAACTATTTGGCACCAGCTCAACCCGGCGATTTTTAGCCCTTCCTTCGTCATTGCTATTGGCGGCAACAGGACTTGCAAACGATACGCCCACGGGGCTCAAACGAGTTCGATCAATGGCGTACTGACTGACCAGCACAGAAACAACGGCATCTGCTCGGCGTTTGGACAGATCCATATTGGAACTCAATGTGCCAACATTATCGGTATGCCCAACCACCAGTAATTTGAGCGACGGGGTCGTTGTGAGCAACTTGGCTATCTGCTCAAGGGTATCCTTGGATTCGGGTTTTACATCCGCCTTGCCGGTATCAAAATAGAGGCCGTACAGGGCAATGTGGCCGCTGGCCATAATCGACTGGGCCATTTCCTCGGCCTTGACCGTCACCATTTTCTGCTCCATGGCCTTACGTTCAAAGACATCAACCACCACGACTGTCCGGTTATTAAAGGCTTTGCAATAGCTGTTATCCTTGACGCTGTAAGCCAACACCGAAACATAGGCATTCTTGGCGGGCAGCTCGAAGGCCACAAAATGTTGCTCGTTGGTGCGAACGGTCTGGGCACAATGACCATTGGTAAAATGCTTATCCTTGATATTTTCCTCCGGCCACAGATACATTGACAGGCTTTGATCACCCCCGCCGCCTTCACTGCTTCGCCCTGGATCACCACCGCAATCAGACCCCTTACACTCAAACAGTGGTTTTCCATCATTGCCGTTCAGGCTACCCACCTCATTCTGATAATTACGAGTGGCCTGCAACGGGCTGATATTCTCGGGCAGAAGATACACCAGATGGAGACGACGGCCACTCAAGAGCTTGCTCTCTTGGGGAGCAAAAACGATGTTATTATGGGCGTCGCGCTTTTCCTTATCGGCAACAGGTTTGAGTGGGCCAAGAGGCAATGAAAATTCGTCATAGTCTTTCATGTCGTAGGCAACGATAAACGAACCGGCAAAACGACCGATGAGCGGTGAGTCCTTGGCACCGGTTCTGTCCGCCGTCGGCAAGGTAGCATCCGCCGAAGCGTTGCTTGTCCACGAAAAACTTGCAAGTAAGCAAAACAACACCTGAAACCATACAAATTTATGCCGCATCTCTATATACCTCCGCAATTAAGGGTTCTTTAAAGGGTTGACTCAAAGGGTAACCAGTCACTTTTTCTGGGTATATTTGCTCAAATTAGAGACAGCCTTGATTCCCACCGCCTTCAGCTTTTCCCTGTCTTTGTTGAGAAGTCCCAAGGAAACCGTCATATAATATCCGTCTTTCAGTATATGCAATCCCGGAGGCGCAACAAAGTTGTCATCGCCCACCCCTTCGATCTTTGCCGCATCCTTAAATGCTCCCTTAATCGAATTATAGATGGATTCCGGAGTGTTGCCGTTCTGTTTAGTCTGCGTCAATCCCAGTTGCAGAAAAGCCCCGTCCTTCTCATACACACAGAGTTTCAGACCGACAGCCGCCTGTTCTGTAACGGTACACTCGCCAAAACCGGCACCGGTCAGCGCCCTGGCATCCTCCACCGTGATGATCATGGCCGGTTCAATAAGCTTTGGCCCATCAGCTCCGAACGCAAGCTTCCCATTGCTGTCAAATCCGCAAATCATACCGATGAAAAGCACGATACATGTAGCTAGTGGAAAGTTTTTTTTCATTGAGTCCTCCTTTTTTGAATGAACTTGAGCAAAGTCAATTTCAGTGCACACTCCTACAAAGAACAAACAATAGATTGCAGCATGCTACCTTGCCGGTCCCTGCAAGACAACAAAAAAAGCCCGCTATCCTGAGCAGGTAGCGGGCTTAACATACTTATTGGACTGCTTTATAATCTCAAATGGTGGGCGAGGCGGGATTCGGACCCGCGACCTTCGGCTTCGGAGGCCGACACTCTATCCAGCTGAGCTACCCGCCCAATGTTTCTTTTGCAACACCTACAGAGATAGCTTCTCAGCTTTAAACTATTTTTCAGACTCGTGCATTATCTTTTTCCACCAGACAACACTCCAGTAGTACCCCAAGAAGCCCACTAACAACCACGAAGAGTTGATAATATTTGATCTTTTCCTGTTCCCTGACTATGATTTCAAGCTAGTATGTCCCCTGCAACTCACCCGACCATCACCATTTCAGGAGAACCAACACCATGGATGCGGCACAGGCTCCGGTTCAATATCTGCACTCCGCCAAAGACTGGCTGATACACAACGGCATTGGCGTTCTTCTAGCCATTACCATCTTCATCATCGGCCGCTGGCTGGCCCACTGGCTTGCCAACCTGGGCCAGAAGGCCCTGCATCGGAGCGGGGTGGATGTAACACTGGCCAGCTTTCTCAACAAGATCATCTACTACGCTTTGCTCACGGCCGTGGTTATCGCAGCCGCCGACCAGCTTGGCATCAAGACCACCTCGTTTGTTGCCATTCTCGGCGCGGCCGGCCTGGCCATTGGCCTGGCGCTCAAGGATTCCCTGGCCAACTTCGCCGCCGGCGTGATGTTGATTTTGTTCAGGCCGTTCAAGGTCGGTGACGCGATCTCTGCCGGCGGGGTGACAGGCGCAGTTCGAGTCATTGACATCTTCAGCACGGTCATTATCACTGCTGACAACCAGAAGATTTTTGTCCCCAACAGCGCCATCACCAAGGGCGTGATCACCAATATCAATTCCGAAGCAACCCGCCGCATCGACCTGTCGGTCAGAATTGGGTATCAGGAGGATATTCATCAGGTCAAAAAGCTTTTACGGGAACTCCTGCAGGCAGAAAAACGGGTATTGACCTCCCCATTACCGGTCATCGCCGTGGCTGAGCTGGGAGATTCCGGCATCCAGATCGTGGTCCGCCCGTGGGTCAACACCCCTGACTACTGGGATGTGCGCTTTGCTCTCACCGAAAGGATCAAAGAGACCTTTGACGAAAAAGGGATTTCTTTTCCCTCTTCCCAGCCGCCCCTCTTGCTCAACCCAAGATCTTCGCAGGAAGAAACAGGACGCTGAAAAGCGAGTCCCCTTCTCTCTATCGCAAGCCTGTCTTCAAGGAGCCTTGCACGATTCCAGATATGCTTCCCATTCCAAGGGAAGCATATTTTTTTTCAAAGTATTGCAGGCCTTGCAGGAAGGCACCAGATTGTCCCTGGTGCTGCGGCCGCCCCGGGTCAGGGGCACCAGATGATCCATTGTCAGCTCTTTAAACGTAACAATCTGCTGACAATAATAACATTGCCCGGAAGCGGTTTTCTGCTGCCACCAGCGGCTTTTGCGCATCTCTCTGGCCTTGGCCCGCTCGGTGCGGATTTCGGCCTCGTCCATACCGTCAAAACCAAAAGAATCCATCATCTACTCCACCAGCTCTCCCACCAGGATCCGGCGCGCCGCCCCGATAAGATATAAAGAACCGGCCACCACGATCAAGTCACCATCCTGAGCCAACTCCTCAGCCCGCCGCAAGGCCCGTTCAACATCGACGACACACTCGCAGCGCGGCTGGGCAGTGGGATCCAGATGGGCCAACAGCTGTTCGGGAGTAGCGGCCCGTTCTCCCGCAGGCCGGGTCAACATTAAAACATCGGCCATTTCCGCAATAAGCGGCAGGGTATTATCCAGATCCTTATCCAGCATGGCGCCCCAGACCACGATCAAACGCCGGTATTTATACTCCTGACGCAGGGTTCGCACCAGGCTCTCCACCCCAGCGGGATTGTGAGCCCCATCCAGGAGATAACAGATCACGGTGGCATCGGTTGTCTGCCCCGATGCCAATACTACGCGACTTTGCCGATCAAGACAAATATGCTCAAGACGCCCCGGCCAACGCACCCTCGCAAGACCGGAACGAATGGCGGCAGAAGACAACAGAAACCCGTGCGGCTGCAGCAGGGCTAATACCGCCAAGGCGAGGGAGGCGTTAACAATCTGATAGCTGCCGCGCATGGAACAGCGCAGGGCATCAAGACCGCAGGCAGCCAAGCGTTGGCCCACCGGCTCCCACGACCAGAGATGATCCACACCCTGACTGGCTGAAAAATCCTGACCATAACAGTATAGGGGCGCTTCTTTTTCCTCACAAATTCGCTCCACCACCGCCAAGCCCTCATCTGCCGCCAGCCCGGAAACCACGGGCACAGACGCCTTGATAATCCCCGCCTTTTCCGCCGCCACTGCGGCCACAGTGGTGCCGAGATAGGCCTCATGATCCATGGTCACGTTAGTGATCACCGAGACCAGTGGGACAATCACGTTAGTGGCATCCAACCGACCACCCATTCCGGTCTCAAGGATCACCAGGTCAAGGTTTGATTCAGCAAACCAGAGCAGGGCAAGGGCGGTGGTAAACTCGAAATAGGTGATCTTATCAATGCCCAGCACCTCTCGGATGCGGCTTGCGATCTCGGCAAACTTTTCAGCGCTGATATAGGTATCGTTGATCCGAAAGCGCTCTCGCACCGAACTGAGATGGGGTGAGGTGTACAGGCCGACCCGATAGCCGGCCCCGGCGAGCAGAGTCAAAAGGGTGACACTGACGGATCCCTTGCCATTGGTGCCGGCCACATGCACATAACGTAAGGACTGTTCGGGATGGCCGACACGAGCCAAAAACGATCGCATGGAATCAAGGCCCAGCTTTATTTTATGAAACTGGAGATCATCAAGGTAGGTTTGTGCTTCCTGGAAGTTCATACAAAGGCTGATACGCTGGGAGGCTGAAGGTTAAGAAACGCTCTCGTTTCATGCAACGCTTGGGAAGCAGGGAACTTCCTGGCCATTCTCTACGACTCTGCGCAAGATCTAACCCTACTCGGTCACAATGGTCAATTTTGCATAATCAAGATGCAGAGTTTTCAGGCCATGCCGCTCAAACTGGACATCCACCGACCTGCCGCCATGGATGACCGCCACTGTCCCGGTGCCAAAAAAAGCATGGCTGACCCGGACGCCCTTGGCAAGATCCGTTATCGCAACCTTACTCCGACTTTTGCGTAAATGGGGGATGGAGGGGACAGCGCTTTCCCCCCTACCGTACCCCTGACCCATCTGCAGGGTGGAAGTCGGCCGTTCTTCCGCGACACGCTCAAAAAGACCGCCCTTGAGTTCGGCAAGAAAAGGAGACACGCCCACCCTCCGGAACTGTCGATCCGGGGTCATCAGCTCTTTCGGATAGCTTAAGAAGAGATGCTTTTTGGCGCGGGTGGCAGCCACATACAACAGACGCCGCTCCTCCTCCCACTGCTCTCCCGCTTCCGCCTTGGCGTGGGGGAAACGGCCCTCGGCCAGGCCGATGATAAAAACCCCCTCCCATTCCAGCCCCTTGGCCGAATGAATCGTCGAGAGGACCAACCGCTCGGAATCCTCAACCCGGTGGGAGCTCACCGCCTCCGGCGGATCAAGGGTGGTATCATCGACAAAGGCCTGCAAGTCCGCATATTCAGCGATAATTGCCCGCAGCTGCTCCAGTTCTTTCTGCCGCATGGGATAGTCATCATGATACAAGCGCTCAAAAATCGGCTGATAGTAGACCATGATCAGTTCAAACATGACGGCCGGCACCTTTTCTTCCAGCAGATCGGCAAAAAGGCTGGCGAGAAGCCGCATCCCCGCCTCCCAGGTCTTTCCTGCCGGATACTCAGCCAGGGCCTGGAACGGCTCCGACGACTGGCCAATCTGGGCGGCGATCTTCTGGGCCGTTTTGGGGCCCACCTTGTCGAGATGCAACAGGACCCGATTCCAGGAAAGATTATCCCGAGGGTTGGCCAGGATTCTTAAGAAAGAGAGGGCATCCTTCATATGGGCTGACTCAGTCAGCTTCAGGCCACCCCGCTTTTCAAATTCAAGCCCACCGGCGGCAAGCTCAATCTCCAGTTTATAGGAATGAAAGCCGGAGCGGAACAAGACCGCAATCTCCTGGCACCTGACTCCTGATGCGACCAGCTCCTTGATTTTTCCGGCCACAAATCGGGCCTCTTCCCGTTCATCGGCCGCGGCAAAGAGCAAGGGTTTGATCGTCCCTTCCAAACGGGTAAACAGGGTCTTGCTATATTTTTCCGTGGCCTGACAGATAATATCATTGGTCAGGGAGAGGATCGGCTGAGTGGAACGGTAGTTCTCTTCCAGCTTGATGATGTGGGTGTCAGGAAACAGCTTGGGAAAACGCATGATATTGTAAAAATCAGCGCCGCGAAAGGAATAGATGGATTGGGAATCATCGCCAACCACCATCACATTGTCATGTCCATAGGCCAGTAGACGAACTATTTCAGCCTGGACCAGATTGGTGTCCTGATACTCATCCACCATGATGTGGGTGAAACGGGCGGCAATCGCCTGCCTTGCTTCCGGGACCTCAGCCAGCAGCCGTTTCCAGTTGACCAGCAGGTCGTCGTAATCCATCAGGGCATGGGTGAACTTAAACTCCTGATAGTGCTGCTGCAGCTTGAGCAGATCATCGGCATGCTCACTGAGATGCACATACTGCCGATAGATCAGATCTTCCAGGGGGATGGACTTATTGACCGCCCCGCTGATCATGTTGATGATGACCCGCCGGGTGGGGAACTGGAGGTCACGGCCGGTGAGTCCCAGGGAGGATTTCAGAAGATTGATGATCCCTTCCGCATCGGAACGGTCGATAATGGTAAAGCTCGAGCCAAATCCCAGGTGCGATCCATAACGCCTGAGCAGGAGATTTGCCGTCCCATGGAAGGTGCCGCCCACCACCCGGCTGCAGGAATCGTTGAGAAGCCGACTCGCCCGCCACAGCATTTCCTGGGAGGACTTGCGGGTGAAGGTAAGCAAGAGGATGTTATCAGGAGACACCCCCTTTTCGAGGAGATGGGCAACCCGATAGACCAGGGTTCTCGTTTTGCCGCTGCCGGCCCCGGCAATAACCAGCACCGGCCCTTCGGTTCTGATCACCGCCTCGTACTGGGCAGGATTGAGATCTGCCAGATCAAGGGCAGGATGGGTGGGATTGATATCGATAGTATTCTCAGATGATTGCATGGGGCCGGACTTTACCACAGTGGCCCATTCGTCGCAACATTGCTGGAACATGGATTGACAACGATGCTGTGGTGTGTAAAGTAAGTTCGATTTTAAAGTCCGATCCTGTTCCTCTCCATGCACCATAAATTCATTAACCCTCAATAGATTAAATCAACATGAATAGCAAAACCATTGACGCCCTCTTTACCCCTGAGACCCTGCAGCAGCTTTTCCCCAAAGAACGTTCCGATGATTTCTTTGACGCCCTGTTCGGCGATGCCGACGAAGGGGCCTATGACATTGAACTTGCCTATACAGGGACGAATGGGAAAAGCATTACCTTCGAACTTCGCTTGCACGAACGACCTGGCCGCTGTCTGGTCTGCAGCTTGACCCAGGGATTGCCGCAGGTTTTCGCCAGGCATCCGGTAATCAATGTGGCAGGGTTGGTGGAGGACGTCGATAAAATACTGGCCGGAGAAGCCAGTTGTGGAGAATGGTCGCTGGGACGAACCGAACAGCGAAAGAAAAATCTGCACATTATTCCACTGACAATCCATCTGAAGAGCTGAACCTTTATCGGCAGGGCAGGCAGGACAGTCAAAAAAATGACAAAAAGCAAAAGGCTGAATCTTTCGTAAAGATTCAGCCTTTTTTTGGATCAGAGAATTCAGAAGATGAATCCCCTTATAAATATCAACCACGACTCTGATCAGGCGATGCTCACCTGGGACCGGCCATTGGCCTTGGCATGATAGAGAATATCGTCCACCCGCTCCATCCACGCCTCGAGCCCTTCATCCTTTTGCCACTGAGCAAGACCAATGGAAACGCCAAGCTTGGTTTCTGCATCTGCCCAGATTTCCAACTGATCTATGGCCTGACATAATCTCTCGGCCAGAACCCTAGCACTTTTCTGATCGGTATCATCCATGACCAGAAGAAATTCATCCCCCCCGATCCTGACCAGAAGATCCGTAGAGCGAACCATCTCGGCCATCAGCTTTGCCACCTGACGCAACACTTCATCACCGCGCTGATGTCCCAGATTATCATTAATCTGTTTGAAACGATCCAGATCAAGGGAGGCCATGGTCAAAGGACGACCGGATCGTCTGGCAGTATCCATTTTTGAACTGATACGCTCGTCAAAGACCCGACGATTGGCAAGACCCGTCAAGACATCACGCCGCGCAGCCTCAAAAAGCACCTCATACTCAAGGGCTCGACGCAGAGACTCGCTGAGCACAAAGAGAGAGTCATTAACCAAATCCATCTCTTGGGAGTCCAGGGCTCGCCCACCCTTAAGGACCAAGAGCAAGCCGGCGTTATCAACCGTTTCCATCATCCATTTATGGGCAAAATGGCCATCATCACTGACAAAACAGGCGGCATTCTTACTCTCGTCCACCATCAACTTCTCGGCAAAGGCAATAACACTGCGCCGAAGCGGGCCATGACTGGAGCAGAACAGATGTTTTTTACTGCGAAGCACATTGCTGTACCCGATAAGCTCATGCTCCACATGGGGCATCAACCACACCGAGTATGCCTCAATCATGCCAGCAAGGTCAAGAACAGCAGCCAGACGAATGTGAAGTTGATTTATCAGATCGAGGCGTTCGGTCTGTTTTCTGAAATGTTCCAGCTCAACCATCATTCGATCAACCTCAACCCCTGCGTTAGAGATCAAAGTATCTGTAGGTATGAATCTTGATTGGATCATTTTTTTTTCCTCTTCTTCATTAATAAAAACAACACTCGTAAATTGACTTAAGACTGTATCGGCGAGCCGAAAAATTTCTTAATAGTTTTTTAGACAATTACCTTTAAGCAATAAGCATGCCACATTGAAAAAGAGCACAACCGTCTCTTTTCTTGCAATTCAATATCATGAAGGTTAAAAAGAAAAGTTGTTCGATGGGGAGACACCTTTCCCTGTCTTCCGGCTTTCTGATTGCCAGCAACCTCGACCAAAGCCCCTCAATACTCTTTAGCAACCACCTTTCTGCACACTCCATGAACATCGAAGATAAAATCGGACAACTTTTTCTCCTTGGATTCCAGGGTGATATCATTGATGAAAACCATCCAGTGGCTTTCGATATCCGCCACAGAAACCTGGGCGGAGTCATCCTCTTTGACCGGAGACTAACCGGCAATGGAGGACCCAATAACATCGTCTCGGCAAGTCAGGTGAGGGCCCTCACCACCTCTCTGCAGGAATTTTCAACCACCCCGCTGCTTATCGCCGTGGATCAGGAGGGCGGAAAAGTTCGCAGACTAAAACCCGAGTTGAGCTTCCCGGCCACTACAAGTGCTGCTGAGCTTGGTCAAAAAAATGACAGAATCTTGACAACCATCCATGCCCTGACCACTGCCGACACCCTCCACTCGCTGGGAATCAACCTCAACCTGGCACCGGTTATCGACCTTAACGCCTTTGACCAAAACCCGGTGATCGGCAGGCTTGATCGCAGTTTCTCATCATCTCCCGACATCGTCAGCACCCATGCCGGCGCATGGATCAAAGCCCACAACAGCCGAAAGGTCCTCAGCTGTCTCAAACATTTTCCCGGCCATGGCAGCTCGCGCACCGACTCCCATCTGGGATTCACTGATATTAGTGAGACCTGGCAGCCGGAGGAGCTCCTGCCCTATAAAAAGTTGATTGTTCAAGGTCTGGCCGATACCATTATGACCGGCCATCTTTTCCATAGAAGCCTCGATCCGGATTATCCTGCCACCCTCTCGCCCAGGATTATCGGTAATCTTCTGCGCCATGAGTTAGGGTTTAACGGGGTCGTTATCTCGGATGATCTGCAAATGAAGGCCATAACAAGCCGGTACGGCCTGGAGGAAGCTGTCTGCCTGGCCCTTGCCGCCGGCGTGGATCTGCTTATAATAGGCAACAACCTCGAAGTTAACCCGGATATCCTGGCACGGCTGATTCCCGCCATCCTTCAGGCGATTCGAACCGGAAAACTGACTGAAGAACGCATCCATGAGGCATGGATGCGGGTACAGCAACTCAAAAAAAAGGTATTTACTCCGTGACCCAACAACAAACTCACACCCCTGTCATTGGCTACCTGCTGTGGATCTTCGGTTTTCTTGGCGCCCATCGCTTTTACTATGGTCGTCCCATTTCCGGCACGCTCTACTTTTTCACCCTGGGCCTCCTCGGGATCGGCTGGCTGGTGGATCTCTTTCTTATCCCCTCAATGAACCGGGATGCGGATATCCGCTTTCATGACGGTCCCATTGACTACAACACGGCCTGGATCCTCCTGACATTTTTGGGATTATTTGGAATCCATCGGCTGTATATGGAAAAATGGATCTCCGGCATACTCTACCTGCTCACCGGCGGCATATTTGGGCTGGGATACATCTATGATTTCTGGACCCTCAATGATCAAATCAGCCTTTTAAACGGCAGCAACCAGGAGTAAAGGAACGTTCCTGCCCACGTGCAAAGCACATAGTCAAAATAACGACACAACAATGACGCTCTCTCGCCCACAAATACTCCATGGTCAACAACAGGAATTCTCCAGTCATGCTGATTAACCCCAAAAATATGGAGCAATGCTCCACCTCAAAACCGGTCATCACCTATCCCTGTGTCTGGCTCTACAAGGTCATTGGCTCGGATGCCGACGCGCTTGCCCGTGCCGTCAACACGGTATGCCCTGAAATCACCTCTATTTCGTCCTCAAAGGCGAGCTCCGGCGGTAAATACTGCAGCCTGAATGTGGAAATCGAGGTGACTGACGAGGCCTCCCGTTTGGCTGTTTATCAAAATCTGAAAAACCATATCGCCGTGAAAGTAGTTCTCTAACCCCGATGAACGGGATAAGTGCCTTTTGCAGATTATTTCCTTAAAAAAACAAGAAAATAATCTGCAAGTCACTAAAGCTCTTGGCAAACAACAGGAACAACATGGATACTCAAAAAATTGACACGCCCGGATCGCGGCTGATTCCAGTCATGCGGGAGGGGATTTGCGTGGTGCAGATGATCCTTTTCAAGGAATTGCGCGGCCTGCTCACCAGAAAATACCCGGCGCTTGACGCGCAGTCGGTGGCCATGCTCACCGGTGCTGTGACCAATGAACTCTTCGGTTCACTGAATATGGAAAAAGAATTTGAGACGTTTCGCCAACAGAATCGAGCGGCCATTGAACAGGAGCTGCTCAGCCTGGCCCAGGAACTCCCTGGCCTGGCCGCGCCCCTCACCGATGCCCTGCGCATGCAGGCCCTTTGCGACCAGGCCTTGGGAGAGAATGATGAAAAAATTACCACCAATGAAAGGCTCCTGACCCATGCCGCCGAGATCGGACTGCTGATCAAAGAACGGGAACTCCCCCTTCCTTCCACCTTCATGATCATGGTCCGAACCCTTGGCGATACCCATAACTTGCTTATTCCGCCAACAGAAATAAATTCAACAGACGACAAAGGGCTTGTTCAATAGGATGAACAAGCCCTTGCAAAACGGCTAGAGATTGAAGGGAGCGGAAAAGCCAGAAGTCGTGATAGCAACCAGCTTCAGCCTCCCACCTCTAATTACTTCACTCCATGCCCGCGCAAAAAGGAACTATACTTCTTATCCGTCCCCTTGATGTGATTGACTAACCAGTCTTTGAGAAAAGACATCAACTCCATGGACACCATCGCCTCTCCCGCCTTAAATTTCTTCTGGATATCGACAACCTGCGCCACCAACTTTTGATGGATCTCCACATGCGCTTTTTCTTCTGGATATCCGTACTGGGCAAAGAGCTTTTCTTCGATACCAAAGTGGCTGACCGTATAGTTGGCAAGCCTGTCTAGAATCGACCCGATAATACTATTCCCCTGTTTCAGCTTCATCGCTCTATGCAGTTCATTAATCATCCCCACCAGCTTCTTGTGCTGGTCATCAATCTGGGAGATATTGACGCTCAAGCTGCTGTCCCAAAGCATGAAGTCCGGAATGTCAGAAGACAGCGCCCCACCCTTTGCACCAGCCTCACCACCGCCGGCTTTTTGGGCGACTTTAAAATGGCCCACCATTTCCCTCACAACCTCAGCCACCTTTGCCAGATCCTGGGCGTTTCTCTCCACATCCCGGCCACTGGCAGACAGAGAAGCAGAAACACTGCTGACCTCGGCGATATCGCCTGCGATCTCACCAGCCACAGTGGAACTCTGGGCCACGTTCTCATTTACTTCATTGATCCCTTGCGCCGCCTGCATAACGCTTTCGACAATCTCGTTGGTGGTTGCAGCCTGTTCATCAACGGACTGGGCGATGTCATTAACAATACCATTCATCTCGCTGATCACTGTGGCGATCTGATTGATCTCACTGACCGTCTCATTGGTTGAATTCTGGATGGACTCAATTTTTTGACGGATCTCACCAGTTGCCGCCGCTGTCTGTTTGGCCAGGGCCTTAATTTCATTGGCCACCACCGCAAATCCCTTACCGGCCTCACCGGCCCGCGCCGCTTCAATGGTGGCGTTCAAGGCCAGCAAATTGGTCTGGTCGGAGATCTCGGTGATAACCTCAGTAACATTACTGATCTCACGGGCAGCCCGCCCCAACGCGTCCACTTTTTCCGTTGAACTCTGGGCCAGGTGCACCGCTCCGCTGGTAATTTCCTTGGCATACTCAGTCTTGGACGCAATCTGATGAATGGTAGCGCTGATCTCTTCAGCAGCTGTGGCCACTATATTGACATTGGTGGCAGCTTCTTCACTGGCAGCTGCCACCGAGTTCATATTGGCACTCATCTCTTCAGTGGCAGCAGCAACGGAGGTAGACAACTCAGCTGAATTACTCGCACCGGCAGAAAGGCTGCGAGAGGTCGCCGTCAGTTCATGAGATGACGCGGCCAAAATACCGACCTCCTGGACAAGACCATTCACGACCAGACTCCACTGTTCTGCCATACTGTTGAGATCGGCGGCCAGGGCTCCAAGCTCATCCTTTTGCAGGCCTTCGAGCCGACAGGAAAGATCCCCGGTGGTCATATTTTTGGCAAACATCGTTATTTTACGCAGGGAACCCGTCATCAAGCGCAGAAAATTTATCCCGAAAAACAACCCGACAAGCAAGGTCATCAATGTCATTGCGATAATAGTCAACCTGGAACTACGAATTTCACTTTCAACACGCTGCTTAATCCCCAGCTCCTTTGTATCCAGTACCTGCCCCGCCTCATCCAAAATTCTGCCGACTTCTTCTTCTGCCGTTTTTATTGTTTGATCAAATATTTTTTGCAAGGCATCATGGGCCAACTCCTTGCTGCCTGCCTTGACCATGGCCTGCTGCATATCAGCCATTCCCTGATGAAGCCGGGCATGAGGAGCCTCCATGGCCCGCATCATTGGGGCCAGCTCCGGGGACAGTTCCTCCACTTTCTTTCGCCCGTCCCCGGACATCCACTCCCCGAGCTTACATTTGTGCGGATTTGTTTGCACATCCAAGGTCTGGATGGAGGGATCAACAAGAAACCTGTTCACCTTGCGAACAAGCTGAAGATGATCAACCTTGCGTTCAACAAAGGCTGTATTCATCTCCGCCACCACCAGGGCAGCAGCCATTTGTTTGTGCACTCGTGCGACCTCATACAAACCGGCACCGCCAATGCTGATCGCCATAGACAACAATAACGCCACCAATATCCAGATTTTTGTTGCCATTGACCAGTTTTTCCAGTTCATCTCTCTCTCCTGATTTCTGATTTTTTCAATTTCTTCGCGCTCCAGCTTCCTCTCACCTGCACCACTCCACGAACCGAATTACAGAGAAATACCGCGTCGGCATCATGTAAATCATCAAGGGTCAGCAACTCTTCCCGCAAAAAAATCTGCGTATCCGCCAGTAAATTTTTGCGCATAATACCTGCCAGCACACCGCACTGCAAGCGCGGAGTCACATAACAACCATGCAGGAAGAGCACAACATTGGCAATGCACCCTTCGGTCAACTCAGCTCGTTCGTTGAGAAAACAACAATCCAGCAAGCCCTTATTTTTGGCCCGTTGCAACTCGGCATTATAGATCTCACGCCTGGTGGTTTTATGAAAAACCCAGGGAGAGGTGGAATCAATGACCACCGGAGAAATATCAATCAGGGGCAACCCGGCGCCAGGCAGAAACGGCAGCTCAGGCAAGCGTCGAAGACCTGGCAATTCGCAGGGCTGAGCACTGATTATGACTTCTCCGCCCTTGGCAAGCGTCAGGCGAACGCGCATGGGAAGCATCGCAAACAGCTGGCTTTCCTCCTGCAGACGGAATGTGATAAAGACGAGATCGCAACGATAAAGGAAATAGTCCGCTGAAGAGGCGAGGCGCTGAAGATGATCATCCAGGAGCCAATAACCCGACGCCGGCTCCCACAACAGGGTCTCAATAAGTTCGAAGGTAGGGGCGGAGGAGCTTAAAAATCGCCCTTTCAGCAGACACTCCTGCCACTCCTGCTCCGGTTTTGAATCAGCAACAATACCGGAGCCGATGCCCATTTCACCCTGTGAGCCATTGAGGGTCACGGTGCGAATCGGCACGTTGAAAATGGCTTCCATGGTGGGCGCCAGATAGCCGATGGCACCGGTATAGACCCCGCGACGCTCAGGCTCAAGCTGATCAATAATCTCCATGGTTCTTAGTTTAGGGGCACCCGTCACGGAGCCACAGGGAAAAAGGGCCTGAAAGAGTTTAACAAGGGACAGGGTGGCAAAGGTCTCCTGGGAGCCAGAGGCAATGATCGTGGAGGTCATCTGAAGCAGGGTTTCATACCGTTCAACATCAAAGAGCGAGCAGGTTCGTACCGGCCCATCGCCAAGCTCATGCATCAAGCGGCCCAGATCATTCCTAAGCAGATCGACAATCATCACATTCTCACTGCGATTTTTGGCGTCATCGCGCAAATGCTCGGCCTGCCGGCGATCCTCCTCCGGGAAACGCCCTCTGGGCATGGTCCCTTTCATGGGTCGCACCGTGATGGAGCCCGCATCCTTCTTAAAAAAAAGCTCTGGAGAAAAGGAAAGGAGCCGGGTTTCGCCAAGATGGATATAGGCCCCGTAGGCCACTGACTGATTACGCCTGAGCATGGCATACAGCGATTCAGGTGAGCCACCCAACTCAAAGAGCAGCTTCAGAGTATAATTAACCTGATAGGTATCACCAGCGCGGATGTAGTGTTGAATGGTGTCAATGGCCTGGAGATAGGCCTCACGCTCCTGAGAAGGGCGAATGTTCCGCACCTGACAGAGCGCTTCGGAAAGATTGTTCTCTAGGCCTCCCTGACCGGATGAAGAAACACCGACGGACTGTTGAAAACAGGGAAAGCTGGTCTCCCCGGAACGATGATCAAAGAAACAGGGTTCCGAGAATACGCCAAGATCAGCAAGCAGCCGCGAGGCATCCCCAGGTCGATTGAGCAGCCCCTGCAGCCTCTCCTCCAGAAGATAGCCAAACTCATAGGCAAACCAGCCGGCCACATGGTGTCCCGACGAAAGGGTTGCCTCGACCCGGGACAAAAACAAGCGGACGTCATCCCCAACCCGGCACTGGAGGCGACTCACTGGATTCAGAAAAAGCAGAGAGGTATAATTATCAGAACCCGGCTTTGCGGTATCAAGAAACACGAACTGTTTCTGATCGGCCAGAAAGGAGAGCAGTTTGGCAAGATTCAGGTCAGAGAAAACCTTCATGGACGATGGCTGTCAACGTTGCTTATCAATTTCATTCATACCTTGCATCAAAAAATAAAATATCTTATATAAGGAAAGTGTTTTTTATTCAATTAAAGATCAGATAGTATATAGAATTAACTCCTGACGCTTGACGCCTCTGTTATTGTCAGCAGGCACGTTTATCGGGAAATGGTAATCATTTATTCCATTTCTCCCGGTTTGTGCAATGTTATTCATGACGCAATTCATGGGCAGATGAAAAGCGAACGGCACTAAATGCCCCATCAAAGAAACAGCAGTCTTTTCCAGCCATTTCTTTGTGCGGCGTCTAGCCGAAAACAGGAAAAATTGTACCTGAAAGAGAACATACCGGAGCCATGTCGAAATAACTTGTTTATTTATGACTATTCCGTTACGCAGACTAGATAAGATCACGTATCGTGGCCTTCATGGAGGGGAGTTGAACGACCGCCTCCTGCTGCTTTTTATTGAGCCCATTCTGAACAACAACCATACCATTTTTATACAGTAACCGAACAAACTTACCTACCGCTTACACCCTTCACAACCCAGGTGAATCAAAGGAGGTTTTTTATGTTAATCAAAGACTGGATGGCAACGACGCTTCTAACGGTGGATGCCAACACCTCGGTCATGCGAGCAACCCGCACCATGAAAGAGAACAATATCAGAAGCCTGCCGGTACTGTCGCATGGCAAACTTGTCGGCATGATCACCGACCGCGATCTGAAGGATGCTTCGCCATCGAGTAAGACCGACATGGATCTTCATGAGATGTATTACCTGCTCTCTGAGATGAAGGTCAAGGACTTGATATCCGGCAGCCCTATCCTACTCAAGCAGGACGACACCCTGGAAAAGGCGGCCTTGGTTATGCTGCGAGCGAAGATCTCAGGGCTGCTCATCGTTGATGATGCCGGCAGCCTGGTGGGCCTGCTCTCAGAATCCGACGTCCTCCGGGGATTCATTCATGCCACTGGAATTCAGGACGGCGCCTACCAGTTCGTCATTGATATGTCTGATGCCGGCGGCTCTGTCTCCTGGCTGATTGACATCCTGCGCCAGCACAATGCCCGGGTTCTGTCCATTCTCACCTCTTTCAATGATGCCCCACCCGGCTTCAAGCGCGTCTCGGTGCGCATCCTGCCTGGAGATGATCTCGCGGCCTTAACCGCTGAGATTACATCCATGGGCGGCTACCATGTGGTGAGCGAGAGTCTCGACGACCTTAGCGACCTACCGGTCAATTAAGTTAATCACCTCGCGCAGGGATTCTTCACCCCTATGTCCTGGAATCTCTGCGGAGAAAGCTATAACAACGTTGTCCAATCAAAAAACAAAGGAGATTTTTCATGTCACGAAAAATGGTCACCATCGACGGCAACCAGGCCTGTACCCACGTTGCTTATGCCACCAGCGAAGTCATCACCATCTACCCCATCACCCCCTCCACCCCCATGGCGGCAGAGGCCGACACCAAATCATCCTCCATGCAGGAAAACATCTGGGGTTCAGTCCCGGTTGTCACCCAGATGCAGTCTGAGGCCGGTGTTGCCGGTTCTCTGCATGGATCTCTGGCCACAGGCGCCTTGTGCACCACCTTTACCGCATCCCAGGGACTGCTCTTGATGATCCCCAACATGTACAAGATTGCAGGCGAACTCACCCCCACCGTCTTCCACGTGACCGCCCGCTCCATCGCCTGCCAGGGACTCTCCATCTTCGGTGATCACAGCGACATCAACGCCGTCCGCCAGACCGGCTGGGGTCTGCTGGCCTCCCAGAATGTTCAGGAGTGCATGGATATGGCCCTGATTACCACCCAGGCATCCCTTGCCTCCCGCATCCCCTTTGTCCATTTCTTTGACGGGTTCCGTACCTCCCACGAAATCCAGAAGATTGAAGAATTGACCCGCGAAGATATGGGCGCCATGATTGATGAAGAGCTGATTGCCGCCCATCGCAGCCGCGCCCTCAGTCCTGATCGCCCCACCATCCGCGGTACCGCCCAAAACCCCGACGTCTATTTCACCGGACGGGAGACCGTCAACAAGTATTACAACGCCCTGCCCGCAATTGTTCAGGATACCATGGATAAATTCGCCGGCCTCACCGGACGACAGTATCATCTTTTTGATTATTACGGTGACGAAGATGCCGAAGATGTAGTGGTAATGATGGCCTCCGGTTGTGAGACCGTGGCCGCCACCATCGACTACCTGATGGCCCATGACAAACGGGTGGGCCTGGTTATAGTCCGCTTGTACCGGCCCTTTGACTGCAAGGCCATGGTCAACGCCCTGCCATCCACCGTTGAGCGCATCACCGTCCTTGACCGCACCAAGGAGCCTGGATGTGCCGGCGAGCCTTTGTATCAGGATGTCCGCACCGCCATTGGCGAGGCCACCGAATCCAACATCGCCGCCTATCAACCCTTGATCCTCTCCGGCCGCTATGGTCTGGGTTCCGCCGAATTTACCCCGGCCATGGCCAAGGCGGTGTTTGACAATATGGCCTCCATGGCCCCCAAAAATCACTTCTGTGTCGGGCCCGACGATGACGTCACCCATTCCAGCCTCGATTACGACAAGAATTTCAGCATCGAGGGCAATGATGTCGTTCGCGCCTTGTTCTACGGCCTTGGTTCCGACGGCACCGTAGGCGCCAACAAGAACAGCATCAAGATCATCGGCACCGAGACCGATAACTCGGCCCAGGGTTATTTCGTTTACGACTCCAAGAAATCGGGATCCATCACCACCTCCCATCTGCGATTTGGCAAGAATCCCATTGTGGCCCCGTATCTTATTAACAAAGCCAATTTTATCGCCTGCCATAATTCCAGTTTTCTTGACCAATACGACATGCTCCGCAACCTCGAAGAAGGCGGCACCTTCCTCCTGACCACCAGCTTCAACGCCAAAGAAATTTGGGCCCAGCTCCCGAACAAGGTGCAGCAGAATCTGATCCAGAAAAAGGCGAAATTCTACATCATTGACGCCATTGCCCTTGGTCAGGCCTTAGGACTGGGCGCCCGCATCAACATGATCATGCAGACCGCTTTCTT
Organism: Desulfobulbaceae bacterium; assembly: GCA_009773475.1. Classification (GTDB taxonomy): domain Bacteria; phylum Desulfobacterota; class Desulfobulbia; order Desulfobulbales; family Desulfocapsaceae; genus UBA2270. The sequence goes on along the minus strand of WSXV01000005.1, from coordinate 67,307 downwards.
CCTGATTTCAGGTATCCTCAGCAAGGAAGATGCGATTACCGCCATTAAGAACGCGATCAAAAAGACCTATGGCAAAAAAGGTGACAAAGTCGTGGAGATGAACTACGGCGCCGTCGATGCCGCCGTCAAAAACATCGTTGAGGTGAAACTGGGCAAATCCACCAGCGGCCATGACATGCCGCCCACCGTTCCCGAAAGCGCACCTGACTTTGTCAAAGAGGTCACTGCCATTATGATTGAGGGAAGAGGCGACGAGGTCAAAGTCTCACAGATGCCGGACGACGGCACCTGGCCCACCGCCACCACCCAGTATGAAAAACGCAATATCGGAGTGCAAGTTGCCGAATGGATGCCGGAGAACTGTATCCAGTGCGGCCGTTGTTCCCTGGTCTGCCCCCATGCCGCCATTCGTCTGAAAGTCGTTGACGACTTGAAAAAGGCCCCCAAGGCTTTCAAGTCTGCCGATGCCGTGGGCGCTCAATTCAAGGGCAAGAAGTTTGTGGTTCAGGTCTTTACTGAAGATTGCTGTTCCTGTACCCAGTGTGTCGCCGTCTGCCCGGCCAAGACCAAGGCGCTCAGGATGGTGCCCAACACCGAGGTGATCCGCACCACCGAGACCAAAAATGTGGAATTCTTCCTCAGCCTGCCGGAGGTTAACCCTGCAGACATCGATCCCGCTACCATCAAGGGCAGTCAGCTATGCCGTCCGCTCTTCGAGTTTTCCGGCGCCTGCGCTGGTTGTGGCGAAACCCCTTATATCAAACTGGTCACCCAGATGTTCGGCGACCGGATGCTGGTTGCCAATGCCACCGGCTGCTCCTCTATTTACGGCGGCAACCTGCCCACCACTCCTTACTGCAAACGGGCAGACGGTCGTGGGCCGGCCTGGGCCAACTCGCTGTTTGAGGACAACGCTGAATTTGGTCTCGGTATGCGGGCCTCGGTGGACAAACTGGCAGCTCAGGCCGGGGAGCTTGTCAACCTTGCGGTAACCGCCAAGCTGATCACCAAAAAAATGGCTGACGAGATCCTCAATGCCGACCAGAAGTCCCAAGCTGCTATTGAGCTGCAACGGGAGCGCGTCGCCCAGCTAAAGACCAAGCTTGCCGACAGCAAGAATGTCATCGCCAAACGGCTCCTGCCGCTGGCTGACTACCTGGTGACCAAATCCGTCTGGATCTTCGGCGGTGACGGCTGGGCCTATGATATCGGCTATGGCGGTCTGGATCATGTTCTCGCCTCCGGTGAGAATATTAACGTCATGATCCTTGACACCGAGGTGTACTCCAACACCGGCGGTCAGATGTCCAAGTCCACCCCCCGTGCTGCCACCGCCCAGTTTGCGGCGAGCGGCAAGAAGATGCCGAAGAAAGATATCGGCATGATCTTCTCCACCTATGGCAATGTCTATATTGCCAAGGTCAGCATGGGCGCCAATCCCATCCAGGTGGCCAAGGCCATTGCCGAGGCCGAGGCCTATGATGGACCATCCCTGATCATTGCCTATTCCCACTGCATCAATCATGGCATCAATATGACCAAGGGACTGGATCAGCAGAAGAAGGCGGTGGAATGCGGACACTGGCCGCTGTACCGCTACAACCCGCAGCTGGAGGCCGCCGGCAAAAATCCGTTGACCATCGACTCCAAGGAACCCACCATCAGCTTTGAAGAATACGCCATGGCCGAAAACCGCTACCGTATGCTCAAGATGATGAATCCCGCCCATGCCGAGGAACTTATGGCGCAATCCCAAAAGGATGTCACCAGGTCCTGGAAGTTCCTGGTAGCCCGGGCCGCCTCCATGGAGCCGGAGAAATAGATCATTCCCATTCAACTTCTGGTGTCTGTTTTCAATAAACGGACACCAGAAAATTCACTTTAGCAGCTTGAAACAAAAAAGGGGTTTTGGAAGATATCTTCCAAAACCCCTTTTTTGTTTATTTGTTGAGAGCTGCTCAGCTACCCTGCCGGATCTCAATTACCATCGTCCTTGGCCCGGCTCACCCGGCACATAAAGGTGCGCTGGCCGGGAGTTCCGGTGACAGGGTTTCTGATGTCATCATCGGTGAGGGTATTGAGATTGTACTGATCATTATAATCGCCCCAGCCCCAGGCGATGCGGATGGAACCGGGATGCACCACCGATGAGATCCTGGCCGGCATGACAATACTTCCTTTCGGGGTGGCAACCTGGATCTGATCACCGGTTTGAACCGCCAGCTCAGCCGCATCAAGGGGATGGAGATCAACCACGCAGCCAAGCTCGTCATTCAACAGGGCAGGAATGGTGCGATACTGGGAGTTGGTGAAACGGATATCACGGGCGCCACTGATCCCGATCAGCGGAAAGTCCTGCTGCTGGTCAACAAAGCTGATGAGTTTTCTCGGGCAGCCGTCGCTGTATGGCAAACCGGCCTGCCCATTTTCCTGAAGCCTTGCGGAGAAAAATTCAAATTTCCCGGAAGGGGTGGCAAATCCATCCTGCCGGTATTTCTCATGGCGGATGGCCTCCACCCGAACCCCGTCGGGATTTTCTCGCAACTTTTCAACACCGACCCCGGACGGGGCCAGTTGATAATCAATGGCAGCCTCCACCGTCTCCCAGGGGAAGTCTTCCTCCAGGCCGATTCTACGCCCCAGTTCAAAGACAATCTTCCAGTCCGGCCAGGACTGACCGACCGGCTCTATGACCTGATTCTGGAGAATGATCGGATTATTACGGGTGGCAAAACGGTTCAGCTGAGTTTTTTCAAAGCAGCCGGAGGCCGGCAGGACAACATCGGCAAGCTCTGCGGTTTTGGTCATGAACATATCAATCACCACCAGAAATTCCAGCTCCCGCATGGCCTGGGAGGCCCGGCCGGAGTCGGCCATGGTCACCACCGGATTACCGGCCTGAACCACCAGCATCTTTAAGCCATAGGGCTTCTTGTCAAGGATGGCGTCCACCACACAAGACTGCACCTGATTGCCCCAGCTCTCGCTGAAGGTATTAAAGAGCGGATAGGCCGCCGTCACCGGCAAAACACCTGCCGGCAATCGGTCACGGGCCTGGAGTGGACGCATGGAAACCGGCTGGGGCAGGACATCGCCGCCGGGCCGATCAATGTTGCCGGTCAGGCCACGCAAACAGGCCACGGCGCGGGTGGACTGAAAGATATCGAGCTGCATATCGAGGCCATTGCCGTCAATCAGGCAGGCCGGCTTGGTGGTGGCATAGAGCCGGGCAGCCTCGCGCACCTGCCCGGGATCAAGCCAGAGATCAGCGGCAATGGCGTCAATGGTATAGCGACCCGCCACTTCCCTTAGCTGATCAAACCCAACGGTAAAATTCTCGACAAACTCATGGTCATAGAGATCGGAGCTGATAATCTCATTGATCATGGCCATGGCCAGCAAGCCATCATGACCGGGCTTGATTTGCAGCCAGATATCCGCCCGTTTCGCCAAAGGCGTCTGGATCGGGTCCACCACAATGAGTTTGGCGCCCTGACTGACCGCATGGTTAATGGCATCGGCAGCGCCCAGGGTGGTATCGGCATCATGCTTGCCCCAGACCAGGATACATTTGGCCTTGGCCGCCTCGGCAAAGGCCATGGCTCCGTAGGTATAGGTGTGGGCCATCTCGCGGGCAACAAAGCAGATGGAGCCATTGCCGATGGTGTTGGGAGAACCATAACAGTTCATCAAGCGGCTGGCATAATCCCAAGGAGTTCCCCAGTCGGCGGCCATGCCCCGCAGCCAGCCCACCGCCTGCGGCATCCCTTGAGCTTTATACTGCTGGAAGCGCGCCGCTATCCGGTTTAAGGCCTCATCCCAGGTCGCCGGGCGAAGGTCACCGCCCTTCTCCCTGACCAACGGCGTTGTCAGCCGCTGCTCGGAATAGACAATGTCGACAACAGCCGCAAGCTTGCGGCACGGGCTTCGCTTGTCCTCAGCGACAAAGGATTTACGCCGGGCAGACACCAGCCTTCCGGCAACAACCTCCACCTCCACCGGACAGCAGGAGGAACACATTCGACAGACGGTATCATTCTTCATTGGAACCTCGAGTTAGGGTCTGTCCACAAAGAACATGGACAAGATTGCGCTCAGATTTTTGGTCGGATTTGGTTGCGGCGCTTGAACAAAACCGCAGGCGTAGCAAGGCTACAGCGAAAATTTTGTGATTGAGCCGCAGCAAAAGATGGCCGGAAGATGCGATGCCGGATATTCATGTTATTTTGTGGACAAACCCTCAGCGAACGGCCTTGATAAAGCAGCTGCGGATCAGCTCATAATGATTGCTGTGGCTGCGAATCTTCCACCAGATATGATCCTGATCGGTCACCTGCCAGCCCGCAAGTCTCCCGTCCATGTCTTTTCCCAGGATGCCCTTGATATTCTCCAAACCCTTGCCCGGAAATGGGCCATCAGGGCGCCCCCCCAGCCACTGATCCACTTCTGCCGCCTCGGTGGACCAGGAGAAAGGATCGGAGAGTAGCAGCTGGCTTCCAGCCTGACCGGCGACCCGGTTCATCTCGGCAAGATGGATATAGGGTTGGGGCACCTTATCCACCAGATTGAGAGAGGCAAGGGAGGTTGCGGCCTGGGTGGCAAAGGGGAGACGCTGGGCATCGGCGACGATAAACTCCACTCGTTCCCGCTGCCAGTGCGGCGGACAGCGAATGATCACCTCCCGTCCGAGCAGGCCTTCGTCCTTGAGGGTAAAACGCAGCTCCCCCTGCCGCATGAACTGGCGGGCGGCTTTGATAAAGGCCCGTGACTTGTCCAGGCCAACGACAAAGTCACATTTACCACTCATCTCAAAGGTAAACCGACCAACCGCCCCCCCCAGATCCAGGGCCAATCCGGTATGCTGTTGCATGAGTCCGGCCCAGCGCAGGTAGGCATCAGTAGCCTGTTCATCCCCGAGTAGATCCCCGTAATGGCTCCACAAATAAGAAGAAACGACCTCCTCCTGCTCATACCTGTTGGGCTGTTCCTGCCGCTCCAGGTCAAGAAAGGCGATCCCGTCATCAATGGAAAAACGGCGCCCACAGTGGCGGCAAATCAGGGTGCCGGTGACAATATCGTCTTCCTCTTCGTGATCTACCCCCAAGATCTCCAGTGGAAACTCACGGGGGAGACAGGCAGGACAGATGAGCATTTTGGTCAGTAACTTTTTCATCAATGGTTTCCCTTTCAAATGAACAAAAGTAGTGCTCTCAGGTAAAGAGAAGGACGGTGCAAAGGACACGGGATTGATGCAATCTCATCCTGGTGTCCTTTCCTGGGTTCACAGCCGGGGGAACCGTCTTTCCCTCAATCCCGTTTCATCCGACATGCCAATGAGTCATGGGCACGTTATGCATTGCTCCAAATCTCAGGAAATCTCCACTAACTCCAGATCAAAGACCAGCTCCTGGCCAGCCAGGGGAGGATTAGCATCAAGGTAGACATGGGTATCAGTGATCTCCCTGACCATAACCACCATCAACTCACCATTGGCTCCTCCCACTTCCAGCCTCTGACCAAGCTCGGGGGTAAAATCGGCAGGCACATGTTCCACCGGAACTTCCATCACCATATTGGGATTATGGACACCATAGGCCTTCTCCACCGGAATGGCCACCGTCTTCTTCTCGCCTGGGCTCATCCCGAAGAGGGCCTCGTCAAAACCGGGAATCACCTCTCCGGCGCCAAGCACCACCTCCAAAGGTGGGCGTCCATCGGACGAATCAAATACCGTTCCATCCGCCAATCTGCCCGTGTACTTCACCTTCACCTTACTTCCTTTTTTTGCCTGTGCCATAACCACACTCTCCTCATTGCAATCGTCAAGTTAAAGACCCGAAGGCCATTTTCTAATTTCCCTGTTCAGCCAATAACCGTAAAGGTCTCAGATGATCAGGGCGTCCATCATCGCTCCAGCATATCCATGACTTCAGGAATAATCGTTTCACAGATCTGCGCCGGGCTTTGCCCGTCACATCTGATACTCAGGTCAGCATACCGGCAATACAGGGGCTGGCGTTCAGCAAAAAGATGGGCAAAACTCTGTCCCTCTTCCCGCGCCAGACCTCTGGTCGCCCCATCTCCCACCCTGGCTTCAAGAACCACGAAGGGCACATCGAGAAATACCACCACCCCGCTCTTCTGCAGATGCTCCATGCCGGCCGGGCCGTAGACAGCACTGCCGCCAGTGGCAATCACATGGCGACGCAGATCAAGACCAAGCAGAATCGTCTCCTCCAACCGACGGAACCAACCCGCCCCATGCTGATCGACAAGCTCCTGGAGAGACTGCTGCTGATCAGCCTCAATCAATGCATCAACATCGACAAAGCCGTAGGACAATTTCTCAGCGAGCAGGGGACCAACCGTGCTTTTCCCGGCACCGGCCATCCCGATCAAAACCAGATTCATTTTTCGTGCAGACATGATAAGATCGTTTACCATTGGAGGAAGAAAGATAACCAGACTCAATAGACTTACAAGACCGTTATCGTTAATAAACCTTAAAAAAGACAGCCATGCTCAGAATAACCGACACCCTAACCATTCCCGAAGATGAAATCGAGATCAATTTTATTCGAGCAAGCGGATCCGGCGGGCAAAATGTCAACAAGGTCGCAAGCGCCGTCCACCTTCGTTTCGACATCACCCAATCCTCCCTGCCCGACACCTGCAAACAGCGCCTGCTGGCCCTCAGTGAGCAGCGGGTAACCCGAGAAGGGATAGTCATCATCAAGGCGCAAGAACACCGGACCCAGGAAAAAAACAAGGCCGAGGCCCTGAATAGGCTCTATCAGATGATCGCGGCCGCCATGGTCGTCCCCAGAAACCGGCGCCCTACCAAGCCTGGAAAAATCGCCAGACAGAAACGAATGGACATCAAAAAACAGCGGGGCGATATCAAGGCCCTGCGTAAAAGAATACCCTAAGGACTTACTGCAAAAGACAAATGACAACGGATTTCTCACCCTATCACCAGCTCTGGGCCCGGCAATTACTGGCCGAGTTTGAAGACATCCAATCGCAGTATGGACTGGCACTTGAAGCCCCGATCTTTGAGATCAGCGAGACTTTAAAGCAGTATGGTTCCTGGCAGGCGACACTCCGGACCATCCGCATCAGCGCCCACCTGATTACCCGCTGTTCCTGGGATGTCACCTGCCTGATCCTCAAACACGAGATGGCGCACCAGATCTGCTCCGAGCTCTTTCACGATACCAGCTCAGACCATGGCCCGGTCTTCCAGCGCGCCTGCCAGCTCCTTGGCCTGCCTGCTTCCTATCGGCATGCGTCTTCCGATCTTCCGGGACCGGCGACATCTGCCCCTTCCGGGAATGCCCAGACCGAGAAAGGACGGCGGTTTATCAGCCGGATCGGCAAACTCCTGGCCCTGGCGACCTCTGCCAATGAGCACGAAGCAGCCCTGGCCATGGAAAAGGCGAGCCAGTTGATGACCCGCCACAACCTGCAGCAGCTCCAGGAAGATGCACAATCAGACTTCGCGTCTCTGATCATTCATACCCGCTCCCAGCGCCTTGAAAGCTGGCAGCGCAAGATCTGTGTCATCCTCCTCCAGTTTTTCTATGTGAAGGTGGTCACCTCCAGTCTTTACGATCCCCTGCGTAATGCCCAGGTCAAGACCATTGAGATTTTCGGACGGGAAGAAAATGTCACCGTCGCTGAATACTGCTACTCCTTTCTCGCCGGCCAGCTTGCCTCCCTGTGGCAACAGAATAGAAGCAGGATCAACGGCAAAGGGCTCAGGGTCCGAAACAGTTATTATCTTGGGCTGCTCCAGGGATTTTACGACAAACTTAAGGCCCAGAAGGAATTAACGGAGGCAGCAAATCCACCGAGGCCAACAATGGCGCCAAGGCAAGCCCACCCCACCGCCATCGCCATCCTGATCCGAGCGGAAGACGCGGCCTTGGACCAGTTTGTCGGCTTGCGTTTTCCCCGCTTACGCAGACGCTCAGGGGGAAAAACCTTCATCTACAGGGAGACCTATGAGCAGGGACGGGCGGATGGACAGCAGATTGTCCTCCATAAAGGGGTTGCTGGCCAGAGTAGCGGCCAGGGACTCCTCCTTGCAGAGAACAGATAATAAGAGAAACGCAATCAGGCTAAATCATCAGGGGCAAAGGAGACCACCTCGCCAACACACCTTTTCCCCATCAACAGCATAAGCAGACGATCCACACCAAGGGCAATACCGGCCGCCTGATCAAGATGGGCCAGATCCTCAAGGAAACGCTCGGGCATCGGCATAGGTTGCCGTCCTCCCTTTTCCATCAGACGCAGCTCCTCCGTAAAACGCTGGCGCTGCTCATCCACATCGGTGAGTTCGGAAAATCCGTTGGCAAGCTCTATGCCATTGATATAGAGCTCAAAACGTTCGACCAGGTGAGGAGATCTATCCTTTCGCCGGGCCAGCGAGCCTAAAGCCACCGGATAATCATAGAGGAACAGCGGTCGCTCCAGCCCCAGATGCGGTTCAACATATTCGACCAACACCTCGTCGAAGGTATCACTGGCCAGGGCCTGCTCCAGGGACACCGGACTGAAACGGGCAAAAGCGGCCTGCACCGACAGCCGCTCCCAGTGGGGCTGCGTGGCTATGATCCGGTCGCTGCCGCCTGGCCGCAGACTATCCCTGCTCCCATTGCCGCCCACAACACAGCCTTCCATCCCGCCAAGCTCGACCAGCAGGAAGCTCACCAGCTGCTCACAATCATCCATCAGATCTTCATAGCCGGCCCCGGCGCGATACCACTCCAGCATGGTGAACTCCTCCAGATGCAGCCGCCCCCGCTCCCCCTTACGGAAACAGTTGCAGAGCTGAAAGATCCTGTCGCAGCCCAAGGCGAGCAGGCGCTTCATGCAAAGCTCAGGGGAGGCTTGCAGGTAAGAATCTTCTGAAGTCAAAGGCTGAATATTTGCCTCGGGAAGGAGCAGGGGCTGACGGATGGGGGTATCGACCTCGAGGAACTGCTGAGCGATGAAAAATGAACGGAGGGAATGAAAAAAGGCTGCGCGAAAGCGCAGCCCCTGAACATCAAGCATAAAAATTACTCTTTTACTCTGGTGACATAGGCACCAGTACGGGTGTCAATCTGGATTTTGTCATTTTCTTCGACAAATGGAGGAACCTGTAGAACATATCCCGTCTCCACAGTCACCGGCTTGCTGTCGGAACCGGAGGTGTCACCCTTGGCCCAGGGATCAGCCCTGATAACAAGCAGATTGACAAACATGGGCATGCTCACATCGATGGGCCGGTCTTGAAAGAAAAGCACCTCCATTTCCATATTATCGATCATGTAATTGACGTTGTCGCCCAGATGTTCTTTCTCAATAACAATCTGTTCAAAATTCTGGGTATCCATGAAATGATACTCAGATTCCTGACAGTAGAGATACTGCATCTTCCGCTCTTCCAGCTCCGGCTTGTCAAACTTGTCATTGGAGCGATAGGTCTGGACCAGCTGGTTGCCGGTGATCATATTGCGCATCTTGCACCGATAGAGGGCCTGGCCCTTTCCCGGCTTGGAAAACTCAAAATCAATGACTATAAAAGGAGCCCCATCAATCTGCACCTTCAATCCTTTGCGTAAATCTGCCGCAGTGTACATTCTCTTCTCCTTGAGTCCCGCCCTTGAGCTTGAGACATTGAATTGACATTAAAAAACAAATCCATAACACTAAAATCGCATAAGCGGGAGATTATACCCGTACGACAGCCTTTTACGCAACCGATAATGAATTCCACCGCCGAGATCACAGCTCATTTCCTTGAACAACCACATTGTGCATCATTACACCGTCAGGCTGCACAGGGCCATTCACCATGTCACTCCAGCAGACAAGATGCACGGCAGAGATCAGGAAATATTCAAAGAGCGAAATAAAAAGCTTGAGGAGCCAGAGAACTGAAAATACCAAAACGGCAAAAATTATTCCCTGAAATTATGAGTTCAGGAGAACATCGTACACCCTTAGAGCAAACGGCGTGAAAGTCCAATTCCGACTGAGGCAAAACATTTCATGCAGCACGCGATTCTCGCATCATCTCGGCAGGGCTTTGCCCAAAATAACGCTTGAATTCACGACTGAACTGAGATGCGCTCTCATATCCCACCTTGTCAGCAGCAAGGTTGGCTTTGAAACTTTCCTGCATCATTAAATCTTTTGCTTTCATCAACCTGATTTTCTTCAAATACTGCATGGGAGAATCAGACGTAATCTCTTTAAAGGCCCGATGGAACGCAGAGACGCTCAAATGAGCCAGGCTGGCCAAATGTTCCACGTCGAGTTTTCCTGCATAGTCGCTTTGCATGATCTTTAAGACGCGTGCTACCTGGGAAAACGTGCCACTATGCATGACCAGCGAATAGAGCACGGGTGCCTGGGTACCGCAAAAAGCCCGATAAAGAATTTCCCGCACTATGCCAGGCCCTAAAATTTGTGCTTCTGTCTCTGATCGCAAACATTTGACCAGCCTCGTCGTTGCATCCAACATCTCCTCATCCATGATGGCCGGGCCGATCCCGCGAGGCAATATCCGTTCTCCACCAGTGCCAACTCCTGTTTGTGGATCAATTCGGCCGACCAGGTCATGCAACTGGCCCATATCAATATCTATGTAGAGACCCCGTAATGGTTCCGCAGGGGTGGCAAAGGTCTCGCATTCGAACGGCATGGTTACCGAGGTCACCAGATAATGGTTTGCATCATATCGAAACTTCTGGTCGCCCAGATAGCCGATCTTGTGACCTTGAACAACGATACAAATGCCAGGATCATAAACCATTGGTTTTCTGGGAATATGGCACGTTTCCTTAAATAAAAGCACCCCTTTAAGCCGGGACACAGAAGGTCCGTTATCAATTTCCGGAAAGTTTTGTAACAGTTCAGCCATCTTTGACATGTAAAATCCCCCTTGTTCCGAATGCCATATTTAGACAACATAGCTAGCAATGATGCGCCGTAAAATCAATATATAAGCAGAAATAGGCAAGATTTAGAGAGGAACAGGTATTCCAAATCAGTTTACTGGGTATTAAATTTACAGAGAAACAATCAACAACTCAAGACAAGGAGGTTTCTCATGAACTTTGAATTTCACAATCCCACCCATCTTATCTTTGGGGCAGGTACCCTTTCGCGTATCGGTGAAGTGGTCAGCAAGCATGGTAAAAAAGCATTGATTGTCACCGGCGGGGGCAGCGTCAAGCGGAACGGAACATTCGACCGGGTTGTGGCGAGTCTGAAGAACGCCAATGTTTCTGTGGCAGAGTGCTCCGGCGTCGAGCCCAACCCAAGAATCACCACCGTCAGACGCGGCGCCCAGATCGCGCGGAACGAACACTGCGATGTGATCATCGCCCTGGGAGGCGGCAGCGTTATGGATGCATCCAAAGTCATGGCCGCCGCATTTTATTATGACGGCGATCCATGGGACATGATCTACCACGGTCAGCCCGATCCGTATATCCCAACCCACGCACTTCCCATCATCACCGTGCCGACCTTGGCGGCCACCGGTTCCGAGATGAATATGGGGGCGGTTATCTCCAACGAGGAGTCCAAAGAGAAATCCTTTGTACAGGCCGAATGTCTCTATCCCAGAGTTGCGTTGGTGGACCCCGAACTCACGATGAGCGTTCCGAAGGATCAGACCGCCTATGGGGTGTGTGACCTGATCACCCATGTGACCGAAGGGTATTTCAACGGCGTTGACGGCACCCCCATTCAGGACCGGTTTGCTGAAGGCGTCATCCTCACGGCCATGGAGTGGGGGCCCAAAGCCATTGCCGATGGCAATGATCTGGAGGCACGGACCCAGGTGCAATGGGCATCCATTGTCGCCCTCAACGGCTGGGTGAACGCGGGCACCAATGGGGGCTACCCTGTGCACATGATCGAGCATACCCTGTCCGCCTATCACGACATCACCCACGCGGCTGGCCTGGCAGTGATCAATCCTTCCTGGATGCGTTTTGCCGCCGACCACCGGCCGCAAAAGTTCGTGCAGTTTGCCGAACGGATTTTCGGCCTCAAGGCCACTGGTCCCCATGACCTGGATTGCGCCCTTCAGGGTATTGATCGGTTTGAGGCCTTTCTCAAGGGTATTGGTTGCCCCACGCGTCTATCCGAGCTGCATATCGATGATACCATGATCACCCGCTACGCCCAGGATACCCTTCGTATCATCCACGACGGGAACGGCAACCTACCCGGACGTCCGCCCATGACCGAGGCGAATATTATTGCGGTGCTCAAGGCCGCCTTATGACGGGCCTTCGCTTGGCGACCGCGCATAGGGAGGGCTGGATACATTATGAACACAAATGAATTTATGGAACTGGTCGAGCAAGGCAAAGCGATTACAGGAGGGACAGAGGCGCATACCTTTTTAGTCCAGTACAGTAACGAAGCAATGCGCATTACGGCGGAGTTGAACGGATCGTACCACGAACCGGAAGAGGTTCGCGCACTGTTCTCCCGTTTAACAGGGAAAGACATTGATGCATCTTTTTTTATGTTTCCACCTTTCTATACGGACTTCGGCAAGAACATCACCATAGGGAAAAATATTTTCTTCAACACCGGTTGCACCTTTCAGGATCGTGGCGGAATCGTCATCGGCGACGGAACACAAATCGGCCAGAATGTTGTCCTGTGTACGTTGAATCACGGAATTGCTCCAGAAAAACGGCATATAACCTATCCCTCGCCCATCGTTCTCGGGAAAAACGTCTGGATTGGCGCCAATGCGACGGTCCTCCCCGGAGTAACGGTTGGGGAGAATGCGATCATCGCTGCCGGTGCCGTCGTGACCAAAAACGTTCCCGTAAATTGTATCGTCGCAGGAGTGCCCGCAAAAGTCATTAAGAGGATTGCATAAAGAGATTATCCAGCTAATAGGAGAAAAATTCTATGACCATCATTACACGAAACGGATCGCAGGCATCCATCAAGGGACCGTCTGATTTGTTTTCCGGAACAGTGCGTATTGCCCCACTGTTTCTCAAGGCCAACGCCCCATCTCGTGTGACGGGGGCCAGTGTCACATTTGAACCGGGAGCCCGTACCGCCTGGCACGCTCATCCTCTGGGCCAGACCCTGATTGTTACCGCAGGGTTCGGCAGGGTTCAGCGCGAAGGCGGCCCCATCAAGGAAATCCGTCATGGAGATGCGGTCTGGTTTACGCCGGGCAAGAAACGCTGGCATGGAGCATCCATCGCCCACAACACGGCCATGACACATATCGCCATCCAGGAAGAGCTCGACGGTTTGGCTGTCGATTGGCTGGAAAAGGTCAGTGATGAACAATACGGAACCTCACATAATACCATGGAGGAGAAATGAAGATGCACAATTTGAGACATTTAGGCATGCTGGCCATCGTTTTGGGCATGCTGTCCATCATCGGCGCCCCGGCTTTGGCTCAAGACATGTCCAATGGAGCTGGTAATTTTTACAAGAGCACGGAGGTAACCATGCAAAAGGTTACGTTTAAAAATCAATACAACATGAAAGTTGTGGGGAATCTTTTCACGCCCAAGGATCTCAATAAAAACACCAAAAATCCCGCGATCATTGTCGGGCACCCGATGGGTGCCGTAAAGGAACAGAGTGCGAATCTGTATGCCACAAAAATGGCTGAACGGGGATTTGTGACCTTGTCGTTGGATTTGTCGTTCTGGGGGGAGAGTGAGGGCCAGCCCCGCAATGCTGTTTCACCGGATATGTATGCCGAGGATTTAAGCGCTGCGGTCGATTTCTTGGGTACCCAACCCTTTGTTGACAGGAAGCGGATCGGTGTTCTTGGGATTTGTGGGAGTGGGAGCTTTGTTATCAGTGCCGCTAAGATAGACCCGCGCATGAAAGCCATTGCCACCGTCAGTATGTACGATATGGGCGCAGCTAACCGTAACGCGCTCAGACATTCTTTGACCTTGGCTCAGAGACAGAAAATTATCGCAGAGGCCGCGGAGCAACGCTATGTGGAGTTCACTGGCGGTGAAACCAAATACACCAGTGGGACAGATCATGAACTGAACGAAAACACTCATCCCATTCAGCGTGAATTTTATGACTTCTACCGCACATCGAGAGGTGAATACACGCCCAAAGGTTCATCACCGGAACTGACAACCCACCCAACGCTGACCAGCAATGTCAAATTCATGAACTTTTACCCGTTCAATGACATTGAAACTATTTCTCCTCGCCCTATGCTCTTCATCGCTGGTGAAAAGGCGCATTCCAGCGAGTTTAGCGAAGACGCCTACAAGTTAGCAGCCAACCCGAAGGAACTCTACATCGTTCCAGGCGCCGGGCATGTGGACCTGTATGACCGATTGAATTTCATCCCCTTTGATAAGCTTACCTCTTTTTTTACCGAATCTCTGAAATAGGAGGATGCGGAATGAGATTGACGGATGCCTGTGCATGGTCGTTGAAATGTTCACTGTACTAGGGTAATTGCGGCATCATCTGCTCAAATAAAACCCATGATTCGAATGCCAATGGGGTAATCCTGTCGGAAAGAGAATGAAATAGCATGAAGAACTATTTGTTGAGCACCATATTAATCGCAGTTAGCGTCATGGCCATATCCAACAATAATGTTGAAGCAAATGAAATTTGGTTCAACATTATTTAGCATACTTTTATCAACATATTGATTGTATAGAAAATAATTTATGTCAATATTTTATAAATCTTCTTTTGTATATGTAAAACCTCTCTCACACTAAGTGATTTGACCTTACATAGACCAATGATGAAGGCAGCAGGGGAGGAGATCACCAGGGCTTCGCCCAAGAAAAAAAACATGGCAACCAGGGAAAGAGATAAAAATCTTTTTAGACTAGAATGGCCGCAAAGGAGTAGGCGCACAGAAACCTAAAATTTATCATGATTATTCGCCGTATTCCTAGAATGTAGAAGCCAGCGCGACAGTCTTTCCTTTGCACATCTTAAAATCTGCGACCATTACCGTCAGTTGTCCTGCAAGGGTCAACATCCCTGTGGCGCTTTGTTGAACCTGGTCACTCTCGGCTTGGATACCAGCTACGGTCTCGCTGATCGTGGCGATGTCAGTGGCAATATCGGCGGACACCACCGTTGTCTGCATGACCTGTACGTTACTTTCCGAAATACCTGTGGTTACTTGGGCAATATTGGCTGCCACATTGCGTGTCACCACGGATTGTTCTTCTATGGCCGCGGCCATCTGCGGAACGATTTCATTGACGGTCTTGATTACCCCGGCAATCCGACCGATATCGCCCATGGCGGTCTTGGTCGAAGACTGAATGGCATTAATTCGCTCACGAATATCTTTGGTAGCGTCTGCTGTCTTACGGGCCAGCTCTTTGATCTCACCTGCCACCACTGCAAATCCCTTGCCGGCGTCTCCGGCACGCGCGGCCTCAATCGTGGCATTCAAGGCCAACAGATTTGTCTGCCCGGAGATCGTCATTATCGTCTCGGTGACTTGGCCAATCTCCTGGGCGGCATTGCCCAGAAGTTGCATCATGGCGGTGACGGCGTCCGCCTGTCGTGATGCCTCATTACTGATGGACCGAACGTGCTCAGCGTTACGGGCAATTTCAGAGATTGTGGCGCTCATTTGTTCAGTGGCTGTGGCCACGTTGGAAAGATTCGCTGTTGCCTGCTCCATACCAGCGGCTACCGAGTTGGCATTGACGCTTGACTCTTCTGCGGCCGCAGCTACACTTATTGTCCGGCCAGACATATTCAGCACACTTGATTTTATCTGATCAGAAACAACCGCCAAACCAGAGGAGGAAGAGGTAAGCGTTCCAATGCCATTATGAATATTGCCGATGATAGCACAGATACTACCTGTCAAGGCCTCAGCGGCTTGAGAAAGATCGCCGATTTCATCAGCTCGCCGGCAATCCTTCTCGTTTACCTCTGTCGAGAAATCACCTTGAGCCATGATTTGAAGATGGGAAGCAATTCGTCGTAATGGACGGGCAATACTCCGACTGCTGAAGATGCCGACAACAACCGATAAAACCACACCCAAGGAAACGGCAATCATTGTCAGCATTTTAAAGAGCGTCGTTTGTTTATTCGCCTGTTTAGAAACTTCTGCCGCGACATCCTGGTTGTGATGCACAATCTTTTCAAGCAAGGTAAGCGCTGTATCCTGACGCTCTTTTGAGACGCCAAGCAGCAATTCTTTACCATGACTGGCTAATGTGATGGAATCTTTGGCAATAAAAAGCATGGTCTTGAGATTTATGAAAATATTCTCCTGCATAAGATGAACCATATCTTTTTGATAAAGCGCCACAGCCTCTTCACGCTTGCCCTCACTCTGCAGCTGTTTGATCGTATGGACAAGATCATGAAACCGAACATGATGCGACTTGAGTCTATCCAAGGCCTTGATCAGGTCTGGATTTTTTGATGTGAAAGTAGCCATCCACCGTCCGATATTACAGGTTGCGGCATCTTCACCTCCATCAAATGTTGGAGAATTAAGGAGAAGCATTTCCACAACACGCTGCACCAACACATAATGATCTTTGGTGAATTGCTCAAACAGACGGCCAAGCTGTTCAGGATCAGCAATACCATTGTCATCAATGTGTTGATTCAACTCAAGATATTGATTATTTGCCTGTTGCCAGGCAGCCCATGCCGGAACAAATTCCTTCCAGAGACTTGCCTCTTCGTCGGTTTGCGGCAGAGATTCATAGAGAATCCAGGCAGCCTGGTAACGTTCTCGAGCTACCTGGATATCGGCATATTGACGACTACGGGTGGTCTCATCCAGCCCGGCAAGACTGAGGGTAATCAGGTTGCCGCGAATGTTTTCCGCTTCCCGGGCAATGACCAACAGATTTTCCACGCCTGGCAGACGGACACTGCCAATTTCATGGACAGCTTTTTGACTGAGAAAAACCCCATAGTAGCCAAAGATGCCTGTGATCAAACCTATCAGGGCAATTCCAATAAATGATAGCACCAATTTTCTTCCAATACCGCCCTGCATATCCTCTCTCCATGAAATAATCACAATCTCCGGGGCATTCTTTTCCCAGTTCTTGCGACCAATAAATAACAAACCTTGTTTACATCTATAATTCAGCAGATGGCTGACAACCGTCAACCGTTTCACCGGGCAACTTTGATTGTGCTACACTGCGTCTGTTGCTGACGATGGCCGAGCCTTTTTCTTTTTTGGCCGCCCGTTTGACTCCTGTGGCCAGAAAAGCCAGCTCACCGTAGGAGCTGACAGTGCAATCTTCCGTGCTGACAATCCCGATTGACAAAGAAAGCAGAGAAAATGAACGGAGCTGACCTTGCCGGTCTGTGGCGCTGTAACACCCATTCACAAATTCCTGTTCCCCATGAAATTCAGGCAGTAATCGTTGCAGTCCATCAATAATCTGCTGACAGAGCTGTGCCGACAAATGCGGACGACTGATGACAATAAAATCATCGCCGCCGATATGGCCAACGAAACGAAACGGGTCGACTTGACCGGCCGGCAACACCACGTCCGTAATGAGTTTGGCGATTTCTTTGATAACCTTGTCACCTTTTTCAAAACCGTAGTAATCGTTGTAGGGCTTGAAATCATCGATATCCACATAGCACACATCAAATGTCACCCGTTGCTCAATAAGGCTGACCACTGTGCGTTGGATAAACTCATTGCCGGGTAGACCGGTGAGAGGACTCGCCCCTCTGGCCAACTGGATGCTTTTCTGGGTGATGGCATCGAGTAAGTCGTGGATGGCAACAGAACCCTGATATTTGCCATTTCTGCTCACACAGAGATCATCATACAAGGCGACCCCGCGTCGCCCCTGAATCAGCCGAACCACTTCTTCAACCGGGGTCGTGGCCTCTACCAGCAGGTACTCAGGCTCCAGAACATCCTTGAGCAGCCGGTGTTGGGAAAGGGCATAACCAAAGCCATGCGGCCCGATCATATGCTGCTCCAGAAAACGCATACGGGGCAACATGCCCATAACCCTCTCTTCCGCAACCACAGGGATTCCCTGCAGATTAATATTGCTGTGAAAACGCTTAAACGCCGCCATCACAGAGTCTACAGGGGAAAGAGGCTCCACAAACTTGCAGATACTGCCGATCACGCATGGGGAAACCAGAGAATCAACGCAATCATACACATCATTCCGTTTGCCTGGAATTTCGACACATCTATCCGACAACCCTGGACCAGGACGCTCAAGATAATAGCCCTGAAACAGATCGATACCAAAGCGGGTAACGATCTCCAACTCCTCCTGCCGCTCAATTCCCTCGGCGATCACCATGATGCCAAGCTTATGGCAGACTGTGGCCATGGCATCCACTAAATTATATTTAAAGTGGTAACGATCGAGCTCATCAATAAAATGACGATCAATCTTGACATAATCAGGCTGAACAATGGACAGCATTTTCAGACCGCCATACCCGACACCGAAATCATCAATGGCAATTTTGTAGCCACGCTTGCGATAATGTTCAATTGACTGCTGGAAAAGTGCATAGTTTTTGATGGCCTCCTGCTCAGTGACCTCCAAGACTATCCGTTCTTTAGGAATTCCGCAGTCTTCGGCCAGACGATCGGTGATCCCTCCCCGGTGATCAGGATGGATAAGGGTATCGGGGCAGATATTCACAAAGAGGTACGCGTTTTTTTGCAGAAGCCCCAGTTCTGATGCCCGGCAAAAGGCGTTTTCACGGCACTGCATATCAAGAGAAGCAATCATGCCTTCAGTCTGGGCCTTGGAAAACAATTTAGAGATATCAAAATGCGGAGCGCCATCCCGAATCCTGGTTAAGGCCTCATAGCCGTAAATCTCACCATTCTGGCGGGAAAATATCGGCTGGAACCAGGAGGAAAGGCTGTTGGTATCCAAAAGATGAAGCAACAGCTCCCGTGTCACCCTTGTCTGCAGATTCTTCTCAAACATGACTGGTTCTATAAACATCGATTAAACCCCTTGAATATTAAATCATTAGACTTTCAACGACACAGAGAGACTGAGCACGGTCCCAAAAAACAGACATTAAGCCCTTGGCTCTTTCCTAACGACAACGAGCCAAAGCCATGACCTCCTCCAACTCCGGCCATAAATAATTGTCACTCAGAGGAGGAAGAGATTGAAATAATAATGGACAATTCCCATGCCTGCCAGACTTGCAGTAATTTTCGATCTCCTGGACACTGGGGACATATGGTGTTTCGTTGAACGAACAACTGGCCACTGACCAGGTATTGTAGGCAGGGGTGTAACAACAAAGATATGTACAGGGCATGACGGTTCTCCATAAATTGATTTTTTGATTATGCGTTTATGAAAAACAAACTTAGGCTCCTTGCATTTGGAAGAGATTCGAATGGAGTTATTTTTCCGTTATACAAACAAGGGACATGTTCTGTTTACATCGCCTCCTGCGTGAACTTCCCATAAAAACTGATCCATTGATCACCACAACGGGACTCTGCTGCCAAGCCTGCACCGAGATGACTACTGGCGTTAATCCGAGCAGATTGTTGGTCACATGAGTCGTGTCATTTACTTGAACAGTTTGTCCCGCATGGCGCTTCAATTCGAGAAATAACGATAATGGAGGCTTGAGAGATCGTTCCTCTGTTTGTCTCTTAGGGAGAGGGGTAAGGAAAAATCCTCATTTCTTCAATGCGTCCTCATCATTCAATAACCAAATCCTAGCGATTTCGTAACATTCCAGTTGACAGCATCACATTAAGCCATGATAATAGAAGCAACTATATAATTTACGAGGCTTGATATGTTCCCTGTGAGTGTTGCCGCTACCAATGCATCTGATAAGATACAAAAAATATTGCTGGGTTCAGAGTTCGTCTGCATCTTTTTCGTCTTGCCCATCCTTTTTACGCTCAGCATCCGAGGAACCCATCCTTTCCCCTTCATCATAGCCGGCGCCCTCTTTGCCGCCTTCTACCTCCTTCGGGACAAAGGTTTTTCACGAAAATCCTTCGGTGGTTTTTTTAGTCTGCGAAAGTACAGCAAACGCATCCTGCTTCCATTTCTCGCCATCAGCCTGATTGCCATAACCACCATTGCCCTGACGAAACCAGAAGCACTCTTTGACTACCCCCGCCACAAGACCGCCCTCTGGCTGGCAATCATCATTTTTTATCCCCTGTTCGCCGTATATCCCCAAGAGTTATTTTATCGGGCCTTTTTCTTTCGCCGCTACCATTCTCTTTTTCCCGGCAAGCACACGATGCCCATTGTCAGCGCTGTAACCTTTGGTTTCGCCCACATCATATACGGCAATATTCCAGCCGTGCTTCTCACGCTGCTTGGTGGTTATCTCTTTGCCATCACCTATCAACACTCCCGATCCATCCTTGTCGTCTCTCTGGAACATGCCCTGTATGGATGTCTGCTTTATACCATTGGCCTGGGGCAGTTTATTCATACCGGCAGCCCGATGTAAACGGCTCTTTTAGCGTTCGCCTTGCATCAAAATCAGTCGCTTAAAACCAAAGCTCATTAAAGGCCTTATCGGTATCATCCACCCTTTGCAATTCTTCGCTGAGGGGATTGCAAGCCCCACCGACCTCCCCAAACCATACCACGCTCGTCGCTAGCTCCCCGCAAGTGAAAAGAAATGTCTTTCTTCGGGGACGGCCACGCCATCCATCCTTCCCCCGGCACATTCGTACACCAGCAAAAGCTATCCAAACAAAAAGCTAACATATTAAAATCTAACACTTATTTAACCACAAGCTAACAATCATACGCCATAATCAGGATGTTTGCTAAGGCAGTTCACGCGATGCCTCTTATCCCATCCCTATTTTTTGGTGGCTTTGATGAAAACAGCTCCTGTACGCAACCAGCCTCTTTGTCCTTTGTCTTGTTCTCTCTTTTGCCTGGTATTCGTCAGCCTGTTTTGGACGGTTCACTTAGGCAGGGCCGCCGATCTGACTCACCGCTGGCCAAGCTGTGAGATGAGTGCCGGCTCTCAAACAATCTCCTTTGTCCATGTTTCCGATACCCACGCTAACTACAACCCGGATGCTGAAGGTTCAAGCCCCATGGCGCGCATTCGGGGCTTTGCCGATCAAGTTCAAAAAGAAAATCCTTATACCATCTTCACCAACGCTGGGGACGATTACGAGAAGGGGTCCCTGGCCGAAGAGCTCTCTCAAGGACGCGCCA
Source organism: Desulfobulbaceae bacterium (assembly GCA_009773475.1). GTDB lineage: Bacteria > Desulfobacterota > Desulfobulbia > Desulfobulbales > Desulfocapsaceae > UBA2270. Next base: position 46,083 of record WSXV01000005.1, on the reverse strand, counting down.
CTCGCCTGGTAACCCAGGCCATGCACTACGACCTTCGCACCCTTGGCAACCACGATTTTGCCTGGGGCCTGGACGAGTTACTGCAATTCAGTCAAGACCCGCATGGAGTCGTGCTGGCCACCAACACAACGTTAATGCCCTCAGAAGAAATGAATGAAAAGCAGCAGCCCGGCTGGGTGGATTATGCGGAACTGACGGTGGGATGCGTCAAGATCGGCTTCTTCGGGCTAGTCTCTCAACCTTGGATGGAGACCGATGAACAATACTCCGGCCCATACTATAAAGAACATCCGGAGTTGCAATCTGACTTTGATTTTGCCCCTCTGATCAAGGAAGTCGTCGCCCGACACCGACAAGATGTGGATCTGCTTGTCCTTATCAGCCATCTGGGCATCCATGACGATATCCGACTGGCAGGCGAGCAACAGGGGATTGACATCATCCTGGGCGGACATACTCATACCGCCATGACCGAACCACAGCGAGTCGGCAGCACGATTATCATCCACCCCGGCTCCCATGCCGAGAGTGTCGCCCGCTTTGATCTGGACTACGACCTGGTCACAAAACAGATTAAAAGCAGCCGGTTTATCCTGGCTGCAAACCGGGAGGGGGGAATGGCGGCAAACATGGCAACCGACGAGGAGATACGCCGCATCATCAGCCCGTATTGGGGAGAAATCCAAAATAATTTTGCCAGAATCACCACTCTTCAGGGTCCACAAGAGATGGCCCAGATCGCCGCCCGAGCTGCCATCGCCACCCTTGGATGCGATGCCGCCTTTGTCAAGCCCCATCCAAATGGCAAGGAAATAAGCCCTGGCTGGATAAGCTGGCAGGATATTCTCGACAGCTTCCCGGTGGAACGTCAACCGGCCGCAAGCCCAGGGCTCAGCAGTCTCTATCTGGTCCCGATAACGGGCACCGATCTCCTGCATATCCAGGAGATCCTCGCTGATTTTGTCTATGAGGGTCCAAAAGATATTAACCCGGATGCTATTTATACCATCGCCCTGCCCAAGGCCACGGCACTCCGCCAGCAACACTATTTCGATCACGAAATCGGGCTGGAACCACCTTCTCCTTCCAGAGAATTATGGGAGACGGTGGTGGTGTTTGGCCATAAACAAAATAACGCCCATCTGGCCCTCAACGAAATGAGCCCCAGACAGCGCCAACATCTGATCGCGGTCCTGGATAGCACCTATAAAGCAACAAATTCTGAAACCCTCACCCAATGAATCTGCGTGGTCATCTTGCGCTATAACAGTGGATTATTTTTATCCAGGAGGGCGTAACCGGTATCAATTCCCTGGCGCTTATCTGTGGGGATGCTCTTGTAACTGGCCAACAGCCGAGATCTTTCGCCCCCGCCATTGACAGCTTATGGCCATACCACACACCAGAGTGGCAATCCAGACCAGGCGGCTTTGATAGCGATCATGGGGATTGGACAGGGCGCCGCAGATAAAGGCGTTACCCAGGAGGGCGAGGAAGGTGAATAAGGCCAGAGCGGTAAAGTCATACCTTTTTTTATACAGGCCCCAGCCCATGATAATCAGCAGGCCCAGCATTGACAGATGGGCGATGGGTTTGTGAATCAAGTTCAAGCCATCAAAAAGCGGCTGGGTAATCTGTCCCTGCTGCTGGCGGGCAGCGTTAAAGGACGCTCGAGTCCGGGAGTTCAAATCCACAAAAATCCCCCGTGCCGCTGCATGGAACTCATCCAGTCCATCGCCGGTGTCCACAATTACCATCTGTTCTGCCGTGGCCCGCAAAGATGTCCAGATAAAGGTATAAGGATAAGCCTTGATACTCGCGCTCACCAGAAACTTTATCTCGTCATCTCCCTCTCCACTCCAGCCTCCGATATCATGAAATGGTGAATCATCACGCCAGAGAAAATCATCTGCTGTATGGGGAATGCGGGCCTGCAGCTCACAGAGTTTTATGCCGGGGGCCGGACAATGCTCAGCCAACCAGCGCTGAGCAATTCCATCCTGAACCAGACGACCAAAAACAAAGACCGGGCCACCGGGGGTAAATCCTCCCTGCCCCACCAGAACCAGATGCAAAAAAGGCATGAGCAGCAGACTCCCCAGCACCACTGCGGCCGGAGGAAGAATGGAGATAGTCCATGGCCATTTCAACCTTTTCGCCACCCACCAAATACAAACAAGGGCAACAACCAGCCCAATGGCCAGAGCCAGACAGGACATGTGCGACATCAATCCCAACAGGCAAAGCGCCACAAGTCCAAAACGGTTCAGCCAGGAGAGCTTTTTCCAATCAACAGCCAAAAGCCACAATGAGAGCGTCACTAAAGGAACCAGGATATCGGGCATCAACTGACTGGTGTACCAGGAGATACTCGTCAGGAACCCAAGGGCTCCACAATAGAGCGCGGTGGCCAGCGGGCCGGATGGCAGGCCATGGCAACGAAGGATACGGTGGATTACCCACACAGCGCCCAGCGACTGAACCAGAATCGGCCCCCAGAACGACCACCACCCCAATGAAGCGGCCCACAGAAAAAGCCCATAGAACAGCGAGCGCCCTGGAGCCAGGGTCATATCCAGCACCCGCCCTACGTAGCCGCCGGTGTCAAAGAAGATAATGGCAAAACCATTCCACAGGGCCGGAGCCAGGAAGACGGCAACGCTCACGACAATGGAGAGTGTCCAGGCACTGCCTGATCTCAAAGTGGGAAAGCGGGAAGGTGCAAGGCAAGGAGAATTCAATGGTTTTAACATAAAATGGGTTCTTGTGCCCATACGTCACATGGGGAGTAAATTGCAAAGGCAAACAGATTGTAAAGGAAAGAGCTTATTTTGAACTGCCGGCATGCATCTGCTGGAACAGATGGGACTCACCTTCCGCACAGTAAATCCGTTCGCCCCCACCACCTGCTTCAGGGGCAGCGATGGCGAGGTAGCGCAATCGTTTCAGCTCACGACGGCCATGGGTGACGGTGTCAAGAATCAGGCCGCAGGTTAAGCTGAGGCAGGCCAGAAGCATAATCCCGGTGGCGAGGATGGCAGTGGGGAAACGGGGCACCAGTCCGGTCTGAGCATAGGTAAAGAGAACCGGCGTCGCAAGTCCTATGGAAAGGGTGGCCAGCAGGCAGAAAAGGATAGTGAAAAAGGTGAGCGGCCGCTCCTTTTTGAACAGGGCGATGATGGTAAGCAGAATCCGGCAGCCATCACGGTAGGTGCTGAGTTTGCTTTCCGAGCCTTCCGGTCGTGAGCCATAGGGGGTAACTATTTCGGCAATGGGCATCTTCAGCTCCAGGGCATGGATGGTGAGCTCGGTCTCGGTCTCAAAGCCCTGGGACAGGGCCGGAAAGGACTTGACAAAGCGGCGTGACATGACCCGGTAGCCGGAGAGCATGTCGGTGAGCTGGCGGCCAAAAATCAGGGACATAAAGCCGGTCAGGAGATGATTTCCAAATTGATGCCCACGTCGAAAGGAGTCGTCGCCCTCATGGGCTGTCAGACGAGTGCCCACCACCATATCCAGGCGCTCGCTCAATAGCTTGTCAATCATCTCCGGGGCACTGGCCGCATGGTAGGTGTTATCGCCATCCACCAGAACATAGACGTCAGCGTCAATGTCCGAAAACATCCGCCGCATGACATTCCCCTTGCCCTGGTATTTTTCACTGCAGACGATGGCGCCCGCCTCTTTTGCCTTGGCAGTGGTCTGATCTGTTGAGTTATTATCATAGACATAGATCATCGCCATGGGTAGAATGGCCCGGAAATCACGCACCACCTGGGCCACGGTCTTTTCTTCATTATAACAGGGAATCAAAACTGCAATCTGTTGGGAAAAGGGCTGGGGACTGGGATGGGTCATTTGCTATTCCTCTCGTTTCGAGTATGGGTCGTTGCAATAGCGCTCACGGGTGAGACCGCACAGAAATAAAAAGGGTCGAAGGATTGGTTTTCAATGTCGGGGTTCATCTGTTGACACTGCTCCTGCCTGATCTCCAGATTGAAATGGTGGAGGGCAATTTTACTGGATTGGGCTTCGCTGGATCGATACATGATGTAAAGCGGCCCCTGATGCCCGGCGATGAGTTCCTGCATCCGTCGGTCAAAGCCATTGGGAGATTCCGAAGGACCGGTAAAATAGCTCTCAATACGGATAAAGCGCACCGGTTCCGGAAAAAAGGGAATCATGTAGGAATATGGCTCGACGCCGGTCATGATGACCATGGTGTTGGCTGGATCAGTGAGACGTGGCGGTTGGATGCCGAAATAGTCAGAACCCCAGGGCACCCGCCCCCAGTTGCCGGGCTTGAGGGTGAAAGCCCACAGAATCATGGAGGTGACAATGATTGCCTGTCGCGAGGAAATCCTTAGCGGGAATCGATCTATCAGAAACCAGATCGCCAATGGAGCCAGCATCTCCAGGGGGAGGAGATAGCGATAAATGGCGAAAAGCTTGAGCCACACCAGATAGGATATGACGATAGCCACCAGCAGGAAAAATCCCTTCTGATGAATGAATGTATATGGATCGTACTTCCGTGATTGTCGCAGGATGAAGATAAAAGACAGCGTCATGGCGGCAATAAGCAGGATAAAGCGCAGGTCCCGAAACGCTATTTCTCCCACCCGATAGGGATTGATGATGAGCAGAAAGGGGAGGAATATAGACTCCCACAGGCTTGACGGCAGAAAATGAGTATCGCGATAGTGGGCAACGGCTCCCATGGGGGATCGGAAGAAATCATTGAAATAGGGAAATAAGGGATTGCCATAATGAATCCACAACTCATGCATCCAGAAGCCGCCGGTAATCGCAATCCCCATCAGGACCCCGACCCCGAAGCAGAAGGCCAGCGTGATACGCCATCTAATATGAGTGGGAAACACCAGAAAGGCTGCACACCAACCCACGGCAAAGACCGCGGAAGGCTGCTTTAGCCCCGGAGCCAGTCCGGCAAGCAGTCCGGCTCCGGCCACAATCAGCAAGGTTGGTATGGACCTGTCATGCAGGAGGCGCTGATAACCAGCCAGGAGTATCCACAGACTCAAAAGCAGGGGGATACTGATCAGGTTGTCGCCAAAGGTCGTGCCCAGCTCGGCCAGGGTTCCTGCCCCCAACAGACCAATCAACCCCGCCAGATACGAGTGCCAGACCGGTCGTTCCCGCTCTTCACCCATAACACAATTGGCGATGGAAACCAGGATGGGGAAATTCAAACCCTGCACTGCCCCGAGCAAAAAACCGGTGAGCATTGGCGGGAGAGATATCACCGCCCAATAAAAGGGGATGTGCAGAAGGGGATTATAGAAATTGGCCACCTGAGCTGGCACCATATCAAATTCAATGCGATCGTGAAGCCAGGCAAAGGGGTTATAGAGGTGATAGTTGCGCAGATCCCAGTTGGCATCCTGGCCCAGGATCAAAGCCAGAAGGCCAAAAAAGAGCGGCCCGGCAATCCAGGGAAAAATGGTCGATACAGAGATACGGTTGGGTGAAGCGGGTAGAATCATTATGGCGATGCCGAAACCGGTAATATTGAAATGAATGGATTGTAATGGCAAAGCCATCAACGCACCCTCACCATTACCCGGTATTTGTTAGGGTATGATGTTCATCTGATTATAATTGTGTTTGGATGGAAGGAAAAAGAGTGGGATGCGGACAGAACTACGGAAAGTTTCAGACTGATTCTGTCTTGACGACATGAAAAGAGATGGAAGAAGCGGTGGCTGTACTGCGGCCAAACAACCTAAAGTTTTCCAGCCACAGAAGTTGCAGGCTGCTCATGGGGACGGGATGGATCAAGATGCTCAGGCCCTGGGTGACTTCTCTCCTTGAATCTCACCCAGGGCCCATGAAGCATTGAATTGTATGAGTGACTTACAGATTTTTTTCTTGTTTTTTTCAAGGAAATAATCTGCCAAAGTCACTTATCCCGTTTATCGGGGTTGGAAAAAATTATACGATTACATCAGGTGCAAGGTATAGGTATAGGCCAACCCAACTACGGCGCAAACCCCGATTACTCTCATGATGTCTCTCTTGTATCTCCACAAGGCAATGAAGGCGCCAATGGCGACAAGTACCGGAAACCATTGAAAGGGCGCGGCAAATGGGGTCGAAGCTGTGCCTTGCGGCCAAAAGGTGTGCCAGGCAAAGAACACTGCCAGATTGAGAATGACACCCACCACCGCAGCCGTCACGCCGGTCAGTGGCACGGTGAATTTCAGCTCGTTGCGTGTTGCCTCCACCACCGGACCACCCACCAGGATAAACAGGAAAGAGGGCAGAAAGGTGAAGAAAGTTGCCGTCGCGGCCCCTGCCAGACCGGAAGCCACTGGACTAACAAAAATCTCTTTGGCAACACCACCCATATATCCAACCCAGGTCACAATCATGATCAGCGGCCCCGGTGTGGTCTCGCCCAGGGCCAGTCCATCCATCATCTGGGCTCCGGTCAGCCAGCCAAACTGTTCCACCCCGCCCTGATAGACATAGGGAAGTACCGCATAAGCCCCGCCAATGGTCAGGAAGGCCGCCTTGCTGAAGAAAACACCCATATCAAGCAGGGCCTGTTCGCCACGTACAGCAAGCATCCCTGTCAGCCAAACCGCCACGACTCCCACCACAGTCAGCCCCAATTTGGACCATGAAAACCGGGCATGGGCCGGAGTCGGGGTGTCATCGTCAATTACCGCCGGGCCATAGACCTTGCTGGACGCGCCATGCCCGCCGCCGCTTTTGAATTTCTCAGGCATCAGCTTGCCGCCGATTGACCCGAGAATGGCAGCGACGAGCACAATCCACGGAAAGCCGATGCCAAAGACGAAAATGGCGATGAAGGCCGCTGCCGCCATGCCCCACAGCACTTTATTCTTCAATGCCCGCGAACCGATACGCCACGCCGCAAACAGCACCACCGCCACCACCGCCGGCTTGATGCCGTAGAAGAGTCCCTGCACCAGAGGAATATCGCCCCACTCCAGATAAATGCTGGCCAGCATCGACAGCAACAAAAACGATGGCATAAAGAACAGGATGCCTGCCACAATTGCTCCCACCACGCCGTGCATGATCCAACTGATGTAAATAGCCAGCTGGATGGCCTCCGGACCCGGCAGCAGCATGCAGTAGTTGAGCGCGTGCAGGAAACGATGTTCAGAGATCCAGCGGCGTTTTTCAACCAGCTCCTGATGCATCATGGAAATCTGGCCGGCAGGGCCGCCAAAGCTGATGAAACCCAGCTTCAACCAGTAAAAAAAGGCCTCCCTGTAGGTGGGGTGGGGCGGGGCAGTCTGGGGGATGTTGTTCATGGGAAGATCTCCTGCAAGAAAGTTTTGAAATAAAAAACAGTTAGATGGAGATGTACGATGAGATCGTCATAATCGTGTCATGCTTGAACTTCTTTGTCAATGTTCACGGTTGCGGTGAAAACCGGAATGGCGATCAGAAGCATAGCTGCCATGATCCAGAACGAATATTGATACCCCAGTTGGGCTATCAGAAATCCTGCCAGGATGGGACCGGCGGCGTGCCCCACATCAAAGATGGTGCCAAAGGTGCCCATGGCTGCGCCGAAGTGTTTCTCCTTGCACAGATCGATGATCAGCGCCGCCGTTGACGAGGTTTCCAGGGCCTCGCCCAGGCCGAAGACCAGGGCCGCCAGACTGAGGAGATAAAAGTCTGTGAGCAGAGGAATGACCGCAAAGGAGACGGCACACAGGATCAACCCAACAGTGATCAGCGGCTTGCGGCCATAGCGGTCTGAGACTTTGCCCATGATCGGTTTGGAAATGATGGTGGCCACCACCTGAACTCCCCAGAGCATCCCTGCCTGAAATGTGCTCAGGCCTGCCACGGTCACCGCATAAATAGGCAGGAAGGCCTCCAGCGCCCCCACGGTCATGTTCTGCAATCCTTCCATGTTGGAGGTAATCACCACCCGTTTGTCACTGGCCACCTCTTTGATCCCGGAGATGAAGCGGGTGAAGGCCTCGCCCAGACTGTTGTGTTTTTCTCGCTGTCCATCCCCCTTGAGAACACCGAGGGCCAGGGTCAGCGCCATGACTCCGGCAAAGCCGCTCACCAGATAGGCGGTGTGAAAGGCTCCGATGGTGGGCCCACCAGTCCCATGGGAGTTGTTGAGGATCAGGCCGCCCAAAGGGGCGCCCAGCAGGTTACCGATGATGGTCACCGACGAAAACCAGGACAGCAGCTCCCCCTTGCGCCCGCCTGCCACATCGGCGACCACGGCCATGGACACCGGCCCGTAGATGGCCGTGGCCAGTCCATGGACAAAGCGGACAATTACCAGGGCCTGATAGTTGTCGATAAAAAGATAGGCAAAAGGCATGACCGCAAAAATCACCAATCCGATAAGCATGGTGCGTTTGCGGCCGATCACATCAGACAGGGCCCCGGCTGGCATCTTGAAAAAAATGCCGGTGACGGTGGAAATGCCGACTGCAAAACCGATGGCCTCGGAACCGGCCCCGAGATAGAGGGCAAAGAGCGGCAGCACCGGGCTCCTCGCCAGGGCGTAGGAGAATTTGGCAAAGAAGCCGACGGTGCAGAGTGCGGTAAAGGGTGAGAGGAATTTCATCGTATATGCTTCATATTTTATTTTTTTTGGCGACTCGGCAGGCCTTATGGGAGTGTCGGCCTCTGTTTTCCTAAGAGACATTCCCTGCTCCTTTATTTGACAGGTTCTCCATGATCGGTCCAGGCCGCCAGACCGCCGTCAAGATAGCTGGCTGAAACGCCGGCCTCACTGAGCTGCTTGCAGACGGACTGGCTTACCGAGCCGCCGCGCACACAATAGAGAACGGTTGCGCCGCTGAGCTCTGAACGCCACTGGTCAACCTGCTCCGGATCTCGCCAGACCGCGCCGGGGATGGTGGCCGGAGCAGCCTCGTAATCGGCTTTGCGCCGCACATCGAGAAGGGTAATGCCGCCTTGAGCAATCTGACTCTTGAGTTGTTTGACATCAATGGTGGGTTGCGTAGTCATTAGGTGTCCTCCGTTAAAAGAAAAATTCAGACAGGGTGCAGGGGGCACACCACGCCTGTCAAAGATGGATTAGGCCGAAAATCCAAAATAAATAAAGGCATCCCGCAGAATCTCTTTCTGTTCTGGGACTAATTTACCGATCTTGAATTCAATATCTTCGCGTAGATGTTCGATATACTCAGCAACGCCTTCCTCGCCGAATTTGGCCTTGATCTCCGGCCCATAGGTCCAGATTTTCTTAAAATCGTGCCGCTCATACTTTTTCTCGGCGTCGTCAATCCAGTTGTGCAGGTCGGCATAATCTTTTCCGGTTCGCTCCATGCTGGTGGCATAATGTTTCACTGTTGGTGGCATGATGATTCTCCTTGTATGGTTGTTCAAGACAGAGGGGCTATGAGCAACATATGACACTGTCTTATTATGGCATATGTTTTTCAATACTACCGGTAAAAAAAGCGGAAGTGCATTTCCGCTGATTGGAGCCAATGCTTGCTAACCGATCAACCTGCGATCGATGCACGGCTCTTTCTCGCTTTGAAAAAGGCCAGCAAGCCATCAAGGACAATGCCGGTTTGCTGAATCCTTACCAGATCATCGTCGCTGCCGGCGACAATGCCGTCAAAAAGGGCATGAATCCCGTCGGACTCCGGAAGATTGAAGGCATCATCTTTCAGGTCGATATCATGAATGATTCCGGCAATCTGCTCCAGATCTGGCTCATTGGCGCCAAAGTGCCTGGCCAGCACCTCAAAGGTACAAAGATCCCCTTCGTGGGTATATTCTGCAGCAGGCATGTCAAAGCGAATCTCATCCTTGCCGGGGGCATAATTTGAGGTGCGGACGAACTTGAAAGCAGCGTCAGGAGCGATATAGCGCTGAATCAACCAGGCGCTGGCCATGCGGTCCACATAAACATTGGCCCTGGTGACCCAGGTCTTGCCCGTCATTCTTTCCCTGTTTTTCTCGATCCCTGGTTCGGCGGAAGGCATGATATTTTTCTGCTGGAGGATGGTCTCCATATCGGTCAGCGCCGCCTCAACCTTGCCCCGTTCTGGAACGGAAAAGAAATCGATGGCTGCGATCCCGGCAAAACTCTTGCGCAATTTTGCCAACCCCGTCTTGTATTCAAAAAAACTTGAACTTAATCCAGATTCGCTGAGACGGCATTGACTCTGTAACTCAGCAAGTTCCGTAGCTACACGATCATAGTCACGCTTCCTCACCTCACAAAACAGACTGATCACCTGAGCATCATCCAGCCCCTCACAAAACCGGGCCTCCAGAAGAATGGCCTCACCACCACCTTGAATAATCTCTTTGGCGATCCAGGTCAGGTCCTCATAGGCCTGGTCATTCCGGGGCATGGCATATGCCGCCTGCTTAACCGGAACCGCCCCGATCTGCTGGAGTCGCCGCCAGATCTTGGCCCGAAAGTAAGTGGGTTTTGCAGGAATTTGATGAATGAGAAGCAACCAGTCCATGACAATCCTTTTTTATTGTTAATGTTATATCTAAAATATAACATATGCTTTAGTTCGGTCAAGAGGATAGGTGAAAATATTTTTTTTGGCAGCGCAAGCGCCACCCCCGACCCATAAACTGTCTTCAAAGATCATCCAGCACTCTCCTCCCACATCCGTCCGCGCAAAAGATCCTTCAGAAATATCAAAATTGAACGCATTTTTTCAAAATATTTCATAATTGTAAAACAATAAATACGCACAGTCTCCCTAACGCAATAAAATAGCAGGATTTATCGCCATGGCATATTTCTTGCTTAGTATCTTTGAGATATCCAGACAAAAACACATCTAATCGATGAAATCAGGGAGCAATCATGGATCCATCTTTAGTCTCAACCAATACCGGCGAATCCTCCCCCCCGCTGGAGGCCTTAAAAATGCAGGCCTTATCGGAGATCTGCCAGCTCATTGGCGACGCCGTCCATCTCGATACCGCCCTGGCCAGAATTTTACAGATTCTCCATGACATCCTACGCATGGATCGGGCCACCCTCGTGCTTCTCGACCAGCACAAACAGCGTCTCGAGATCAGGGCAGCTTACGGGTTGACCTTTGAAGAGGAACAGCGGGGGATCTACGGTCTCACCGAGGGAATTTGCGGCCAGATCTTTCAGTCCGGCTCACCTTGCATTGTCCCGGACATCAATAGTGAGCCCCTGTTTCTCAATCGGACCGGCGCCCGGACCACCATCAACAAGGAACAGCTCTCCTTTATCGGAGTCCCTGTCCTGCTCGCCCAGAAGGCCGTGGGGGTGCTCACCGTCGACCGTCTCTTCGGACCGGAGGTTTCCTTCAAGGAAGACGTCAGTTTTCTCAGTGTGCTGGCAACCCTCATCGGCCAGTTCCTCGCCCTGCACCAGGCCATCGACCATAAGGAAAAAATGCTGGTGGAAGAGAACCGCTCGCTCAAAGCCGAGCTGCACGGACGATTTAACCGGCATTATATCATCGGCCAGTCCCGCTCCATGCAGGAGGTCTTCACCACCATCGAGAAGGTGGCGCCCAGCCGGGCAACGGCCCTGCTCCTTGGTGAATCCGGAACCGGCAAAGAGCTGGTGGCCCGAGCCATCCATGAGGCCAGCCCGCGGAAGGAAAAAAACTTTGTCAAAATCAACTGCGCCGCCCTGCCGGAAAACCTTCTCGAGAGCGAGCTTTTCGGGCACGAGAAGGGCGCATTCACCGGGGCCACAGCCATTCGTGCCGGACGCTTTGAGCTGGCGGATGGCGGCACCATTTTTCTCGACGAAATCGGCGAGCTGCCGCTTTTGCTCCAGGCAAAGCTTCTTCGCGTTTTACAGGAGCAGCAGTTCGAACGGCTGGGCGGCACCCGGACACTGAAAGTCGATGTGCGCATCATCGCCGCGACCAATATCAATCTTGGCGACGCTGTTGCCTCCGGGACCTTCCGCAACGATCTCTATTACCGGCTGAATGTCCTGCCTTTTCATCTACCGCCGCTGCGGGAACGTAAGAGCGACATTCCGATTCTGCTCAACCATTTCCTCTGCGCGAGCAATGAACGCAATGACAAAAATGTGGAATTATCCCAGGAAGTGCTCGATTTCCTGATGCACTACAACTGGCCGGGAAATGTCCGGGAGTTGCAGAATCTCATCGAACGTCTGGTTATATTGACCGACAAGAGCATTCTGTATGCAAGCGATCTCCCCAAAGAGATGACTGATCCAGGGACGCAGGCGATCTCGTCAAATGGTTCTTTCAGGAAATCTCACTCCGACCACGACCGATACAGCGACACATCCGGCCATCTACCCGCCCCGACCCGAGACTCAGCCCCGCGCAGCCCCCACTCTCTCGAGGAACTGGAACGGGCCGAGATCGAAGCGGCCCTGATCAGGAATGGCTGGGTTCAGGCCCGAGCTGCCCGGGAACTGGGATTGACCCTGCGCCAGATCGGGTATCGAATCAAAAAATTTAATCTGCACCGACCGGATTTTTCCCTGACCAGTTGGAGCGAAAGATAAAAAAAGATTTGGCAGGCAGACAAGTTATGCGTAATATACCCTTTATCGTATTCATATCGCTGCAAGCACCCCTCAACAGACGTGCCAAGAAAAACCGGAATCCCCATGAATCTCCTGGACGAAAAATCAATCTTCACCTCCATGCTTCAGAATGGCCCCTTTGCGGTCAATGACCTGCCTCCCGTTGCCCATCCCTTTTCTCGGGAAGCCAAAGCCTGGGTGCGAACGCTGCACCGAAATCAGTTATTGAAGACCAAATATCGGGCCGTGCGCGGTCAGATCTTTGATTTTCTGGGAATCAGCTCCTTTGATGAGATCCTGCTTCTGATCCAAGACCGGACATTACGCGCAGAAACCACCCTTCGCTGTCACAACCTGCTGGGGAAAATGTTCGCCTTAAACGGGGTCAGCCATGACGTTGGCCGCTACCTGCACGACTATGCCCGCACCGCCGACGATGTGGTGAACTCCCTGCGCGCCAAGGTGCTGGCCCCCTATCGCTCTCATATCGAGACTACCAATGAGATTGAAACCACCCATGATCCGGTGGCCTTGCTGCTCATCATCTTTGACGAGCGCTTTCATCGCAAGGCCCGCTTTGAGGCCAAACGCAAGCTGGTCTTGATGAATCTGGCCGGTTCCATTGACCAGCGGGAACGGGAGACCGATATTGAGACCAAGTTTTCCGATTTCCTCCGTTTTCTGAACGCCCACGTCTGGAGCCCCAGCCTCAAGATCGGCGACCTCCAGATTCGCTACCTGCACAGTCGCCACAATCCCGAGGATTTCAGTTGCCAGGAGGTACGCGTCCTCTCCGAAGACCAGGCCCGGGCAGTAACACTTGCGCCCGGCGAAAAGCTGACCCTGATCAAGCGCCGCAGCTTCAGCAACCAGGGCCGGGAGATCCCGATCTATGTCACCATCCGCAAAAAGCCGCCGTCTGCAAAGGTGCTTAAACTGCTCCGCAAGAACGAAAAGAATCCAGCCACGGCAGTTGATGATGAGCTGGGGCTGATGGCCGTGGTCAACTCGGTGAGCGATGTGAAATGCTTTATCCGGCACCTGACCCGCAGCACCGTCCAGGCCGGTTCGTTCATGACCCTTGAGGATATCTCCGACACCCTCACTGGCGGCGAGTACGCAGGGACCTCCATGGGCAGTTCCGGTAAGACCCCGATGTTGAAATTTTTCGCAAGGTTGGGCGGGATGCGGGTGGAATTCATCATCCACACCAACCGTTCTTATCTCAACTATATCTACCAGCGCGATGTGGCCCATGATGAGTATGAGGTCAAGCGTATTTTTGACACCGGCGTTGCCGAATTTCTTTTTCCAGGCGACATCTATCATCTGCAGATGGACGCCATCCGCACCGCCCAGATTAACTCGTTCCGTCGACAGATCGAACACAACTAAGCCGTCATAACTCAACAACCTGGACTCTTTTTGCTTCATAAACGGCCATGACCACCCATACCTCCATCATCATCGACTCCACCCTTCGCGAAGGCGAACAGACGCCGGGAGTTCGTTTCAGCCAGGGAGATCGCTCTGCCATCATTGAGCAGCTCTGCCAGGTAGGGATAGAAGAGATTGAGCTGGGAATCGCCTCCGAAAAAAACGACCATCTGCCGGAGCTTTTCACCCTGGCTCGTGACATCATTGCGAAATCAGGAACGCAGCAGCAGTTGGGACTGTGGTGCCGGTGTCTTGAGGAGGATATCGCCTTTGCCGCCAGCTGTCGGCCCGACGTCCTCTCGCTGTCAATCCCGGCCTCCGATCTACACATCAGCGAACGTCTGCGCAAAAACCGCACATGGATCCTGGACACCCTGCAAACCGCCGTGGCGATGGCCAGGGGTGCCGGGATTCCCTTTCTCTCCCTGGGACTGGAAGACGCCACCCGGGCCGATCCCGCCTTCCTCTGCCAGCTGGCCAATACAGCAGCCGGCTGCGGCGTGCAGCGCCTGCGGCTGGCCGACACCGTGGGAATTGCCTCTCCGGCCTCCATCACCTCGCTAGTCCAGATGATCCGCCGGCAGTCAGGACTTCCCTGCGGCGTTCACACCCACAATGATTTCGGCATGGCCACCGCCAACGCCATTGCCGCCCTCGATGCCGGGGCATCGACCATTGACGCCACCGTCCTTGGCCTGGGAGAGCGGGCCGGCAACTGCCGCCTGGAAGAGGCCGCGGCCTTTCTCTGCCTGCAGAAAGGAAAAGAACATTATCAGATCAGCCTTCTCTCCAGGCTCTGCCAGACCATCAGCAAGGCAGCAGGGCTCACCATCGCCGGCAATCATCCCATCGTCGGCTCGGCCATCTTCACCTGTGAAACCGGCCTGCACCTGCATGGCCTGACCGTCAACCCCGACACCTACGAGCCCTATCCGCCGGACAAGGTCGGGGCCACCCGGGCCCTGCTCTTTGGCTCTAAGAGCGGCAAACGGGCCCTTGTCAACCACCTCGCCGCCCTTGGCCATCCGGTTGATGACAGCATGGCGGACGCTCTCACCGAGCACCTGCGCACCATGCCCGACCTGCCCGCCCAGGGCCTCAGCAATCCAGAGCTGGTGAAGTTGACCACTCGATGATAAAACGACCATCGCCCTTGGACGGTAAGAACTCCTTCAGAGTGGCGATCAAACCATATCTTTTCAGAGGCTCTCGGAGTCTCGCACACTCGTTTATAACCACACCGTCATTCCCGAGTGCTTTTATCGGGAATCCAGTGTGGTAAATTCAGTGTGGTATAGATTCCCGTCTGCGCGGGAATGACGGCGCGGGGACATAAATCCACATTTTGCAGGGAAGCGAATGCGCAAGACTCCGACAGGCTCGTTCAGATAATTCATCTCAAACCCCAGAGTTATATGACGCATCGCATGCTCTCTTTCTGGACAGAGGAAAAAAGCCTGAGTGTCTTTCTGGTACTTCTCGTTCTGCAAATCTTCGTCATCGCTCCGCTGACGACAGGCGGTCAATTCTACCTGTATATGCTGAACGGGCTTGTGGGTTCGCTTTTCCTGCTTTCCGGGGTGCTGACCTTAACCCATGACCGACTCAGCCGTTGGATTGCCTCAGGGTTCGTCGTCGTTGCCATGGTTGCCCGCTGGCTGGTGCTGACTGCGCCCTCCCCTTGGCTCCATATCGCGGACAGCGTGCTCACCCTCTGTTTTGCCACCGCCCTCACCACCGTTGTGCTGCACAATGTCTACAAAGAAGGCCCGGTTTCAGGGCACCGGGTGCGTGGTTCGGTGGCCGCCTATTTACTGCTTGGCTACTTCTTTGCCGCAGCATATCGCCTGACCCACGACCTTGTTCCCGAGGCCTTTACCCTGAATACCGCCCTGTTGGATCAGGGACAAAACCTCTCTGGGATTTTTATGTACTTCAGTCTCGTCACCCTCACCACCGTGGGCTTTGGAGATGTGACCGCAGTGCATCCTGTGGCGAGATCACTGGTCACCCTCGAAGGCGTGGTCGGCACCCTCTATCCGGCCATCCTGATTGCACGTCTGGTCTCGCTGCACAGCGAATCTGCCAAGAAATAGCAAAGAGCCCCCGCCAATCACCGGGCCGCCCTCGATTTTTTATAACGAGTCAACCATCGTCACCCCATCCCTCCACTCCGATCGCCATTCTCCAGATCTCTCCGAATCACTCTCTTTCCCCCTGAAATTATTCTTTCCCAACCCTGGAAAAGCGCCCTTCATTTCGATATACTTTTTATTATAAGCAACAGAGTACCCCTCTCAAGGAAACAGACCCAGCACTGACTACGATTCGTATTATTGCGGAAATCATGCCCAATTTAAGGGCATAAAGGAGCTGAGACCATGGCAAAGCCAAAAACCATCGACGTCACCGAGCAAAAGCGATTGAACGAGGCGCGTGAGGCGGCAGTCCCCTGGAAAAAATGGGGGCCTTATCTCAGCGAGCGGCAATGGGGTACGGTGCGTGAAGACTACAGCGAGGATGGCAACGCCTGGGACTATTTCACCCACGACCAGGCGCGCTCACGGGCTTACCGGTGGGGTGAAGACGGACTGGGAGGCATTTGTGACGACAAGCAGCGTCTGTGCTTTGCTCTCGCGTTGTGGAATGAGCGGGACCCCATTCTCAAGGAGCGGATGTTCGGTTTGACCAACAGCCAGGGCAACCATGGTGAGGATGTGAAGGAGTACTACTTCTACCTCGACAGCACCCCCACCCATTCCTACATGAAGTATCTTTACAAGTATCCCCAACGGGAATTCCCCTATCAGGATCTGATCGAAAAAAACCGGACAAGGTCGCGGGAAGAGTTTGAGTACGAACTGCTCGACACAGGTGTGTTCGACGACGATCGCTACTTTGACGTGTTCGTAGAATATGCCAAAGAGGGTCCGGAGGATGTGCTCATCCGGATCACCGTGCACAATCGCGGCCCGCAAACGGCGCGGCTTCACCTGCTGCCGACGCTCTGGTTCCGCAATACCTGGTCGTGGGGAGATGACACTCCCAAGCCATCTCTGCGAGAAACGTCGCCGGGCGTCATTCTTGCCTCGCATCATGAACTGGGTGAGTACCGGCTTTATTGCGACGGCTCTCCAGAGTTGCTGTTCACTGAGAACGAGTCCAATACCCTGCTACTCTGGGGACAGCCCAACGCTTCGCCTTACGTCAAGGATGGCTTCCATGCCGCTCTCATCTCGGGACAAGGTGCGGCAGTGAATCCCGATAAGGTGGGAACAAAGGCTGCAGCCCACTTTATGCTCGACGTGGATGGCGGCGGCAGCCGGACGGTCCGGCTGCGACTTGCGGCCGCTGCGACAGAGAAGGCGTCTAACAGCTTCGAACGGATCTTCAACGGGCGGATAGACGATGCGGACGAATTCTATCAGAGGATTACCCCGCAGTCCCTCAATGAAGACGAGCGCCATGTCCATCGCCAGGCGATGGCTGGGATGCTATGGGGCAAACAATTCTACCACTTCGACCTGGAGCAGTGGCTGATGGAGCATAAAAGCCACCCCATGCTCGAATCCGCCCGAAAGGGGGTACGCAATACAGAGTGGTTCCACATGCTCAACGCCGACGTCATTTCCATGCCCGACAAGTGGGAGTACCCCTGGTATGCGGCCTGGGATCTGGCCTTCCACACGATTGCCCTGTCTCTGGTGGATTTTGATTTCGCCAAGGAGCAGCTCCTGCTGATGTTGCGTAATCTTTATTTCCATCCCAACGGTCAGATTCCTGCCTACGAGTGGAACTTCAGCGACGTCAACCCGCCGGTCCATGCCTGGGCCACGCTCTGGCTGTACAGATACGAACGAAGCCTGGGACGGGCCGACCTGCGTTTTCTGGAACGGTCCTTTCAGGGCTTGATGCTGAACTTCAACTGGTGGGTGAACCGCAAGGACCCTGCCGGACGCAATGTCTTTGCCGGCGGCTTTCTCGGGTTGGACAACATTGGCGTCTTCGACCGCAGCGCAAAGCTTCCCACGGGCGGCTCGCTGGAACAGGCGGACGGGACAGCCTGGATGGCCTTTTATTGCCAGAACATGCTGGAGATGGCGCTGATCCTGTGTGAATACGACCCCATCTACGAAGAGATCGCCTTTAAATTCATCCAGCACTTCATGTGGATCGCCTACGCCATGGACCGCATCGGCGAACATCACGACGAGATGTGGGACGAAGAAGACGGGTTCTTCTACGACCTGCTGCGGCTGCCGGACGGTCAGGCATTACGATTGAAAGTCCGGTCGCTGGTGGGTTTACTACCGCTCTGTGCCTCCACGGTATTTGAGGCAGACGCCGTGACCCGCTATCCGAAGCTGAAGGAAATGGTCGCCCTGTTCAAGAAACGCCATCCCGAGCTGGTTTCCCATGTGGCTCCCACCGATGAAGGGTTTATCGGCTACAAAGGACGGCGGCTGCTGTCCATCCTCAACCGGAAAAAACTGGAGCGGGTACTTGGCTATATGCTGGATGAGAAGGAATTCCTGAGTCCACATGGCATACGCTCGCTCTCGCGCTATCACCTGGACCACCCTTTCCTGTTCCAGGTGGGGCATGAGGAGTATAAGGTACAGTACCTGCCCGCCGAATCAAACACCGGGATGTTCGGCGGCAACTCCAACTGGCGGGGACCGGTATGGATGCCGGTCAATGCGCTGATCATCCGCGCCCTGATGAATCTTTACAATTTCTACGGCGACGAGTTCAAGGTGGAGTGTCCGACCGGATCCGGCCAGGTCATGAACCTGTTTGAGGTGGCGCATGAGATCAGCCGCCGGCTGACAGGCACGTTTCTGCGCAATGCCGATGGACAGCGGCCGGTCTATGGAGGGGCCGCCAAGTTTCAGAAAGATCCGCACTGGCGGGATTTAATCCTGTTCTATGAGTATTTTCACGGCGACAATGGAGCCGGACTCGGGGCCAGCCACCAGACAGGGTGGACCGGGCTGGTCGCGCCCCTCCTCGACATCTTCGGACGTCTTGATGCCAAAACCTTTCTGGACGTAGAACATACCCATGCCTTCGAACGGTTAGTAAAAGAACAAGTGGGTGGAAAATAGACAGACAGGAAGCAACGACACCTGTACAGGGAGTACGGTGAGGAGGAACGCAATGCAGCCGAGAACGCTCACGCTTGATTTAGAATGGAAGTAAACAGGCAGGAGTCCCCCCCCCAAAATCGCTCCCACCTGCTTACCCCAAACTGCAAAATACTGGCCATTGCTGTATCTAATGCGGACTGAACATCACCCGTCTGAAACAGAGGTGACATAAAGTCCATTTTCTATTTATTTTAAGCCAAGGACATTCCTCTTTGAATACCAAAAAAACGGCTGCCCTTGCCGGACTTGGGAGAAGGCAAAGACAGCCGAGGCGGTACCCTATTATTTTGTTAAAAATGGCAGCGATAGCCATAAAATCGCCGCCACACAACTCCTTTTCAGATCAGACAACCACCAATATCAACCATCACAAGGGGCCAAATCTCAACCACATCCGGTCCCGGTTCCCTGGCAATGAGTCCCGCAGGCCTTTTTTTCCCGTCGTTTCAGCTTGGAAAGGCCTTCGCCGCTGTAAATCGCCTTGAGCCCCATTTCAATAAGACCTGACATGCAGATTGGCTCTATCCCCTGTTTTTGCAGGATCTCCCGGGGGCTATCGCCCATATCACTGGCCAGAACGGCCCGGCAGTCAGAGAGCACGCGGGTCAGGGCCTGCCACCGGCCGATTCCGCTGCCAGGCATGGGCGCAGGGCGTTCTTCAACCATCCGGAAGGTGTCGTCGACCTTTTCCCAGATCATAAAACGGGTGGTCTCGCCCAGATGCTGGTTCACAAGCATCCCTTCCATGCTGGCCACAGCCACATAGGGACGCTCGTTGGCCGGACGGACCGGCAAGGAGGCGCAGGCGTTCAGGCAGCCGGCCATCTCACCGGAGCGATCAGCTCCGAGGAGCCCCACCGCATCGGCACGGCAACGCTTACAGTGACGCATCTGCGGCAGATACTTTTCCCCTGCTCCCCGCAGACGGGCCATGGTCTCTTTATCAGGCTCAACGACATTGGCAAACAGGGTGTCTTCCGTTGGCAACAAGGCCATGCAGTTGAAGAGATCCACTCCCATCCCGGCCATAAACTGGGCCGTCTCTTCCACATGGTGATCGTTCACTCCCGACACCACGATAAAATTCACCTTGACCGTCACCCCGCATTTTTTAAGCTTTTCAATGGCCCTCAACTGCCGGGCAAGCAACAGCTCGGCCGCCTGCACCCCTTGATAGACAATCTTCCCATCCGAGACCCAGCTATAAATATTCTTGGTGATCTGAGGATCAATACCGTTCACGGTCACGGTCACATGGGATACTCCAATCTCGGCCACCTCATCGATATAGGGGTATAAGCCCATACCATTGGTGGACAGACAGAGAATCAGATCCGGATAGTTTTTGCGCAACAGCTGCATGGTGCCAAGGGTCTCATCGGGGTTGGCGAAAGGATCGCCAGGGCCGGCAATGCCTGCCACACTGATGCGCGGCTCGGCGATGAGCACCTTTTCCATATAGACCAGGGCCTGCTCCGGCGAAAGAATGGTGGAGGTGACCCCTGGCCGGGACTCGTTGACACAGTCATACTTGCGGTTGCAATAGTTGCATTTGATGTTGCATTTTGGAGCCACAGGCAGATGGACTCTGCCGAACTGGCCCTGTACTTTGGGATTGAAACAGGGATGCCGAGTATAATCTATGGCCATGATATGCTCCTTGTCGCATATTTATTTTTGAGAAACAGGCTGAAGACTGAAGCAAAAAACTCCTGTCTCCGCCTTCCGCCCTTAGGTCTTCGTATTCTATTTTCTACCGTAGGATGGGCAAAGCGAAGCGTGCCCATCATGTTTGCACCCATCCAAGAGATTGATGGGCACGGCCTGTCGGCCTTTGCCCATCCTACTTTCAATCTCCAGCCTTCAACCTTCAGCCTAAAAAACTACATATAACTGTAACCCACCGAAGAGTCATCCTGCTTCTTGGCCAGGATGGCATTGACCACCTGATCAAAAAGAGCCTGAGCACCACGATAGCCAAGGTGGAGGATCCGCTGCCCACCCATCCGGTCATGGATGGGAAACCCCACCCGGATCAGAGGAATAATCATCTTCCGGGCCAGGGGGTACCCCTTGGAATGCCCCACCAGCAGATCCGGGGCCAGCCCTTCGGCCATCTCGCTGATATCAAAAAAATCCATGCCCTCAAAGACCTGCGGCTGCTCGGCCAGAATATCACCGGTCACGTCCCGGATCGCCGCCGCCAGCTTGCCGCTCTTACCCCCGGAGGCACAGAGCACGGGCACGATCCCGATCTCGGCGAGGAAGGCGGTTAGTCCCACCACCTGATCCTCTTCCCCATAAATAATGGCCTTTTTACCAAAAACATACTTATGACAGTCGATATAACTGTCCAACAGCCGACCCCGCTCCATGGCATGCTTCTGGGGCACAGGGTTGCCGCTGAGACTGCTCAAGGCGGCAAAGAAGGCATCCGTTTCGGCAATGCCGATGGGAGTGCCAAGGACGATGCGCTTCACCCCGTATTTATTGGCAAGCACCGCCCCGCCGCTCTTCTCGCCGATTGTGCGCCCAAATTCAATGGTCGCAGTCGCTCGGCCCATGCTGGTGATGGAAGCGATGGGCGTGCCGCCCGGCTGAATTTCCTTGTAGCTCGTGCCCGCCGGGCCATCCATGGTGTCGGAGAGGTCGGGCAGGATCGTTGAGTCCAATTTAAAATCATTGAGGATTTCAGAGAGGTAGCGTTTGTCCGCCGGCGAGATAAAGCCGGGCAGCAGGTTGATATTGCCGGCCATAGTCTCCCCGCCTTCTGCCAGCTGATCCACCACCGATGTGACGGCGGCATGGAATCCCTCCATATGGGTGCCGTTGTAGCTGGGCGTGGAGACCCGCACCATGATCGGCATGGTGCCTTCGGTCTCTCGCATAAATTCGTTGAGATAGCGGCCCACATCGTCGCCGATGGTCTCAGTGAGGCAGGTGGTGGCGATGCCGATCAGTTTCGGCTGATACTTCTGGGTTACATTCACCAACCCCAGCTTGAGATTAGGGCCGCCTCCATAGATGGCATTCTTCTCTGAAAGCGACGAGGAGGCAATATCAATGGGCTCGTTATAATGGCTGATGATATACCGTCGCATATAGGTGGCACAGCCCTGGGATCCATGCAGATAGGGAACAGCGCCCTCGATCCCCTTGAAGGCCAGACAGGCCCCAAGCGGAGTGCACAGCTTGCAGGCGTTGGTGGTGGAGATATAATTCGGTGCTTTCTTGGACATGGCAATCTCCATTGGAAACGATTAAAAAACTTGCGTTGTGGTACCTGTTCTCAACCAGGGGATGAAGGATTTCCCCAACCCGGCTCCAACCCCTGCCCTCTATTTCTTGATCCGCCACACCGGACTCATCACCGAGGAATAGACCTCCCTGGCAAAGTTGAGCATCCCCTCAAAACCGGCCAGGGCCTCTTTGCGCTCATGGTTATGATCACAGAAGGCGACCCCGAGCTTGTAGGCAATGGGTCGTTCCTTCACCCCGCCCACCAGGATATCAACCTCTTTCTCCTCAAGAAATGAACTCAACTCAAGGGGATTGGTATCATCCACGATGATCGTGCCGGGATCGGTGATCTCGGCAAGCTCCCGGTACTCCTGCTCGGTTCCGGTCTGCGACCCCACCATCACCACCTGCATATCAATCAGGCGAAAGGCCTTGACCAGGGAAAAGGCTTTGAACGAGCCGCCCACATAGATGGCGGCTTTCTTGCCGGCCAGGGCTTTTTTATAGATCTGCAACTGCGGCATGATCCGGGTCAATTCTTCCTGGACAATCTTTTTTGTTTTCTCCAGCATCTCCTTGTCGCCAAAGTGATTGGCCACGTCATAGAGGGACTGAGCCATATCATCGACTCCGAAATAGGAGACCCGAATGGAAGGAATGTTGTATTTCTCTTCCATGATCTTTGCCAGATCCATGGTGGAACCGGAACACTGAACTACATTGAGGGCGGCCCCGTGGGCCCGTTTTAGATCATCAACCCTGCCGTCGCCGGTGATATTGGCCACCACCTCCACGCCCATCCGCTCGAAGTATTTACGGATAATCCAGATCTCCCCGGCAAGATTAAAATCCCCCAGGATATTGATCGAATAGGGCGAGATGCCGGCAGTATCACCGGTGCCGATAAGCCGGGCCATGGCATTGCAGGCGGCGGTGTACCCGGCCCGCTTGTTGCCCTTGAACCCCTCCGACATCACCGGGATCACCGGAATCCCCTTCTCCGCCTCCACCCGCCGGCAAACCGCCTCCAGGTCATCGCCGATAATCCCGACAATACAGGTGGAATAGATAAAGGCCGCCTTGGGACTGTGGCGATCAATCAGTTCAATCAGGGCCCGATAGAGTTTTTCCTCACCACCGAAGATGACGTCAATCTCCTGCAGATCGGTGGAAAAAGAAAGCCGGAAAAGCTCGGAGCCGGAGGAAAGGGACCCCCGGATATCCCAGGTGTACACCGCGCAGCCAATGGGTCCATGCACCAGATGCAGGGCATCGGCAATGGGATAGAGCACCACCCGCGATCCGCAGAAGACGCAAGCCCGCTGACTCACCGCCCCGGCCAGACTGTCTTTATTACACACCAGGGTAAAAGGCTGTTCACCGGTACGATGAACCTGATCCTGTCGATCTGCAAGCATTCCTTCCATGGTTGGTCTCCTTCTTTCTTCCAAAGGTGTGATGGGGCTTCTGTAAGTTGATCGATAAACCCGCCCCGCGCAGCACAAGCACCAAACCATCTTTCTCTTTCGTAGTCGGGTATGGGCCATGCTGGTTACAGCAATAGAAGCAAGAACAATGCCAGTGAATTATTTTCTATACTTTTCAATATATTTCAAATAGTTGATTGGGTTTCATCAGTAAGCTGTAAAGCGGCCCCTAAAGCACCCAAATTGAATAAAAGGTTACAAAATGGAAGCACCTCTTCTTAATTGTTAATGAATCGATACGAAATTCCGGGAGAATGATAAAACTGGGAATGTTCTACACTAAAAAACAATTACATCACCTCCTTGCAGGTATTAATTCGCTTGCCTTGCAAAACTTATCCATCCAGACCCAGGAAGATGAAAACACCAAAAATGGGAATACAACCTTGACGGATGGCAGGACATTCCGTACCATACGGGCTTCGAAGTCTGGCAGGGATTTTCATATCCTGTTTTACCAATCTCATGGGCGTGGAAGCATTTTTGCTGCCAGCCCTAAGCCATCAAGCAGCCTTGACTCAGCGTTCTCGCCGGTTTACATCTTCAATCAAAAATGGCATCATGGATGAATTAGCCCCTGCCTCTGGCTACCATAAAAAAACGCCGTAACGTACCAGACCACATCAAACAGGAGGAACACCCCTTGATCATCACTTACGTCCATAAATTTGAAAAAATCATAAATCATATCTTGCTGTTTCTTCTGGCTATCGTCACACTCCTTGCCACCGTCCACGTCGTCTGGGTCATCGGGAACTCTGTACTCACCCCGCCCTTCTTCTTGCTGGAGACACACGAGTTAATGGAGATTCTCGGTATGATTCTGCTGGTGATGATCGGCATTGAGCTGCTGCACTCCGTCACCACCTACATTACCCACCGGGATTTCCATCTGGAGATCGTCGTCTCGGTGGCCATGATCGCGATAACCCGAAAGATCATCACCCTGGATCCAAAAGAGCTTTCTGCAGGAAGCCTTCTAAGCATTGCCGCCATGGTTTTTGCGCTGGCCGTCAGCTACTTCCTGATTCGGTTCAGCCATCGGAAAAAGATGACTCTGGACACGAACGACACGCGCCCGCTGGAAAAAGAACCCCTCCCCTGAAAACACATGGCGCTGCCAGCAGCGCAGGGCACAGCAGGAGTTTCACCCTCATTGTTAAACTCAGTGGAACCAGAAGCAAGTAAATCAAGACCGCGGAAAGAGATATGATCCGATTCCTCCTCATTTACCTGACCATCTATTCCCTCGCCCACGCTTACGCCTTTCATAAAATCAAAAAGGTTTTTCCCTTTGGAAGAAGGGGGCACATCGGCATCATCCTCTTTATGGCAGTTATGGTCGCGACGCCCCTTTTGGTCCGGCTCGCCGAGCAAAGGGGGGTTGAAACCGGAGCCAGAGTTCTGTCCTATGCCGGTTACACCTGGATGGGCCTACTCTTTCTTTTTGTGGTCCTGACAAGCGCGGTGGATATCATCCGCTGGATGATCTTGAAGGCGGAAACAATGGCCCTGGCGCGGCCTGCCCGAGTTTGGATCTCGCCCCGACCGCTGATGACAATGCAGATAGTGCTGGTACTGGCATTGTACGGCTACGGACTGTTCGAAGCGGCCGACATTCGCCTCGAGCAGGTGGAAATCTCCAGCCCTAAAATTCCTGCCAACCCCTGCAGAATCCGGATTGTCCAGATATCTGACGTACACCTTGGACTCATTATCCGGGAAGGGCGACTCAAACGCATTCTTGCCAAAATCGAGGAAGCTCATCCTGACATCCTGGTGTCCACCGGCGACCTGGTGGACGGCCAACTTAACCACCTTACCAGAGAGGCCACATTGCTGGCAGCACTCACCCCAGCTCTTGGCAAGTTCGCCATCACCGGTAACCATGAGTTCTATGCCGGTCTGCAGAATGCCCTGGATTTCACCAGACAATCCGGTTTCACCGTTCTCCGTCAGCAAGGTATAAGCACGGGCGGGATTAACTTTGTCGGAGTGGATGACCACGCCCTGAATGGCCGGAGCCCAGGGGCGGTTCAATCCAGAGAGCGAGACATTCTTCTTGCCCAGCCCTCAGACACCTTCACGGTTCTTCTCAAGCACCGTCCTGATATTAATCCGCAGAGTCTCGGCCATTTTGACCTCCAGCTTTCCGGCCACACCCACAAGGGCCAGATTTTCCCCTTCAACCTGTTCACCTGGCTTGCGTATCCCCAAAAGGCCGGTCATCTCACCAGACTGGACAACGGCCTTCTCTATGTTAGTCGCGGCACCGGAACCTGGGGGCCGCCCATTCGCCTTCTGGCACCGCCGGAAATCACCATCATTGACCTGATCCACGGCGAATCTAAATGAGAGTGGCCCGTTGAAACCATGGAGAGCAAAGACCCATCGTGTGAGATAATCCCCTCCATTCCGGTCGAGAAGAACAGCTCTTCCTATGCCGCATTGCGGGTATTTTGAGACAATAATTCCAGGAAGTACGTTCGGAGTTTGAAAATCAGAAAGGGATAACCAATGAATATTGCAGAAAAGTTGACAGGATTTGCCGAACCACTGTGCGGGGACTCGACTATCAGTGACGTGCGGATTGGACTGGGATACAGCTGTGTCGAGCTCGATAACGGCGGCATGGGAGTGGCCTGGACGCCCAGCCGCAGTCCGACCGGCTCTTGCACCCATCTCAGCCATGCCGGCGGCCTGCTGGGGCTTGCCGCCAAAGAATCCCTGTCCTGGCTGAACAGTGACACCATGCTGGAACGGGCCGTTGGCCTGGCCACCTTCAATGCCCTGAACAGCAAGGTCAGCCGCAATTTTGTCGATGACGAGGCAATCTCCCTGCTGAAACTGCAAGCCGGCGAACATGTGGTGATGATCGGCCATTTTGCCCCGATTGAGCAACGCATTAAAAAGACCGGCTGCCGCCTTGAAATCATCGAGCTTGATCCCGGCAAACCAGGCAACCTTGGCATTCTTAACACCCGACAGGACTTCAGCGCCCTAGCTCGGTGCGATGTTGCCATCATCACCGCCACCAGCATCATCAACAAGACCATTGACGCCCTCCTTGCCGCCATGCAAAACAGCCGCGCCGCTGTTTTACTGGGACCCTCAACCCCGCTCTGTCCGGAGGCCTTTGCAGGCACTCGAATCACCCAGTTCAGCGGGGCGCATGTTCTGCAGCCGGGAAAAATCAAGGCAATTGTCTCCCAGGGCGGAGGCACCATGCTGATGAAGAATTTTCTGCAATTTCATTCCGTCAGCATTTAAGAGAGTGCCCGGCAAACGACCGGAGCTCAAGTCGCTCCTTTGTTGGCGTTGCAGCTTCGATGCGCATGGGCCTGCTGCCTTCCCCTTATTATCAGCGGATCGGCTTCCGAATCAATCTTTGCAAGGCCTGCTCAGTGTTCACATTACATTACGGCTGCTTGGTCGCCGAACCCCTAAAGGCCATCTACACCGGAGGATTCAGCTGAATCGTTATCTCCACAACTGCTCCAGTTACTACCAGTGAGAACGAAAGTTGCCGGGCGGGATTCGCACTCGCTGAAAATACAGCGCCTTAGCACGGCGCGAGAAAAAACCGGACAAAGTAATTAACATTTGACATAAGCCGCAACTATATGGCAAAACTCAATTTCATATACTAGGAGGAGCCTGCCGACAACTTTTGAAAGTAACAGCTCATCGCTTTTTACCATCATCTTTTTAAGAAGGAGTTATGGCGTATGTTCGGATCAATGAAACTGCAGTTTAAACTTGTTTTCATCGGGTGTCTCCTGGTTGTTCTACCGCAGATTATCGTCGCAGCCATCACCTTTATCCAGAACAAATCTACTCTCAACTTCACCATCGAAGAGACCAACAAGCAGGCCTTCGCCAATCTCGATCAACTCGCCAAATCGATGTACGGCTTGGTTAAATCGCACCAAGAGGTCAACGAAAAGAATATTGAAAGTGCTTTGAATGTCGCTCGCGAGATCGCTGCCCAGGAGGGTGGTTTTTCTTTGGAAGAATGGACTGCGAGCTGGATTGCAACGAACCAATTCTCTCTCGCCACCTCAACAGTCGAGCTGCCCCGCATGAAAATCGGCAGTTCCTTGCTGGGGCAGGTGAGTGACCCAAAGATTCCGGTTCCCGTGGTTGATAAGGTTCGGGAAACCGTCGGGGTAACCTGTACCATCTTCCAGCGGATCAATGCTACCGGAGACATGCTGCGCGTTGCCACAAATGTCATCAAAAAGGATGGGACCAGAGCAATAGGCACCTTCCTTCCAGTCACTAACCAGGACGGCAAGCCCAACCCGGTTGTTGCCGCGATCACGAAGGGCGAGTCGTTTACCGGCAGGGCCTATGTGGTGAATAATTGGTATATTACTTCCTATAAACCCTTAAAGGACGTCACCGGAAAAATAATTGGTATGCTCTATGTGGGCATTCCTATAGAAAGCGTCAAGAGTCTCCGAGAGACTATCATGGAGATTGTGGTGGGTAAAACCGGTTACGGGTGGGTCCTTGATAGCAAAGGATCGTACGTGATATCGAAAAAAGGTACACGCGACGGCGAAGATATCTCTGCTTTGCAAGACGAAAAAGGGAATTTTTATATTCAGGAGATGGTGAAAAAAGCACTGGCCCTCAAGCCGGGTGAAATCGGCGAGCACCATTATCCGTGGATTAATCCGGGCGAGAATGAGACCCGAATCAAGGTGGCACGGTTCATGTATTTCGCACCATGGGACTGGATTATCGGCGTGGGAACCGCTCAGGATGAAATCCTGGAGCCTGCCATGAAAGTTAAAAGCACCGCCAAGCAAAACGCTCTTATTTTGTTTGCGGTGCTGCTTATTTCTCTTGTCGCTGCTCTCGGGGTATGGATTGTTATGGCAAGAAAAATTACCGACCCGATTATCGCGCTGACCAATGCCGCCGAGAAGATAAGCATGGGCGATGATACCATCATAATTGACACCTCTTCCCAGGATGAGATTGGCGCACTCTCCAAAGCCATTAAGCGGATGCAGACCAGCCTGAAACTTGCAATGGACAGATTGCTCAAGCATAAGTAAGACTAAGAGTCTGAGCAAGGTCCGGAGCAACCAGCAATTCCCGATGAACACCCATTTTTGCCCACCATTTCTATCGGAGGGCAAAAATGGGACGATTCTGACATAAATGGCTTGTCAACAAAATCTGTGATCGTGTTCAGGTTCTGGCAACTTGCCACGTGAATGATACAAGGCGATTTCAAGGTACTTGATGGTTCTGAATCCATAGGCTTTTCTCAAAGTGAGTTTTGCCTTGAGATTCAGAACCTCTACCGCGCCACTGGAAAGTTAAATTGTATGAAACAAATGGACACTTTTTTAAGAGTGGATTAGCCCCCCATCAGAAGATATTCAATGACAAAGGAATGATAGGATTACACAAAGGAATTCAAGGATTCGGCAGTCAAGCTGATTACTGAACAGGGTTATAAGATGAAACTCCCCCGTAATCTCGGTATCAATGTGAGCGTTTTGGGTCGATGGAAGCATGACTCAGAAGCAGGACGTGACAGTATTGCTTCTCGCTCTACTCAGCAGAAAGATAGAGTTCAGAAAAAACTGGCAAGGCTCAAAACAAGGAACCTATGGTACCCGGCGGATTGCGGAAGAAGTTGAACCTCATACTGCTTCGTGCGTCGTACCAAGGCAGCAACATTGATGAAACTTGCCAATGTTGTTTTGGTTCAGCGTGAATTGGACTTTCGTATTCTCCCCCTGCACCCAAAACGCATATGATACCCATCTCCGGATCTAGCGGCTTTTTTCAAAACGACCTCCGAGCTCTTTATCTTTATGGTCCTCATATCCTGCTGGCAGCCCTCGCGGCTGTCTTTATGGATACGATCATTTTATGGGAAGCACTTCCAAAAACTCTTCTGTTATTCGGAATCGTCTGCTATAGCGGCCTTTCACTTTATGCCATTTTCTTGATTGCTCACGCCGGTCAAGTACCAACACTGAAGATCAGCAAGACCTGTCGCCTGTTGTGTCTCCTCTCGCTGCTGCTGGCTCTCTGTTGGGGAAGCAGCGTTCTGCTTATCACAAACGGCACCCTGCTGGTCTATGCCATACATAGCCTCTTTCTCTTTTGTATCTGCGCCCTCTTCAGTACCTACCTCGCAGCTCTGCCGGTAATGGCTTATTGTATTCTCGCCATTGGCCTTGCGCCCATACTCTTCATCCTCTTTTTCAAGGCGCCTGCCTACATGAGCCCCCTTGCCTATAGCCTGCTTGCACTCACATTATTGCAGGTGAGCTTAATCTGTTTTTATTCGAGAACACTCCGTACAGCCACCCGCAGAGGCCTCCACACCCAGCGTCCACCTCATAAGCTCGATACCAGGCTCCAAAGGAACTCCCTTGCAAGATCACAAAATCCTTCAGCCCTCAACTTCCTTAGTCACTTCAAGGAACAATTACAAAAATTCACCGATCAAAAAAATACGTCCCAACTGATCCACAATGAGACCCTATGGAACACCATTCTGACCATCACCGACCAATCTCATCTCCAAAACAGCTGGCAAAACTGTTTCAGCGGCAAGCTTGCCGCCCTTTGCCAACCCCTGGAAAGTGACCGCATCTTCATTGTCGAAGCCGAAGATAACGCCAGGCAAGCAGCCAGGCAGCAAAAAATATATCAGGCAACCATTGAACATAGCTGGGTCTTTAACAACCCCGATTGCGTTGCCCTCCTAAAAGACGGCCATATTATCAACAGCCAGTCCCCTCATATTTCAGAACAGGAACGAAAGGGGCTCAATGAACTCGGAATTCAGGCCTTTCTCGATATCCCGATCTTATTAAAGAATGAGCTCTGGGGAATCATCGGCATGGATAGACTGACAAAAGCAACTCCGTTTAACGAGCAACAGATCCAGGGATTAAAATTAATTGCCAACATCCTGGCCATGACCATCCGCAACCAACAAGATTGCTCCGAAAGGGACCGCCTTGCAAGCGTTGTAGAACAATCAAGCGACTGCACTCTCGTCACCGATCCTGCAGGCCACATTCTCTACGCCAATCCTGCTTGTGAAAACATCACCGGCTATGCACAATCGGAAATCATCAACACACCCATCAAAGCCCTCTATCCTGAAAACGTCAGAAACAGCAGTACCTGGAAAGAGCTCACAATGGCGATGGAGAAAGGAGAAAGATGGCAGGGACAATTTGCCAATTATCGCAAAGATCACACCCTCTACGAAGAAGAAATGCTCATCTCACCCGCCCTCAATCCCTCGGGAGGCGTTACCCACCAGGTGATCGTCAAACGTAATATCACAGAAAAGAAGCGATTGGAATCCATTGCCGAGGCCGTAAACCTCATGGACAATATCGGATTTATTTTCTCCAGCATTCGTCATGAACTGGGCAACCCGATCAATTCGATCAAGGTCTCTCTCTCGGTTCTCGATTCCAACCTCGAACTTTATGACAAAATCGATATCAAACGTTTTATCAATCGTGGCCTTTCAGATATTGGTCGCGTTGAATATCTGCTCAAAACACTCAAAAATTTCAGCACATTCGAACGCCCAATCATCGAAAAAACCGACATGACAGCGCTGTTCAACAAATTTCTTACTCTGATCGCGACAGAACTCAAACAAAAAGAGATCCAGTTGACCACTAATATCCCTACAGAACCACACATCGGCATGATCGACCCCCGTGCTTTCCAGCAAGTACTGCTCAACCTGATCGCCAATGCGGCCGATTCCCTTACCGAAACCTTACAAAAAAATATTTCTCTGGCCATGCTCCACCAAGAAAATGGCCAGATCAATATCATTATTGGCGACAATGGCTGCGGCATCAGTGACCATGAGCAGGCCAATCTTTTTAAGCCTTTTTATACCACAAAACCACAGGGGACAGGACTGGGCCTGGTTATTGTCAAAAAAATGCTCTCCAAAATGAATTGCTCCATCGATATCCGCAGTAAAAACAACATGGGAACCACAGTTCTTATTGTTGTCCCCGGCCCGTGACAGTTTTTCTGGACACAAGCCAACGACGCATGGTAGAAGAAGAAAATGAGCCCAATTTACATAGAGCATCAAATAAAATCTCCTCAAATAAGCTGTTTACCACGAAAGAGAACTGTCTTTTCCTATTCACTTGAAGAACTGTCACATTTATCATCCGGCAGAAGCCGGCAGGGGAGTCACTATGAATACCGTTCTTATTGTTGACGATGATGAAAGTTTTTTGCTCAGCCTGATTGATGGATTTAAGTCTTACGAAGATCAATTTGGCATTATCACCGCCCATAATGGCGAACAGGCGGTCGACATCCTCGATAAGCAGGAGATCCATCTGGTGCTTACTGACCTGAAAATGCCCAAGATGGACGGCTTTGCACTGGTCGCCCACCTCAGCTCCCACCATCCTGAGATCCCCGTCATTGTCATGACTGCCTTCGGCACACCGGATATTGAAGAAAACCTAAAAAAAATCAAAGCATTACAATACATAGAAAAACCTATTGACTTCAACTTACTGGTCTCCAAGATCCTGAAGGGACTTGAAGGCCGCTCCAAAGGATTCATCACTGGAGTTTCTCTGAGTTCATTGCTCCAATTGCTGCAACTGGACAAGAAAACATGCACCGTCACGGTTCGCTCTGGAAAGCATCAGGGGACTCTGTATTTTAGAAACGGTGATCTCCTGGATGCCAACACTGACGACCTCTCTGGAGAAGATGCCGCCTTTACCATCATCAGCTGGAAAAATGTAGATATTGTGCTGGACAACTCCTGCGCAATTACAAAACCAGAAATCCACAAATCTCTTGGATTTATTCTGCTGGAGGGGAGCAGAAGGCAAGATGAACAAAACGCATCACCCACCACTTCGGCACCCCAGACTGCTGCCAACTCTCTTGATTCCATCGACCTGAGCTCCGTGGACCTGGGCTCTGACCATTTCCTCCAAATGGATGAGAAGACTCTCCCGCCCGCTTCCTCTCGACCAGCTGAGGCACTGACAACATCTTCTTCCACCACGACATCGTCGGCTCATACAGCCAATCCAATCTTGCAGCAATTTATCACCATGCTGAGCGCAATGCCTGAAATCAGCAATTCCATTCTCGTCTCAAAAGAGGGGAATCTGGTATATGCTGCGAAGACAGCTGATGCCCAGATATCGAATTTCATCACCTATATCTCTGTTGTCAGCCAGCAGCTTCAAGAGTCAATGGGAATGGGTGGACAGCAATACACCATGCTCACCCTGAGTAGTGGCAGCAATCTTCTTATTCTCAGCGGAAAAGAGATTGTGGTCGGCCTGAAAATGAGCTCCACTGTACCCCCCGGCCCAGTCGCAGCCGGGTTACGCCCCGTGCTCAGCAGGATCAGGTTGCAATAATCAGAAAACTCCCTGCTATGTTAAAAAGGGCAAGATTGTTTTATGCTAACGGCCTGAAAAAAACTCATACGTTACCTTCTTCAACGCAAGCTGCTCATAAAAAGCTGAAACACAGACTATAAAAGGAAATGCACCATGGATTCACTCCTCAAAGAAATCAATATGCTTCCCGGAGTTTTCGGCTGTTTTGTTTACACAGGCAACCAAGAGTTAGTGACGGCAAAACTGCCACCGAGTTTCAAGGCAGACACCATAATGACCATGGGCAACCTTCTTACCCGTTCCATCAAGATGGGAGCCATGACCAATCTGGACCCAACAAGCATTGAGTTTAAATTCGACGAATCACTGCTTATTGTCAAGCCCTTGTCAGAGGGGGCAGTTCTGGTCATGGTATGTGAACCTGAGGTCAACAAGTCCCTCATAAACATGACCATCTCCATGTTAATCAGCGATATTCAGAACGCAATCAACAAGGCCCCAGCAGCCATAGCGCAACCCCCTGCCCAGACCGAAACCATGCAACCCCAAACCATGTCCGCAGCTTCTGCAGAACCTGTGCGAGAACACAGAGAGGCTGAGATTGATGCTGCACTTGCCCCGGTTTTGGTAGCAATCAAAGGCGCCCTGGCCTATGCCATTGGGCCAATTGCCGGGCAAATCATGAAAGAAACCATTGAGATCTGGGCGCTGCAGGGGGCAAAGTCAAAGCGGCAACTGCCAGCCCTGGCCACTCTGCTCTGCGATGAGATCAACGACAAGGAATTGGAAGCAGAGTTTATGAGCCAGATTCGCCCCTTATTGTGATCGTGAGATCACTTTCTCCCGCCAGCTGCTATTTTGTGACGGCAAGTAACTTCTGTTTGTTTTTAACGTGTAACACCACCGCTTATTTAAATGATAGAGACTTTCCTCCCGTTCCGGCAGGGATGGATATGAGCACGGTCTGTTCTCCGACCTGACTGAGACTAAGTTCCCAAAGACACTACCCTGAAAAGGGTAAACTCCCCTTATGCGGCGTGCTCCAGTCACTGATTGGCCACACCACATAAGGGGAGTAACCAAGCTCTTTTACCGGTGCCCCGCCTTAGGCGAGGCGTAGAAGTACAACTCTCTCATCATCGCCAATTACAGGTTCAGTGCTGCTGACAGATGGGATTACCAAGACTGCGACCAACTTCTTGCAAGCACCCTAAGGATATGGCCTATATATTCCCATCTGGCAAGACTACCAGCCACGAAGAACAAACCGAAGAAATCTTGAATTTACAAAAGAATGTTACTCTATCTTAGACCTTCACCCGCTCATCGACAAAGCCCTTGACCATCTGACCGATGGCCAGGATCTCGGGGATATCAGAAGGATCGGGCGCATCATGCCGGAAGGTATCAATATCACAGATCTCCTGATACCCATCGAGAAAGCGCAGCTTGGCCGCCAGTTCCGGCTGCGGTCCGGCATTGCGTTCCACCGCGTCCAGCAGATCCCCCATGGTATGATTATCGGCCAGATCGCCCCGACTCATGAGATAGCCCATGATCAGCTTTTCAATGGCCATTGCCGTGATATTATATAAAATTTCCGGGGTAAAAACATCGCTGCGTCTTTCCGCCGCGCCCATGGCGGTGGCCAGGTACTGCTCGCCTTCCTTGAGATACTTCCGCCAATCGCTGATCTGTATACGTTCCATAGTGCGCGCCTCCGCCGTTTATTCCTCAAAGTTCTTTCCCATGCGGGTTTTCACCCAACTGCAACACCCTCAAACAACACCACCCCATTCAGGCCATCGTGTCCTGCATGGGGTGGTCTATATAAAAATTGCGATCTGCTCATCTCGCCTGGTGGCGAGACTTCCCGTCAAACGGAATGGTCTATTCCTTTTGACTCTGGGTGCTGATCATCTTAATTCCATCCCAGTCATAATAGGTATTGATGCTTTTGCCATCGGCGCTATCTTCTGAAATGCGGACAAACTCGCCCATAAAGATTACGGCGGCATCATACGTCTTCCCATCATTAATTTGCAGGGTGAGCCCTTTCCGCAACTTCCTTGACATCGTGCCATGCACCGGCATGGAGGCATATTCAAATATTTTTTCCCAGGTTGCCTTCATTTTATTCTCCATTGTAAAGTGTTGAAATGTTCACCTGCAAGCCTCGTCACCAATACAGCTGCGCAGGCAGATAAGCTCCGTGCCCTGCCAGCCCAGACAGCGGTAAAATTCCAGCGCCGCCATGTTGCTCCGATCGGCCAGAAGCTGTAAACGATTGACCTTTTTATCTCTAGCCCAGGCACTGAGCGCCTCCATCAGCAGACGTCCAACCCCGCGCCCACGCCATGATTCACAAACAACGACATCTTCAACCAATAGGGCAGGACCGCCTTCTGCAGTGGAAATCAGCAGTTGGCCGGAACACATACCAATCACCTGCCCATCCCCCTGGGCCACCAGCACACAGCCATTGGGGTTGTCCAGCATCATGCGCAGCCCTTGCTGCTGGCGAGAGGGGTTGCCCTCAAAATCCTGCTCCAGCTCAAAGAGCATCTGCAAAAGCTCGACCAGGCTTTCAATATCCGCAAGTCGGGCCGGGCGAATGATGACCATGGCAATCGTTCCGTGATCAGTCTATCAGATAGTCGGCTGGCGGGGCGCCATCTTCCAGGCCATCGAGAATTGCATCGATGGCCTCATGGCTATCCACCCCTTTGAACCACAAGTTATCCGGCTGAACCACCAGGATCGGCCCGGAATCGCATCGTTTCAAACAGGTGGTGGCGGCAACAAGACAATCAAGGCCACGATCAAGGATCTCTTCTTCCAGATACTGGAGAAACCCATCGGTCTGCTTATGACAGATGCCCTTTTTATCGCCTGCCACCCTAAAACTCTGACATACAAGAATGAGTCGCTCTGGAATTGCCATTTCTTCTCCTTTCACTTCAAAATGTTATAATATTACGTTGATTAAGCAGCTTTTCCCTTGCGGCACTGACTCCCTTTCTTTCCCCCACCATAGAGGACATCGACAATGCCGGCGATATCATCATCGGTAATCAAAACCCGGATTCCCCGATCGGCCAGAATCTTTTTAGGGCTCTCGCCCGCACTGGCCGCCAGAAGGACAAAACAATCTTTCAGAATATCTGCCAACAATTCCCAGCGGGCCGATCCAAAACCCGGCTCCGGCAGGCTCCTGGTCTCGAGCAGACAGGTAAGACCATCCTCTCTGGGCCCATAAATCAAGGCCTTTGCGGCATGGCCAAGATGGAGATCGACCTCCATCCCCCCAGAGCTGACCACCGCCACATTGGGGCGTCCAGTGCTGGGTTTTGGCTGGAACGTAGCCGGTGACTGGCAGCCACATTCGGAACAGTTTTGGGCATGCGCTGTGATCGTCTCCGGAACCACGATCAGGCGCAGATGTTTTGACACCTGGGCATGAATCGTCGCCATCATCTCCGGAGTCGGGCGCTCAAGGAGGGCCTCTTCGCCTTCCACCGGGACATAGGAGGCCACGGCCATAAATTCCGCCCCCAGAGACCCCATAATCCGAGCGATATCCTCGGCATGGGCGTCATTATAGCCAGGGTAAATGGTGGTTCTGATCCCCACACTACATCCGTTGCCAACAAAAGCCTTCATCGCCATGACCTGCTCACTGAGGAGCATTTCGGTGGCAGCAGGCAGAGGAACCGTTCGGTATCCTGGGCGAATCCAGGCATACAGCTTGCGGATGACATCCAGGTCAATCCCATCCACGAGAAGAGTCACCCGACTGACACCGGCCTTGAGAAGCGCCTCGGCGGCCTGTTCCGCCCCCAGCCCCAGGGTGGTTATCCCCAATTCCATTTCAGGATATTTTGCCCGAATCAGACTCAGAACTTCAAGGGTCGGCCCGAGATCAGCCAGCGGATCACCAGGCCCGGCAAGGGTCACTCCGTCCAGGGCTGCCCCCTTGTCAACAGTCTCAGCCAACCAGGCCAGCGCCTCCACGGGACTCATGGCCTGGAGGGACTCACCGGTTGCGGCAAATCGAATACGATTATTGGCGCGCGACGCCACCGGCAATTCCAGCCATCGTCCTTGCGGAGAATGGGGGGTTGAAGAGCAGGTACATTTGGTTGTGGCAAGAGGTGTCATTTTATCTGCAGGAGTTGATGGTTGATAAACATAAGGTGTACAGACCCCAGGCTCAAGACGAGAACGGTGCACAGTGCAAAACAACGGCAAAGAAAAAGCGCCGGCCACATTCTCTTACATCTTCTCTGCTTTTGGTCTATCCATCTCCCTGCCCCTTCCCCGCCATGGGCGGGGAAGGGGAGCAGCGGGTTTCCTGCAATAATTCTTACAGGACAAGTTCAAACTTCGATTCCGGATCATCGCGATCCTTGCGATCCTGGATAACATTTAAAATCTTCTCCAGAAGCCGCAAGGCCCCCTTATATCCCACCGTCGGGAAATACTGATGCCCCTGCCGATCGAGGATGGGGAAACCCCAGCGAACCAATGGGATATCCTCATCACGGGAGATATACTTGCAATAGGTGTTACCAATGATCAGATCCACCGGTTCGTTCTTGATCCACTGATGGAGCAGGAACATGTCGCCTTTGGCCTTGACGTTGCACGGGAAGGGCATGTCCTTGGTAATCTCCTTGATCCGGCGCTCAAAGGCCTTGCCTGGAGTACCGGTCACAATATGAACGGGACACATATCAATGGAAACCAGGAACTCAGTCATGGCGATGACCTGATCCGGGTCGCCCACCAGGGCCACCTTCTTGTGATACACATACTGATGCATATCGGAGATCATGTCCACCAGCTGTCCACGCTCCATGGACAGCTCATCGGGAACGGTGACCCCGGCAATGATACGCAGGGCGTCAATGAACCGATCAGTGGCCTTGAGTCCAAAGGGCATATCAAGGATCTGGCAGGGCACCTTGTGCTTGACATCAAGCTCACGGGCGGCGTCGGCAGAGCACCATTCTCCTAAGGCCAGGGTGCCGATGGAATCGCCGGTAGACTGCAGTTCCGCCACGGTTACCCCGCCATCGGGATACATCTTATACTCACCAGACAGAGGGCCATTCAATACCCCGGAGGTATCCGGAAACATAATGGTCTTTACCCCGATCATATTGGTCAGGCGTTTGATCTCCTCCATATCCGACGGCTCAACCCAGCCGGGGATAATATTGACCTTGCCATTTTTCTTGCCGGTGGGCTCAGCAAGTCCGACCATGGACTTGACCATATTGGAAAATCCGGTGACATGCGAACCAACATAACTGGGCGTCGAGGCGCTGATCATGTACTTGCCTTCAGGAATCTTGCCCTCGGTAATGGCCTTTTTACGGATCTGTTTCAGATCATCCCCGATGGTCTCAGAAAGACAGGTGGTATGGCACGCAATGATCTCCGGGTTATAGACGGCGAAGATATTTTCAATGGCCTGAAGCATATTGGCCTGCCCACCGAACACCGATGAACCTTCCGTGAAGGAGCTGGTAGATGCGGAAACCGGTTCTTTATAATGCCGGGTCAAGGCGCTGCGATGGTAGGCGCAGCAGCCCTGGGAACCGTGACTGTGCGGCAGACAGCCGTGGATGCCCAGTGCCGCATACATGGCGCCAATGGGCTGGCAGGTCTTGGCCGGATTGATCATCAAGGCGCTGCGCTCTGTGATTTCTTTGGGTGTGTGTCGTAATAGCATGATAAACCTCAAAAATTGCGTAAAAAGATTGATTTCTACGATGGCCAGGCCATCTTATTCCCAGCCGTATGTAGCTGAAAGCTGGGGATTATCCTGCCATGGGGCCTTCATATAGCTCCAGACCCTGCTGTTTACCAGACGGTCAATCTCATAGTAGAAATTAATCGCGCCCTTGAACCCGGCATAAGGACCGCCGGAGTCATAGCTGTGGAGCTGCTTCATGGGCACACCCAGCTTCTGAATGGAATACTTCTCTTTAATTCCGCCGCAGAAGAGATCCGGTTTCATCAGTTCCACCAACTTTTCCGCCTCATACTGATTGAGATCATCAATAATCAGGGTGCCTTTCTCCATTTCCGGAACCATGCCTTCATACTCCTTGAACTTATACCCGGAGTCTTCCAGCGCCTTCATCTCTTCCGCAGTCTTGCGCGCCTTGAACTTATCCTCGTCGCGATAGACCACTATCTCCTCGATATTTCTACTATCAGCATCCACCTTGAGATCCGGAATAACATGCCGTCCCTCATAGTCATCGCGATGGGCAAACTCGTAACCGGCGGCAATAACCTTCATTCCCATTTCCTTAAACAGCTCCTGATAATGATGGGCTCGCGAACCGCCGAGAAACATCATGGCCGTCTTGCCCGTAGTACGGGGCAGGACATCAGCCAGGGCAGTCTCAACATTAGGCATCTCCTCGGCAATGACGGCTTCCACCTGGTCGATGAGTTCCTTTTCGCCAAAATAACCGGCAATCTTGCGCAATGACTTGGCAGTAGCCTCGGCGCCGATAAAATTCACCTTCACCCAGGGAATTCCGTATTTAGTCTCGAGCATATCGGCCACGTAGTTGATCGAGCGGTGACACATGACCGCGTTCAGATCAGCGGTATGACACGAGGCAAACTGATCGTAGGTGGAGTTTCCTGAGAAGGTGGAGATATTGGTGATCCCGCACTTCTTAAGAATTCGGTCAATCTCAAACCCGTCACCACCGATATTGTACTCACCCAGCAGGTTGATCTTGTATTTGCCGGGTTTGACCTCATCATTCTCGCCCACAATGTGGCGGAAGATCTGATTATTGGCAATATGATGTCCAGCTGACTGAGACACACCCTTGTACCCTTCGCAGGAAAAGGCCAGAACATTACAGTCACCGAATTTTTCCTTCATCCTTCTGGCCACGGTATGAATATCATCACCGATCAGACCCACGGGACAGGTCGCAAAAATGGCAATGGATCGAGGGTGGAAAAGGTCATAGGCTTCTTGGATAGCGGCCTCCAGTTTTTTCTCCCCGCCAAAGATAATATCCGAATCCTGCATATCGGTGCTGAAGCAGTAGTTTATATAGTTGGCGCCATCAGTCCCGGCATTGGTCTGGTTCCGACGTGTCAACCAGGCGTAGAAGCTACATCCGATAGGGCCGTGCACCAGGTTGACAACATCGCGGGTCGGCCCCATGATAACGCCCTTACAACCGGCATAACTACAACCACGCATGGTGATAATACCGGGAGTCGTCCGGACGTTCGCCATAATCTCCGGCGTAGTATTCTCCAGGGCCTCATTGATCATAATCTGCTTGGATCGCTTGCGGGCCACCTTGGACGGGTACTTGGCCAGCAGCTCGGCCTTGATATGAGCCGGATCATCCGGCGCTATTTTTTTCAGGGTTGATATTGCCATTTCCTTCCTCCTTATTGTACGTATTAGGAACCGCTTCGACTGTGTGTTGCTCAAAATATTTCTTTCGCAGCGGCCCCTTCTACCGTTCTGACTATTCAGATGGCCTTGTTGTTTATTGACAGCAACTTAAGAACCGTTAAGAAATAACTTGACCTTGTATCCCAATTTCTTCCCAACCCCTTAGCCGTTCTCGCTACACAGCTGGCCTTGTTTTTTTTAACGGGTTAGATAATGGCTTTTTGTCCCGTCTCTCCCGTACGCACCCGCACCGCATCGGCCAGGGGCAGGATAAAGATCTTGCCGTCACCGGGCTTACCGCTCTGATTCACGCTGATGATGGCAGCCACAACATCCTGCACTTGCTCATCCTTAACCACCACCGTCACCACCCGTTTGCCATAGAGTTTGCCCTTTTCACCCAAAATGGACGCAGCCTCCTCATAGCCTTGATTCGCTCCCTCAAGAACATGGAGATTGACAAACCCCTTGCCCCGGCCATGGGCCTCATGGGCAAAAAAAGCATCAATTCCAGCATCGGTGAGGGCCTGTTTGGTCTGGTTCATCATGTTTATACGCACAATGGCGATCACCTCTTTCATACCGGCCCCCTCTCGGTTTCAAATGCCGTCTCCTTGACACCAGAGCTAATGGTGTAAGCCTCTTCCACATCGCTGACAAATATTTTGCCATCGCCAAAAGCCCCTTTAATTCCAGACTTGGCGGCACCCATAATCGTATTGAGGACAAATTCCTTGTCCGCAGGGTTGATCACGCACATCAGCATGACCTTTGGAATCTCATCATAGGTAACATCGCCGATCTTGATACCGCGTTGTTTGCCACGGCCGGCAACTGCATATTTCGTGACGGAAGGGAACCCGGCATCCATAAGGGACGAGAGGATCTTGTCTGCTTTTTCCGGTCGAACGATTGCTCTTATCATGGTCAACATATTTTTCTCTCCTTTAATTTTTAGTTGTTTTCTTCGAAAATCAAATACTTGTTTGCAGTTAATTCAACAGTCCATACTCCATGAGCAGTCCTTCCAGGGTATCCATTTCCATCGGCTTGGGAATGACAAACATCTGGTTTTCATCAATGGCCTTGGCCAGACCGCGATAATGATCGGCCTGTGGCGCCTGTGGGTTCCATTCGATAACCGTCTTCCGGTTGATCTCTGCCCGCTGCACATCGTTATCACGGGGGACAAAGTAAATCATTTGAGTTCCCATAATCTTGGCCATTTCCTGAATCATCTCTTTTTCGTTGTCAACAGCCCGGGAGTTGCAAATCAGTCCGCCAAGACGAACGGCGCCGGACTGGGCAAACTTCATAATTCCCTTGCAGATATTATTGGCGGCATACATGGCCATCATCTCACCGGAACAGACGATATAGATCTCCTCGGCCTTGCCATCACGGATAGGCATGGCAAACCCGCCGCAGACAACATCGCCCAAAACGTCATAGAAGGCATAATCCAGTCCTTCACTTTCCTCATAGGCGCCAAGAGACTCGAGCATATTAATGGAGGTGATAATACCGCGACCGGCACAGCCAACCCCTGGCTCCGGTCCGCCGGACTCAACACACCAGACATTGGCATATCCCTTCTTGCGGATGTTCTCCAGTTCCACGTCCTCGCCCTCTTCACGCAGGGTATCGAGCACTGACTTCTGGGCCAGACCACCCAGCAACAGACGGGTGGAGTCGGCCTTGGGATCGCAGCCAACCACCATGATCTTCTTCCCCATCTCCGCCAATCCAGCCACAGTGTTCTGGGTTGTAGTGGATTTGCCGATGCCGCCCTTGCCGTAAATTGCCACCTTTCTCATCTTTTTCATGTCCGATTCTCCTTGTGAATGGGTTAACTGGTTGTCCAGCCTGTAATAAAAAAGCACTGTTTCAAACGTCTTTCTGAAGGCAAATTGTTTGTTTCAATGCCAATCTTGTTTGTATGCTCTACTACAAAGGCTGTGCCAAAAGATAAAAAAAGCGCGGATACTTACAGGACAAGGGTTTCAGAGACTGAGAGGACGAAAAGACCCAAAAATGAGGAAATGTCTAATTTGTGCAGAAGATGACAATTTGAGGAAAACTCGACAATTTGGTAGGAAAACAGACTGAAAGAGAAACAGTGACAAAAGGGGGCCTTCCGGGTTGGGCGCTCTCCATTCTTCTTGAGAATTACCCCTCATACTGGTACATAAAAAGATATCCAACGCTGCTCTCCCTCGTGCGATCTCTGCTCTTTGCAAAGATCAGATCCTGAGGGTGCAACACCTCTCCAATCCACCCGTTCCATCACAGGCAAAGCGCCATGAGTTTCCCGAAAATCCTGTTCAAGGTCACCGAAAATAATAGATGCCCCCTCTTCAGCTATGGAGATGCCTTCAGTGTCACCGGGATCACCATCTCCATGGCCAACAGCGAGGAAAACACCCTGTTCAGCACGGTGATCATCACCTCGCCGTTGGAGAAGGAAAAATGCAAGATTCTGAGCAGCGATCTGACCAAGGTCCTCATTCACTACGAACGGGCCGACAAGATCCCGGTGTGCATCATCTCCTGCAGTGGTTGCACCGGTTCGCTCCGGCTGGAGCATACCAACGAGAGCACCATGGAAGGCCTGGACTTTAACGACGACGCCACCGAGC
This sequence comes from Desulfobulbaceae bacterium, assembly GCA_009773475.1. Classification (GTDB taxonomy): domain Bacteria; phylum Desulfobacterota; class Desulfobulbia; order Desulfobulbales; family Desulfocapsaceae; genus UBA2270. The sequence goes on along the minus strand of WSXV01000005.1, from coordinate 2,735 downwards.
TGACCGCCATGCTGCCTCAGCTCAGCAGCTTCGCCTTCTTCAAAAACATCGACGAGCAGAACATCTCCAAGGTGGTGCAGCACTTCAAACTTAACAAATTCAAGGCTGGCGATATTGTCATCCGCAAGGGAGACCCGGGCGGCAGTTTCTTTATCATCGCCAAAGGGAGCGTCAATGTGCTGAACAAGGTGGGGATAACCATCTCCACCCTTAAACAAGGCGACGTCTTCGGCGAGATGAGTCTGATCTGCAACGAGCCGGTCAGCGCCACCATCCAGGTCTGCGAGCCCACGGCTATCCTCTCCATCGACCGCAAAAACTTCCTCAAGATTCTCGATCAGTTCCCCGCTATCCAGCTCTATTTCACCCGACTGATGGCAAAACGGCTGAGCAAATCCAATATGATCCGGGCCCAGGATCTCTCCTCGGGGATGAATGGCAACCTGGCCGAGATCCCGGCCGAGGCCCTGTTCCAGATCCTCAACATGAACCTCAAGACCGGCATCCTGACCATCACCGAACTCTCCAAGGGCTCGGCCCGTTTCTCCTTCCGCCAGGGCTGCTTGATCAAGGCAAAATACGGCGCTTTCAGCGGCGAGGGCGCCTTTTATGAGCTCCTCAAGGAATCAGAAGGCCGTTTCCGCTTCACCCCCGGCATTCCCCCCGAGGAATTCGAAACACCGGAAGTCGGCTACTTTATGAAGCTGCTTATGGAAGGCATGCGCCGCCTGGATGAAGGCCGCAATCGAGACGCCAACTAAGGTCCATCCCACGTTTCGAGTTTTTCCTTTACAGTGGACAACCCTTATTTGACAACCAATACGAATTGTGATCACATGAAATTAATCATCAAGTGTTGTTCACAACCGCAGAGTAACAAACAGAATATCATTAGAAAACAGGTAGTTTCCCACTTCATTTTTCCACTCACACAACCAAACAAAGGAGAACACCATGGCAACGGAAGAAATTATGGAAGGCATGTCCACCCAATTAAACGAGGCGCTCAAGTCACTGGCAAAGGCAAAAACCGTTGAGGATAAGCTAGCCTACAGCCAGATCGTGAAAAACCTCAGCGACTCCATGGGCGTTTTTCTTAACATCGCCGCCGATGGGATGATGGAAGATTATGATTTTGATGAAGATTAATGAATGTGCGGCCAAGGGAAAAAGGATGAAATAAAGAGCGATCCCTTTTCCCCTGGCCTCCTGCGGACTGGCTGCAGCCACCTAGGGAAAGACGACGGAATGGGATAATTTCACGCACAACGGCACTGTGATCCAAGACGATAGAGCTATCTATTATAAATGTTCACAAAGGAGAATATCAATGCTGAAAAATTTTAAGATTGGTTCGCGATTAAGCTTTGGGTTTGGGCTCATCATGGTGTTGATGCTGATTGTGGGAGGATATTCACTGAAGTTAATCAACTCGCTGCATGGGGAGATTAATCTGCTTATCACCGATAATATGGTGCAGATTGAACAGGGGCATCACATCAAAGATAACCTCAATATCATCGCCCGGGGACTGCGCAATATTATCATCGACGAAAACAAGCAGGCTCAGAATGAGGAATTTCAGCGGATTGACAAATCCCGCAAGGCAATCGCTGACATTCTCGAACAGTTGGACAAAGTCCTCGTCAAGGGTAGCGATGAGGGCATGCTGTTAAAGAAAGTGATCGATCTTCGCATAATCTACATCAAGGACTCTGTGGCGTACATGGAGTTTATTAAGGCAGAGCAGATAGAATCTGCCAAAAAAGTACTGTTCCACGAGGTCCGAACATCTCAGAAAAACTATATGGAAGCCGTCGATGAATTTGTCGCCTTGCAAAAAAAGATGGCTGATGAACTCGGGAAGCAGGCAGCCAATCTCAGCGGTACCGGAAAGATTATCATCACTGCCCTGCTGGCCATGGCCCTGATCCTTAGCGTTTTCCTGTCGATCATGATCATCCGTTCGATCACTGGCCCTGTGGGCAAGGCTTCTGCCCTGGCTGAGGCCATGGCCGGTGGAGACTTCACCGCCAAGATCGACATCGACCAGAAGGATGAAATCGGCGTGATGGCCAAATCGCTTAATTTAATGGTTGAACAGTTGGGCGCCATGATCAGGGATATCGTCATAAATGCCGGCAGCCTCACCTCCTCCTCTAACGATTTAGCATCTGTTTCCCGGCAGTTATCCTCTGCTGCTCAGAACACTGCGGATCAATCCTCTTCAGTGGCGGCAGCCACTGAAGAGATGAGCGTCAATATCCAGTCAGTATCAGCGGCGATGGAGCAGTCCTCATGCAGTATCAGCGGCGATGGAGCAGTCCTCATGCAACGTCAACATGGTCGCCTCCGCCACCGAGGAAATGACATCCACCGTCAACGAGATTGCTCAGAGTGCCGAACAAGCTCGATCTATCTCTGAGGGCGCAGTCACCCAGTCACGGGTCGCTTCCGAGAAAATGGCCATCCTCGGCGAATCAGCCCGGAAGATAGGTCGGGTTACCGAAACCATCACCGAGATTTCAGCACAAACCAATCTCCTTGCCTTAAACGCAACCATTGAAGCCGCGAGAGCCGGAGAGGCAGGGAAAGGATTTGCCGTTGTCGCCAACGAGATCAAGGAACTGGCCCGGCAGACCGCTGCAGCCACTGTGGATATTAAAAATCAGATCAACGAGATGCAGGTGACAACCTCAACAACCGTGGAAGATATCGAGAAGATTTCCGAGGTG
>WSXV01000015.1 GCA_009773475.1 Desulfobulbaceae bacterium | reverse complement strand
GGTTTTGGGAGCCAGAATTGCCACTGAGATTACTCAACGCATGCTTGGCTCATGCTCCTGTCAAAATAGCTGAGTTTCATTAAGAGCCATATTCTTTTTTGATGGTTTTCACTTTGCTCTGAGGACACCCCAACGACTGAAAATAAATCTATCCCCCTTTTTTTCCAATATTTTAATTTACTTTGACCCCTTTTACTTCTAAGGGTTTCTTCAACAAAGGAAACTAAGCCCTCTAACTGTTTGCCATCTGATGTCATAAATTATTTAAGCCCAACGCACCGCTGTGGGGCGCGCGGCTTTTTGCGCGTCCCACAGCGGTGCGTTGGGCATTTAATTACCTTAAATTATTACTTTATTATTGGCTTTAAATCTTGGAAAAATTTACGTACCTTCGGAAGAATATAATCAATATATTCAAATTTTAAGGAAATTTTTCCCGAAATCTGATTGTCTGACTCAACTTTTTGGCCAACTTCAACCAAACCATTTTCAATCAACTTCTTAATAGTCCCATTTTTGGTAGAAAGCCATCCGTCGTTGTGTACAATTGCATTCCTTAGGTCTTTATGACCAAGGATTTCCGCCCATTCTAGATTTTTATCAAGTTCCAAGTTTAGACCGAGATTTTTTATCATATATTTTTTTGTAGAATCTAAATAAACACTATCTCTTGGTTCGATTGTTTCGTTATCGTGTTTCTGTCTATCCTGTCGAATAACATCGCAAAGATCACACATCCCAACTTCTATATGTGAATATATTTTAACAATTATAAGTTCAATAGCGGCTTTACGAAAAACTTCATCTATCTTTAAATAATCTTCACCATAAAATTCATAATAGCTCTCAAGTTCTTCTTCATTCAGACCATGAGTTCCTTCCTCTAAACGCATAGAAGTGATATCTTGTTCACGCTTCAAAGCAGATTTAACAAAATCAATAAAGTCAATTATTTGGTCAAACCCACTCATGATTGAACTATGGATCATTGGCGATAGCTTGACGCCTTTTCTTAACTTTTTAATCATATCTGATTTGTCTTTTTCATCCATAATTTCCTCTTATAAGCCCAACAGTGTAATAGGTGAAAAAATTCCCATCATATTGGTCGATATGGATGGAAAAAGTTTCCAGTTATTTTCATGTTTATCTTGAAAGCTGGAAATAATCAAGGCGCGTGTCTATTTATTGCCTGCGACCAGATCCGTCTCAGATATCTTGATATTCAATCCAGATATCTGGAAAATAAAATAGTCAGTCAACCAGAATTTCAACCCAACCCTGTTTGAAAAAATATTCAGGCCTTGAACAAGGGGAAAACACCCCTGATGCTATGAGGCGGAACCAGGAAAGTCAATGCCCAAAAGACATTTATCAGGTCTTGAAAAATATCAAAAAGCCTTCAACTCCTGTCGCGGGAGCAATCAGGACAGACTTTTCCGCACCACTTCGGTCACCCCTGCCGACAGGTTCTTCTGTCCGGCAATCCTTTCCATCTGTTCCCGCATCAGCACTTGTCGCTGCGAATCATACCGCTTCCAGGAGGTAAAGGGGGACATAAGTCTGGCGGCTATCTGGGGATTGACGGGATCAAGGCGGATAATCTGGTCGGCCAGAAACTCATATCCGGCGCCGGTGGCCGTATGAAAACGGACATGGTTGCCGGTGCCGAAAGCGCCGATCAAGGCCCGAACCTTGTTGGGATTGGTTAGGGAAAAGGCGGGATGGGTCAGCAGTTCCCGCACTCTGGCAAGGGTGTTTTCCAGGCTGGAGGTGGCTTGCAGGGTCAGCCATTTATCCACCACCAGAGGTTCATGCTGCCATTGCTGATAAAAATCCGCCAATGCCTCCTGCCTGGCCTGTTCTTCAGGACAATGCACAAGGGCGCCCAGAGCGGCCATGACATCGGTCATATTGGCCTTGCGTCCGTACTGCCGCACCGCCAGTTCGAGGTGCTCCGGCGGCAAAGGATCACCGGCCATAAGACAGGAAAGGCAGATGTTTTTCAGACTCCGGCGCCCCATGGCCTCGGGGGTCAGGGCGTAGGCAAGGGGCGACGGTGAAACGGTAGTGCTATCTTCCTGGGTTGTCGCGTAACATTGCTGGAACTCCGAAGCCAATTGACGGGCCAGTTCCGCGCGCACAAAGCGGCGGGCCAGAAAGAGGTTGTCGGGATCAATGACCTCCATATTCAAGGCCAGGGTATTTTCGGAAGGCAGGGTCAACACCTGGGCCAGAAAGGCGCGGCGAGACGATGTTTCCGACTGTTTGCCGCCATCATTTATCTCCAACAGGTTTAACCGCAGGGCCTCGACAAAGAGGGGATCAAGGACTGGCGCTCCTCCTGATTGCAAGGTCTTCACGCACTCAAAGATAATGGATTCACCGAGGCGATTGGCGGCATCCCAGCGGTTGAACAGATCGCTGTCATGGGCCATGAGAAAGGCCAGCTCTTCCCGTCCCTGAAACGGCTCCACCCGCACCGGGGCGGTAAAACCACGCAGGAAGGAGAGCACCGGCTTCCCGGCAAGTCCGGGAAAGCTGAATGACTGCTGGACATCGCGCAACTGGAGCAGGGTGTCCGGAGCGATCATGTCCCTGCCCTGACTGTCCAGCAATCCTATGCGCATGGGGATATGAAAGGGCTCCTTCACCTCCTGCCCCGGAGTTGGCGCGCAACTCTGGGTTACGTTGAGGGTGTAGAGATTTTTCGCCTCATCCCAGTCACCTGCAACCCGCAGAACCGGAGTCCCGGCCTGGGAATACCAGCGTTTAAAGTGCTCCAGATCAACACCCGAGGCATCACTCATGGCCGCTGCGAAGTCATCACAGGTCACGGCCTGGCCGTCATACCTAGCGAAATAGAGATCCATTCCCCGGCGGAACCCTTGCGGCCCTAGCAGGGTGTGCATCATGCGGATCACCTCCGCCCCCTTGTTGTAGACCGTCACCGTGTAAAAATTATTGATCTCCTCGTAGGAGTCCGGGCGCACCGGATGGGCCATGGGGCCGCTGTCCTCCTTGAACTGAAAGGTGCGCAGAATCCGCACATCGTCAATGCGCTGCACGGCCCGCGCGTTCATGTCTGCCGAGAACTCCTGATCCCGGAAAACGGTGAGCCCCTCTTTCAAGCTGAGCTGGAACCAGTCACGGCAGGTGACCCGGTTACCGGTCCAGTTATGAAAATACTCATGGGCGATCACCCCTTCTACCCCTAGATAATCCTGATCGGTGGCCGTTTCCGGACTTGCAAGGACATATTTGGAGTTAAAGACATTGAGACCCTTGTTCTCCATGGCCCCCATATTGAAATCATCCACGGCCACAACCATATACCGGTCAAGATCATACTCCAGGCCAAAGACCTCCTCATCCCAGCGCATCGCTTTTTTTAGAGACTGCATGGCGTGATCGCATTTCTTGATATTCTGCGCCTGAACAAAAATCTGCAACAGAATCAAGCGGCCGGAACTGGTCGTAAACATATCCTCCCGACAGACTAAATCACCAGCAACCAGGGCAAAAAGATAGCTGGGCTTGGGAAAAGGGTCCTGCCAGATAGCATAATGTCGTCCTCCTTCAAGCGCTCCCTGTTCCACCAAGTTTCCATTGGAAAGCAGAACCGGGCAGGATTGCTGGTCCCCCTCAATACGGGTGATGAAGCGGGCCATCACATCGGGCCGATCCTGATAAAAGGTAATTTTGCGGAATCCTTCTGCCTCACACTGGGTGCAATAATTTCCACTGGAGCGATACAGGCCGTCAAGCGCGGTATTCCGGTCGGGAAAGATACGGGTCAGAATCTCCAGGACAAAGGCATCCGGGACGTCATGGAGAATAATCCCGGCTTCCGTCACCGTATACTCAGACAAGTCCAAGGGCCGGGAATCAAGGGAAATGGCCACGAGCTCCAGTTCCTGACCATGCAGAAACAAAACATTGTTTCCAGAAGAACAGTCCGGGTTGCGCTGGAAAGAGGACCTGGCCGTCACCAGAGTGTCATCCAGGTTCAGCTCGAAGGTCAGTTCAATGGCAATGGTAAAATATCTGGGTGCGGTATATTCCTGTCGATAAAAGGTCGACGGTGTCTTTTGGGTCATTTTATCCTCATTCCTAAGAGACCGCACAGTTTCAAGCACATGGAACCTGAGAAGAGGCGGTGTTGGCGGTTGACAGCTATTTTTCATTCCATTATAGTCAGCGCTTCAACGATGAAGCGTTATTTTTCACCCACCATAACAAACTAAAGGGAAATTGTCCCCATGATCACCATCAACGAAAATTATCTCAAGCTCCAGGCATCCTACCTTTTTTCCAATATCGCCAAACGCGTGACGGCCTTTCAGCAGGCCAATCCAGACAAAGAGATTATCCGCTTAGGGATTGGTGATGTCACTCGGGCCTTGCCGGCGGCGTGCATCACTGCCTTTCACAAGGCCGTCGATGAAATGGGCTCTGATCCGAGCTTTCGTGGGTATGGCCCGGAGCAGGGCTACGATTTTTTACGGGAAGCCATCGCTAAGAACGACTTTCAAGCCCGAGGTGCAGAGATTAGCGCCGATGAGATCTTTATCAGTGACGGGGCCAAATGCGATACCGGCAATATCCAGGAACTCTTCACCCAGGATATCAAGGTAGCCATCCCTGATCCGGTCTATCCCGTCTATCTGGACACCAATGTCATGGCCGGACGAACCGGTAACTTTGTCGATGGTCGCTACCAGGGACTGGTCTATCTTGACTCTACTAAGGCCAACAACTATGTCCCCGCCCTGCCCACTCAGGACGTGGATCTGATCTACCTCTGTTTTCCCAATAACCCCACCGGATCAACCATAACCAAAGAAGAGTTAAGCCAATGGGTACAATACGCCAAAGAGAAAAAGGCCCTGATCCTCTTTGATGCCGCCTATGAGGCCTTTATCCGGGACGCATCCCTGCCCCATTCCATTTACGAGATCGACGGAGCCAGAGAAGTAGCCATAGAATTTCGTTCCTACTCCAAAAGCGCCGGATTCACCGGCACCCGATGCGCCTATACGGTGGTGCCCAAAGAGTGTATGGCCTTCGACTCCAAAGGCAACCGTCAGTCCCTCCATTCTCTGTGGAACCGCCGCCATTGCACCAAGTTCAACGGCGTCTCCTATCCGGTGCAGCGCGCCGCAGAAGCCATCTACAGTGAAGAAGGCCAGGCTCAGACCAGGGAACTGATTGCCTCGTACATGCGCAATGCCGATCTGATCCGGCAGGAAATGGCCAGTCTGGGCTATGATTTTGTTGGTGGAGAAAATGCGCCCTACATCTGGATTGATGCCAAAGGCGATTCCTGGGAGTTCTTTGACATGCTCTTAAATAAAGCCGGCGTGGTCTGCACCCCCGGTGCCGGATTCGGGAAATGTGGCGAGGGCTACATCCGTCTTTCTGCGTTTAACTCTTACGCCAATGTGGTAAAAGCCATGTCCCGACTGCGAGAAACGCTGAAATAACTCTTCTCAAAGGAACAAGCCGACCCGCCTGATCCGTCATTGCAGATTGCAGCTTTGATTTTATCGCGGCAAGTCAGCTTGTTCGAGCATGGCTGGTTTAAAAGTGACCTGCTCCTCTTTACCAGGGAGTTCGACAAGCCTTGTCTCACCATCCTTCTGCAACCGGTTTACAACCCCGCGCACCAGGCGCTCTGGTGCAGAAGCCCCAGCCGTCACACCCACCGATGTCCGGCCTTCGAACCACTCAGGCCGGATATCGGTTTCATCATCTATCAGATATCCCATCATTCCCGCCCTGACACCCACCTCACGCAACCGGTTCGAATTGGAACTTGTTTTTGATCCAACAACCAGCAGGATATCAGTTTTCAGCGCCAGCTCCTTCACCGCATTCTGGCGGTTCTGGGTGGCATAACAGACATTGGAACGTGAGCCTCGGATCGCAGGAAATCGTTGCTCCAATCGCTCTCTAATTCCGGCGATATCCGTTTGGCTCAGAGTCGTCTGGGTAACATAGCAAACCCGTTTGGGATCGATAACCTGCACACTCTCCGCTTCCGCTTCGGTGGCAATCACATGAACCCGCCCGGCTACCCGTCCTGCTACCCCCTCCACTTCCGGATGCCGGTGATGGCCGATAATCAATACGTCACAGCCTTCACCATGATATTTTTCCACCATGCGGTGGACACTGCTCACCAGGGGACAGGTAGCATCAATGATTCGCAGCCCCAGTTCTTCTGCCTGTTGTTGGATGGATATCGAAACCCCATGGGCACTGAAAATGCAGACTGCACCGCGCGGAATATCGGCAAGCTCTTCCACAAAAACCACTCCAAGTTGCTCGAGTTCCTGCACGACATGCTTATTATGCACAATCTCATGGAGGACATATATGGGCGCACCACACTGCTCAAGGGCCAAGCGCACAGTGGCAATGGCCCGTACCACACCAGCACAGAATCCTCTAGGATTGGCCAGAATTATTTCAGTAATCATACGTCACATTAAGGGATGAAAATTTACACAGAAAATAACCCTCGGCCTAACCGAAGACAACCAGAGCCATAAAGGCTACACATCTTACAAATAACTTTCCCAAAAATTAAATAAACGTTTCTGCGTTGACAGGATCTTTGCCAAGAATATCTGCCGAACATTTTTAAAGGCCAAACCACATGATCCTTGCAATCCCATTTCGTATGATTTAAACAATTCATGTTGTCTGAAACTGTTCATCGCGTCCATCCTTTTCTAAGAAAGAAAACCTCTTTCCCTTCAATTGGAACCTTTTTCCTGGCTCGTTGTGCAAACAAAAGCCAATCCTCATTCTTTTAACCTCAACCTCATAACCAGACTTCCATGATCCAGACACAATCATTCACCGTTACCCAGCCAACCCGAATTCAGTTCGGCGTTGGCTGCATCAACAATCTCGCCAAAACTGTTCAGGACTTCAATGGCAGCAAGGTATTCCTGGTCATGGACCCGGCACTGATCAAGACCGGAATTGCCAACCAGATCACTGCCCCCTTGGACAATGCCGGTCTCCCCTATTTCGTGTACGACACCATTGATCCAGAACCCGGTTTGAAACTTGCCGACAAAGGATATAAACTGGCAAAAAGCAACGGCTGCGACTGTGTGATTGGAGCCGGTGGCGGATCGGCCATGGATGTGGCCAAAGCAGTGGCTATTCTTCTGACGAATGGCGGAAAAGCCGCTGATTATCTGGGTCTTGACAAGATTACCAAACCCGGAGCGCCTAAGATCATGGTGCCCACCTCGGCAGGAACCGGGGCTGAGGTCACCTTTACGGCCGTCTTCATCAACGAAAAGACAGGCTCGAAAGGGGGCATGAACGGCGCCCCGCTCTATCCGGAAGCAGCCATCCTTGACCCGATGCTGACCCTCAGTCTGCCGCCCAAGGTCACCGCCTATACCGGTATTGACGCCCTCACCCATGCCCTGGAGGCCTACACCTCGACGCAGGCCCACACCATCTCTGAGATGTATTCCCTTGAGGCGATCAAGCTGATCAGCCGAAATCTCCCGAAGGCCTATGCCAATGGCAGCAATCTTGAGGCTCGTTCCGCTTTACTTATGGGCAGCCTGCTCGGCGGCAAGGCGCTGGCCACAGCCGGTGTGGGACTGGTTCATGCCATGGCCTATCCCATGGGTGGCATGTTTGGCATTGCCCATGGACTAGCCAATGCGATATTACTGCCCTACGTGATCGAATACAATCTCATCGGCAATATGGAAAAATTTGCCAGCCTGGCGGCAATCCTGGGGAAGAAAACCACCGACATGACCACCAGAGAGGCTGCGGAACGATGCGTGGAGGCCCTGTTTGAATTAAACGCTGATGTGGGTATTCCGGGTACCCTGCAGGATATTGACATTCCAGTCGAACAGCTTCCTGAAATGGCCAGAATAGCGCTGACCGTTACCCGTCCGGTGGAAAACAATCCCAGGCAGCCAACCCTCGACGATGTCATCAATATCTATCAGATGGCCTACGAGGGGAATAGCGCCATTTTTTATTAGAAAAGGGTAAGCAAGGCCCAGCTCTATTGTAGATTTAGTCCATAAACCTAACAGCCGAGGATTCTTTCTTGCCTGTTTGGTTTATGGAATCTTATACCGCATCCAAGAAACAGCAATCTGTTCTCCTGCTTCTTGGTGTGGCGTCTGGCAACCTTACATCTGCCGAAGATCATACAAGGATTCTTGCTGGAAAATCCAATTTTCTGGAAGAATTTCCAATGACTGCTTTCATCAAGAAGTTGCCAGCCCGATCATTCAAAATGATACCTGTCAAAAAAGATCAGGGGAATGATGAGGCGACAATCTCAATCACCTCAAACTCACGGACACCTCCCGGAGTCTTGGCCACCACCTCATCTCCCACCTCTTTGCCCAAAATACTTCTTCCCAGCGGGGAGAATACCGAGATAGACCCCTTCTTCACATCTGCTTCTTCGGTCCCCAGGAGTTGATATCGAATCGTATCATCTGTTTCAAGATCAAGCAGTGACACCACTGTTCCGAAGACCGCCCTGCCCGTGGGAACATCGAGGCAGTTAATCACCTCGGCCCGACCCAGCTTATCCTTGAGCTCCATAATCCGTCCCTCAATATGCCCCTGCCGCTCCTTAGCCGCATGATACTCCGCATTTTCCTTCAGATCACCATGGGCGCGGGCAACCTCAATGGACTTGACGACCTCAAACCTGTCAACTTTTTCAAGGCGTTTGAGTTCATCGCGCAGCTTTTCATACCCCTGCGTCGACATTGGTACACGTTCAACCATTTTTTTCTCCTGTTAAGAGCCGTAACGACTTATTCATCGCTATCCTGCTGCTTTCTTGTTTATAAATTACCGCCACGGCCATGAATGGAAGAGTGTCGATTATGGGATGGATATCCTGCAAAAAACTTTCGAAAAAGAACAAACTACATCGGATATTGCGTTTTACCTCTATCCGGCTTTACTCAAAATGAACTCACTACAAGGGCTTACCAACGATAGACCAATGACAGGGCAACATCTTTACGGATCTCCTGACCTCCCTGGACCATATCGAAGCTGCTATTTAATAAAAAATGACGACTCATTTCAAGGAAAATATCTCCACCAAAGGAATGACTATCGTACCCGCCTTCTTCATAACCAATGGCATAATCAAGGGTATAGTAACTGGGTGTACTCCGCCCTAAGACATCCGCCGCCAAGTGATGTTCAAAATGAACAGAAACCTGATTCTGCCAATATTCGCTGGGACTCCAATAGGGGTGATCGTCAGGGGAGAACAGGCTGTTATAAGCAAAATTCTGTCCCAGATTACTTTCGTCGTTATGCAGCAACTCCTGACCATAGGTAACTCGCAACAGGGTCGGTTCAGTGAAAAGGAGATACGATCCCCATACATGATAACGATTCTGATGATTACCATCACTATATTCACTGAATGAATATTCCCCCCCACAGAAAAGACGCGGCAGGATATCCACACTTACGCCACCCTCTATGTCCCGTTTACTAATCCCTTGTTTCAAAGCCTGAACAGTATCATCCACCACATCCTGGGTAATGCGGACAAAACCATTCAGTTCATCGCCAATCCGACCGCGTGCCTCTAGATGATAGAGGGGAATAACATCATAATGGGCAGCACCTGTCTCTGCATCAGAGGTATCGGCAATCTTGTCACCTCCAATTTTAGCGATAACATCAATGGCATAATGGGGGAAAAAAGAATATTCACCTAAAAACCTGTTGCGCCATACATCCTGATCCGTATTTTCCGATACAGCGTGAATGGTACTCCAGCCAGCGCTCATCTCCTGGCGCAGCGTTGGCAGCATCCAAACACTGCCTCCGCCTCGTGTCTGCTGTATATCTAAATATCCATCCCGCCCACTCCGGGATGAATATCCAAAATCAAGCATCCCCTTTGGTTTTCGTTTCAAGCTGTTCCGCTCTACTGCTGCGGCGAGTTTTGGATAATCAGGATTATTCTGCGAAATCTCTTCATAGAGCAACGCTTCCTTTCCCAGAAGCCCAAGTCGACTATAAATCCCGGCAAGATCAAAAAGAGATTCAGGTGAAGGATCATTTACAATCACCTCCTGGTACTCTTTCATGGCCTGATAATAATCCCCCTGTGCCAACGCTCTCCTGGCAGAAAGCTCCCTTGCGGCTAGCTGCTGCCATCGATACTCTGCATAGAGTTCCGCTCCAATTCTGCCAGCCGGTTCTCCTCTCTGACTCAGAACAAAATCAGGCTCCATCACCCGGCTCAGACGATCCGGTTCCGGCGCTGCGGTAAAGGTAAGCATATTCCAAAGCGATTGCCGGGGAGGAGGCAAAACAAGCTCAACCTGCATTTCAGCCATTTTCTCCGTAAAAATTTTATCAACCGATGGCTGCAACAGGGTGTCATATACAGCAACGGCCTCTACCCATTGCCGTTCCGCCCATAAGGCTCGGGCCAGCATCAACCGCTGCCATATCAACAAATGACCGGTATCAGGAAGAGCCATTAATGTCTTGCCAAGGCCTTCCGGTCGGGAAGGGAGCAGTTTTGTTATGATCTGTTTAAATAGGCCCTGTTTGAACTCTCCTTCCAGTAAATGCCTGACGAAACCAAGCTCCTGAGGATAGTCCGTTACAAGTGTCTGCCAAGCGGTTACGGCTGCTTCCGAGTATCCCTGATCTTGTAATGTCCTGGCAATGGCAACTCTGGCCGCTAATGATTCAGGTTCCGCCTGAAGGGCCATTCGTATATGCTTATAAGCGGCATCCCGGGCACCATATTTTTGTTCTAACCGGGACGCCCGCATCAGGGTTACGAATTCATTTCCATACCTTTTTTCGAGAAGATCATCAACGCCACCTCCCTGTCCTCTGCCTGAACGACCAGTTGCAAGTTGCTGTTCAATAATCCGTACCTCTAGATCAAGTGGGTACTCCTTACGAATCTCAGCAATCAGCTTTAGCCCCTTGTCAACTTGATTATCCAATAGGTAAAAATGAGTGAGCAGGAGATCAGCCTGTTTCTTTATTCCTACCTCTTGTTGGCAGCGCTGTGACAGAAATGTCCGGTATTCAGAAACAAACTCGATGGCTTTCCCAAATTTTCCAGATGCAGCAAGCATCCGGGCCTTCAGCAATGGCAAATTCCTCTTTTCATTTCCACATGTTAAAGAAATATCCGCATTTCCTGACTGTTCAGATAACAGTTCAAACCAGGTCTGAGCCAGATCAAGCTCTCTGCTCTCAAGGGCAAATTCAACCAGTTTGTAAAGCGTATCATCAGTGGCCACACCATCCATCAGCATCTGCCGCAAGACTTGCTCGGCCTCAAAGCTGTTTTCTTCTCCGTACAAGGCATCTGCCAGTGCCAGACGACATTCAGCAAGAAATACTTCCCCACCAAGTCCATCTCGTATTAATTGACGACAAAGGGCTCCAGCCCTAGTTGCAAGGCCATTTGCCAACAGAACCTTCACAAATTGCAGATCAAGGTGCAAGCGATCCTGATCAGATACAGTATCACGGCGTGCGAGTTGATAGTGTTCATCATAGCGTTTGATCAAGCCAAGAGAAGCCGACAACTCCATACAACGAAGTCGAACGGAAAGCACTCCCGGCATCACCTCAAGATATTGCTCATACCAGTCCAGTGCCTGGCTGAAGAGTTCACGATTATCGGCATATCGGGCACGTACCAGATGATATCTAGCCCTCTGTTCATTGTTTAACTCCTCCTGTGACAGTAAATCCATTAAAGGATCAATCCGCCCCGGGTGATTCTGTTCCAGCTCTAACTCAGCCAACCGGAGGATAACCTCTCTGTTGCGAGGGTCATGCTGATGAATAATCGCAAGCACCTCAGACAACTCCTTCTTGTTCCCCTGTTGCTCAAGGAGTTGAATCATGGATGTATAAATTGCCAAACGGTTGGGAGTAATCGGCGCCAACTCTTTCCATAACAAGCCAGCACCCTCACGATCCACCCTGGCCACCAGATCATGGGCAAGTTTTGCCTGTATTCTGGCTATCTCAAGGGCTACCTCGTTATTCTCCGGGTGCAACTGGTAATATTCTTCATAATAGGAGAGCGCCTTCTCGGGCCGACCAAGATCAAAGAGATAAATTGAGCCTACCGGCAAGAGATATTCATCCCGTTTTTCATCTTGACTGAGCAAAACCAGAAGATGGGGCAAGGCTGCTTTCTTTTCCCCACGGAAAAGCAAATAATCGGCAATCTTTTTTTGAAAAGGCAGATAGTCAGGATGCCGCTGCAGATACTTCTCCCAGCTTACATAGGCCAGGGATAATCCACTGTCGATGGCTCCTAGGTTGGAGCGACGAATATTATTCCTGACTCCTCCCCCGAAACGATCAAAAAAAGCAGCTGCCTCGAGCAAAACAGTGTCTTCCACAGTTTCTTTAGCAATCAGCTTTTCATAATAAGCCGAGGCCATTTCATGTCGCCCGGATTTTACGGCATGAACGGCTAACTGATGAAGCAGAGTAGAGTCATCAGGGCGCAACAGAAAGAGTTGCTCCATCAGAGGGTAGGCCTCTTCACTTTTTCCTGCTCCCTGCAAGGCTGCGATGAGACCAACCAGCGCCTCTATCCCCTGTGAGTGATCTTTTTCCTGATTAACTGGAAGAGAGGGCTGTTCCTTCTCTGGAGCGAACGACACTTGGCCGTCCTTGGCCTGCGGTCGTTCTTTATCCTTCCCTGGAGCGAACGACACTTGGCCGTCCTTGGCCTGCGCCTTCAGTGAAGAACTGAGCTTCTGAGTTACACGGCGATAATAGGCTGCGGCGCGACCATACTCTTTCATTTTTAAAGCCACGGAACCGGCACTTAGCAGGTAATCAGAACGAAGGGGATCAAGCTCCAGGAGGCTCTCAAGGACAGCAGCTGCCTGTTCCCAATGAGATAGAGTAATCAGTACCAGACTGTACTCCCAGGAGGCCTCTTCAATGTTTTTTTTCACCGCAAGAAGCCTGGCATACCCTTGGGCTGCTTCAGCATATCTCCCTTGTCGTGTCATCTCCCGTGCCTCATCCCAGAGATCTTTCCATTCCGGTTCCTTGATGGACCCAGTAGTCACGACATCACGTTCAGGGGCTATGGTTGCAGAATTCAGAGGGGACGCAGACAAGATGGAAGGGAATAAAAATGCAGCCAGCAGAAAATAGATGCGCGAAACCAACAAAATATCCTTGTGATGTGCAGATATTGTATACAGTTTGGCAATTGATGGAAAATACAGGGGGACAACCTTCACCATAACAAATACTCCCAGGCAAAGATCTTTCTTGGTCCAGTCTGAGTTACAGGAGAAAGAATCACGACAATGATAAACTTACTGCCGATAAAATTCAGCTATTTTCTCAACCACATACGCCTGCATATCAGCAGACAGTTCCGGGAAAATGGGAAGAGCAATGGTTTCTGCTGCAGCTCGTTCGGCTTCGGGAAAAGATAACACGGGGAAGTCTGGTCCCAGACATTTCTGTTGATGGAGGGCTAATGGATAGTAAATCTCACAGCCAATATCCTGGGAACGCAGCCAGGTTACAAGGGCGTCACGGCTTTTGACCCTGAGCACATACTGGTTATAGATATGAAAATTTTCGCCAGCATTATTCAGGCTGCCCTTAAGCTGCTGGCTGGCCTCTTTTTTCGCAAGATACATAGCCTGCGGTAATACCAGAAAATTATTCTGCACAAGACCTGCTTCAACAAAAAGTTTATTATATCGGTCCGCATTCTCTCGTCGGGCCTGATGCCATTGCTCCAGAAATTTAAGTTTCACCGACAATACTGCTGCCTGGATGGGATCAAGACGAAAATTTCCTCCAACCTGTCCGTGATAATATTTAGGGGATGCCCCATGATTGAGTAAGATTCGAATTTTATCAGCAAAGTCTGTGTTATCGCTCACCACCATTCCGCCATCACCTATCCCCCCGAGATTCTTACTGGGGAAGAAAGAAAAACATCCGGCAAGTCCCATTGCTCCAGCCTTTCTCCAGGTAACATTTACGCCATCATCCATTGGATACTCTGCACCAATGGCCTGCGCCGCATCTTCGATCACCGGCAGGTTATACTGGCCGGCAAGCTTCATGATCGCGGACATATCTGCACATTGTCCGTAGAGATGAACGGGCAGGATGGCCTTAATCTTTCGGTCATAATCACAAGCAAGCGCCTCTTCCATGGCCTTAGGATTAATATTAAAAGAAACAGGATCGATATCGGCAAAGACTGGTGTCGCACCCAACCGCAGAACCACTCCCATGGTGGCAAAAAATGAGTACGGTGTAGTCAGAACCTGATCTCCAGGCCCTATCCCTAATGCCATCAAAGAGACCAGCAGGGCATCGGTGCCACTGGAAACCCCTACTCCGTTTGCCACTCCACAATATGCAGCCACTTCTTTTTCGAATCCAGACACTTCTGGCCCCTGGATACATATCATCGAGTCAATAACTCTGGTGACTGCCTCCAGCATATCTTTCCGGAGATAACTCAACTGTTGTTTCAAATCAAGCAAAGGGACTTTCATTATTTAAACCTTATAAATCTATAGAGACTCACTCTTTATGTGGGCCGTTACTCCATTGCAATGATGGAGCTGGTTATTACCTATGAAAAAAGGGCAGAAAGGAGTGACTACTTGTTAGGGCCGCTCTTAATCACCATATCTTCTCCATCGAAAAAATCTTTAATATCAGGCATTTCTGCCTCAAAAAATTTCTTCATTTTTTTCAGCAGATTCACCTCAATTTGCCTGACCCGCTCACGGGAGATATCGAACTTGTCGGCGATATTCTGCAGAGTCAGGGGCTCATCCGTTAGCAGACGCTGCTCTAGAATCATGGTTTCCTTGCTGTTTAACTTCTCTTTCAAAATCAAAAGCATTTCTGCAAGTTTGGCCTTCATCTGACTTCCGGCGACCATCTCCTCAATGCCCGGCCCATCACTTGGCAGAAAACTTTTTTGTTCATCCTCTGAATCCGCACGTACCGGGCTTTCCAGCGAGACATCTCCGCCCCCCATACGCTGACTCATTTCAATAACTTCACTCTCCTTGACATTCAAACGCTGGGCCAGCAATTTAGTTTCAGCCTGAAATCCCTGCGACTCAAGAAGTTTCTTCTCTTTATTCAAACTAAAAAACAGCTTCCGCTGCGCCTGGGTTGTACCGATCTTTACCAGACGCCAATTATCCATAATAAATTTAAGGATATACGCTCGAATCCAATAGGCGGCATAATACGAAAATTTAACCCCGCGATAAGGGTCAAACTTTTTAGTTGCTTGAACCAGCCCGACATTTCCCTCTTGAATCAGATCCATGAAATTTTGCATCCAGTATTTCTGGAAATCCATAGCGACCTTCACCACCAGACGCAAATTAGAAGAGACCAACCTGTAAGCAGCTTCCTGATCCCCTTCTTCCCGAAATTTAATGGCTAGATCATCCGCCTCTTCACGGGTCAGTAGTTCATACTGACTGATCTCTTGAAGATAACGATGCAGGGCAGGATTGCTGAGGGCTGGGAGATGTTCTTCATTGGACAGAGCAACAAGGGGATGCTCTGAATAATGGGCCTCTTCCCTGTCAGATTCAGACAGCTCATAGGGATCGGAAGAGTCGGAGTCCGAATCAGAAATTTCAAATGTATTTTTTTGTGAAGTCATAAATAGTATCAGTTGGCCTGGACATTATCGATTGGGTAAACTTGTTATTATTACCCCAGTTCCTTCAAAGTGCAATAATTAAATCTTAGAGAAAAATGACCGCCTAGAGACGCAATTGTATCGCCACAGAAAGCGTATCTCTAGGAACTTCCCAGAAAATACGGGAAAATTCTATGGAGTTCCTTGTTCATTTATGCTACAAGTCTATTTTTTCATACTCTGCTAGGTGCTACCCAAAAGCCCTATTCTTGAACATTCTATAACAAATCCCTTTTACATACAATGAAACACATACGAAATTTCTCCATCATCGCCCACATTGATCATGGCAAATCAACCTTGGCTGACCGCATGATCCAATTGTGTAATCAGGTCTCTCTGCGCGACTTCAAGGACCAGTTACTCGACAATATGGACATCGAGCGGGAGCGCGGCATCACCATCAAAAGCCAGACCATCTGCCTTCCTTACACAGCCAAAGATGGCAAGATATATGAGCTGAACCTGGTTGACACCCCTGGTCATGTGGATTTCAGCTACGAGGTCTCTCGAGCCTTGAGCTCCTGTGAAGGCGCCCTGCTCCTCGTCGATGCAGCCCAGGGCGTTGAGGCCCAGACCTTGGCTAATCTTTACCTGGCCATGGAAAACGATCTTGAGATTATCCCGGTGATCAACAAGATTGATCTCCCTTCGGCGGAACCTGAAAAAGTCGCTCACCAGATTGAAGAGGATCTAGGACTCGATGGAGAGCACATTCAGCTCTGTTCAGCCAAAACAGGACAGGGCGTCGACGAAATCCTTGAAGCCATCGTCAAATTCCTCCCTCCCCCCAAGGGTGATCCAAGTCATGACCTCCAGGCCCTAATCTTTGATGCACACTACGATCCCTTCCGTGGCACCATCATCTCCTGCCGTATAATCAATGGGATAATCCAGGCCGGTGATATGATCAAGTTCATGTCCAATGGTGCCGTGTACAAGGTTGAAGAGGTCGGTTTGTTCAGGTTCGGCAAGGAACCGCAGAAACAACTCTCAGCCGGTCAAATCGGCTACATCCTGGCCGGGATCAAGACCATCAGTGACACCCGCCCTGGCGACACTATCACCCATAAAGATAAGCCGTGCGCTCAAGCTCTGACAGGCTTCAAGCCGGTTCAGCAAGTGGTCTTTTCCTCTATCTACCCCATCTCCACCGATGATTATGAAAGCCTGGCCACGGCGATTGAAAAGTTACAACTCAACGATGCGGCTCTGACCTTTCAAAAAGACTCTTCCGTGGCCCTGGGATTTGGTTTTCGCTGTGGATTTCTTGGTCTTTTACACCTTGAAGTTATTCAAGAACGGCTGGAGCGAGAATTTGACATCTCACTCATACTAACCGTCCCGTCGGTCAAATATAATTTCTATCTTAACGATGACTCAATGGTGGAGGTGGATAATCCTGCTCACTTTCCTGATCCTTCCAAAGTCAGCCGAGTGGAAGAACCATATATCAAGGCCACCATCCTCATGCCCGAAAAGTATATGGGGCTAGTCATGGCATTGTGCATGGAGCGACGCGGTGAAAATACCCATTACCATTATCCAACTCCCGGACGGATTGAGCTGACCTGTGAACTGCCCCTAGCTGAAGTTATCTATGATTTCTACGACAAACTAAAATCCGCAACACAAGGCTATGGCTCCTTTGACTATGCCCTCTACGATTATCGTAAAAGTGATCTGGTCAAACTGGATATTCTGGTCAATGGCGAACTTGTGGACGCCCTGTCCCAGCTGGTGCATCGAGCAAACGCGCGGGCTCGTGGCCTGCATGCCTGCGAGCAGCTCCAGCACGAAATCCCCAGACAGATGTTTAAGATCGCTATCCAGGCAGCCATTGGCGGGACTATAGTTGCCAGATCTACAATCTCAGCACTCAGAAAAGATGTTATCTCAAAATGTTATGGCGGCGACATTTCCAGGAAAAGAAAACTCCTGGAAAAACAAAAGGCGGGCAAGAAAAGAATGAAAACCGTTGGCAATGTGGAGATTCCGCAAAAGGCATTTTTAGCAGTATTGAAATCTGAACAATAACTTTAATCACTTAGTCTCGTTGATCAATAAACGGCGAAATCCAACCCATCTCATTGATCTATGGAAAAAATTCTGCTTTCCCGATATGGTTCCCTGTAATTATCTTTCGGCAAGATTTCCAAACGAAGTACACTTACAGGAGTGTCGACCTTCAAGAATATTGAGCCCCTTCTGAGCCATGATGCTCAAAAGTTCTTTCCTTTTTAATGGGCTATTTTTCTGGTGGCTTACATAAACCAGACAATCGCTACAAATATGAAAAGAGCGGCAATCTCTTTCCTCAATTATTTCCCAGCACATCTTGTCTGTCTGCTCTTTAACAATGCACTTGTTGCCGTCTTCACACTTAATGATTTCCCAGCATGGCCACTTAGATCGATGCAACATGATGTTGCTCTCCTTTTTTTAAACTTTCGCTGATGTTTACAGTCTGAAAGACGAATAAAGAAACAATCTCTGCACACAATTAAAAATAGAATATCATCTAGCCTAATAAAAAATCAATATACTTTAGAAAAAGATGCAAGGGTTCTCTCTAGCTCATCTTTACCCATGCCGGTTAAAGCTGAAAACACAATCCTCTGGTCCTGAGCAATGGAATGGCCAGCATCCAGGATTCTGGCATTTTTTATTCGTTCATTTCCTGACAATTTATCCGCCTTGGTATAAACAGGCAAAAACGGAATATGTTTCTCCCTCAGCCAACCAAAAAGCTGGGCATCATGTTCTTTGACTCCATGTCGAAGGTCAAGAATAACCACCACACAAGCCAGCGTCTTCCTGGTTTCCAGATAAGAGGTAATAAGCGACTGCCAGTGTTCTTGCATCCCCTTGGCAACCTTGGCATACCCATACCCTGGTAAATCAACAAGATAAACGGTCTCGGTTACTTCAAAAAAATTTAGCCCCTGGGTTTTTCCTGGCCGTCTACTTATCTTGACCAGATTTTTCCTGCCCATCAGGGTATTCATCAAACTTGATTTTCCGACATTTGAGCGCCCGGCAAAAGCAATCTCCGGCAAAGTCATCTCAGGCAGTTGAGACAACTCGTGAACGCTTAAAAGGAAGTTAACATCGAGAAATTTCATATCAAAGCCTTAAACAAATCAAATCACCTTATTCAGGGCATATTCAATGATCCCTTCAGCGCCATTCTTTTTTAATTGAGGGATAAGATCCCGGACGGCATCCTCTGAGACAACCGTTTCAACGGAATACCAGTCCTTCTGGTAAAGCCCCGCCACTGTCGGTGCATTGAGACAAGGTAGTAAGCTGATGATTTGCTCCAAACGTGCATGGGCAACATTCATTTTCAGGCCAACAATCCGATCTGCATTCAAGGCACCCTGCAGAAGCATGGCAACATTTTCAATCTTCTCCCTTTTCCAGGGATCGTTCCAAGCCTCTTTATTGGCAATAAACTGGGTATTGGACTTCATTAGTTCATGGATAATCCGCAAACCATGGGCTCTTATGGTGCTTTCAGTCTCGGTCACCTCAACCACTGCATCGGCAAGCCCGGAGACCACTTTTGCCTCAGTGGCACCCCACGAAAACTCAATGGTGACATTGATATTTCGCTGCGCAAAAAACTCCCTGGTCACACCGACTAGTTCAGTAGAAATCTTTTTGCCTTCCAGATCTTCAAGAGTATAAATATCAGAATCACCTGCCACTGCGATCACCCAGCGAGTAGGCTTCCTGCTCACCTTGGAGTAAACCAGATCGCAGACAATCACCACATCTGATTTATTTTCCATGGTCCAATCTTTGCCGGTGATTCCAGCATCAAGCATACCACTCTCGACATATCGAGACATTTCCTGGGGCCTGCAGATAGAACAGACTAGCTCATGATCATCAATCTCGGGAAAATAATTCCGGGATTGTGGCTTGATTAACCAACCTGCCTTTTCAAATAATTCTATGGTTGCTTTTTCCAGGCTTCCTTTGGGAAGCCCAAGCTTTAACTGCGTTGTTGTTTCCATCATCTAATCTCCACTCATTTTATACTATGCCTAAAAATATCTCTTTTATAAGACTATTTATCCACTACTTTTTCCCATATACAGATTCCGGATCAAAGACTTTCGTGCCAACAACTGAGAGTTCACCACCCTCAACTCGACGGAAGAAGCATGATCGATGACCGGTGTGACAAGCAGCTCCCCCAAGCTGTTCTACCTTGAGAACAACCGTATCGTCGTCACAATCAACCAGTATCTCTCGAACAAGCTGGACATGGCCGGAGGACTCACCTTTTAGCCATAATTTGCTTCTGGAACGGCTCCAATAGTGAACCTTTCCTGTTTCTAATGTTTTTTCCCATGATTCAAGATTGATATAGGCAAGCATCAAAACCTCACCCGTCTCATAATCTTGAGCAATTGCCGGGAGCAAGCCATTTTCCGACTTATCAAAACGTAACTGAACCATATTTACCTTTAATGTGTAACCTGAATGCAGGTATGCCCTACCGGTCAATACCCCTATCTCATATTTCTTTTAACTTAAATTTCAGAAAAAAAAATCCTATATGAACTCTGTCATAGACATTTGGCTGTCAAGTGAGAATATCAAAAAAATTTCTTTCAAAATTCCCTATAACATTTTCCAACAAATCAGTATTGTTAGGAAAATGCGCATGTGAAATTCTAAAAAAAACAAGCTCATTAAATTATAAGAATAAACAAAATTCGGGATTTTATGCTGATCACCTTGCTTTGTCAAGCTTCACTTTTTCTCAAAAATTCCATTTAAAACGCCCTATATCGTTGACTGTCAAAAATTTACTGTTAAAAAAAGAACGGTTACACCTCTGTATACTACAACAATCCAGGTAACATTTATTGCAAAACAGAAAATTATAAGATAACATGCCCTTTAGTTTTCTCCAAAAGGAGCCCACCCCTGCAAATGTTGGGCGTTGATCATTTGAGTCTCCTCATGGTTTTGTTATCGCTGTTCTACTTATTTTAACCTATACTGGCGATTATTTTTTGTTAATAGTTGCTCATATTTATTTATATTAGGACAATATCTCTATGCAAATAGCACAATTGAACGATAAAGTTTCAATTAAATACACCGGAAAATTAGAAAACGGCACAACCTTCCAAATAATTACTGAAGCAGATCCCTTGATTTTAACAATTGGCTGCCATGACATCCCCCCCACCCTTGAAAAAGCCTTGATAGGCATGTCTATAGGCGAGCAAAAGCTTGTCCGTCTTGAACCCGATGAAGGTTACGGAATTCGAAGAAAAGATCTGCTGCATACACTCAACAAGGAGAGTTTCGGAAAGAAGGCAAATCTGCAGACAGGGACGATTCTCTCGCTCAGCTTAGAGAAAGATGGCCAGACTCATAAAATTCCAGCCACAATAGTTGAGACCAACCAGGATACCATCGTTGTTGACTACAATCATCCACTGGCCGGACACAACCTTTTCTATGATGTAACCCTGATTGCCATTGAAACCACAGAACCACATTCACTTTAAGTTGGCAGCGATTAATCTTTATTTTTCAATTTCTCTCTGAAGGAGTGCTAAAAATGCAAATTGAAGATGACGAAATACTCCAGGGTTTTATCGAAGAGTCCCTTGAACATCTAGCCGACATAGAGACAGACCTTCTGGCGATTGAAAAGGCAGGGGCCAACATTGACGAAAATCTCGTCAATAAGGTCTTCCGGGCTGCCCATTCTATTAAAGGTGGAGCTGGCTTCATGGGACTTACCGTGATCCAGGAGCTTTCCCATGCCATGGAAAACATTCTGGGCATGATTCGCAGCAGAAAACTGGTGCCTAACCCTGAAATCGTTAATGTCCTTCTCCAGGGTTCTGACAAACTGGAATACATGATCAATAATATTCAGACCAGTAACGAGGAAGACATTACGGAACATCTCATCCCCCTGAACGCCATCGCGGAAGGAAACAGCGTCCAGGCGGCACCGCCACCAACTCAGTCAGCACCGGAACCTGTGGCTGCTGCTGAACCTGTGGCTCAAGAGGCCACTATAATTGTACAAGACATTTCAGTACAGCAACCACCCCCCACCCCTGTCACTCCGCAACCGGAACCAATATCTTTTTCTGCTCCTCTTCCTTCAATCCCGTTATCGGTCACCCCATCATCCATGGAAGCCCCAACAGGTTCTCCGATTAAGGCAGATACCAGCCTCAGGGTTCATGTCAGTCTTTTGGACTCACTCATGACCCTAGCCGGCGAGCTTGTTCTCAGCCGCAACCAATTGCTACAAACCATTAGCACCAACGACTTGCGCAATGCTGAAGCTGTTGGCCAAAGAATCGATTTAATCACCTCTGAATTGCAAGAAGCCATCATGCTGACTCGGATGCAGCCCATTGGTAACGTGTTCAGCAAATTTCCCAGAGTGGTACGAGATCTCTCCAAGCAACTCAATAAAACCATTGACCTGACCATAGTCGGCAACGAAGTCGAACTGGACAAGACCATTATTGAATCCATCAACGATCCCCTGACCCATCTGATTCGTAACTCAGTGGATCATGGTGTGGAAATGCCTTCTGACAGAAAACGTGCAGGCAAGGCTGAAAAAGGCCTCATTATTCTTAAGGCCTATCATGAGGCAGGCCAGGTGGTCATCCAAATTAGCGATGACGGTAAAGGCCTTGATGGTGAGGCTTTGGCAGCAAGCGCCATCAGTAAAGGCCTGATTACTGTCGAGCAGGCCCAGATTATGTCTGACAAAGAAAGAATCAATCTTATCTTCCTGCCTGGTTTTTCCATGGCCAAAAAAGTCACCGACGTCTCTGGACGTGGCGTTGGCATGGATGTGGTTAAAACTAATTTGGATAAACTTGGCGGTCAGGTGGAAATTGTTTCTGAGGTTGGAAAAGGAACCACTATTTCCATCAAGCTGCCCCTGACCCTTGCCATTATTCCCTGTCAAATTATAACCACCAGTGGTGAGAGATACGCCATTCCCCAGGTGAATCTGGAGGAGCTTCTTCGCATTCCCGCTAATCAGGTTAAAAAAAGAGTGGAGAAGGTAGGGAACGCCGAAGTCGTGCGCCTCCGTGGGAATCTCTTACCTTTGATCAGGCTCTCTGATGTCATTGAAGCAGACAGGAGTTACTGGGACCCCACAGAGGATGTTCAGAAATCCGATCGACGTGACAGTATTGCTGATCGTCGGGGCAAACACTCACCTCTCTTTAAGAATGCCGACAACATTACGGAAGAAGAACAAAACCTGGAAAGCGACAATCGCGCAACCAGTGATCGCCGGTATAGCACGGCAAGCGCTCTGAACATTGTTGTGGTTTCCACAAACTCCATGAAATATGGTCTTATCGTGGATCGCCTCCAGGACTCTGAGGAGATCGTAATCAAACCTCTGGGCAGGCACCTCCAGCAGTGTAAAGGCTATGCCGGCGCCACAATCATGGGGGATGGCCGCATTGCCTTAATCCTTGATGTCACCAATCTGGCACGCAAGGCACACCTAACCTCCATTGACGGTACAGATAGAGCCAATGAAGTAGCATTGGCTGCAGAAGAACTCATTCGCACCCAGAAAGACCGACAAGCCCTGCTTATTTTCCGTAGTTCCGAGCATGAGCAGTTTGCCGTCCCCCTCAATCAGGTCGAACGCATAGAAAAGATAAAACGTTCAGAGATTGAAAATATGGGTGGAAAACGAGTTATGCAGTACCGGGGTGGAAGCCTCGCACTTTTTTCCGTCGACGACATTTCCACTGTTCATCCCCTCGCAGACCACGACGACCTGCTGGTTATCGTTTTCAATATTTGTTCAAAACCAATCGGACTTTTAGCTATCGGCCCCATTGACGCTGTTGAGATATCATCAGAAATTGACGGGTTGACCCTGAAGCAACCAGGGATCATGGGGTCAATTATCATCGATGGCCATACAACGATGCTCATCGATGTTTTTGAAATCGTTCAAACCCTCTTTCCAGATTGGTTCGCCGAAAAACCAGTTTTCGAAATTGATAAAGTCACTGGAATAACTCCAACTATTCTGATTGCTGAAGATTCAAATTTTTTTCGTAATCAGGTTAAAGGATATATGACAGAATCCGGCTACAATGTTCTGGAAGGTGCGGATGGTGCCATTGCGTGGGATCTGCTTCAAAAACATGCCGACGAGATTTCCATGGTCGTGACCGATATAGAAATGCCCAACATGAATGGATTTGAACTGACCGAAACAATCAGAAAAAATCCAGCATACAATAAGATTCCCATTATTGCTTTGACCACACTGGCTGCCGACGAGGATATTGCTAAAGGCAAGGCCGTGGGCATTGATGAATATCATATCAAGCTGGACAAAGAAAAATTGATGACCTGTGTCCATGACTACATAAAACGTCTCTATTAAGTCTCTATTTTTAAGTAAGAGGACAAAATGAACGAAACAAAAGCAACGAGCAAGATGCATGTGGAACTGGCCACGTTCTTTGTCGGGGACGCCCTTTGCGGCATGGATATTCTAAATATCCAAGAGATCAACAAATTGATGGATATGACCAAGGTTCCTCAGGCACCTTCCTATGTCATTGGAATTCTAAATCTCCGTGGTCAAATTGTGACAATTATTGATCTTGGTAGAAAACTAGGTCTTGGATCCACGGAGGCCACATCAAGTTCACGCAACATTATTGTCAATTCACCTGGAGAACATGTAGGCCTGCTCGTTACCCAACTCAGCGATGTTGTTTCAGCGGAAATGGATAAAGTTGAACGTGCTCCTGCTAATATGGGTGGAATTCAAGGGGAATTTTTCTCTGGAGTCTATAAAACCGAAGACAAACTTATTGGAATTCTCGACATCAATAAAGTGTTACGTCTTGAAGACCAGGGACATTAAGAATGCTTCTGAAAAAATTACGCGTTTTAGTTGTTGACGACACCATTGTCTACCGCAAGGCGGTTAGTGATATCCTGGCAGAGATCCCTGGAATTGAGGTTGTTGGGATTGCTCATAATGGCAAAATTGCTATGTCTAAAATTGCTACGTTAAAGCCCGATCTACTCACTCTTGACATTGAAATGCCAGAGATGAATGGACTGGAAGTGCTCGCTGAGATTCAGAAAAACCATACCGGAATTGGTGCCATCATGCTTTCAACCCTTACTGCTGATGGCAGTGACATGACGTTGAAAGCCTTAGAACTTGGTGCATTCGATTTTATCCTCAAACCCCAAAGCGCGACTCTGCAAGAGGGAAAGAATCAAATAAAGGCTGCTCTGAGGCCAATGCTTGAAGCTTTTCGCCAATCACGCACCGCATCCTCATTGCTCTCTGCCAAGGGAGTGTTTACCAGGCCCCAACCTTCTTTGGCCACCAAAGCAACATCCGCGTCCCCGCTCCGTCCGCAGGCAACCTCTGCAGCCGGCAACACAGCACAAGCTTCAAAGCGTCGAGGGAAATCGGAGATTATTGCCATTGGCATCTCAACTGGGGGACCAAACGCTCTCAGCCAGATGCTCCCCCAACTTCCTGGAGACTTGGGGGTTCCTGTGGTTATTGTGCAGCATATGCCGCCAGTTTTTACAAAATCTTTGGCCGCAAGCCTCAATGCAAAATGTGCTCTTACTGTTAAGGAGGCGCAAGAGGCTGAAGCTATTCAACCCAACACCGTCTATATAGCACCGGGTGGCAAACAGATGAAGCTCACAGCCAGCGCCGATGGAAAAAATCGCATTATTCGGATTACCGATGATCCTCCGGAAAACTCCTGTCGACCATCCGTCGATTATCTCTTTCGTTCAGTGGGAGATTATTATGTAGGTCGAACGACTGCCGTTATTATGACCGGAATGGGTTCGGATGGAACCAAGGCGTTGCAAACCCTGAAGCAACAAAAAGGAGCTTTTGTCATCGCCCAGAATGAGATGACCTGCGTAGTCTATGGAATGCCTAAAGCCCCGATAGAGCAAGGACTAGCCGATGTCATCGCCCCGTTAAATAAAATTGCTGATGAAATTACCAAAAGTGTCAGATAACGCACTTCACCGAAATGCCTCTCACCTTTTCATTGTGATCACACTTTTGCGAGCATGCTAAAAATATCACCAGAAGAACTGAAGCTTGTTGCTCAATATATCTATGATGTCTCAGGGATATATCTTGATCAAAGCAAGTCCTATCTCTTTGAGACGCGCCTCGGCGCCATTGCAGCGGAACACGGTTGCAATACCTACAAAGAGCTCTATCAAAAAGCCAAAACAGACCCCAGCAAAATTTTTGAACGAAAAATAATTGATGCGATCTCCACGAACGAGACCCTCTTCTTTCGTGACAAAGGTCCTTTTGAGCTCTTGCAGCACAAACTGCTCCCTGAAATGATCGATGCCCGTACACCAAATTCTCCAAACCTTAAAACCAATATCAAGATATGGAGTGCCGCCTCATCAACGGGCCAGGAACTTTACTCAATTGCCATAATCATTAAAGAACTTCTACCAAATAGCAGTAAATATTCCGTCCAGCTTCTCGGTACTGATATTTCTGATGGTGCAGTCGCCCAGGCCAGTCGAGGGAAATACAATAAATTTGAAATGGAACGAGGCCTTCCTGGCGATAAACTTCAACGTTACTTTACCATGTTTGGTGATTCATGGACGATTAAGGATGAAATCCGGGCAATGGTGCAATTCAAAAAATTTAATCTCATGATGCCTTTTACAGGACTTGGCAAATTTGATATCATTTTTTGTCGAAATGTAGCAATATACTTCACCCTTCCTGATCGCCAGAAACTTTTCAACAAAATAGCAGACAGTCTGGCTGACGACGGTTACCTTATCATAGGATCTACAGAATCCCTCACCGGCATCTGTCCTCGCTTTATTCCTAAAAGACATCTACGATCTATTTTTTATCAGAAAACTAAATGAGAAATCTTTCATGAAAAATATGACCATACTTATTGTTGACGATGATCCTGTTGTTAGAAAGATGTTGGAAAAACGTCTTGAAAAGGCAGGATATGAGGTACTGATCGCTGAGGATGGCTATCAAGCCGAGAAAATTCTTACTCAACAGCATGTTGATGTTGTCTTGACTGACCTTATGATGCCAGGAACAATAGGTGGGATTGAAGTGCTGGAGATTGCAAAAAAACTCAACTCCAGTATTGAAGTGATTCTTATCACGGCCCATTCATCCGTTGACACCGCCGTGGCAGCAATGAAAAAAGGAGCCGCAGACTACTTGGAAAAACCGATTAATTTTGACGAGCTCTTTCTTCGACTTGAAAAAATTGCAAACGTTCAATCACTTCTGCGAAACGCCATGGACATCAGTGAAGCAATGGATACGACAGAGAGCGTTGCTTCTGAAACCATTCAAAACCTTGAGATCCGAACCGCAGAACTTCAGGGTAGACTTAACACCCTTGAGGATATCCTTCGAGATGAGAAAATTGACTCATATGACCGAATTTACAAGGCACTCGACCTATTAGAGAAATTTAAATAAGCCCGCAATATTATAAAAAAGGGGTCACCCCTCTGGGGTGACCCCTTTAAAAAGAGACCTTTTTTTTCCAGTTCGTTATTTCACTTATATCCCATTGTATCAGAGACCTGCGCATCTTCAAGAAGAGCGCCCTCCAGTTTCGCTCCGCTCAAGTCAGCCTTGGAAAGATTCGCCTTATAAAAATCTGCGTTTTTTAATTTTGCATTTCTCAGATCAGCCTTTACCAAGATAGCCCCTTTCAAATTTGCATTTTCAAGATTGGCTTCTACTAACTTGCTCCCAGTTAAATCAGCCCCTTCAAGATCTGCGCCAGACAGATTCTTCCCCGTCAGATCAACGCCTGCGAGATTGCAATCATAGCATTTCTTGGTTTCCAGAAGACGAAGTTTGTTCTTTTCTATTTCTGCCGTAGAATCAAATACCGCTTTTTCCTTTGGTGCAGCAACGGCATCCGATGACTTCTTCTCTAAAACCAATTTTTTGGTAGAGTGAATGACCTCTTTTGTTTCCTCAACCACTTCATCCTCATCGGGCTCTACAACAAGCTCCTCAGCAACGACAATGGGAGACGCAACAGGGAAAGACACTTTATCGGTAGTAATGACACTGGATTTCTCCGTTTCCACACTGCTCTCTAAACTATTAGAATTACTTAAAGTATCACTTACAGATCTTTGAGAAAAATCTGCATTTTTACTCTCCATGGCCTGCTCTTCACTTGCATCAGAGCCAAATATCAACCCCATCATGCCCCCCCAAGTCCTTCGCAGAAACCCATTTTGTTCCGCAGGAACAGACTTTTCATCTTTACCAGTAGCTGCAGAAATTGCAGGCTTAGCTGGAGGAGTCGATTCAGCCACAGCCTGTTCAGCGGTTGGCTTCAGCAAGTTTTTCCGATCGAGTTTTATACCAACAAGATAAGCGTCAGTAAAATTAGTTCCCCGCAGGTCAGCTCCCCTCAGATCTGCATCTGCCAAATTTGCACCGTTTAATTCAGTGTTTTTTAAAACGGAATTCTGCAGATTAGCCTTGGTGAGAGTTGCAAGTTGCAATTGAGCATAAGCAAGATTAGCGCCTTGCAGGTTGGCTCCTGGCAAATTTGCCCGGTTAAGATCTGCGCCGGTGAGATCACATCCAGGGCAACTATTCGTTTCAATCAGTCGTTTTCTGTTTTCCTGAACATTCCCCTGCGCTGCATGCACCACGCTTACAAAACAAACCTCACTCAACAATAATAAAACCAACAGGGATATGGAACTTATTCTAGTGAAATACATTTTTCTCTCCTGAAAAAGAAGCCTGTTATGAAAATAAAATTGCAAGGCCAATTAGCACCGACATCATCTAAATCTCTAAAAATTTCCGTTGAAGATACTCCAAAAAAAGTCGACCTGTCAAGAAACTAACAGCATAAGCGCAAGTAGCCAGACGTTTAGAAAAAATGAACATTACCCCTTAAGCCCATAATTCAAAGCAGTACGGGCTCACAAAAGAAGCTGGGCATATAAGTTAACCAATATTCCCCTTAATTCAATGATCTCAATTCAATGGATATTGAAATGATTTTTTTAAAAAATCATTATTATTTATCTAAAATTAATATTTTTCGATTGCTGTAATAAGGAATATTTATATAATGTAGCATCTAAACTCAATATTGTTGCAAAAGTGTAGCAAGGCATCAAAAAGCTTAGAATTGCAGGACTCGTTCAAGTGATTTTTAATTTTAACTATACTTGAATTCAAATTAATCGTAAATCTGACTACTTTAACTTTATAAGAAAACATAAACTATTCTTTATATTTAAAATATTTGCGGGCTATGTTTAAATATATTTAACAAAAATTCTATAAACCGGAGAAACAGAAATCTTTTTTCTCTCTCTGGTTTATTTCAAAACATTTTTTCATTGTATCAAGTTTAAGGAGGCTCAGAATGAATATCGAGGACTTGGAAAAAGAAAAAAATGAAGGCATTGGCAGCTTGCCTTTGCAGGAACGGCGCGAATTCCTAAAAATGGGACTAGCCCTTACTGGTGTTTTTCTGGGAGGATCTATCCTTTCAATGACGTCAATATCACATGCCAGCAATCAAAAAAATGCTGACATGGATATTCCGTCGGAAGGACAATATCCCTATCCCAAACATTACGGCATGATCATGCGGCAAAATCGCTGTGTCGGATGTGAATTATGCGTTGAGGCGTGTAAGCAGTCCAATCATGTGCCAAATGATCATGGCGCCTGGAGAACAGCCATCCAAGAAAAAATAACGCGTGAAAACAGCACTGAAAAACGAGAATTCAGGCCGGTACTCTGCAATCAATGCAATCGTCCTCCCTGTGTCCGTGTCTGTCCGACAAAGGCAACCTACAAAGATCCAGAGACTGGTATCGTTGTCATGGATTACAAAAAATGTATCGGCTGCAAGACATGCATGGCTGCCTGCCCGTATAATGCCCGTTATTTTAATGAAGAAAAATACGCCATTGATAAATGTAATTTCTGTATAGATACCCGGCTTGCCGAAGGGAAAAAGGAAACCGCCTGTGCAGCAGCCTGTCCAGCCAGGGTCAGAATTTTTGGTGATCTTAAAGACAAATCCACTGAGATTTATCGTTTACTTCACACCCCTGACTCTAAGATCTGGGTTTTACGTCCTGATACAGGGGCACTGCCCAATGTATTTTATATGAATGCCTAATGCTATCGATATCAGATATCAAAATTAATAGAGTGGAATAGGTCGCCTGGAGATTATTAAGACAAAAATCCCCGATGCTTGTGCTAGCTGTTCCCTGATTATTCAACGTGTTACAGGAGAAGAAAATGATTCAACACAACATAAAATCAATTGGATCCGTGCTGCTGGCAGTTTCTTTTTTGCTTGCCCCTCCCCTCGCCTCCAGATCATTAGCCGCAGAAACTTCTGCTGCTGATACCTCCACGATCAAAGATAACACCCATAAATTTCTTTATGATGCACAAACAAAGAAAAACTATGGACCCAAGGCAGATATTGTCTGGGCCAAACCGACCGAGGTAACATTCAATCATAAAATACACACAATGGACGCAGGTCTCACTTGTACATCCTGCCACAAGGGTCTTTTTAGTATGAAAGCAGGAGCAGTCTTAACCAGTGGAGAAATGACCATGGCAGCCATGGCGGAAGGAAAGTTCTGTGGTACTTGCCATGATGGGAGCACCGCATTTGCCACGAATACACAGTGCGCCTCATGCCATACAAAGGTGAATGAACTGCTTCCTCCCGACCCGATCGTCTGGACTAAACCAGTCAAGGCAGTCCTTTTTTACCATAAGCCTCATACAGAAGATTACGGACTGGCATGTGATGAATGTCATGACAGTCTTTTTGCCATGGAGAAAGGAGCAGCAGAAAAAGCTGCCGATTTCACCATGAAGTCCCTATATGATGGAAAATACTGTGGAAAATGCCATAACGGAACCACGGCCTTTGCCTCCGATACCCGTTGTAACACCTGCCATATAGGGGTGAAGGGATATAATCGAATCTCAGGAGACAATGAATCTCACGACCAGAAAAACCAGAAAAATCCCCATACTGGCAAATAATCCTGAAACCCAAATATCTAAAGGGCCAAATAGCTTTAACCCCATTCACCCTTGTTAAGAAATAACTAATCTCCGGAGTAGAAAATGTCAAACATCTCATTATCAGCCATTTTTGCCGAGACTGCAGAGCCATGCCTGGCCACGCCCGAGATGAACAGGGCAACAATTTTCTTCCTGATCGTAACCGTAGTCGGACTCAGCTGCGGTGTCCTTGCCTTTATTTTTGGCCATCATACTATTTATAATAATACCCGTGAAATGCCGTGGGGCATGCTAATTTCTACATATGCATTCTGGGCCATCACTTCCACTGGTCTCTGTATGTATGCCGCCATGAGCCATGTTTTTGGTGGCACAAGAATGGGAATGATCAGTAACCGTATGGTCTGGATGTCCATCATCTGCATCATGGGCGCCTTTGCCACCATTGGCGTTGAGATAGCAAGCCCACACAGAATGCTACTCTACAATATCATCTCCCCCAACCCTCTGTCCAATATCTGGTGGATGGGTACCCTGTACGGTTTGGCTGTGGGTTGTATGATTATTGAATTCGCAGGAATCGTCACTGGACTGGGTAAACTGGCACTGGTCATGGGAGTCTTTGGCGCTCTTGCCGAGGTATTAGCAAACAGCTGTCTTGGTGGGGTTTTTGCAACCCTTCCGGCCAGACCTTATTGGTACGGAGCGCAGTTACCCATCTACTTTCTCACCTCCGCTTTTCTTAGTGGAGCAGCAGCAGCGGTTCTTTTTAATTATCTTGCATACAGAATCAGGAATGAAAAAATGTCTACAACCGTGCATCTTGCTGTTAAAAGTGCCGGCAAAGCCATGACTCTGGTTCTCATTCTTTATAGCGTTGCCACTTTTTGGCGTCTGGTCAGTTTCTATGTAGGTGGACCTGAACTGGGAAGAACTGCAGCAGATGCTCTCATCACTGGCCCTCTCGCGCTCAACTTCTGGGTTTTAGAAGTTGGCATAGGCCTTATCATCCCTATTGTGCTGATTATTTTGTCCCGCCTTGAAAATATGAGCATGCTCGCTTTTGCTGGTTTTCTTATTCTTGTTGGTCAGTTTGTGGCCCGTTACGACCTAGTTGTCGCAGGTCAAAATGTTCCACAGAATTTAGGATGGGACAACCTGCCCACCCATTTTAGCTACGTCCCCTCCTTCTTTGAATTTGGTGTTATAGCCGGAAGTATTGGCGTAGTAGCTTTTGGTTTTTTAATGGGAGAGCGTGTGTTTGGTAAAACATTCACACAAAAAGAGCACCATTGATGTTTTTCCTTCCATAAAAAAAGCCGCTCTTATGAGCGGCTTTTTTTATGGAAAATTCAATTTACAGTTACAGTTAGAAGACCTTGCCGCGAAGACATCTCATTCCTTTTCTTTCCACACCGTTGCCCCTAAAGCCGTCAATTTTTCCACCATTCGTTCATACCCACGCTCAAGATGATAAATTCGAGAAATCTCAGTTTTTCCCTGCGCCGCTAGACCGGCTATTACTAATGATGAACTCGCCCGCAGATCGGTCGCCATTACCGGCGCACCCCTAAAGCCATTCCTTCCTATCCCTTTAATCACTGAAGTATGGCCATCAATCGTGATATCCGCTCCCATCCGATGCAACTCGGCTACATGCATGAATCTGTTTTCAAAGATGGTTTCATGAACCATTGAGACGCCCTCGCTTAGGGCCATTAATGCCATAAACTGGGCCTGCAGATCCGTCGGATAACCAGGATAAGGCATGGTGGTGATATCTACACTTTTAATCTGACGCCCTCCTGTAGCATCAATGGTGATGGCATTTTCCATTTCCGTAATCACCATCCCTGTTGCCCGCAACTTATCAAGGAAAGACGGGAGGTGTCGAGGATTGCAATGAGTCACCGTCGCTGCGCCGCCAGTGGCGGCAATCGCTAGCAAATAGGTACCGGTCTCAATTCGATCTGGGATAATCTCATTATCTGCAGCATGTAATCGTTCGACCCCATGGATTATTAGACAATCCGTTCCGCGACCTTCTATATCCGCTCCCATACTGATTAACATATCTACAAGATTGCCGATTTCTGGCTCACGGGCCGCATTCTTGATCATTGTTGTGCCTTGTGCCAAGGTCGCGGCCATAAGCAAATTTTCAGTACCGGTAACAGATGGGACATCAAAACAGATGGCACAGCCTTGCATACGCCCATTAATTTCAGCATCAACGTATCCCTGCTCCAGACGACAGGTCACCCCCAACTGTTCAAACCCCTTAATATGAAAATTGATGGGCCGAGCGCCTATGGCGCACCCTCCGGGCAAAGAAACTTTTGCCTTTCCCAAACGAGCCAGAAGCGGCCCCAAAACCAGAACCGATGCTCGCATGGTTTTAACCAGTTCATACGAGGCCTCGGAATAGGTCACATTTGTCGAATCAATTCTCAGGGTTGTCCCCTGTCTCTCCCAGGTAATCCCTAAGGATTCAAGAAGTCGAAGGATCGTCCGTGTATCACGCAGATCAGGCACATTGGTCAGGGTATGAATTCCCTCAGTCAACAAGGTTGCGGCGATAAGGGGTAAAGCCGCATTCTTAGCTCCACTGATCTGCACAGTTCCGAACAAAGGCTTTCGGCCTTCAATAATAAGTTTTTCCATTTACCTGCTCTAATATTTTTTATTACACCATCATTCTGGCATGCAAGACACGGTCACGACCAGTATAATCAGGCAACACTTCGACCTGATCAAAGATTGCCAATCCATTCTCACCGGTAAACAACTCCAAAACCGCAGGGCCTTGATCTGCACCGATCTCCATAAAAAAATCTCCCCCAGGCCTTAATAATCGAGGCAGCATTTCTCGTATTCGATGAATTACATCAAGGCCATCCTTCCCCCCATCCAAGGCCAGCCAGGGCTCAAAATCTCTCACTTCTGGCTGCACACAAACTTGTAACTCATGTCTACCCACATAGGGAGGATTGGAAACTACCAGTGAAAATATCGGACGGGGGATGAAGGCGTTGAATAAATCGGCCTGGAGTAGAACAAAACGATCAGCAACCTGATGGATAAGGGCATTCATTCGAGCTACCCGTAAAGCAGCAGCAGAAAGATCAACTGCAATCACAGTCCTTACCGTCTCCAAAGCCAGGACTATTCCAATAACCCCACTGCCACTACAGAGATCAAGGGCCAGACCCGATTGCGATGGTCTGCCTTTAATGACACCAAGGACTGTTTCCACAAGAAATTCAGTTTCAGGCCTGGGTATAAGAACATCGGGTGTAACAAGAA
This sequence comes from Desulfobulbaceae bacterium, assembly GCA_009773475.1. GTDB lineage: Bacteria > Desulfobacterota > Desulfobulbia > Desulfobulbales > Desulfocapsaceae > UBA2270. Next base: position 20,526 of record WSXV01000015.1, on the reverse strand, counting down.
AAGGGAGAGACCAGAATTCTTTTTTTCCAAGGATATAGGCGGTAGGCTCATGGTCTGCTCGTCTACGCAACAAAGTTAAAAATTCACTTTCCCGACTGGCATCTACTTCCATGGTAGCTGCGAGAAACAGCCCTGATCTGTTCATTTTAAGACAGAAGCCCAGGAGCAGGTTAACCTCCAAATCTGCTTGGTCAACACCGGCTAATTCAAGCTGTTCTATTCCAAAATGAATAAGATCAATAACACGCATGGAGATTAATGAACACAGAGAATGAAAATGCTATCCAACATGAAAAACAGCAAACGATTGCCATCAATGGAGAGGCAATCAACAATCTATTCAATTTCTCTTAACTTTTCAGCCTGATCATGGTTGATCAAGGGATCAATCACCTCGTCCAACTTACCATCCATGATCGAATCAAGGCGATAAATGGTTAGGTTAATCCGATGGTCGGTTAATCGACCCTGAGGGAAATTGTAGGTTCGGATTCGCTCACTCCGATCACCACTGCCAACCTGCGTTTTTCGGTCCAGCGAGATCTTGTCATGGTGTTCTTGCTGCACTTGATCAAATAATCTGGCCCGCAAAACAGTTAACGCTTTAGCCTTATTTTTATGCTGAGATTTCTCATCCTGACAAATAACCACAAGTCCTGTTGGCAAATGAGTCACCCGAACGGCTGAATCAGTGGTATTCACACTCTGTCCACCAGGACCGGAAGAACGGAAGACATCAAACTTAAGCTCATTCATCTTAATATCCACCTCAACCTCATCGGCCTCTGGCAAGATAGCAACAGTTACCGCTGAGGTGTGAATACGTCCCTGGGTCTCAGTCTCTGGGACACGTTGCACTCGATGCGTACCACTCTCATACTTCATTCGAGAGTAAACCTGGTCACCGCTGATAAGTGCGATGATCTCTTTGAAGCCTCCGGTTCCAAGGGGGCTAGAGGCCATAACTTCAATCCTCCAGCCTTGCGACTCGGCGTATCGGGAGTACATTCGATAAAGATCCCCGACAAACAGTGCCGCTTCATCTCCCCCTGTCCCTGCCCGTATTTCAAGGAAGGTGTTTCTTTCATCATTAGGATCTTTAGGCAGCAATAAGAGACGAATAGAATCCTGCAGTTCACATTCTTTTTTCTTCAACTCATCGATTTCTGCCCTGGCAAGGTCTTGAATATCGACATCTTCATCCAGTTGAAGAAGTTGCTTATTCTCTTCGATGTCCACCTCAACCTGTTGATACTGAACATATAGGGCATGAAGCTTAGACAGATGGGCATGTTCTCTGGCCACTTTCTGATAGGCTTTCTGATCACTCATAAGTGACGGATCAGAAAGCCTGCCTTCAAGATGTGCGATCTTTTCTTGAAGATCGTCAAACTTATCAAACATGGAATTTAAAAGACAGGAGAGATAAAGCGTTTAAAAAATAAAAAGTCCACAGCAATGGTTGATATTGCTGTGGACCTGAGAGAACTCAAAAAAAGGACAAATCAGGAAATTGATTACACAGAGCATTCATCTTTTATTGCGAATCTAGCTCCAAAAAATTATGCTTTTTTATTCTCGAAATGTTTGGCGTAACGTTTATTAAATTTATCGATACGTCCAGCTGTATCGAGAACCTTTTGCTTGCCTGTGAAAAAAGGGTGACATGCAGCACAAATCTCAACCTTTAACTCTTTAAATACCGATCCAATTTCCATTTCGTTACCACAGGCACAAACTGCCTTGATTGTATAATACTCAGGATGAATATCTTTCTTCATGATTTTTTCTCCGAAACATACCTGAAAAAACTCAGGTTTATATTTAATGATACCTTCAACTACTTCATAAAGTATAAAATAGTTCTCCAAAAACAATTATCACACTATAAAATACAGCAAAATTAATATAATAAATAACAATAAAACTTCAACATAAAATTTAAACAGTCACCGTCAACTATTCATAGATTCGAAAAATTCTTTGTTCGTCTTATGATGTTTCATCCTGTCTAAAAGAAACTCAACACCATCAGCAGGATTCATTGAGCTCAATAATTTTCGCAGAATCCACACCCGATTAAGGGTATCCGCATCCATAAGCAGATCCTCTTTTCGAGTGCCAGAACGTTTAACATCAATGGCCGGAAAGATTCTTTTTTCAGACATTTTCCGGTCAAGAACCAACTCCATATTTCCCGTCCCTTTAAATTCCTCAAAAATGACCTCATCCATCCGGCTTCCCGTTTCAACAAGTGCCGAAGCTATAATGGTGAGGCTCCCACCCTCCTCAATGTTTCGTGCCGCCCCAAAAAAACGCTTGGGTTTTTGCAGTGCATTGGCCTCCACACCACCGGAGAGAATTTTCCCACTGGAGGGAGTTACTGTATTGTAGGCTCTTGCTAATCTGGTGATACTATCCAGAAGAATAACAACATCTTTTTTGTGTTCAACTAAGCGTATTGCCTTCTCCAACACCATCTCCGCCACCTGAATATGGCGCTGGGGTGGTTCATCAAACGTCGAACTGACCACCTCAGCTGACTGAACCGATCTCGCCATCTCTGTGACCTCTTCTGGACGCTCATCAATGAGAAGAACAATTAGATAGACATCAGGATGATTTTTCACAATAGAATTAGCCATCTTCTGCATCAAGACGGTCTTTCCAGTACGGGGAGGCGCCACAATAAGTCCTCGTTGCCCCTTGCCGATGGGAGCCATCATATCAATAAGACGCATTGAATAATTGTCCGGCTGCCATTCAAGATTTAGTTTTTCTTCAGGGTGCAAAGGAGTCAAATTAGCGAACAACGTCTTGGTTTTAGCGGCCTCAGGGGGATCAAAATTAACCGTTTCAACCTTCAGTAGAGCGAAATAACGTTCACCTTCCTTGGGCGCGCGAACCAAACCATCAATGGTATCTCCAGTTCGTAAATTCAACCGGCGGATCTGAGAGGGAGAGACATAGATATCGTCTGGACCGGGAAGATAATTATAATCAGGCGCTCTGAGGAATCCGAACCCGTCTGGTAAGATTTCCAACACCCCACTACCTCGGAGTTTTCCATCTTCATCAGCCTGGGCCTGGAGAATAGCAAAAATCAGTTCTTGTTTTCGTAGTGAACTTACATCCTCAATCTTTAATGTTCGACCAAGCTTGACTAACTCATCAATTTTTTTCAGCTTTAATTCCGCCAGATTCATCAATCATTTTCTCCTATTATGGCCATTGGCAGGACGCTATTACTAACAAAAATCATTTATATTCCTTCGGCAAAATGCTCAGGCGGGGGGTAAAACAGATTACTAAGAAGACTAAAGATCATAAAAAAACACTGAGGGGGGTAAAAAACAGCTGTGTAAACAGCTTTTGATAAAAAATCAAATGGAGAATTAATCTAAAGAAATAGTATCTAGAAGCGAGATTGATCAATCGTCGGAAATACGGAGTTACCACAAGAGGCAATATTCAGACGTAATAAGAAATTTATTGTTATTCTAAAGAATATGAGAAATGTTAGATGAATACAAAAATTAACACGTTGAACAACGTTGCACCCTTCTGCTTACAGAAACCAGTCACTTTGATATAACTTGCAAGCATATATTACAGTGCACAGTATTTAAAGCAGACAGATTAAAGGAAGGATTATATCGCTTAGAAATTTAATAATAGTTATATACGAACTTCAAAAAATCATGTCAACCTTTTTCACAGCACAAAACGCTTCTCATCGCTAAAGATATCAACTCCTTTCTTGAAAAATTAAATCCATCATTGCAGAGCGTAGAGGATTAGCAATTACAAAGAATAAACAAAATTCCTACTGATTATTAACCATACATTACATGCTAAACAAACGAGCCAGATGATGCACTTGAAAAACAGTCCAAGCGAGAGGACCGGAATTATCAATCACACAATCAGCCAACAAGGCTTTTTCTTCCAAAGACATCTGAACGCTGATGGCTGCTTTGCCCTCTTCCAGGGTTACCTGATCACGTTTGACAATACGCTCAAGACAAGACTTCTGCCCAGAATAGACAGCCACAACCAAATCAAAATCATCCTGCCAGCCAACCTCAAAAAGAAGAGGCACCTCCACGACCATTCCTAGTCGTTGTTTTTTCACTTTCATGACAAGCCGCAGTATTTCTTTACGAACAAGAGGATGCAGCAGTTGTTCGAGGTTATATCGTACTTCCGAGTCAGTGAACAGAGCCTTCCGCAGGGCTACACGGTCTATATGACCCGCAAAATTTATGAAGCGAGCCCCCCATTTATCCTTGACCCCCTGCCAGCCTGGCATGTTCGGCTCCAACAAATGACGACATAGAAGATCGGCATCAAGAACCTCTTTTTCAAGCAATTTACCGAGAAGTCGTGACACGATACTCTTGCCAGAACCCATACCGCCCGTTACTCCGACAATCACAACCGTCCCTGCTCGTCCAGCACAGTCTCAGCGCTAAACTGATCAATGATGCAAGAAAAATCAGCCCATAAAGGCGCGGTAAATAGAAGGGGCTCACCAGTAACAGGGTGCGTAAAGCCTAACTGTGAGGAGTGTAGCAGTTGTCTGGGAAACATTCTATTTTTGGGACCTATATAATAGAGTTGATCACCTGCAACGGGATGCCCCAGAGAAGCCATATGCACACGAATCTGATGCGTACGACCAGTCTCAATTTGCAGTTGCACAAGGCTGAATCCGCGAGAGAACTCTTGCAGAACCTTCCAGGTAGTCACCGCATACCGCCCATCTTCCCGGATAGTCATCTTCTGACGATGCACTGAATGTCTTCCAATGGGCGCCACAATCCTTCCTGTCTTACGCTCAAGATATCCTTTCAATAAAGCCAGATATCTTTTTTCAACCATTCTGTTCTTAAAGGCATCGACAAGACAACGGTGTGTTCTTTCATCTTTTGCCACAACCATCAGCCCTGAGGTATCCTTATCAAGACGATGCACTATCCCAGGCCTGAGCAAATCATCGCCGACATTGATGATGGATTGGCAATGGTACAACAAGCCATTGACTAAAGTCCCAGCATGGTTACCGCTACCAGGATGTACAACAAGACCTGGGGGCTTGGATAGAACCAACAGGTTCGAGTCCTCAAAAAGAATATCCAATGGAATATCTTCGGGCAACAATGCCATTGCTGGTGGTGTAGGCAAAAAACCGGCAACACATTCACCAGCCTTTAAACAATAGCTATTTTTCTTAAGACAATCATTCACCAGAATTGTGCCGCAACGAATAGCATCTGACAACACAGACCGAGAGGTATCAGGAATCAAACGAACCAGAAATTGATCAAGACGACACCCTGCCTGCTCAACATTTACCAAAAAATGAAAATGAGCTTCAGAACTAGAAGTAGCTAACGGGGGTTGAGAACAACAATGAGTCATGGGAAATATCCTGCAAGATCAGTCTTCATGGCAGGACCAGCACAATCAGAGGGGGTAACGCGCAGTTGACAAAGTATGCAAACTTTCAGGAAAACATTTTTTCAATCTGATCTGCAGTATTGGCTTCGTCAATATTTCTGGCCAGAGAAATTTCTTTAACAAGAAGATTCTTTGCTGTATCCATCATCTTTCTTTCACCGTACGAAAGCTCCTTATCCACACTGAGCAAAAAAAGATCACGTAGCACTACAGCTACTTCAAAGATAGAACCGGTCTTAATCTTTTCCATGTAATCTCGATAACGGCGATTCCAGGTCTGTGCACTAATCTCGATATCTCGATCCCGCAGAATCACCATCACCTTTTCAACTTCATTTTTGTCTATGATGGCACGAAGCCCCACATTTGCACTATTACTGGTGGGAATCATAATTTTCATGTCATTCTCGATGATTTTCATCACATAGAATGAATGATCTGTTCCAGCTACTGTTTGAGTCTCTATGGACTCGATCACCCCTACACCATGGGCCGGATAAACGGCCATATCGCCTGCAATAAACACAATATCCTCCTGGTCAAGATGAATGAACTACAAATAATCATTGCGCCAGCGCAAAGACCTTCAAATATTTGGTAACACCAATGAGTTCCCTGAAGAATGGAAAAAAGATAGACAGTGAGATAAAACTAGATATATTTTTTTTATGAAATTAAAATATTGCCTGAATCTTGATAAAATAAGTTTAAAAAAAAATCCTCGCATCAAACTAAAAGCTTAACTGATCCATTACAAAAAACATGGTTTATTAATAACATATTTTGCAGCATTACGCTCTTCAAAAAAATGTTCCACTGAAGTTATCCTAATCAAGCGAACATCTCAAAACTTAGTATCACTCCCTTCATTTCTTCACTGCGTGTGAGGTCATGCTTATGACTTGGTGGCGTTTACAAGATTCATGGCCTTGGCCAATCCATCCCGAACGAGACACTCAAGCCCTTTTTCAATACTATCCACCCCATGCTCTAAAAGAATTTTCTCATCAGGCAGGAATGGCGACAGTACATATTTCTCAACAGGCGTCCCATAATGGTCATTCAACTTTCCTGGCCTTCCAATTCCTAGCTTCAATCTGATAAAATCACTGGTTCCCAACCACTGAACCAATGAACGAATCCCATTATGCCCACCAGTGCCTCCACCCCCGGCAACCAATTTTACACGCCCAGGACTCATATCCAGATCATCATGGACAACGATTATCTTACCAGGCTCAACCTTATAAAAATCCACATATTTGGCAACCGCCTTGCCACTAAGGTTCATGTAGGTATCCGGTTTCAAGAAACATATCTTACTCCCCCACAATACCAGTTGGGCCGAATACGCCTGCCATTTGTGTTGACTTATTGAAGCCCCAAATCTTCTAGCTAATTCATCAACAACTATGAACCCAGCATTATGGCGGGTTTCCGAATACTCATCGCCAGGATTGCCCAGACCAACCAATAAAAAAATATTTTCTTTCATATTTATAGCGTCACATTGTGATATTGCCAAAACAATCCCATCCTCTGAAATGTATCAACGGCAGAAAAAAACGAGATGGTTTCCATCTCTCCAAATGGCAATATCATCTCTAAAATCAATCAATTCTAAAAAAACTTCCCCACTAATGACTACTAGAAAGAATGAGTCGATTTCCATTTTTTTCAAAAAAAAACCGGAAAAAGCCTAAGGCTTTTTCCGGTTAAACTCACAGCTCTAGTGGGGATATTAAGCTTTGAAATCAGGCCACAGACGGCGCCACAATTGTCACACAAACCACGTCACTTGATGTAAGCATTTTAACATCACCTGACAACTCAAGATTACTGACCAAAAAGTTATCTCCAATAGCCAAGTTCGTTACATCTACCTCGATAGTATCTGGGATATCAAGGGGAGCTCCTTCTACCTTAACCTTCGTAGCCGCAACCTCTAGAATCCCACCTAAGTCCACGCCTTTAGCAACCCCTTTGACAACTAGATCGACAGTAAACTGTCGTGGCTTATCAAGATCAATCTCATAAAAATCGGCATGAATAAGGGTATCACGGACTGGGTCTGTCTGTAACTCCTTGATCAAAACATGCCGGGAAGAATCACCTTCAATATTTAGAGTTATAACAGCATTACGACGTTGAATCTTTAACAACTGCTTGACCAATGGCAAAGTCTCAAGCTGAAGAGCTAACACCTCACGTCCCGCCCCATAGAGAACCGCAGGAGTATTGCCAGCCATCCGTAATTGTCGCATGGCACCTTTTCCAAAATCATTTCTTACGACAGCTGCCATTTCTTGTTGAATCATTTTTTCCTCCATCACATTCCTGTACCATCTTAAAAAAAGATTAATACAGAGTTTTTAATCTAAAGAACAATCACAAAGACCATCTGGTCATTACAGATCTATTATACAAAAAGAGAAGTAACCGAGTCCTCATTGTGAATACGACTAATCGCCTCCGCGAGAAGACTGGACACGGATAAGACTTTTATAATATTACAATTTAAAGCATCTCCATGCAAAGGAATGGAATTAGTAACAACCAGGGATTTAATACAGGAGTCATTCAAGCGTGCTATCGCCGGTCCCGACAAAACAGGATGGGAGCAACAAGCATGAACCTCCTTGGCACCATGTTCAAGAAGGGTAGCTGCTCCATTACACAGCGTACCGGCAGTATCCACCATATCATCAAGGAGAATGGCCACTTTCCCTTTCACATCACCGATAACATTCATGGCTTGGCACTCATTGGGGCGATCCCTCCGTTTATCAATAATAGCAAGGCCGGCATCAAGACGTTTAGCAAAAGCGCGAGTCCGCTCTACACCACCAGCATCGGGAGAGACCATGATGACGTTACTGAATTGCTCTTTGATATATTTCAACAAAACCGGAGCGGCATATAAATGATCCACGGGAATATTAAAAAACCCCTGGATCTGCCCGGCATGCAAATCCATGCAAAGAACCCTTCGTACGCCCACAACCATAAGCATTTCAGCAACGGCCTTGGCTGAAATCGGAACTCTGGGAGCAACCTTTCTATCCTGGCGTGCGTAACCATAATAAGGCATTACTGCAGTAATTCTACGGGCAGAAGCCCGACGCAGGGCATCCACCATAAGCAGCAATTCCATCAGGTGATCATTGACTGGCGTACAGGTTGGTTGCACGATATATACATCGTCACCACGAACATTTTCTTTTATCTCAAGAAAGATCTCGCCATCACTAAATTTCCTCACATCTGCCTCGGAAACAGGAAGATTAAGAAATTGAGCAATTTCACGTGCCATTTGCGGATGAGCATTGCCGGAAAATATTTTCAGATCTTTTGGCATTTTATAACTCTGGAGACAAAAAAGATTGATCAAGCCGAACTAGTGGCTGGGGTGGAAGGATTCGAACCTACGAGTGCCGGGATCAAAACCCGGTGCCTTACCGCTTGGCGACACCCCATTACACAGGCTGAGTCACAAAAACCTTAACATTTTTTCGTTGTTGTAACACCTGAACTACCTGACGCACAAGAGTCGAGGCGGACCCATCTTCATCTGGAAAAATCCCAAAATAAGTTGGTCCACTGCCCGACATTAAAACCAAAGAAGCACCCTGAGCCAGAAAATCAAGCTTTAGAGCCTCAATTTCTGGATAGGAAGACAACGTTATCGACTCCAGATCATTTATTGATCTACAAGAAGTCGGATGAGCTATGATTTTTCGAAAAATTTTTATTTTAGAGTTTTCGCCCGCTAATGTCAACGCATATTTTTCAAAAACTTCCCGAGTTGACACAGAAAAACCCGGATTGGCCAAAACAATCCTACAGCCTTGCAAGGAAGGGACAGAGGTCATCCTATCGCCAATCCCTTCAGCGCGAACAGCACCAAAATTTGTCACAAAAAAAGGAACATCAGCCCCCAATGTTCTGGCAAGATCTATTAGCATAGCCGTGGACAAAGGGGTTCCAAGCAGTCTGTTTAACCCAAGAAGTACTGCCCCGGCATCGCTACTGCCACCTCCAAGCCCTGCCGCAATAGGAATGCGTTTCTCAAGGGTAATTTGAACACCTACCCTCTCCAGGGAACAGATTTCAAAAAATGCCCTGGCAGCCTGAAAGGCAATATTTGTGCTATCTTCAGGAAGATCCGAGTCGGGACAGCGCAAAAAAACTCCCGGCTCATCAACCAAGGACACAGTTACAAGATCACAGAGGTCAAGCTTCTGCATCACCGTGTCCAGATCATGATACCCGTCAGAACGCCTTCCCAAGATCCGTAAGGATAAATTTACCTTGGCAGGCGCTGCTAACTGAAGCGACTCCCCAACATTTGAGACTCTACTGTTTAATGACACGCTTATTTTTTTACAGCATTGACAAATCGCATCTTCACATCATAGAGAATACCTTTCAGCATCCCCTCTTCATCGGAGCTTAGATTTCCTTTGGTTTTTTCCTGCAACAACACCAAGGTGTCAATACCATGCCGGGCCAGACCATAATCAATCTGCGATTTCCCCGTTGCTGGATCAGCAATCTCCCCTAAATGATAAAGAACAGAGGTATTCAAAGACATGATAAAAGCCGGGAAAGTCACCTCTGGCATTACACAGTTTCCATTTCGATCAGGAACTTTTCCCTCTTCGCAAGGACATCCCGGTTTTTTTTTCTCATCCATTAGGCTACTCCAGCTTCCTAAAAATATTTATCCCGGCACCAACAATATTAAATCCAAGCTACTTATAGCTTACCATCTCCAGGGCAATAGCGCCGTCGATGTGTGCAAGGCCTTGGACTTCAGCAAGTAATTCCTTTGAAATCGGAACATCGGTATTCAAGAAGATGACATTCTGCTCGCTGGATTCTTCCCGCCCAACAGTCATTCTGGCAATATTCACACCTGCTCGGCCAAGGGTCGTCCCAAGATCACCAATAACTCCAGGAACATCCCTGTTATACACAAGGAGCATAGGGCCTGCTGGGAACGCTTCAAGGCGGAAGGCATTCAGCCGCACCAAGCGCGGTTCTTTCTTCCCGAAAACGGTTCCCACCAAGACGTTTTCGCCTTCACTGGACTTAACCTTGATGGTCAGCGAACTGGTGAAATCATCGGATTGATCTGTTCTCGATTCGACAACCCTTATCCCACGTTCCCGAGCTATCACCGGGGCATTGACATAATTGACGGCATCCTGAAGAATCGGGGTAAACATCCCTTTGAGAAAGGCAACGGTAATGGGACTGGTGTTCATGTCTGCCAGCTCACCGCTGTATTCTATACTCACATCTTGCACGCTTCCTTTAGAAATCTGCATTTGCAAAGAACCCAGCATTTCGCCCAGAGTGATATAGGGACCAACTTGAGCTAACACATCACCGCTGACCGAAGGAACATTAATCGCGTTGGCGACCACCCCGGTGTTCAGATAATCAGCTACCTGCTCGGCAATGGTCAACGCGACATTTTCCTGGGCTTCAGTGGTGGAGGCGCCAAGGTGAGGGGTACAGATAAAATTATTCAGCGCCAGCATGGGGCAATTCTCAAGGTTGGTGGGCTCCTTCTCAAAAACATCCAGGGCAGCACCGGCAATCTCTTTGTCAACAAGGGCCTTGTACAGGGCTGCTTCATCACAAACGCCACCGCGAGCACAATCTATGAACATCGCGTCTTTCTTCATGTTTGTGAAAAATTCAGTGGAAAGCGCCTTGTCCGTTTCTTTGGTCAGCGGCACATGGACGGTGATAAAATCAGAACGATTTGCCAATTCCTTTAAGCTAACCAGCTCTACGCCCATCTTATCGACCAGTTCTTTAGGCATATGGGGATCAAAGGCAATGACTTTCATCCGCAGCCCCTGTGCCCTATTGGCAACAATAGCTCCGATCCGGCCTATACCGAAGATACCCAGGGTCTTACCCGTCACCTCACGGCCCATAAAGCCCTTCTTCTCCCATTTTTCAGCCTTCATCGAGGCCGTGGCCTGGGGAATATTACGGGCCAAAGACATCATCAAGGCGATGGCATGTTCAGCAGCCGTGGTGGCATTGCCATCCGGTGCGTTCATGACGACAATCCCTTTCTGACTTGCTGCCGGGATATCAACATTATCCAATCCAATACCAGCACGCCCCACCACCCGCAATTTTTTGGCAGCCTCGATAATCTCCGCCGTCACCTTGGTGGCACTGCGTATCACCAGTCCATCATAATTGCCGATGATCTTCTTCAACTCTTCCGGAGCCAGACCAACATTAATGTCAACTTCCAGACCGGCATCACGCAAAATCTGTGCTCCTGCAGGAGACAGATTGTCACTAATCAGTACCTTCATTGTTACTCCTCTTCATTCTAATCAGATATTTTTCTAGGTCATCTTTTGACCAATGCAGTTATAAAGGGTAGAAATGTGGAAGTCCTTCTCCTTTTCACAAAGTTACCCAACACCAATTTGCTCAAATACTCTAAATCAATCCCTTCTGGATTGCATGACAAAAATTTAACAAAAAACTTATATACAATTTTCAACTCTAGAGAACAATAAAAATACAACACCCTTTGACACTTCCCATCTTACTTTTTCTATCTCAGACCACTTTTCAGAGCAGGTTTTCTCGCCTGACAGGTCTTGAATACTATTGAACAAAGAAGCCGAAAACGATATAAAGACATGTTTACTCTAAGTTACTCATTCGACATTTGAATCATTTCACTAACCCCTTCCGGCAAGGATTTTTCATGACTGAAACACGACTGCGTTTCCCCCCAAGCCCCACAGGATATCTTCATATCGGTGGAGCAAGAACCGCCCTATTTAACTGGCTTTATGCCAAAAAAACAGGGGGGAAGCTGATTTTACGCATAGAAGATACCGACACCGAACGCTCCACCCAGGAATCCATCCAGGGTATCTTGGATGGTCTGGAGTGGCTGGGTATTGATTGGGATGAAGGCCCGTATTTTCAAACAGAGTTCAGCGCAGATCATCTGGCTGCCGCCAACCGCATGCTGGCCGAAGATCATGCTTACAAGTGTTTCTGCTCAAAGGAAGACCTGGACGCCAGAAAGGAAGCTGCCATGGCTGCCAAGCAAGTCGTCGGCTACGATGGAACCTGTCGCCATCTGACTCCGCAGCAGGTCACAGACAATGAGGCTGCCGGGCTTCCCTTTGTCATTCGCTTCAAGGTTCCGGAGCGCACAGGAATGTTTGGCTACGATGATAAGGTTCTCGGACGCATTGAGCAGAATTACAAAGAAATTGAGGACTTTGTAATTGTCCGTTCGAATGGCAAGCCCCTCTACCTGCTCTGCAATGTTGTGGATGATATCCGCGACCGGATCACCCATATATTGCGTGGCCAGGACCATATGACCAATACCCTTCGTCAGGTTCTGCTTTACGAAGCGCTTGATGCGCCCCTGCCGATCTTTGCCCACATGCCCCTCACCCTTGACCTGAAAAAAGCCAAGATCTCCAAGCGCAGCCACGGTGAGATTGTTGCCGTTCAGTTTTACAAAGAACACGGCTTTATCCCCTGGGCTTTAAGCAACTTTCTCGTTCTTCTGGGCTGGTCATCGGGAACTGACCAGGAATTTTTCTCCCGCGAAGAACTGATTGAGGCCTTTTCCCTGGAGCGGATCAATAAATCCAATTCCATCTTTAATTATCGGAAGGGAGATGAAAAATTTTTCACCGATCCCAAGGCTATTGCCATCAATGAGCATTACCTTCGCACCATGGATATCAATGAAATCGGCGACATGGTTCAGAAGGTTCTGGAACAAGAAGGACTCTGGGATGCTGCGTATGCGGGTGAGAAAAAACAATGGTATCTGCAGACCCTGGATCTCATCCGCGATCGGTTTCATACCTTGAATGACTTTGCCACCTTGGGACGGGCTTATTTTGCCGATGACTTTGCCGTCGAAGAAAAACCTCTGACAAAAAACCTGCTCAAGTTTCCTGAACTTCAACAATGGCTTCCCGAACTCGCCGACCGCTACCAGTCCCTTGCCCAGTTCACCGCCGAAGAGACCGAACGAGTAGCAAAAGAACTGGCTGAAGAAAAAGAAGTCAAACCAGGGATCATCGTCAATGGCATGCGTACTGTGGTCACCGGACAACTTGCCGGGCCGTCCATGTATGACATCCTTATGACCCTGGGAAAGGACAAAGTCGTGCAACGATTACGGGACATTGACAGGTTTTTCCAATAACCAGAGGCGTTGAACTAATCCCACTTCGGCACGACAATCATCAAGATGCGCAATCTTTGGTAAGAAAGGATCTGCGGTCTCAACAACCTTTTTTGATAAGAAATCAGAATTAAATAAATCATGACGGACAACAACACTACCACCCCCGAAGCAAAACCCCTTGATTTTATCCGCCAGATTATTGCCGATGACCTGCGATCTGGAAAACACCACAAAATCGTCACTCGTTTTCCACCGGAACCCAATGGATTCCTTCATATTGGCCATGCCAAATCCATCTGTCTCAATTTCGGTGCCGCACTCGAAAATAATGGCTTCTGCCATATGCGCTTTGATGACACCAACCCCAGCAAAGAGGAATCCGCTTACGTGGAGTCCATCAAACGGGATGTCCAATGGCTTGGATTTGGCTGGGGAGAAAATCTCTTTTACGCCTCCGATTACTTCGACCAGCTTTACGCCTTTGCCCTTCAACTCATCAACCTGGGTAAGGCCTATGTCTGCGATCTTTCCGCAGAGGAGATCCGCAGTCACCGCGGCACTCTCACCGAACCAGGCATTGAAAGCCCCTACCGGAACCGGACGACAGAGGAAAACCTGGCACTTTTCCAGGGAATGAAAAATGGCGAATTTTCCGAAGGCAGCCGCGTCCTCCGCGCCAGAATTGACATGTTCTCTCCCAATCTCAACATGCGTGACCCGGTCATCTATCGCATCCTCAAGGTCGCCCATCATCGCACTGGCGACAAATGGTGCATTTACCCCATGTACGACTATACCCACTGTCTCTCTGATGCCATTGAGGGAATTACCCATTCTCTCTGTACCCTGGAATTTGAAGACCACCGCCCCCTCTACGACTGGTGCCTAGACACCTTGAAGACCCCATGCCATCCCCGCCAGATTGAATTTGCCCGTCTTAACTTGACCTACACGGTAATGAGCAAGCGTAAGATTCTGCAAATGGTGCAGGGCAACTATGTTGAAGGCTGGGATGATCCACGCATGCTCACTATCTCCGGCATCCGGCGTCGTGGCTATCCAGCCTCAGCCATCCGTAAGTTTTGCGCGGATATCGGTATCGGCAAGAAAGAGAGCTGGATTGACATGAGTGTGCTCGAAAATGCGGTTCGCGATGACATGAACAACAACGCGCCAAGGGTCATGGCGGTGCTCAATCCGCTGAAAGTCATCATTGACAATTATCCAGAGGGGCAAAACGAAGAACTGACAGCCCAGAACCATCCCCAGAAGCCTGAGATGGGCACTCGCACCATTCCCTTTTCGCGTGAAATCTTCATCGAACGGGAAGACTTTCTCGAAGATCCGCCCAAAAAATTCTTCCGCTTGGGGCCGGACCGGGAAGTACGGCTTCGCTATGGATATTTCATCCGTTGCGTTTCCGTGGATAAGGATCCTATAACAGGTGAAATTATTGCGATTCACTGCACATATGACCCACAGACACGAGGCGGCTCCGCCCCCGACGGGCGCAAGGTCAAAGGAACCATTCACTGGGTTTCTGTGCCCCACGCTGTTTCCTGCCAAGTCAGGCTCTATGACCGCCTCTTCCTGACGGAAAACCCCGACGCTGACAAGAGCGTTGACTTCAAGGAACATCTCAACCCTGAATCTTTAACTATTCTTGACAACTGCATGCTCGAGCCATCCCTGGCCAAGACACTGCCGGGAGAGTATTTCCAGTTTGAACGCAATGGTTATTTCTGTGCCGACCTTATCAACTCTCAACCAGGCGCTCCGGTTTTTAACCGCACTGTCACCCTTAAGGATTCCTGGGTAAAAATTGAAAAATCGTAATGATATAGTAGCTTCTGCATGACACCTTTAACGAACACGCAAAGAATGCCACAGCTGGCTGAAGAAGATATCGAGGTTGATTATAAGCGACGTATAACCCCGGTTTTTCAGCCTTCTGTATCCGTCATAACAGAAAAAAAATAATATCTGTTGACTCAGCCTTTTTGTGCCTTTATTTTGTGCAGTTGGCCGCCGTTAAAAATCAGCATCAGATTGCATGATAAATCGAGCCGAATAACGATCGTAGTCCATCACTGCCAGCCATACATGTGCACACCTTTATATCCGTACTTGTTTCACCGGTGCTCGAGAGAAAAAACAAGCGCGCAATATAACTAATCATCTAATTTGACAGCTTTTTTATCTATAGAAAAAATTCAGAAAGAGGCACTTCCGTGAAAAAGAAAATACTTGTGGCCAATCGGGGCGAAATAGCAATCCGCATCATGCGGGCTATCCAGGAGCTGGATTACGAGGCAGTGGCTGTTTACGAAACCCCGGATAAAGATTCACGCCATATCCGGCTCGCCAGTGAGGCCATACTCCTTGGTGACGGCCCACGCTGTGATTACCTGAACATCGATAAGATCATTAAGGCTGCCAAACATACAGGGGCCTGTGCCATTCATCCGGGCTATGGATTTCTTGCTGAAAATCCAGACTTTGCCAAGGCCTGTGAAGATGCCGGTATTATCTTTATCGGCCCCACATCCAAAGTTATCTCTGATCTGGGGAACAAGGTGATCGCCCGCAAAATCATGGCAGACGCCGGTATCCCCATGGTGCCCGGCACCCCTAACCTCTCGGCCGGAGATACTGGTGTTCAGGAAGCCCTGAGCTTTGCCGCTCAATACGGCTACCCCATCATGCTCAAGGCCACCTGCGGCGGTGGCGGACGCGGCATCAGGCTGATTGAGTCAGATGAACAAATGCATAAAGAGATTCCGGTGGCCCGATCCGAGGCCAAGGCCGCTTTTAATGACGATTCCGTCTACCTGGAAAAGGTTGTACTGAACCCCAAGCATGTTGAGGTCCAGATCATCGCCGACAAAGAGGGAACCACACTCCATCTGGGAACCCGGGACTGCTCCATCCAACGCCGAAATCAGAAACTCATTGAAATCGCCCCTTCCATGATCGAAAACAAGGAGTTACTCGACGAGATCTGTCAGACAGCAGTCAAGGCGGCCAAGGCATCCAACTACACCAATGCCGGGACCGTTGAATTTCTGATCGACAAGGATTTCAACTATTACTTCATGGAAATAAATACCCGTGTGCAGGTGGAACACACAGTCACGGAGATGATCACCGGCATCGATATCGTCCGGACTCAAATCAAGCTGGCGCTGGGCAAAAAGCTCTCCTTCAGTCAAGAGGACGTCCAATTACGTGGTCATGCCATTGAACTTCGTATTAACGCTGAAGACCCGCAGGCCGATTTCATGCCCGAGGGCGGCAAGACCGTTTCTCTCTACCGTTCTCCAGGAGGTTTCGGGGTTCGTCTTGATGGTTTCGCCTATCAGGGCTACACCATCCCCCAGGTCTATGACTCCCTGCTGGTCAAACTGACCGTCTATGGCTTTTCCTGGCATGAGACCGTCTCCCGGGTCCGTCGATGTTTGCAGAATTTCGACATAGCCGGCCCTAAAACCACCATCCCGTTCTACCTCAATCTTCTACAGGATCCTGATTTCATCAAGGGTGATTTCAACACCTCATTCCTTGAGACACATCCTCAACTTTTCGAGTATAAAGAGACACCCAATGAGGCTGAAAAACTCTCCAAGCTCATTGCTGAAATTCATCATCGCGGTAAAAATATTTACGCCTTTTAAAAAACTTTTATATTATTGATATATTACAATACTCTCCAGGTCCATCTCAGGTTTTCTTATGGCCTCTGTCCTGAAAAACATGGATGCACCTGCCCCACCCCGAGGATATACTATGGAACGAATTATACAGGGAACGGCCCCCAGTGAGGTTGTCGCTCGACTCAGAAATGCAGATGGCTATTTTATCACCAATACGGCCCGCGACCTCTCTCAGTCTGACTTTAAAAATCGCATTCTCCTGCACACCGACCTGCTGGCCGCCCCATCCCGGGAAAAAGCAGGCTATTTTTCACTGGAGATAACCGGCGGCGCATCAATCCATGTGGATATTCTCCGCAAACAGGTTGACCCCTTTCTCAAGCTGGAACTGTTGCGCGAGAAGATGCCAAAAACCATGTTTCAGACTTTGTGTCGCGGGATCAACCTCTTCGGCTACCGTCCCTATCCACAGAATGTAATCCGCTTTACGGTACGTGAGTTTGCCAAATATGTGGATGTCTGGCGAACCTTTGACTGCATGAATCATGTCCCCAACATGCAGGCGGTTTTTGAGGAAGTGGCCAAGGCCGGGAAAATCAACGAACCCTGCATCTGCTTTTCCACCGGGCCGGAACACACAGATGAGTTCTATGTCAAAAAGGTTGGGGCCATCGTCGATGTCACCGGCCGCGAGATCATCCTCTGTATCAAAAATCATGGCGGTCTTGGCAGTCCGCAACGAATCGGCCAACTGGTTAACGCCATCAAACAAAGCTATCCCGATCTGCCGATCCATTATCATGGTCACAATACCGACGGCAACGACATTGGCCGCATCGCAGCCGCCGTCATGAATGGCGCCACCATTATCGATGCCAGTGACTCCTCCATGACCGGATTCTATGGGCCTCCGCCAAGCCTCACAGTCATCCAGACCTTGAAAGAGCTGGGCTATACCGCCCTTGGGATCGATGAAAACGCGGTTATTGAAACATCCGAAATTATCAGTGACCAACGCCAGTATTATGCCGCCTTTGAGTCTCAAATCAAGGGGTTCCAGCCCACCGTTCAGATCCACAAGCTCCCTGGTGGGGCCATGGGCTCCAGCCTGGAACAGGCATCAAAGGGTGGTTTTCTGGACAAGATGCCGGACATTTTGCACAAAGAGTTGCCCCGTGTCCATAAGGAACTGGGGAATTACTGGTCGGTGACTCCCGGCTCGCAAATCCTGTGGACGACGGCAGTGGCCAATGTCCAGGGTGGTGAACGCTACGGCAATCCATCGGGCGATTTACGCAACCTGCTTCTCGGCAAATACGGGCCATTCCCCTTTTACCAGCCGGAAGACTGGATCTACGAAAAAGTGCTCGGGCCCGACTGGAAAAAGGTCCTTGAGGAAGAAGGCGGAATGGATGAGATCGAGGACATTGACCTTGAGCAGGAACGTTCCAGCCTGGAGGAAAAGATCGGCTACCCTCCCACCGATCAGCAGCTGATTCTCTATCTCCAGCACCCCAACGATGCCGTTAATTTTTTCAAATTTGAAGAAAAATTCGGCAAGGTCTATGTTTTGCCGCCCTCGATCTTCTTCCCTCAAGGTCAGTTTGCCGAGGGAAGTACCCTCTCATTCACCGATCATTTAGGCAAAGAGCATGTGATTGAGATCGGCCCCACCATGGTCAATGACAATGGCGAATCCAGTGTCTATCTCAACGTGGATCATCACCAGCGCATCTACTCCTTTGCCCCCGAGGCCAAGCCGGGAGTGGCCGCTGCCGCCATCGTTCTGTCCAAGGAGGAGATCCAGACCCTGGCCAAGAATGGCGACATCCGCGCCCCCTTTGCCGGCAATATCTGTGAAATCAGCGTCAAGGAGGGCCAGGAAGTTGCCGTCGGAGACCAGATTGCGATGATGGAGGCCATGAAGATGCAAACCCCTGTGGTTACGGCTATTGCCGGTATCGTGACGACCCTGTCGGTCAAGGTGGGAGATGCGCTCAAACCAGGGGCCAAGATCGCCCAGGTGGATATCGACGAATAAATATTTCTCGCAAATCTTCCCGGTAAGGCCCCATCGAGACAGGCCCCTTCACTCTTTTGTGAAGGGGCTTGTCTCATTTTACCGTATCTAATCAGGCTTAAAGTGATTCCATCTCCGTATCTGGGCAATAAAATCTTCTGCTGCTTTTTAACAGCCTGTAATGCAACAGGGGCAAAAAAACCTCTATGAAATTGTTTTTAACTATAATTACAGAACCTTGAGACTACTTAGCTTTAAAGAAAAAAACCTTTCCATATAAATCTATCATCGTTTCTAATGCTTTGAGCATGCTCTTTTCATACTTTTTCCGTATTTGTTTTTTCCCCAGCCCCTGTAATATAAAGAAAATGATAATCATCGTAGCAATCTTCACATCGTTCTAAGAATGATTATCTCACTCGAGCAAACCAAAAACTTACAAAGGGGATCAAATGAAGAAAAAACTTTCAACGGGAATACTAGCAGGTTTGCTCTTGGTTGGCATGCTTGGAAGTGCCTGGGCAACACCGACAACCTTAATCAGCGCAGGGAGCGATTGGAATTACACGACATCCAGCACTGACCTTTGGACTAACTGGTCTGCTATCACTTTTAACACCTTTAATTGGGATACTGCGCAATGGTCCACAGGAACGGCAGCATTTGGAAATGCCAACACCTACAGGGGCGTTACGGTAAATCCATATCATACCAATTGGACAGCTGGCACAGATTTAGCTCTTCAGAAGGATATCGTTATTGATGGGAATCTTCTCGGCCCACTTAGCCTGAAAGTCGCAGTGGATAATGGATTCATCCTTTTTGTAAATGGGGCTCAAGTGGCGAAACAGAACGCCGAACTCTTTACAAGTAATTGGGAGTATAATCTGGATATTGCCTCGTCCTATTTTACTCAAGGAACAAACAGGATTTCAGTCTTAGCCGAAGATCATGGTGGACTTACCTATTTTGACATGCAACTCACCGCCGATGTTCAACCGGTACCGGAACCAGCAACGATGCTTCTCTTTGGCACCGGCCTGGTTGGCCTTGTGGGCGCTGGACTTCGAAGAAAGAAATCTTAGATTCAAGTTGCAAATGCAACTCTCGGGTTATGTCCCGAAAAACAATTCATTGGGTGTTTTAAAACCCAAACATTTTCTTGGGCGACTATT
>WSXV01000014.1 GCA_009773475.1 Desulfobulbaceae bacterium | reverse complement strand
GTCAGTTGTTGCGGAACTGATTACCCCGATAGCCATGGATGCCGGTCTTCGTTTTGCAATTCGAGAAGGTGGGCGAACCGTAGGTGCGGGCGTCATTAGTGAAATTATTGCATAATTTAGGTTAGATATGATTCATACCGATAAAATTCGTATACGCTTAAAAGCGTATGATCACAAGTTGCTTGATCAATCAACATTAGAAATAGTTGAAACTGCAAGGCGAACAGGTGCTGCTGTCGTTGGGCCTATTCCTTTGCCTACATCCATAAATAAATACTGTGTTTTACGTTCTCCGCATGTCAATAAGAAATCAAGAGAGCAATTTGAAATGAGAACACATAGGCGTTTGCTAGATATCCTTGAACCAACTCAACAGACGATTGATATGCTCATGAAGCTTGAGCTTTCAGCAGGCGTTAATGTCGAGATAAAGCTGCCTTAAAGTTCATTTTTAATCGTAGCATATGTCTTAGAATAGGAATGTAACGGAAGAATATTATGCCAAAAACAATGGGTATTTTAGGTAAGAAAGTCGGAATGACAAGGGTTTACAGTGAGATGGGGAATGCTACTCCAGTTACCGTAGTGGAGGCAGGTCCTTGTAAAATTTTACAGGTTAAATCTCCTGTGAAAGATGGATACAGTGCCATTCAGGTTGGCTTTGCTGAGAAAAAAGCATCAAGGGTATCTATGCCACTGACTGGTCATTTTAAAAAATCGGGTTCTGATGCTTACTATTTCATTAAAGAGTTCCGGATTGCTGATTCGTCTTCTTATGAAGCCGGTCAGATCATTAATTTGGATGAACTCTTTAAGGTGGGTGATCTTGTAGATGTTCAAGGACAAAGTAAAGGGCATGGTTTTCAGGGCGTTATGAAGAGACATGGTTTTAGTGGCGGATGTGCTGGCCATGGGTCTCATCATCATCGAGCTCCTGGTTCAATAGGATGTAGTGCATGGCCTGCCCGTGTTGTAAAAGGTAAGAAAATGCCCGGTCGTATGGGAAATGACACTGTTATGACAAAAAATGTCATCATCGTAGATGTGCGCTCCAGTGAAAATATACTTTTGTTGAAGGGTCCAGTTCCAGGTGCAAAACAGGGTCTTTTGAAAATATTCTGTAAATAATTGATCCTGCAATTTATCTGGTACAAGGAGATAATGATGTCAACTGTAAGCGTATTAAATATCAAGAATGAAAAAGTTGGTGAAATTAGTCTGAATGAAAAGGTCTTTGATCTGGTTGTAAAGGAGCATTTATTGCATGATGTTGTAAAAATGCAGCTTGCTGGTAGGCGAGCTGGAACAGCATGTACCAAAACCAGAATTGAAGTAAGCGGTGGTGGTAAAAAACCATGGCGACAAAAAGGTACTGGTCGAGCAAGATCAGGTAGTAACACTTCACCGGTATGGCGTGGTGGTGGTGTGTCCTTTGGGCCTAAACCCCGTGATTTTAGCATCAAATTAAATCGTAAGGTTAAAAAACAGGCTTTGGCGATGGCAATGAGTGCTAGAAATCAAGAAGGTAATCTTATCATTCTTGATGACTTTACCTTAGAGGCTATTAAATCCAAGGAGTTTGTAAAAGTAATGAAGGTCCTTAATATTGATAATGGCCTTATTATTACTGAAAATGTAAATGATAATCTCAATAGATCTTCACGTAACGTTCTAGGTTTCAAGGTCCTTTCAACTACTGGTGTGAATGTATATGATATTCTTCTTCACAAGAAGTTAATACTTGTGAGGCCTGCTATTGAAGTTCTGGAACAAAGGGTGATTGCATGAAAAATATATACAATGTATTAAAAGGTCCTTGTCTTACTGAAAAAGCAGCTTTGTTGCAAGAAACAGAAAACAAAATTGTATTTAAGGTAAATCCTGATTCCAATAAGATTGCTATAAAACAAGCAGTTGAAAAAATGTTTCCTGTAAAAGTAAAAAATGTACGGGTTGCTAATATGCATGGTAAGCAAAAAAGAGTCGGTCGTTTTACTGGCTTTAGAAATGATTGGAAAAAAGCATATGTAACATTATCTGAGGGCCAGATTAGTTTTGCAGATGAATTGTAATTAATTGTTAATTATTGACGATCTGTAAAAAATTTCTTTTTAAGAATGTAATGAATTTATCCAAAACATCTGATGGAGCGATTGGGAAATCATGAGTATTAAAACATATAAACCGACATCTGCTGGTAAGCGACATCATGTGTCAGTACAGAACTCTGAGTTGTCAAAAAATGGCCCAGAGAAATCTCTCGTATCTAGCCTTTCTAAAAGTGGTGGCCGTAATAATTATGGCCGTATTACTACTAGACATATTGGTGGTGGTCATAAAAGGAAGTACCGGATTATTGACTTTAAGCGTAACAAAGTAAATATCAACGCAAAAGTTATTTCTATTGAATATGATCCAAATCGTTCAGCAAATATAGCTTTGCTAAGTTATTTAGACGGAGAAAAAACCTATATACTTGCTCCAGATGGAATAGGAGTAGGAGATCAAATTATTGCTGGTGATAATGTTGATATTCAACCCGGTAATTGCTTGCCTATGATGAATATACCTCTTGGTACAATTATTCATAATATTGAAATGAAAATTGGCAAAGGAGCGCAAATGGTTAGAAGTGCAGGAACATCTGCACAGTTAATGGCCAAAGAGGGTAATTTTGTCCTTGTTCGTTTGCCGTCTAATGAGGTAAGAAAATTTCATAAACTATGTCGTGCCTGTATCGGACAGGTTGGCAATAGAGAGTTTGAAAGTCAGAAATTAGGTAAAGCTGGTCGTAATAGATGGTTAGGTGTTAGGCCATCCGTCCGAGGTGTTGCTATGAACCCTGTTGATCATCCTATGGGTGGTGGTGAAGGTAAAAGTTCTGGTGGGCGTCACCCTTGTACTCCTTGGGGGTATCCAACTAAGGGGTATAAAACAAGAACTAATAAGTCTACTGACAAGTTTATTATTAAAAAGAGATCTTAATTGTTGAAGGAGAATTATGGCGCGCTCAGTAAAAAAAGGTCCGTTTATAGATGACCATTTAATGAAAAAGGTTGAAAAA
The DNA here is from genome assembly GCA_009773475.1 of Desulfobulbaceae bacterium. Lineage (GTDB taxonomy): Bacteria > Desulfobacterota > Desulfobulbia > Desulfobulbales > Desulfocapsaceae > UBA2270. The sequence continues at coordinate 53,040 of WSXV01000014.1, read as the reverse complement.
GCCATTGAGACTACTTCAAGAAAAGTAATTAAAACTTGGTCTCGACGTTCTGATATTATTCCACAAATGGTTGGGCTAACTTTTGCAGTTCATAATGGTAAAAAATTTATACCAGTTTTTGTATCAGATAACATGGTTGGTCATAAGTTGGGAGAGTTCTCACCAACGCGAACATATTACGGACATACCGCTGACAAGAAGGGTAAAAAATAATTTTTAATCTTCTTGGGAAGACTTTTCAGGAGTAAATATTATGGAAGCAAGAGCAATTGCTAAAGGGACACGTATTTCAGCTCAAAAAGCACGACTTGTTGCTGATGTTGTTAGGGGAATGAACGTTGATAAGGCGATTAACACCCTAACTTTTATGCCAAAAAAAGGAGCTCATATAATACGCAAAGTATTAGATTCCGCCATCGCTAATGCAACCCAGAACGATAAAATTGATGTTGATAATTTATATATTAAGAAGATATTTATTGATGGCGGGCCTTCTCTTAAGCGAATAATGCCCAGGGCGCAAGGGCGAGCAACGGGAATTATTAAAAGAACAAGTCATATTACTGTGATTTTAGACGAACAATAGCTTTACATTGTTGTCAGGTATTGGTATAAACAAAAGTTTTTTAACGTTGTCAAAGTAAGTTTTATCAATGGAGGATTGTTTTGGGGCAGAAAGTTAATCCATTAGGAATGAGACTTAATATAACCAGAACTTGGGATTCGATCTGGTATGCAGATAAAAATTATTCTCATTTTCTTATAGAAGATCAAAAAATTAGAAAATTTTTCAAGAAGCGACTTAGCCATGCTAGTCTTTCTAAAGTAATTCTTGAGCGCACAGGTGAAAAAGTTAGAGTTAAACTTTTTACTGCTAGGCCAGGAATTATTATTGGTAAGAAAGGTGCTGAAATTGAAATCTTAAAAAAAGATCTCGAAAAACAAATAAATAGAACAGTTGTAATTGACATTCAGGAAATTAGAAGGCCTGAAGCTGATGCTATGTTGATAGCAGAGAATGTAGCGGGTCAATTAGTTCGAAGAGTTGCTTTTAGACGGGCCATGAAAAAAGCTGTAAGTTCAGCTCTCCGCTTTGGTGTAAAGGGGATTAAGATTTCATGCTCTGGTCGTCTTGGTGGTGCAGAAATGTCTCGTTGTGAGTGGATGAGAGAAGGGAGGGTTCCTTTGCATACACTCAGAGCTGATATTGATTATGCCCTAGCTGAAGCTAATACTACTTATGGAATTATTGGTGTTAAGGTTTGGATTTTCAATGGCGAAGTGTTAAGTGATTCTGAAGCGGCTCTAAGCTAGGAATTTTAGCTTCTATTTTGAAAATTAATAAAAATTATGGAGTAATATAAATGTTAAGTCCTAAAAAAGTCCTTCATAGAAAGGTGTTTAAGGGCCGTCTGACAGGAGTTGCTTTTCGAGGATCCTCTATTTCGTTTGGAGATTATGGCCTTAAAGCCTTGGATTGTGGAAAGATGAGTGCTCGACAAATTGAAGCTGCTCGTATAGCTGTAAATCGAAAAATTAAACGAGGTGGTAAGGTTTGGATTAGAGTTTTTCCAGATAAGCCCATTACTAAAAAGCCTGCAGAGACTCGTATGGGTAAAGGAAAAGGTAATCCAGAATATTGGGTAGCTCAAATTCACCCAGGAAAAATGATTTTTGAAATTTCTGGTGTAGATGAAGATTTAGCTATTCGAGCATTGACTCTGGCTGGCAATAAGTTACCTTTTGCGACCAAGGTGGTTTCCCGGAGAAATATGATATGAAAATAATTGATTTACGTAAAATGTCTTTAGAAAAACTAAATGTTAAAGAAGTAGAACTGAGAGAAGAAGTTTCTAAGCTTTCATTTCAACACAAGATTAGACCCCTTGAGAACACTTCTCGTTTATCATATCTTCGTAAGGATATAGCAAGAATTAATACTTTACGAACGCAGCTTTCTTTATAGTAAAAATTAAATTTATTCAATTTGTTTAAAATCTGCTTCCTATAACTTTGAATTAATAAAAATATGAGTGAGATAAATAAATCAAAAAAAACGAAAACTGGTTCCGTTGTAAGTGATAAAATGGAAAAGAGTATCGTTGTTAAGGTTGAGAGAAAAGTTCAGCATCCATTGTATGGTAAATTTGTTAAAAAAACCGTTAAATATATTGCTGATGATCCTGATAATTTATGTAAAATTGGTGACTTAGTCCTTATTGAAGAGTGTCGTCCTTTAAGTAAAAGAAAACGTTGGCGCCTTAGAAGTATACTTGAGCGTACAGCATAATTTTTTTATTTTTATATTCTGAATAATTTGAGTAAAATGTTACTGAGTAAAATCAGGTGAAATTATGATACAAACAGAAACAGTTCTTAACGTTGCCGATAATTCTGGTGCCAGAAAAGTACTTTGTATGAGAGTGCTTGGTGGTTCGCGAAAAAGATACGCTTCAATAGGTGATATTATCATTGTGGCAGTTAAAGAAGCTATCCCTCACGCCAAGGTGAAAAAAGGTGATGTCGTAAAGGCAGTTATTGTTCGCACCGTTAAAGAGTTGAAACGTATGGATGATACTTGGGTTAAATTTGATGATAATGCTGCTGTGATCCTCTCAGGTAGCGGTGAGCCGTTAGGAACACGTATTTTCGGTCCTGTAGCAAGAGAATTGCGTAATCAAGGTTTTATGAAAATTATATCATTGGCTCCAGAAGTTTTATAATTTATGTAGTTCTTATGGTTAGCATAATTTTTTTGAGAACAAAGGTATAGATAATGTCACAAGGAAAAACGTATTTAAAGAAAAATGACCAAGTTGAAGTAATTACAGGCAAAGATAAAGGCAGAGTAGGAAAAATTATTCGTCTTTTCCCCGACAAAAATAAAGCAATTGTTGAGCGCGTTAATATGATTAAACGCCATAAAAAGCCTACACAAATGAATCAACAAGGTCAGATTTTAGAAATCGAAGCTCCATTACATATTTCAAATTTACAGTTAATATGTCCTGCTTGTACTAAAACTGGCCGTATTGGAAAACGTATACTTGATGATGGTTCAAAGATTCGTTTTTGTAAAAGCTGTGGTGAATCTGTTGATGTTAAGTCATAATTATTTTAATGAACTGATGTTAGGGGTTATAAATGGGTACGCTTAAAAAATTCTATAACGAAGCATGTATTCCTTCTCTTAAAGAAGAGTATGGATATAAAAATATTATGCAGGTTCCAAAAATTAAGAAGATTGTTCTTAATATGGGATTAGGTGAAGCTGTTCAAAATCCGAAAATTATTGAAGGTGCTGTTGAAGAACTTTCTAAGATTGCAGGACAAAGAGCCGTTGTTACTAGAGCTAAAAAGTCAATTGCAGGTTTTAAGTTGAGAGAAGGAGTTGCAATTGGTTGTTGTGTTACTTTGCGAGAAGAACGTATGTATAATTTTTTCAGTAAATTAGTAAATGTTGCTTTACCAAGAGTAAGAGATTTTCGTGGACTTTCGCCTAAATGGTTCGATGGCCGCGGAAATTATTCGATGGGAGTTAAGGAGCACATTATTTTTCCTGAAATTGATTATGATAAAATTGATAAAGTAAAAGGTTTTAACATTACCATCGTTACTTCAGCTTCAACAAATCAAGAAGCTCATTCCCTTCTTAAATATTTAGGAATGCCATTTAAGAAGTAGGACACATTCTTCTAGGTAAAATTATAGAGTTATCCATTGGAGGTTGTTTTGGCTAAAAAATCATTAATTGCAAAAGCAAGCCGTGAACCTAAATTCAAGGTTAGGGCCTATAATAGGTGTCCGCTATGTGGACGTCCAAGAGCTTTTTTGAGAAAATTTGGTATCTGTAGAATTTGTTTTCGTGGATTAGCGTCTCATGGTGAAATTACAGGTGTTGTTAAATCTAGTTGGTAGGTTTGATAGGAAATTTTAAATATTAGTTTTTTAAATAAAGGGGTGCTCACCATGTCCATGAGTGATCCAGTAGCAGATATGTTAACCAGAGTAAGAAATGCTGTAATGGTTAAATTTGATAGTGTTAAAATGCCTAACTCAAGCGTTAAGGTTAGTATAGCTAAAGTTTTAAAGGATGAAGGTTTTATCTCTGACTTTAAAATATCTGATGACGGTGTTCAAGGTACTTTGACAATTTTTTTGAAGTATGGCGCCAACAAAGAACCAGTAATTGTTGGAATTAAGCGTATTAGTAAACCCGGTCTAAGGAAGTATGTAAAGGCTGATAAATTGTACAATGTTTTGAATGGATTAGGCGTGGCTATAATTTCTACTTCAATTGGAATTGTTACTGATAAAACTGCACGTGCTAATAATACAGGTGGAGAGATACTTTGTGAGGTTTGGTAACAAACTCACAAATAATGGAGGTACATATGTCTCGAATTGGAAAGCAACCTATAACAGTGCCAGTTGGCGTTTCTATCATTATCGATGGACAGCAAATATCTGTTAAAGGTTCAAAAGGTGTGTTGCAGAGAGTTGTGCGGGATGAAATTAAAATTGAACAAATTTCAAATGAATTACTTGTTAACACACACGAGGATGGCCCTAAATTTAGTGCTTTTCGTGGGTTATTTCGTAGTCTTTTGAATAATATGGTTGTTGGTGTTCATGAAGGTTTCAAAAAAATATTACTTGTAGAAGGTGTTGGATATAAAGCAAATGTAAATGGTAATACATTAACTTTGAATGTTGGATATTCCAATCCGGTTGAATTTATTCTGCCTGAAGGTGTAATAGCCACAGTCGAAACCAATAATAAAATCAATTTAGAGTCCATAGATAAAGAATTGCTTGGTCTCACTGCATCAAAAATTCGTGCTATACGTAAACCTGAACCTTATAAAGGAAAGGGAATACGCTATTCTGATGAACATATAGTTCGTAAAGTCGGAAAATCCGCTGGCAAAAAGTAATTCATTTAGTTAATACAGTTTATTTTATAATGGTGTTAAATTATGGGTAAGACAAATCCTAAGGCTACAGCTCGAATAAAACGAGTTAGTCGTATCCGGAAAAAAATAGTAGGGACTACCGATCGTCCACGTTTAAGGGTGTTTAAAAGTAGTAAGCATATTTATGCTCAGATTATTGATGATTCACTCGGAAAAACAATTACCTATATGTCAACATTAGATAAGGAATTTGATAATACTAATGTTAAAGGTAAAATAGGCGCTGCAGAAAAAGTAGGGGAGCTTTTAGCTATTCGTGCAAAAGCTTTTGGTATTGAAAAAGTTGTGTTTGATCGTGGAGGGTTTATTTATCATGGTCGGATAAAAGCTGTTTCTGAAGGTGCTCGAAAAAATGGGCTACAATTTTAATAACCATATAATAATTAGGAGGTTGTCTCTTGTCTGATTTTAAACGTTCCAAGAGTGAAACACCTGAGGAACTAATTGAAAAAATAGTTTTTATCAACAGAGTTGCTAAAGTTGTTAAGGGTGGCCGTAGATTTAGCTTTAGCGCAATTGTTGTTGTTGGTAATGGTAAAGGTAAAGTTGGATATGGTTTAGGGAAAGCTAATCAAGTACCAGATGCTATACGTAAAGGTGTTGAGCAAGCAAAAAAAGATATGGTGACTGTTTCCTTAACAGAATTTTCTATTCCACATACAATTATTGGAAGATATGGTGCTGGTTGTGTTCTTTTAAAACCTGCCTCAGAAGGTACTGGAGTGATTGCCGGTGGTCCAGTTCGTGCTGTGTTAGAAGCCGTTGGTGTTACTAATATTTTGACTAAGTGCTTAGGATCTAATAACCCACACAATATGGTTAAAGCAACCATGAGTGGATTAAAAAGTTTACGATCAGCTCAGAGTATTGCAAATTTGCGTGGTAAAAGTTTAGAAGAAATAACCGCTTAGTCACTGCACATTTCCCTTTATTTTTACTATAAGGACTTGTGTTTTTTTTTGTTTTTTAAAACTTATAAAGGTAAATCATTATAATGACCGATACAATTACATATACTTTGGTCAAAAGTGGAATCGGAAGTACTCAAAAAATTAGAGCGACACTTATTGGATTAGGATTGAACAAGATGCAGAAGACTGCTACTCGTAAAAATACCCCAGAAATAATGGGAATGCTAAAAAAAGTAGGTCATCTTATTCGAATCAAGGAGTTATAAAATGATATCTTTATCTAATCTTTCACCAAACATAGGATCAAATCGTAAAAGAAAACGTGTCGGCCGTGGACCTGGTTCTGGTCGTGGAAAAACAGCAACAAGAGGTCACAAAGGTGCAAATTCACGTTCTGGCGCTTCAGTTCGGCCGGGATTTGAAGGGGGGCAGATGCCTTTGCAGCGTCGGCTTCCTAAACGTGGCTTTCACAGTAAGTTTAAGACAATATATTCGATTGTTTCGTTAACACAACTTAACAATCTCGATGTAACAGGTGATATAAATGCTGAAGTCTTGTATCGTGCTGGTTTGGTAAAAAATGATCAACCGATTAAAGTATTAGCTAATGGTGAGATCACTAAAGCAATTATTCTTCACATTGATAAAATTAGTCAGGAAGCGAAAGCTAAAATTGAATCAGTCGGTGGTAATGTTTTTGAAGCTATTTCTCTTTAATTTTTTTAATACTTTTACCCTCCGTAGTATGTGATCATCGAGATGTTTTTAAGTTATGTATAGGTTGAATTAATGAGTGGATTGCAAAGTGCCGCCAATATTCCTGAACTTCGCAAAAGATTGCTTTTTACTTTAGCAATGCTCGCTGTTTATCGTATGGGAGTTCAGATACCAACACCGGGAATTAATGGTGAAGCTGTCGCTGCTTTTTTTCTTCAGCATGCCGGCTCATTATTTGGCATGTTTAATATGTTTTCCGGTGGAGCATTAAGCAATTTTTCTATTTTTGCGCTTGGTATAATGCCCTATATCAGTGCCTCAATAATTATTCAACTTCTTACAGTCGTTGTTCCCCAATTGGAAGCCTTATCGAAAGAAGGTGAATCCGGACGAAGAAAAATAACACAATACACTCGTTACGGTACTGTTGGATTGAGCATTGTTCAGAGTTTATTTATTAGTGCTGGGCTTGAAGGCATGACCGGTCCAGGAGGTGAAGTTATTGTTCTCGTTCCAGGTCTTCAATTTAAGTTAATGACAATGCTTACTTTGACATCAGGTACAGCTTTTATAATGTGGCTTGGTGAACAAATGACTGAACGTGGTATTGGTAACGGAATGTCTTTGATCATTTTCGCTGGAATTGTTGCGAGTGGCCCTGCCGCAGTGATAAATTCAATTCAACTCATTAAAGCCGGTGAAATTGGTCTGTTTTTTATTCCTTTTATATTAGTTTTTATGCTTGGAGTTGTTGCTTTTATAGTTTTTTTTGAAACGGCTCAAAGGCGTATACCTATTCAGTATGCAAAGCGAGTTGTAGGAAGAAAAGTATATGGAGGACAAAGCTCTCATCTTCCCTTAAAAATAAATATTTCTGGTGTTATTCCACCTATCTTCGCTTCATCAATTATGATGTTTCCAGCTACGATTGGTAGTTTTATCCAAATCGAGTGGGTTCAAAAAATTTCTGCTGCACTGTCCCCTGGTACTGTTTATTACTATTTAATGTTTATAGGAATGATTGTATTCTTTTGTTTTTTTTATACAGCTGTAACATTTAAACCTGATGATGTAGCAGAAAATTTGAAAAAAAACGGTGGCTTTGTTCCTGGTATACGACCTGGTAAGAAAACAGCTGAATTTATAGATAAGGCTTTAACTAGACTGACAGTTGTTGGTTCAATTTATTTAAGTGTGGTTTGTGTTTTGCCAACCCTTATGATGACTAAGTTTAACCTGCCATTCTATTTTGGTGGGACTGCGCTTCTCATTGTTGTTGGTGTAGCTATTGATACTATGTCTCAAATCGAATCGCATCTTGTAATGCGCAATTATGAAGGCTTTATGAAGGCCGGAAAAATTCGCGGAAGAAAGTAGTTTTGATTTATTCTGCAAAAAATAATGGGGACAAATCGATAATTCTCAAGACCCCTAGTGAAATTTCTTTGATGTTTGATGTAAATCAAATAGTTGCTGAGTTGTTATGTAAATTGCGTAAAATCATAGAACCTGGACTTACTACATTTGAACTTGATAAAATAGCTGAGGATTTTTGTCATACGCATAAGGCTAAACCTGCATTTAAGGGATATAGAGGATTTCCTTCGTCTATTTGTGTTTCTCTAAATGAAGAGGTCGTTCATGGTATTCCTTCTAGAAAACGAAAGTTATTTAAGGGGGATATTGTTTCCATTGATTTTGGCGTTTGTAAAAATGGTTTTTATGGCGATTCTGCCATCACTGTTCCTGTTGATGTCGTATCAATTGATAATCAAAAGTTAATAAGCGTTACCGAAGATTCCTTGTTTTTAGCTATACATGAAGTGAAAGTTGGAAATAGGATTAGTGATATTTCACGAGTAGTTCAAGAACATGTTCAAAAAAATGGATTTTCAGTGGTGAGACAATTTGTAGGGCATGGTATTGGTAAGTCTCTACATGAAGCTCCTGAAATCCCCAATTTTGTTCAAAGTGGAAACTCTCCTCGATTATTAGCCGGAATGGTTCTTGCGATTGAACCTATGGTTAATATTGGAACACATAATGTATCCGTTCTCAAAGATGGCTGGACTGTCATTACTGGAGATAAAAAATGTTCAGCTCATTTTGAGCATACTGTAGCAGTTACAGTTGATGGTCCATTGATTTTATCTTCACAAACAGCTTTTGTTTAAAAACTAACACTTTCAATTTAATTAAATTTGTACTAAGATGTTAAACTTTGTTTTTTTAGAAATGAATTTTAGGAGTAAGAATGGCAAAAGAAGAAGCCATCGAAGTAGAAGGAACAATTGTTGAGCCATTGCCGAATGCGATGTTTCGTGTTGAATTAGATAATGGGCACAAAGTGTTAGCTCATATTTCTGGCAAAATGAGGATGCATTTTATAAAAATTTTACCTGGTGATAGAGTTACTATCGAGCTTTCACCATATGATCTTTCGCGTGGTAGAGTTACATTTCGTGCCAAGGGCGGAAAAAAAAATAAATAGTGAGTTAAGCCATTATGAAAGTACGTACGTCAGTTAAAAAAATTTGTAGTGATTGTAAAATTTTTAAGCGAAATGGAATTGTTAGAGTGACCTGTAAATTAAAAAAACATAAACAACGTCAAGGTTAGTTTTTTTAATTAATATTTTTTTATATAATTACTATTTCACTTAAGGAGATACAATTTTGGCACGTTTATCAGGAGTTGACCTCCCTAAAAATAAGCACATTGATAGAGCGTTAACTTATATTCACGGGATAGGCATCACATCTGCTCGTCAGATACTTGTAAAAGCTGATTTACCTTTTACGATGAATAGTGATGATTTGAGCGGTGATGATGTTACTCGAATTCGTAAAATCATTGAAGATGAGTATACGGTTGAGGGCGATCGCAGGCGTGAAGTCTCCATGGATATCAAGAGACTCATGGATCTTGGTTGTTACCGTGGTAAAAGGCATAGAATGGGGCTCCCCTGTCGGGGGCAAAAAACAAAAACTAATGCTAGGACTCGTAAAGGCCCTCGTCGTGGAGCTGCTGCTCGAAAAAAATAAATTTTATTGAAAAGGTAACCTAATGGCCGCTGCAAAACGTTCTGTTGTTCGAACTAAAAAGAAAATTAAAAAGAATATTCCCGAAGGTATTGTTTTTATCTATTCTACTTTTAACAATACCATTGTCACCATATCTGATACACAAGGTAATGTTATATCATGGTGCAGTGCTGGTATACTAGGATTTAAGGGATCTCGTAAGAGTACACCTTTCGCAGCTCAAAATGCCATAACTGAAGCAAGTCAAAAGGCAGCAGATCATGGAATGCGTAAGGTTGAGGTTAAAGTTAAAGGTCCAGGGCCAGGTCGAGAAGCAGCCTTACGAGCTTTGGCTACAACTGGTTTTGAAGTGACTCGTATTTGTGATATAACTCCAGTTCCTCATAATGGTTGTAAGCCTCCCAAGCGACGTCGTGTTTAATTAAAATTTCTGTATATTTTTTTATAATTAATTTTCCATAAAAAAGCTGGAGGTCTAAGTGGCTAGAGATATTGGGGCAGCATGTCGTCGTTGTAGGCGTGAAAATCTTAAGTTGTATTTGAAAGGTGACAGATGCTATTCGGATAAGTGTTCGTTTGAGCGACGTGCTTTTGGGCCCGGTCAGCATGGCCAGGCTCGATTTAAAAAAGTTTCTGATTATGCCCTTCAGTTGCGCGAGAAGCAAAAAGTAAAAAACATGTATGGTGTTCTTGAAAAGCATTTTCGAATTTGCTTTCATAAAGCTGATCAGCAAAAAGGTGTAACGGGTGAGAATTTATTAGTTAATCTCGAACGACGGTTGGATAACACAATTTTTCGTATTGGAATGTCCTCATCTCGGACTCAAGCAAGGCAATTTGTTTTACATAGTCATATTTTAGTAAATGGAAAAAAAGTTAATATCCCGTCTTATCTTGTTAAGGCTGGTGATGAAATTACAGTGAGAGAAAAAAGTCGCAAAAATTCAATTATTAATGATAATCTTGAGATTGTTGCGCGTCGTGGAATCCCTAGTTGGTTAGAACTTGATAAAGATAACTATAAAGCAATTGTTAGATCCCTTCCTAATCGAGATGAATTAACAATGCCAATTCAAGAGCATCTGATTGTAGAACTTTATTCTAAATAATTGGTATATATTTATAACTTTTTTTGTAAGAATATTTTTAAAAATTAATATAGATAACTTTTGTCACGTTATCTGTATTAATTTTTTTAGTATATTGCGCTGATTATGTTCATTATTTTATAATGAATTTCTCTATAAGAAGAAAGATACGCAGAGAAGGATTTATATGACCCAAACTGCTGAAGAAAAGATCCCATTTTATCGTAATTGGCGTCAGTTAATTCAACCTGAAAAATTAGAGGTTGATAAGGCTAAATATTCTGAATCTTACGGTAAATTTATATGTCAGCCTTTAGAAAGAGGTTTTGCCGCAACAATTGGTAATTCCTTGCGACGTATTTTGCTGTCATCAATCCAAGGTGCAGCGATTACTGTTGTAAAGATTGATGGTGCGCTTCATGAATTTACAGCAATGAAAGATGTTGTAGAAGACGTAAGCGAAATTATTTTGAATCTTAAACAGGTGCGACTTAAGCTTAATAAACCTGATTCACAAACTGTAATAATTGATAAAACTGGTCCATGTGTAGTTACCGCTTCTGATATTAAGGGTTCTTCGTTTGTAGATATCATGAATGGGGATCAGATTCTTTGTACCTTAACAGGTACTTCACGTTTTCATGCTGAGTTGACCGTTGAGTGGGGTAAAGGATATCAACCTGCAGAAAAACAGTCTAAAGAGAATCTTACCATTGGGCAAATTCCCATTGACGCTATTTTTACTCCTGTTAAGTTGATTCAGTATAATGTTTCTCAAGCTAGGGTTGGCCAACAAACTGATTATGATAAATTAACTATAGAGATTGAAACTGATGGTAGCGTAAAGCCAGAAAGTGCATTAGCTTATGCGGCTAAAATACTTAAGGAGCAGATGACTATTTTTATCAATTTCGATGAAGGAAGCGCTGAACCTGATACCGTTGTTATTGATACTCCCGATACTGAAAACGTTTTTTTGAATCAACCTGTTGATGATTTAGAATTATCTGTTCGTTCTGCAAACTGTTTAAAAAATGCAGAAATAAATTTTATTGGTGAACTTTGCCAAAAAACTGATCAAGAAATGTTGAAGACCAAAAATTTTGGTCGTAAATCTCTAAATGAGATTAAGGCCTTACTTTCTGAGCGAGGATTAACCCTTGGACAAAAGTTTGACAGTTGGGTTGCTCCTGAGATTCTTAAAAAGAATGAAGAGCATGAATAGTTTTTTATTCATTAGTTAGAATTTGAATCTTTTTTTTATTTTTTATTGTTTTACCATCAACATCAAAAGTTGAGGACCAATTAATGAGACACCGAAAAGCAGGAAGAAAACTAGGCCGAACGTCTTCTCATCGCGACGCTATGTTTAGAAATATGGTAACTTCACTTTTTGAACATGAAAGGATTGTTACAACGACACCTAAAGCAAAGGAAGCTAGACGTATAGCAGACAAAATGATCACACTTGCTAAAAAAGGTGATTTGCATGCGCGACGACAAGCCCTGAGTTATATTCGCAGTAAAGATATCGTGGCTAAACTTTTTGAAGTAATTCATTTGAAATTTACTGATCGCAATGGTGGTTATACCAGAATAGTTCAAACTGGCATTCGTCGAGGAGATGCTGCCCCTATGGCTATTCTTGAACTTGTCGGTTATCAGGAAGTTGTAGAGGTTAAAGCTGATAATTAATTTTTTAATTATTAGACATCTTGATAGATGTAAAATATTATTAGACTTAATGTGATTTTTTGTAATAAGTTTTAAACTGACATGATTTATTCATGTCAGTTTTTTTTTATCCTTTCGAATTAGTTGATATTTCAGATTAAAAAACTATGCAAAATGATGATAAATTCCCTGATGGTATGATTCCTTTAGGGGCAGAAACTTTTCATTTTTCGTGTCATTCTGGGGTGAAATGTTTTACGTCTTGTTGTAAAAATGTGGACATGTTTCTTTTTCCTTATGATATCATTCGGTTGAAAAACCGACTTGGATTGAATTCTGAATTGTTTATGCGGCGCTATACACGACTTAGTACCGGGAGCCATCCTTATTTCCCCGCTGTTATGCTCAAATTGAATGATAACCCGGAAAGATCCTGTCCTTTTTTAACTGAAATTGGATGTTCTGTATACGCTGACCGTCCCTCTGCGTGTCGGACATATCCTCTCGAAAGAGCTGTCGATAGAACTTCGGATTGTGGATCTCATCCTGATTATTATTTTTTGACGCATCATACTTATTGTTTAGGTCACCATGAGAAACCCTCCTACACACCTTTGCAATGGATTCGGGAGCAGCAACTTCAAGATTACAATGTTCAGAATGATCGTTGGGCTGAGCTGGACACTATTTTTCTAACAAATCCATGGAAAGGTGAAGGTAGTGGTGGCCCTCGGCAACAAATTGCCTTCATGGTTTGTTATAATGTGGATGAATTTAGAGTTTTTGTTGCTCTTAATCATATTTTTGAACAGTTTCAGATATCTAAAAAACAAAAAAAACACATTGAGTCTGATGATGTGGCTTTGCTTCAGTTTGGTTTTGAGTGGCTGAAATTTTTTCTAGGTGCTAACTCATCGTTACAGCAGCGTTAAGTTCTTTTTGTTGACAATCTATTGATAGGTTGAAAGATATTGTATTTAGTGGTATAAGATTCCTTTTTTATGTCGTATGTACTCATTATTAGTTGTTGGATTGTAAAAATCACACACTCCTTGTAATACTGGTGTCATGTATAGTTTTTTTTACAAACTTTATCGTGATGAAATAGGGGTGGAGGTTAAACCAGAAAACGGAGAAAAAAATGTCATTCGCTTCAGTTAAAGAAATGCTTCAAGCCGGTTTGCACTTTGGCCACCAAACGCGTCGTTGGAATCCTAAAATGAAGCCATATATCTATGGGCCTCGTAATGGAATCTACATCATAAACCTTGATAAAACCAAACGTATGTTCGATTCGGCGTGTGATTTTCTAACCAAGGAGATTTCGCGCGGAGGTTCTGTGCTTTTCGTTGGCACTAAGAGACAGGCTCAGGCGATTGTTTCGGAAGAAGCCAAACGATGCAATATGCATTATGTGGATCATCGTTGGTTAGGTGGAATGATGACTAATTTTCAGACAATTAAGAACAGTGTAGAGCGGCTTAAATTAATAGAGTCTATGCAAGAGGATGGTTCTATTCAACGCTTTCCTAAAAAAGAGATTGGGCTTATGGAAAAGGAAAGAATTAAGTTGGAACGGAACGTTGGCGGTATTAAAAATATGAGAAAGTTACCGACAGTTCTTTTTATTATTGATCCTAAGAAGGAATCCATAGCGGTAAGTGAGGCTCAAAAATTATCCATTCCTGTCGTTGCACTTGCTGATACAAATTGTGATCCTGATGGCATTGATTTCATGATTCCTGGTAATGATGATTCTTTACGTTCTCTTCGGTTGGTTATTTCTTCTGTTGCCGAAGCTGTTCTCGCTGGTCAGGCCAAATTAGATGGCGATCATGCCTCTGATGAGGCTCTAGCCGCAGCTATGGGAGACGTGGCCTCTGAAATGGATCAGGGTTCTGTTGAGGTGGAAAACTAAGCCTTTCGAACGCCTCGTATTTTTTTAGTTTTAGAAAGGGGCTGTCTTTTGACTGCCCCTTTGTTTTGTCAGGATGTTTCTTGTGTTCTCTTTATAAATTGTAAGGTTATATCCTATAAATAAGACTCAGAATAATGATTTTGAAATATAGTTGAGGGAGATTGAAAATGAACATTACTAGTCAAATGGTAAAAGACCTGCGTGATAAAACCGGCGCTGGAATGATGGATTGCAAGAAAGCTTTGAGTGAGAATGATGGTGACATGGAAAAGGCCATTGATTTTTTGCGACAAAAGGGGCTTGCTGTAGCCGCTAAAAGAGCTGGGAGAGCGACGAGTGAAGGAGTCATCGAAACATATATTCATGCCGGTGGGAAGCTCGGCGTTATGGTCGAATTAAATTGTGAAACTGATTTTGTTGCTAAAACCGATGGCTTTCGAGAGTTTGCTCGGGATGTTGCGATGCACATTGCTGCTGCAAGCCCAGTATCTTTGAGTAGAAGTGATGTGCCGGAAGAAATTGTAGAGCGCGAACGTCAGATATATATTCAGCAGGCCCTTGAGTCTGGAAAACCAGAAAGTATTGTTGAAAAAATGGTAGCTGGCAAGGTTGACCGTTTCCTTTCTGAAATTTGTCTGCTTGAGCAAAAATTTGTAAAAAACCCTGAAGTAAGTGTTCAGGATATGCTGACAGAGCTTATTGGGAAAATGGGAGAAAATGTTTCTATTCGACGTTTCTCCCGTTTTCAAGTTGGAGTATAAGATTCTTTAGTCCATAGTCTCTTCATTGTTAAATTATTTACCCACAGTTCTTTGTCAGTTATAGGTGTTAAGTTTCTAAGTCTCTTTTACTCGATCTTAGTCTTCACTTTCATTTTCTTTTATGCATTTGTCGGAATGCAAAGGATTTCTTTATGCAAACACAATATAAAAGAATTTTGCTGAAATTAAGTGGTGAGGCCCTTATGGGTGATGATGCCTTTGGCATTAATACGGCTGTCATTAATTATGTGGCGGAGGAAATTAAAGAGCTTGTAAGCTTAGGAGTTGAGCCTGGGATTGTGATTGGAGCCGGCAATATTTTTAGGGGTGTGGCTGGTGCTAGTAGGGGAATGGATCGCAGTACCGCTGATAATATGGGAATGTTGGCTACGGTGATTAACAGTCTTGCCCTTCAAGATGCCCTTGAAAGAAATGGTGTTATTACCCGGGTGATGTCAGCTATTCCCATGCCTTCTGTTTGTGAGTCTTATATCAGACGCAGAGCCATTCGCCATCTTGAAAAGGGGCGGGTGATTATTTTTGCTGGTGGAACTGGAAATCCCTATTTTACGACTGATTCAGCAGGTGTCCTTCGGGCTCTGGAAATTAATGCCGATATCGTGATTAAGGCCACCAAGGTTGATGGCATTTACGATAAAGACCCTGTCGGTGCCCCTGATGCCGTTAAATTTGATCGTTTGACATACGATATGGTGTTGCAGAAAGGTTTGCGCGTTATGGATGCAGCTGGCATCGCCTTAGCCAGGGATGATAAAAAGCCTATTCTGGTGTTGAACATGAATAAGAAAGGCAATATCTTAAGGGCCATATGTGGTGAACAGATAGGGACTTTGGTCACGATATAGATAACTAGTTGTGGGTAATGGCAAATATATTTATGAAGAATTAGGAATGATAGAGGATGTTTTGTACTGAAATCCTCTAAGCGGAGATGAGTTGATGAGTGAGATATTGATGGAAATGGCTGACAAGATCGAGAAGAGTATTGAAGCCTTGCGGCATGAACTCTCCAAGGTACGCACTGGCCGGGCCTCTCTAGCTTTGCTTGAAGGGATCTCGGTGAATGCTTACGGGAGTTCAATGCCCTTAAATCAAGTGGGATCCATGACCATCCCGGAGAGCCGTATGATTGTTATTACTCCCTGGGATCCTCAAATGCTGCCTGTTATTGAAAAAGCTATTCTTAAATCGGATCTGGGTTTGAATCCTGCCAATGATGGAAAGATGATTCGCCTCTCCATTCCACAACTCACTGAGGAGCGTCGGAAGGATCTGGTAAAACATGTCAAGAAAATTACCGAAGAAATTCGGATAGCTGTTCGTAATATTCGTCGTGACGCCATTGATGTATTAAAAAAACAGAAGAAAGATAAAGAGATTTCCGAGGATGATCTTTTCAGACTTCAAGATGAGGCGCAACAGAAGACGGATATGTCCATGAAGTTGATTGATACGATCGCACTCGCCAAGGAGAAAGAAGTGATGGAGGTGTAATGCCTTGGTGTAATGGTCTAAATATCTTCCCCGTTTATTTTACGCTGAGACTTTCGACTTTTATACCTCTTCTTGCCTGATTCGGGGGCTTGAGCTTGAGTGCTTCTAATACTTCATCGAATGCTTCTTCTCTATGTTGTTTCCTGATTTGAAGGTCTTCTGATTCTTATGTCCCAAACCCCCTGTATCGATTCTGCCCGTATTCCTCGTCATGTGGCCATTATTATGGATGGGAATGGACGATGGGCTCAACGTCGTCATCAACCACGTCTTCATGGCCACAAAGTTGGTGTTGAATCTGTCCGGGAAGTTGTAGAAGCTGCCCGTAAAATTGGCGTTGAAATATTGACTCTGTATGCCTTCTCTTCAGAGAATTGGAAACGTCCGGTTGCAGAGGTGAGCGGATTGATGTCTATTCTGAAGAGTTATGTCCAAGCAGAACTTTCCAGGATGTTGCAGAATAATATCCGATTTACCTGTATTGGAGAGTTGGAACAACTTCCGGTTGAAGTGCGTGAAGTCTTGGATCATGCGAAGTTGCAGACAGCTCAGAACACTGAGCTTCAGCTCAATCTTGCTTTGAGTTATGGCTCACGTGGAGAATTGACCAAGGTTATAAAAAAAATCGCATCGGCTTGCGTGGGCGGGACACTCAGCACTTCTGATATCGACGAGGAGCTGGTTAGCGGTTATCTTGATACTGCCGGAATGGTTGATCCAGATCTCTTGATTCGTACAGGTGGTGAGGCCAGACTTTCGAATTTTCTTCTTTGGCAGGCATCATACAGTGAAATTTACTTTACCGACGTTATGTGGCCGGATTTTCGTGCGGATGCTTTTCTTCATGCCATTGCCGATTTTCAGCAGCGAGAGCGCCGTTTTGGCAAAGTCAGTGCCCAGTTGCAAAATGAATAAAAACTACGTCGGATGCCCGGCATACTTAAGGATGAAAGTACTGACCTGTCTCTCTGGTTTAGTGTCTTCAGGCACAATATGAATCGTGTAATTCCTGGTCTTCTTTTGGCCTTATGTTGGCTGCTGCTCCTTCTTCATGGCTCGTTTCTACTGTTTCTGCTGGTTATCATTCCGGTAATCGCCATTGGTGGCCATGAATATATTAAAATGGCTTTTCCTGAAAAGGATATAACCTCCCGCGCATTCCTGAAGATTCTTATAGTGTTTCCTGCATTAGGCGCCTGCTATTTCTCCTCCCAGGGAGTCGCTGGTGGCCTGTTTCTGTCGCTTCTTCTCCTCACGTTTTATATTATTTATTCCTATCAACGGATTGATGATCCGCTCCTGCTCTTCAGTCGTGCTCTCTTTGGCGTGATGTATGTCGGATTTCTTGGTTCGTATTTCCTGCTGCTCCATCGACTGCCCGAGGGAAGCAGTTGGCTGCTTGTCTTGACGGCAATCACGGCAGGTTCTGATTCCGGGGCCTATTACTGTGGCCGACGCTTTGGGAAACATAAACTCTGTCCCTTGGTAAGTCCCAACAAAACCATTGAAGGGGCGATTGGAGGGATGATTGCGGGGGTTGCCGGGGCGGTTTTGATGGCCTTTCTTCTGAAGGTTCAATTCAGTTTATGGTTTCTAATCCCTGCGGCTGTTTTGCTGACCGGTGTGGGGATAATCGGGGATCTTACTGAGTCCATGATTAAGAGAGCTACTGGAACCAAGGACTCCGGGACGATATTGAGAGGGCATGGCGGGGTTCTTGATCGGATTGACTCACTGCTTTTTGCCGTTCCTGTTCTCTATTATCTTTTGGTCTGGGTTCAGCATGTATCGGTGATCTCCCTATGAAAAAGATTTCTCTTCTTGGTTCCACTGGCTCCATTGGCAGGGGGGTGCTTGATGTTATCAGGATGTTTCCTGATCATTACGCCATCGCCGGGCTTGCCGCCGGTAGAAATGTAGAGCTGTTGAGCAGGCAAGTCTTAGAATTCTCTCCAGAGCTTATCTCTGTGCTGGATGAATCCTGTGTGATTCAACTCAAAGCCCTGCTGCCACAATGCTTGCATAACAGAATTGTCTGGGGAACAGAGGGCAATGTGCAAGTGGCGGCCCTTAACGGCGCAGACTTGACTGTTTCTGCCATTGTTGGAGCGGCCGGATTATTGCCGACCATGGCGGCCATTGAGGCGGGGAAGGATATTGGGCTTGCCAATAAGGAAACCCTGGTTATGGCCGGCAAGCTGGTGATGGCTGCGGCCAGGCGTAAAGGAATTCAACTGTTGCCGGTGGACTCGGAGCATAGTGCCATTTTCCAGGCATTGGAGGCCGGGCGTAAAGAAGATGTGGCCAAGATTATTCTTACTGCTTCCGGCGGCCCGTTTTTAGCAAAAAAAGCTGAGGAACTGCAATTTGTGACCTGTGAGCAGGCCCTGGCGCATCCCAACTGGAGCATGGGCAGAAAGATCTCCATTGATTCGGCAACCCTTATGAATAAGGGGCTTGAGGTTATTGAGGCGAGATGGCTTTTTGATGTCCCGGTGGACTCCATTGAGGTGGTCGTTCATCCACAATCCATTGTCCATTCCCTGGTGGAGTTTCAGGATGGTGCGGTGGTGGCCCAACTCGGGATTCCCGATATGCGCATTCCCATCGCCTATGCCCTTTCCTATCCCCACCGCCTCCCTCTGGCGCTAAAGCCGCTACAGCTTTCCCAATGTGCAAATCTACAATTCTTAGAACCTGATTATGCACGTTTTCCCGCCTTGGCACTGGCCTTTGAGGCCTTGCGCCAAGGGGGCGTCGTTCCTGCGGTCTTAAATGCTGCCAATGAGGTGGCGGTGGAGGCCTTTCTTGCTGGTCGTCTTTCATTTCCAGGGATTGTCGAAACCGTGACCCAGGTGGTGGAGACGGTGGTGGATGGCAGTGAAGATTCGTTGGATGATATCCTGGCGGCGGATGCCATGGCCAGATCAGAGGCAGAACGGATTATCGCGACCAAGGCCTAGATGGGGTCACTGTAGCGGAATTATCTGTGCTTCCTCTCTTATCTGCTGCGCATTCTTGCTTTTTTTGAACAATTTGTCTGAATATTTTTTTTGAATAACGGCAGGATAGTTTTTGTACGGGTTTTTTTCGGTCAGTTACGCTTCAACTACAATGACGTGGAAATTTCCTTTAGTATTTCTTATTAATGCTTAACACTTAACAAATGATGCATTCAGCGCTCTCTCATCTGACTGCATATCTACAACATTCACCATTTGGCTGATACGATTCGTTCACATTCCCTGGAGGAAATTTTCCTGATATGAATACTGTGGTTTCTTTTATTATTGTCCTTGGCCTGCTTATTTTTGTCCATGAGTTGGGTCATTTTCTTTTTGCCAAGTTGTTTAAGGTCAAGGTACTCAAGTTTTCTCTGGGATTTGGCCCGAAAGTCTTCGGCAGAACCTATGGCGATACGGAATACCTGATCAGCGCCTTCCCCTTGGGCGGATATGTGAAGATGTATGGAGAAAATCCAGACGAACAGGATATCTCTGTGGAAGACAGGCAAGGGTCTTTTGCCCACAAGTCCGTATGGCAGCGGTTTTTTATTGTCCTGGCCGGGCCCATCTTTAATCTGCTGTTCGCCCTTGTGTTGTTTTGTGGTCTTTTCATTGCCATTGGTGTTCCCAACTCCCAGGAGACAACCACCATTGGTCAGGTGAGTGAGAAGTCCCCGGCGGCAGAGGCAGGGCTTTTGGCCAAGGATACCATTGAACAGATTAACGGGCATCCTGTGACTCAGTGGTTGGATGTCCTGAACAGTGTCAAGGGAAGTGGCGGGCAATCGTTGACCATGCAGATCAAACGGGGGAACGAACAGATCAGTATTGTTGTCACTCCAGCCATTGACGCTGTAAAAAATGTCTTTGGTGAAGAGGTGGAAAAACGCTACATGATCGGAGTGGTCAAAGACGAAGCCCTGGTGTACGAAAGGGTGGGGATGATCAAGGCGATTGAGGCCGGATTTGCCCAAACCTGGATGTACATCTCGCTGACCGTGATGGGTTTTGTGAAGCTTATCCAGCGGGTGGTGCCCATGTCTGAGCTTGGAGGCCCCATCCTGATTGCCCAGCTTGCAGGACAGCAGATGGCAGCGGGTTGGGTGCACCTGGTATTTTTCATGGGCCTGCTCAGTGTTAATTTAGGGATTCTCAATCTTTTGCCCGTACCTGTCCTGGATGGCGGGCATCTCATGTTTCTGGGCGTTGAAGCGGTGCGGCGCAAGCCCTTATCCGAGCGGATCCAGATTGTTGCCCAGCAGATTGGCATGGCCCTGCTTGGTTCACTCATGCTTTTCGTCTTCTATAACGACCTGGTTCGTATCTTTAGCAAATGAGCAGTGACTTACCCTTGGTCCTGGCCATTGATACCGCCAGCAATTGCAGCTCAGTGGCCCTGACCCTTGGGGCTGCAGGCGCTATGGCAGGTGGACAGGTGATCGCCTCTCTGTCGTTAAACAGCAGCGTGACCCACTCCCGTCGTCTTCTGGGCGCCATTGATTGGCTGATGGCTGAAACCGGAACCTCCTGGCAAGCGGTGCAAGGCCTGGCCGTCAGTGTGGGGCCGGGCAGTTTTACCGGACTCAGGATTGGCATGGCGACGGTGAAGGGCTTGGCCATGGCCACTGGTAAGCCTCTGTTGGGAGTGTCCACCCTTGATGCCTTGGCCCTGAACTGTCCGGGTGAACGATTGATCTGTGCCGTCCTCGATGCCCGCAAAAAAGAGGTTTATGCCTGTTTTTATCGACATGACATTGATGGAATTCCCCGACGGGCCGGGGCGATTCGAGTGCTCAGTCCACAGCAGTTGGCTGCTGAAATATCTCAACCGGTGGTGTTTGTGGGGGACGCGGTCATGGCCTATGGTGAACTCTGGCGTGAGGCCCTTGCTGAATGGTTCGCCAGTGCACCCATTCCCCTTCATTATCCCTGTGCCAGCGCCCTTGGCTTGTTGGCCGGGGAAATGCTGTTAAAAAATCAGTGCCTCGATCTTGCTGCGGCCGTTCCTTTGTATGTACGGGCTTCCGATGCGGAGTTGAGTTTGGGAGTTGCGACAGAACAGGGGTAGGATATTTCGTTTTGTGGGGGTGCGGCAGAGGACAATGCGACAAGTCCTCTGTCGAATCTTGATTGAGTGAGTAACAATGTTTCACTGTTTGTTTGGTCTAAGGGCATGTAGATACAGGGAAAACTGATATGATTGTACGGCAGCAGACTCGGAAAATAACAATCGGAGACGTCCCGGTGGGTGGCGGCAGTCCCATTACGGTGCAGTCAATGACAAACACCGATACCAGGGATGTTGCTGCCACCGTCGCCCAGATTCACCGTCTGGAGCAGGCTGGCTGCGAGCTGATTCGGGTTGCCGTCCTTGATCTTGAGGCGGCTGCCGCCATTTCTAAAATCCGTGCGGCCATCTCCATTCCGCTCATCGCTGATATTCATTTCGATCATCGTCTGGCCGTGGCTGCCATGGAACATGGTGCCCAGTCCATCCGGATTAATCCCGGCAATCTGGGCGGCGCCGCCAAGCTTGCTCGTGTTGTGGATGCCGCCAAGGCCCATGGGGTGCCAATCCGGGTGGGGGTCAACAGCGGCTCCATTGAAAAGGATCTGCTCAAGATTCATGGGTATCCAAGCCCCGAAAACCCTGCAGCCCTTATTGAAAGCGCCCTGCGCAATGTCCGGCTGCTCGAGGAACTGGGCTTTTATGAGATGAAAATCTCCATCAAGTCTTCGGATACCCTGACCACGGTGAGCGGCTATCAGGCCCTGGCCCGGAAAACGGAGTACCCGCTCCACCTCGGGGTCACTGAAGCCGGCGGCCTGATTGCCGGGACCGTCAAGTCCAGTGTTGCCCTCGGCATCCTGCTCCATCAGGGAATTGGCGACACCTTCAGAATTTCTTTGACCCGTGATCCGGTGGAAGAGGTTCGTGTCGGCTTTGAACTTCTGCGTTCCCTCAAGATTCGTGAACGTGGCCCGGAGCTTATTTCCTGCCCCACTTGCGGTCGTACCCAGATTGATCTTTTCACCCTGGCAGAGGCGGTGGAGCGGTATGTGCAGACCATGAAGGCGCCCATCAAGGTGGCAGTCATGGGTTGCGTAGTTAATGGACCTGGTGAGGCGAAAGAGGCGGATATCGGTGTTGCCGGCGGGAACGGGGTGGGGATCATTTTCAAGAAAGGGCAGCTTTATAAAAAGGTCAAGGAGGAGGAGCTGCTTGCGGTCTTTCTCCAGGAGTTGAAACAGATAGAAGAAGAGATGGGAGCGCTTGCTGCAAAGTAAGCAGGGCTCCCCTTCTTATTCTTCCACTTCCACTATTTTATACGTTTAAAGGGTTGGAAAATTCCATGCGTTATTCTCAAGCTTTTGTCCCAACATTGAAGGAAACCCCGGCGGAAGCCGAGGTGGTCAGCCATCGATTGATGCTGCGTGCCGGGTATATTCGTAAACTGACCGCCGGTGTTTATACCTATCTTCCCTTTGGGCTCGCCGCCATCCGCAAGGTGGAGCGGATTGTCCGTGAGGAGATGAATCGTGCCGGCGCCCAGGAACTGTTGATGCCCATGGTGCAGCCTGCGGATTTATGGCGGGAGACTGGACGCTATGAGAAGTATGGCCCGGAATTGCTTCGCTTCAAGGATCGGCATAACCGCGAATCCTGCCTGGGGCCGACCCATGAAGAGGTGATTACCGATCTGGTACGGGGCGAGGTGCGCTCGTATCGCCAGCTTCCCCTCAACCTCTATCAGATCCAGAGTAAATTCAGGGATGAAATTCGACCTCGCTTCGGGCTCATGCGGGGCCGGGAGTTCATCATGAAAGATGCCTACTCCTTTGATGTCGATGATGCCTGTGCCAACGTCGCCTATCAGAAGATGTATGAGGCCTATCAGCGCATCTTTGCCCGTTGCGGATTGCAGTTTCGGGCTGTCGAGGCCGACAGCGGCAGCATTGGCGGTAGTTTCTCGCACGAGTTCATGGTGCTTGCCAGAACCGGAGAGGATACTCTGGCCGTCTGCCAGGATTGCGACTATGCCGCCAATGTTGAGAAGGCGGCAATCAAGGCCCGTCCTGTGGAAGATCCGGAGCCCATGGCTGAGCTTGGAAAGGTTGAGACTCCCGGGAAGCGCAAGGTTACAGCGGTCTGTGAATTTTTGGGGATTGGCCCGGAAAGGCTGGTTAAGACCCTGATCTATAAGGTGACCGGTGGAGAGCAGCAGGGGCAGGCCGTGGCAGTTCTGGTGCGGGGTGATCGCGAGGTGCAGGAGGTGAAACTCAAGAATCTTCTGGGGGCATCTGATGTGGTTCTCGCGGAAGATCAGGAGGTCTTTGATCTTACCGGAGTTCCCACCGGTTATCTTGGGCCCATTGGTCTCTCTGCCAGGAAGGTTAAGGTCGTGGCCGACTGGGAAGTCGAGGCCATGCGCAACTGTGTGGTGGGTGGTGGTGAAAAAAACTATCATCTGCAGAATGTAAATATGGGCCGTGATTTTGAGGCGGACGCCATCGGCGATCTGCGCCAGATTGCCGACGATGACCCTTGTCCGCGCTGCGGCGGCACGCTTGGTCAGATTGAAGGGATTGAGGTGGGGCATATCTTCAAGTTGGGCACGGTCTATTCCGAGGCGATGCGGGCGGTGTTTCAGGATCATGATGGTCAGGAAAAACCGATGATCATGGGCTGTTATGGGATAGGTGTGAGCCGGATTGTGGCTGCTGCCATCGAACAGAATCATGACGAGAACGGGATTATCTTTCCCCTGGCCATTGCCCCGGTGCAGGTGATCCTGCTTAATCTTGGGCTGAAGGATGCGCAGATAACGGCGGCGGCGGAGTCCCTTTATAACCAGTTGCAGGCGCAGGGAGTGGACGTGCTTCTTGATGATCGTGATGAAAGGCCTGGCTCGAAATTTAAGGATGCCGATCTGCTGGGGATCCCCTTTCGGGTGACGGTGGGGACGCGTCTGAGTAAAGACGGCGTGATTGAGATCCGCCATCGTCGTGATGGATTGACGGTGGAGCTTCCCCCTGATCAGGCTGCCGGGTATCTGCTGGGCCAGATTGCCGAGATGGGCAGTAAAGATCTGGAGTAAGGGAACACGCCATGACCCTCTTTCTCCAAAATATCGTCGCTCTGAAGACCATTGCCAAGGGCTATCTCCAGGATGTCGATCTGGACCCCATTGACAAGGCCTGGGATTTTGTCACCAAGGTGCACGCCGGCAAAAAACACTTCTCAGGTATTCCCTATCAGGAGCATGTCCTTGAGGTGGCATCCACCCTTGCCGCCATGAATCTTGATTTGGACACGGTTCTTTCCGGATTGCTGCATGGGGTGCTCAAGGAAGGGGTAACCGTTGAACAACTGACCAAGGAATTTGGCAAGGGTGTGGCTGAGATTGTTGCCGGGTGCAGCCGGATAACCAGTATCCGTTATAACAGCCAATTGGCGAATCAGGCAGAGAGCGTCCGCAGAATGCTTCTGGCCATTGCTGCTGATATCCGGGTGCTTCTGGTTAAGCTTGCCGATCGTCTTCAGGATATGTGTGTCCTCGATTCCACAGAGAGCAAGTATCGTCTGGAGACGGCGCGCGAGACCATGGATCTTTATGCGCCTCTGGCCAGCAGGCTGGGAATTGAATGGTTAAAGCGTGAACTGGAGGATTTATCCTTCCGTTATCTTTACCCTGAGGCGTATCTTGAGTTAAGCACCAAGCTTGAGAATTCCTTTGCCGAAAGACAGAAGTACGTGGATGATGTGCTGACGATCCTGCAGGATAAACTGGCCGACAATAATATCTTCCCGCTGCGGATCATCGGGCGTCCCAAGCATATCTATTCCATCTATAAAAAGCTCGTTGCCCAGAATATTCCCTTTGAGCGGGTGTATGACAAGGTGGCCTTCCGCATCATCGTGCATTCGGTGGAGGAGTGCTACTCAGCCTTAGGCGTGGTCCATGAAAACTGGAAGCCGGTTCCGGGGCGGATCAAAGACTTTATCTCTGCTCCCAAGGCGAATAACTATCAGTCGATGCACACCACGGTTGTTGGCCCTGAGAATAATTTTATCGAGATTCAGATCCGCACCGACAAGATGGACCGCATTGCCCAGGAGGGGGTTGCAGCGCACTGGGCCTATAAGGAAGGACAGAAGATAGGGAGCAACGATGTCAAGCTCTTCCGGGAATTAAAAAAACTGGTGAGTTCTCTCCAGGAGGTGGAAGATCCTCGGGAGTTCCTGGAGAATGTCCGGGCTGAACTCATGACCCCTGAGGTCTATGCCCTGACTCCGGGTGGGGCGGTCAAAGAATTCCCCTTAGGGAGTTGTCCCATTGACTTTGCCTACGCCATTCACACCGAAGTAGGGGACCATTGTGTGGGGGCCAAGGTAAATGATCGCCTTGTGCCATTGAAATATGAGATAAAGAATGGCGACATTGTAGAGATTATTACTGCCAAGACCCAGCGTCCGCGGCGGGGTTGGCTGGATCTGGTCAAGACCAGCCGGGCCCGGGTGAGGATTCGCTCCTGGTTGCGTCGGGAAGAGAGAGAGCACGCCTTGCAACTTGGTCGGGAAATCTGTGAGCGTGAACTGAGGCGCTACGAGACGACCCTGAAAAAGATGGTCAAGACGGGTCATGTCAAGGTGCTTTTGAAGGAGCTGCGTTGCAACTCTCTGGATGAAATGCTGGCAAAGGTGGGAACCGGAGCGGTGACGGTGCAGGTCCTGGTCAAGGCTCTTCAGCCTCCGGAATATCGGGAGGAGAAGACTCTGCCCGATGAACTGACTCCGCAAGAAATTGCCACCCAGATGGTCAGCCAGCAGAAGTTCGGGGCGCATGGCGGGGACTCCGGCATCACCATTGACGGCATTGATAATATGCTGGTGAAGATAAGCCAGTGCTGTCATCCGGTGCCGGGAGATCCCATTATTGGTTTTATTACCACCGGGCAGGGAATTGCGGTGCATAAGGCAAGTTGCGAGCTTCTGCTGGCGACTGATCACAAACGATGGATATCCGTCTCCTGGTCCGGCACTCAGAGTGCTCAGCATCAGGTCGAGATCCTGGTGACCACTGAAAATCGGCGCGGCATTGTGGCCACCATCAGCGCCGCCATTAGTGCTCATGATGCCAACATTCTTGGTCTCCCGACGCGAATCACTCCAGCCGGTACCGTTGAGCTGCAGATCACCCTGGAGATCGCTGATCTTGAGCATCTGCAGCTGTTGCAGCAGCATTTGCGGCAGCTTGACTCGGTGATCACAGTGCGAAGGATGTAGGCGAAGAAGTGGTTTGTGAGATGGTTCCCTGTCAGGTTTGCGGCAATAATATCAATCAGGAGCTGAAAATCTGTCCTTACTGCGAAGAAGAGCAGGAGTTGGCTTCGGGGGCTGGTGTCCTTCCCGCTTCTTCATCAGAAAAGTGTCAGGATTTTCAGCATCCTGCGGCCGCGTCTCAACCATCCAGGGATCGGGCTGGATTGAAACCGCCCGGCCCTGCGGCTGGTATTTTGCACAAGGTGGTGAACTTGGAAACGGGTCGGCCCTTTGTTGAAGCAGCTCTTCGGAAATTGACCTTGGAGCTTGCAAATGGTCGGCGTCAGAATCTGCGTGTCCTCACCATTATCCACGGGTACGGATCAAGCGGCAAGGGGGGCGCCATCAAAGTGGAGTGCAGAAAGGTCCTGGAGTATCTTAAAGGCAAGGGTGAGATTAATACCTTTATTGCCGGGGAAGATTTCAGGCAGAGATCCGGCCCGACCCGTGATCTGTTGCGCCGCTTTCCTTTGCTTGCAGATAACGTTCATTTAAATAAAGGAAATCCCGGCATCACTCTGGTGGTTTTATAGAGCTTCAGCCCCTTCTACTGGCGGCCAGATCCTTTTTGCAAAAGAATGTTATTTGCAGTATGAAGTGCTTATAAGTATTTTTGTTACCTGGTTAAATTGTGTTGTAGAGATAAACTTTATAAAAGGAGAAGATGATGAAAAGATTGATGGTATTTTCCATGACGGCCCTGTTGTTAATACCGGCCTTAGGGTTTGCGGCGGAGAAGGTAACGTCTCCGGAAGAAAAGACAAAGCCTGTGGCGGAGAAGGCAAAGTCCGCAGTCGAGCTGAAAACCTTTAAGGACAAACTCAGTTACAGCATGGGTCTTGATGTCGGCACCTATTTCAAAGGAATGAAGGACGATATTGATTATGATCGCTTAATCCTTGGGGTTACCGATTCCTTTAAGGGGAATAAACAGCTTTTGACCCCTGAAGAAGTGGCCACGGTACAAAAAGAGTTCGCGGCCAAGATGCAGGCCAAGCAGGCTGCTCAGATAAAAGAGATGCAGGAAAAGAATAAAAAGGCCGGTGATGACTATCTCACCAAGAATAAGGATAAAAAAGGGGTTGAGGTTACCAAGAGTGGCCTGCAGTATGAGGTGGTGAAAAAAGGGAATGGTGAAAAGGCCAAGGACGGAGATCAGGTCAAGGTGCATTATACCGGAACTTTTGTTGATGGGACGGTCTTTGATGATTCCCGGAAACGTGGTGAGCCTGCTGTTTTTGGTGTGGATCAGGTAATCCCTGGCTGGAGTGAGGCCTTGAAGCTGATGGATGTCGGTTCCCAGTATAAACTGGCAATTCCTTCTTCCCTTGCCTATGGCGAGCAGGGAGCGCCACCGGTCATTGAGCCTAATTCAGTTCTTCTGTTTGATGTGGAACTTGTAGGTGTAGAGAAGGAGCCAGCCGCTCCAGCTCCGGTCTCAGCCCCTGCCCCGGAAAAAAAATAGGCATGAGGTCTGTCCATGGGTGAAGTAAAAAAGATCAAAAAAAAATGCTGTAATAAATATAAAAAAAAAGGCGTTCATTGTTCTAATTGTCCTTTGACGGCTCACGATAAAGATTCAGAGTCGAAAAAAGAGAAAGGGAAGAGCAAGGAGAAAAAATAGATCTCTATGAGAAGACTGTCTCTTTGAGAGGTGCTTTAGGTTGCCGGCATTCAGGGGAATTCCCTTGAACCCCGGATGCTTTGAACAATAAAGGTTCAGGAGGATTTCCTTCTGAACCTTTTTACTTTTGCGGGTGTGGAATTGAAATCTCAATCAAGGAAGTGTATTGTTTTTCCGTTGGTTCTTACTTGGAATAAAAGGTGTCAGCGTAAGATTAATTTTCAAAAAAAATAAATTTATTCTGACCCTTTTATTGTGCTGACCCTTTTATTGTGAAAAAGCAGGTGTCTGGCTGGGATAGGGACATTCTTCCGGTAGGCTTAAGCTTCGGTGGCTTCAGTCCGTCTCCTTGTTGGTTTTCTTCTTTAGCAAAAGATGACAGTGAGTTAGCATTTTTTCAAAAGAACTGTAAGCTCCGGCTATCTCTCTTCTTGTTTTTCTTCCCGCCTATATATCATTATTGCTGATAATATTATTCATAAGTTCATTGATTTTTATTAAGTCTTTTGGTATTAATAAATTATTAATTTTATAGCAAGCTTCCCTTCATAATTGTGTCGGGGAGATCACAATAATCCATCTAAGAAAAGGAGAACGCCGTGGTAAAAACAGTAAGTAAGAACTTGTTTTTGTGTCTTTTGGCAACTTTTGCCTTTACTGGTTGCGCCCAGGATGGGGCAAAAACCGGTGCTGCTCCTGACCCCGTGGTTGATGCCAAAGCCCCCGTGGTTGAAGCAAAAAAGGCTGAAAATGTCTATCAAGGAAAAGTCGTCGGAAAATCTGAAAAGGCCAAGACCATCTCCATAGCGGTCGGACCAGAGGGGAAAGCTGAGACCTTCATGGTGAAATTTAACGACAAAACCACAGGTCTGCAGTTTGCAAATAAAGATGAGGCCTCCATTATCACCTATGAAGTTGTAGGTGAGGACAAGATAGCTGTCGATATCAAGCCGAAACTTGCCAAACTGCCAGCTGGCGTTTCTGAAATCAAAACCGAGGAACTCAAAGGCCTAGTTGATAGCCGCGTATACATGGTTTTGGCCGATGCCCGTCCGGAGAGCCGGTATAACCAGGCGCATTTGCCGGGAGCAGTATCAATTACGGTGGAAAAATTGAAAGAGCAGGAGGCGAATATATTGCCGCCGGATAAAAATGCTCTCATCATTTATTACTGTGGGGGGGTGACCTGCGGTTTGTCCACAAGTAACGCGGAGCTTACCAAAAAACTTGGCTATACCAACGTGAAAGTCTACCTCGAGGGTGAACCTGCCTGGAGCAAAGCTGGATATAAACTGTATGCCTCCAATGATTATATCACCACCGGTAATATCGTTCTTATCGACCTGCGTTCCAGCAGCAAGGCCATACAGGGTCGTATTCCCCGCTCTGTGTCTGTTCCGTATGAAAAATTAGCCGGCAGAGTTAATGACATCCCTCGAAATGCCCCGGTGGTCCTCTATAGTGATAAAGATGATGAGGCTGCCAACGCTCTTAAAGATTTGAAGAAAGATGGCTTTAAATTTGTGTCGTTGGTTCAAGGGAATTATCAAAGCTGGGTAGCCAGTGGTCGCGCTATTGAGAAAGGATCTATTGCCTCCAATGAAATAAAATGGGTACGCAAAATCGGTAAAGGTGAAATCACTGTCGATGAGTTTAAAAAGGCCACCGAAGGGAAAGTTCCGAACGTAATCATTGTTGACGCCCGTTCAAAAGAAGAGATTGCCGAGCTCGGTTCCTTCAAGAATACGATTAATATCCCTCTCGATGAGCTCTCCAGCCGCATCGGTGAACTGCCGAAGGATAAAAAGATCTACGTTCACTGCTCAACCGGAGCGCGAGCCGATCTGGCTTACCAGGAATTGATGAAGCGTGGCTACGACGCCAAATTCCTGCTGCTCAATATTGACGATGCGACATGTGACTGCCCAATCATTCGTCCCTAACTGAAAACCAGGACCATCCTTTGTCAACCGGCCGCTGGCTGCCGGTTGACAGTCCTACCCTGCAGTGTCCCACAACGTGACTTCCCGTCTTCCCAAGGTTCAACCTTGCTGGAGGCCGGGGAGCCAAAAATATTTTAAATATTGATGGTAAAACAAAAAAGAGGTGGATTGCCAAACGGCAATCCACCTCTTTTTTGTGGTTCATAATTTGCACAAAATTTAAATTTGTTCCGACCCCTTTTACATTTCGACCCCTTTTACTTTTATTTAAATTTTCTCTGACCCCTTATATATTAGCTGTTTGTAATCGCCAAAGTTGCCATTTTCAAGACGAGCGAGGCGGGCAAGAACCTTTTGCCGGACTGATCCATCCTTCAGTCTCTTGAGCCATCTATTGAAATCAGGAGTGCTGAGTAATTCATATTTCATGCCTTAACTGTATCCTGCAGGATGCAGTTTGTCAACGACAAGGGACCGGAAAAAAGGGAACGTAACCCCCCTAACAAAATGGGGCAGAATAAAATTAAAATTAATTTAAATCTGCCCCATTTTTATTTGGACTGCTGGCTTTGATGGCAATTTCCTCTAAGCCAGATGCTTTGGACAAGAAAAGGTTCAGAAGGATTTCCTTCTGAACCTTTTCTTGTTGCGGATGGGAGTCAACATTAACTATAGAGTTTCTTTGTTCGTCCGCTGTCGTTCTTGCCCCCTGTAGGCCTAGCCCCTTGATGTCACAATGAGCAGCGGCCGG
Organism: Desulfobulbaceae bacterium; assembly: GCA_009773475.1. GTDB lineage: Bacteria > Desulfobacterota > Desulfobulbia > Desulfobulbales > Desulfocapsaceae > UBA2270. Next base: position 21,789 of record WSXV01000014.1, on the reverse strand, counting down.
ATATGTTTTAATATACTTTCTTTTCTTTTAGTTCATTCTTGTATTTTTTAAGATGGTTAAACTCCTCAACAGAGATGAGGCCATCCACTTTGCTCATATATTTGCCAAACAAATCGTCTATAATCTTTCCATATATGATGTCACCATTATGCTCGTCCTTATGGTCAGGGTCATCACTAAGATTAACCCAACTTTCTTTGATTATATCTCCTTTACTGTCTTTCTGTATGTGCTTTATAGCCAACAAATTTGTAGATTTTGTTATAGGATCGGAAGTGATTTTGTGCCGTTCAAGTTTTTCTTTTGTCAAAGGGTCATAAATCACGTACTCCATTTCTGCGGTTGCAGTTAGGTCATAGGTAGCTTTTTTGTAAATAAATCCTTGCCCTTTTGGACCAGAATATTCAGGAATATCTTGAACGTTAGAAAACTGGGAGTGCAACACAATCTTAACAATGGGTTGCACCAAGAAATCACATCTTGATCTTTCAGGATATGTCATGTCCTCATAGGAGTCGAATGGTCCGCTGACAGTAATTCCTTTAGACATTAAAGTTTTTTCCAGACTAGAGGAATAAGACTGGATGAAATTCTTTGTATATTGTTTTTCAAGATCAGTTCGCAATTCCCATGATTTAGCAGGTATTGACTCATAGTCAAACTTCATGTTTATTATGCCAACAGTGTATCCAGCAGGTGATTTCTGCTCCTGTTTAGGCGTATAGTTAAAACCTGGTTGATACATTGGTTCATAGAGTTCTGTAATTAGTTTCTTTGGCCCGGAAGCAGCACAGCCAGTGATGAAGAATAAACAGAAAACAATCATCACATGCCTGTAAGCTTCAACTACATTTTCTTTGCTAAATTCCATAAATCTCTCCTTGCTTCATGTTGTTAGTTCTCAGTATCAACTCTTGATACCGCTTCAATTAATAAGCCGCACCGATTTACAAACATTGACAAAAACAGGCAGGGTAAAAATAATCTGCAAAAAATACCCATGGGTGAGGCTATGCCTTATCGTAAGATGAGTCAAGTTTTAATTTTTCTCAGATCGTTAGCTTTTATTGTCCTTTTTCTTCTTGTACCGGTTGTAGAAAAAGGGGATCGAAGACACCATGATCACGGCGAGCAGGCCGACGATAAAGGCGGGGGAGATCCTGCCTTTGAGGGCTTCGAGGAGGGAGCTTGAGAGCAGGATATAGGCGATACAGGCCGGCAGCATAAAGATAAAGCTGGCGACGATGTAGTGAAGAAGCTTGACGCCGGTGAGGCCGAAGGCAAAGTTGAGCAGATTATAGGGGAACAGGGGAATCAGGCGGGTAAAGGCCACGACCTTCCAGCCATGCTTTTCCACCTCCTGATCAAGTTGTTTCCACCTCGGCCCGCTCAGTTTCTGCTTGACCCAGTCCCGCCCCGCGTAGCGTCCGAGGAGAAAGGCCAGCGTTGCTCCCATGGTGGCGCCGCAGATGGCGTAGACCACTCCCCAGAACGGCCCGAAGAGGATACCGGCGGCGATGGTGAAGGGCAGGCCGGGCAGAAAGAGGCAGGGGGTAATGGCGTAGAGGCCCATAAAGACCAGGGGGCCGAGTGCGCCATATCCCTGGATCAGCTGTCGGAGCTTGTCCTGATCAAGATACTGCTCAAGATTCGCAGCCCGCGCCCCAATGATGGCGCCGATAAGCAGGATGATAATCGCTATTCGTTTCAGCAGGCTTCCCTTGGATGGGCGGGTGTCCAGGTTTTTTGGTCGTTCGCGGCTGATGGCCGGGTCCAGGTGCTTGCGAAAATATCGTTTGAGTTTCAGCCGGTTCAGGTAGGTAAATGGTGATCGGGAAACCTTCGCCTTTCCGGTTATGGTGGCCTCCGGCTCAAAAAACAGATCGAGAAGATGAAAGGTCGGGGTGACGGGATTGAGATAATTGGCGCAACCGGAGCAATAGGTCAGAGTTGTTCGGCCATCAGCCTCAATTTTTCTGATTCCGCTCCATTCTTGCGACAGCTCCGGGGCCAGAAAACCCACCGAGCCTCCTTCCCCGCAGCAGATGGTCTGCCGGCGATGATGTTTCATCTCTTCCACTTGCAATCCTTTCCTGGACAGCAGATCGCGGGCTGCGTCATGGATGGATTCCTCAAAGCGGATGGCGCAGGGGTCATGCACGGTCACGGTTCCGCTGATCAGCCCGGTTGCCGGTAAATCCGTCTGGAGGAGCGCCTCGTAGGCAGTGGTCACTGTGAGTTCCCCGCCGTATTGCCTGAAGACCTTGTAGCAGTTTGGGCAGGCGACAATGATCTTTGTCACTCCTTTCTCCAGCAGATAATTTTTCAGCTCGAAAAACATGGTCTTGAAAAAAATCTGGTCACCAAGATCATGGGATGGCTTGGTGCAGCAGTCTAGAACGATCCCCAACGCGGGGATGCTTTTTTGAAGATGGGTGAAGAGTTTGATGACCTTGTCAGGCCGGGTGCCGGGCAAGCCGCAGCCGGGGAAGAAGACGGTATCGCAACCATGGGGCAGCCCGTAATAACTGAAAAGGGAAGAAAAACCCTGTTTTTCGTAATTGCGGATTGCCCGGTGTTGGGGGAAATCTCCCTTGCCCTGTCGCACAGCATCCCGCCGCATCTCCAGGAACATGGCGGCGGGATCGAGCTTGAAAGGGCAGACCTCGGTACACAGCTTGCACAGGCTGCATTCAAAGGCCATGCCGCTGTCCAGGTTAGGATCATAGGACTGGGCTATTTCCTTGGGCTGGCCGTATTTTCTTAGAAAGGCGCATTCTTTTTGACAAATCCCGCAGGCGGTGCATTTTTCTACCATCCAGACGAGATGTTCGGACAGGGGTGAGACATTATCGGGGTCTGCAATAACCGGGCAGGTTTGTTTTGTTTTCATCGTAGTCTGTCAAGTTAAGGACGGTGCTTGTCCCAGGCCTCGGTGCCGCCTTCAAAGTTTATGGCCGTGCCGAGGCCGGAGAGTTCATGAGCCATCCAGGTATAGCCGGAACGGATTCCTCCGGTGCAGTAATAGACCACCGGCTTGTTCAGGTTGACGCCATGGTCGGCAAGTAATTTTTGGAGTTGTACCCTGGAAAGGGGGGCTCGATCCGCCCCCTGGTAAAATTTTCCCCATGAGATATGTATGGCGTTTGGGAGATGGCCTCTGAGCCATTCCAGGGTGGAACGGACATCAATGAGGGTGTACTGATCACCATGATCCACAAGTTGTTGTACCGTAACATCCGCCTCCGGCTTCAGGCTGACCAAGTAGGTCGTGGCTTGGACCTCTTTCGGCCTGTTTTTTTCAACGGGCAGGCCTACTTTTGCCCAGGCCTGGATTCCGCCTTCTAGAATCCTTATCGGTCCCTGGTGACCGAGCCAAGTAAATACCCAGGCTCCCCAGCCTTCCCCACCCCAGCTGCTATCCGTGTCGCCATAGAAAACAATCTTGGATTTTTCACTGATACCCATGTTGCCAAGTATGGCAGCCAGTTCATTGGGGGGCGTAATGCGGTATTTAACGCCATCTTTGTCCGTGGCTGTCAGCTTCTCCCATGAAAAGGGGAGAGCTCCTGGCAGATGGCCTTGATCGTAGTTTTTTTCCGGCCGGCAGTCGAGAATGATCCATGTGTTATCTTGTGTCAGGGTGGAAGGTTTGATGAGGCCAAGGTCGGCCCCGAAGGCCGATGTGGTTGCGGTCATGATCAGGGTGAGCAGTAGAAAAAAGATGGATTGGAGTATCAAAAATGGTTTCATGATCAAATTTTTAATCTCAAGTTTTGGCGGGTACAAGATCCCGCAGTTTTTCCCAGAAGATCCACCAGAGGATCTTGCCACCGGCCAGAGTGCTGCCGCACAGCGAGCCGCCTACCTTTGATTTACCCAGCCGTCGCTTCCGGTAGTTGGCAGGTATTTCTGACACCTTCAACCCCAGCCGTGCGGCCTTGATCTGCATTTCCACGGTCCAGCCGAAATCAGGATCAGACATGTGTAAATCGTCTAGGGCTTGCCAGGTGATGGCCCGGTAAGGGCCAAGATCGGTGAACCGAGCCAGCCAGAACAGGCGGATGAGGCGGGTCGCCAGCCAGTTTCCAAAGCGCTGAGCCGATGTCAAGGACCCCTTTTCGGCGATACCCGTGGCTCGGCTGGCGACGGTTAGATCGCTTTTCCCCAGAAGCAGGGGCCGGATCAGTTCTTCCATCTGAGATGGGTCGTCCGAGCCGTCGGCGTCGGTGAAAACCACGATGGCCGGTGGATTTTTTTTCAAGATGGACAAAGCCGCCAGACAAGCGCTGCCATACCCTCTCCTTGTTTCGCAAATCACAATGGCTCCGTTATTACGAGCTTCTTTTGCGGTATTGTCGGTGGAGCCGTTATCTCCAACGACGATGAAGTCCACAAAGGAGGGCAGGGAGCGGATCACCGGGCCGATATTATTTTCTTCATTCAGTGCAGGAATGACGACGGCAATGGTTTGTCCCCTATACATTTAATATTCTCTGGCCCATTGCCCAGTAATTTTGCTGGCGGTTGTGCATAATGACTGGGAAAAAACTGATGGAAATGAAGAGCAATGTCCACCGCGTCGTTGAAGTCATTAAGAATGAAGTTCTTTTGACGACGAAGGTCTCGGGCCAGTGCCGTCGTCCATGGCAGGTTGGTTTTATTAAGGCCGGGAGATTGATGAAAGTTTGAAAGTTACTCGTCGTATGTGTCATGGCACGTATTTATATCATACGGTGATGAGTAAATCTATACGAATTTGTTAAGTTTATTTCTATGACTGAACGTGTTCACATAGGGATTTCCTATGTGTTTTTAAGAACGCATGTGGTTAGTGGGAGTTGGTCAGTGGGAGCTTGCGGGATTCATTTTCTTTCTCCGCGCATAGATCCATTGTAAACCCAAGGCTATCAAGGGCCCCATCCAGATCAGCAATGGAATACAGTCGTTTTCCTGCCATTGCCCGAGCAGGGAGTAAGAGATCAGTACCTGATAGCTGAGGAACAGGCTCCAGCTCAGGACCAGTCCGCAGGGGCTGGCGGCAAAGGGCAGTAGCAGTACCAGGGAGAGGCCGTACCAGGGATGGAGGGTGGGGGTGAGAAAAAGGAAGAGCAGGGATATAGCGTAAAATGTCTTCAGAATTGCCTGCGGTCTGGCCTGATCAGGGCAGGTCTTGAGGGAGCGATATAACAGGAAGTAAAGCCTGCCGGCGCTGAAAAGAAAGAGGATGCCAACGCACAGTCGCGCGATCTGAGAAGAGCCCAGGAGGTGACGTAAACTCCTGAAGGAAAACGAGCTGAACTCCCAGGTCGTGCCATAGGTGTGCAAGGTTTGCAGGCCATTGCTGATTTCCGGATAAAAAGGGACTGTCATGGCAATGGAAGTCAGGAGGAAGGCGGTAATAAAGGTGATACCACCGGACCATTTTCGGTGTGTCGGCAGCAGAAGGATTCCGGGGAGAAAAACAATCGGAAAGAGTTTGATAAGAACGCTGCAACTGCTGAATAGACCGGCGATCCAGAAAGAATTTGCTCGCTTTGCTGCTTTTGCTGGTGCGCTGGTTCCGGCAAGAGAGAGGAGGGCGGCCAGCAGCAAGAAAAGGCCAACACCCTCAATGTGTCCGGAACCGGCAATCTCAAGGACCGGCATGGGGTGCCAGGCATAGAGCACGCTTTTCCAGAGTGGTATCTGGAAACGGCAGAGCAGGCGGCAGAGCAGATAACAGCAGCTCAGGTCCACCAGGATCAAGGCGGCCTTGAAGCCAACGATTGTGCCACCGAGAAGGGAGGCAAGGGCGAAGAAAAGCTGTGCCGCCGGGCCGTAGATGGTGACCAGTTGCGGGTGGTTGATGGCGTTTTTGATTGTTGCCAGAGAGTCCGTGGCAGCCGGGATCTCCGCCGGTGCCAGGGCATAGGGGTTGTGACCGGAGAGCAGTTGCAGGCCATCCCAGAGATAGCGGTAGATGTCGTCCGACAGTTCGGGCGGGCGCATGAGAAAGGGGAGACGGATCAGCAGGGCGATGATCAGGATCAGCCACATCGGCCAGTCTGGTGCCTGCTTTTCGCCCAGATAGAGGAAAACGGCAAGCAGGATGACAAGCATGCCGGTTACCCCCGTGAGTTCCGCGACTGCCAGGCGCAGGTCGGGTAATGTGGCCAGAATGCTATAGAAGACCAGCAGGAGGAAGGGCCCGGCCCCGGTGATTATTCTATTCCAGTCAAACCGGGCGAAATATGATAGAGTCAGCTTCATTGAATGAACATTGGGAAAAGGGGCAGGAAAGAGTAATTCGTTGCCATGCAATGGAAGTGGCCCAAGGACAGGAGTGACCCTTCGAGCAAAGCTCTAGTCGTTACAAGGAACCAGGTGAATATGCTGAATCGTTGCCATTTAATCAAGATATATAAAATCCTCAGCCCAGTTTTTGTGGTTGTCATTGCCTGGAAGTGTCTCTCCTGGCTGCTGTTGCTGCTGAAAGGAGTCATCTTTCCGGCGCCGGAGGATGTAGCCAGGGAGTTTGTCGGGTATTTGCAGGGATCGCCGATTTTTGGCCACAGTCTGGCCGGACAGACCTTGGCAACGATTAAACGATGGCTGCTGGGCTATCTGCTCGGAACGTTGACGGGCCTTGTCGTCGGGCTCCTGTGTGCCATCTCGGAGTGGCTGGCGATGGCCTTTTATCCGGTTATCCTGATGTTGCAGATGGTGCCCGGTCTGGCGTGGATTCCGGTGGCCATCCTGGTGGTGGGAATAGGCCCTGAGACCAGCATCTTCATGATTGCCCTGGCCACCCTGCCGCCGGTGACCATTGGGCTTATGGAAGGGATACGGGGCGTGCCCCCGGAGTATCTCTACGTCTCCCGAATGTGCGGCGATACGGCCTTCCGGCGATTTTTCATGACCCAGCTTCCCTCTGCCCTCCCCTCAGTCATGACCGGTATGCGCCTTGCCCTGGCCAATAGCTGGCGGGTGGTGGTGGCGGCTGAAATGGTGGTGGGAACCGGGGTCGGACTGGGCTACGTGATTCTCCAGTCAAGATGGGACATGAACTATGAGGCGGCCTTTGTCTGTATCGGGGTGATTGTTTTCTTAGGCATTGTGACCGAGCGCTGGGGCTTTGGCCATCTCGAAAAATATACCGTTAAGCGTTGGGGAATGTTGAATGAATAAGGGAGAAGTCCTGTTGGAGCATGTCACCCTTTCCTGGATGGGAGGTGATGAAGGGCGGCTACCCGTCCTCGACGATCTTGCTCTTCATATCAAGGCCCGGGAGTTCGTTTGCATCCTTGGTCCCAGCGGTTGCGGAAAAACCACCCTGCTCCATCTTATTGCCGGGTTTCAGCGGCCGTCATCCGGCCGGATAGTGGTCTCCGGGAAAGAGGTCTTAGGCCCCGGACCAGAGCGGGCGATGGTCTTTCAGCACAGCGCTCTTTTTCCATGGTTTACTGTGGCGGGCAATATCGGGTATGGCCTGAGGCATGGGGACAGAGGGCGAATCAAGGAGCTTCTGCGGCTTGTCGGGCTTGATGAGTTTGCCGATGTCCATCCCCATCAGCTCTCGGGAGGGATGCGGCAGAAGGTGTCGTTGGCCAGGGCCCTGGCCCTGGAACCCGATGTTTTGCTTATGGACGAGCCCTTTGCCGCCATCGACACCTTCAACCGGGAACGACTTCAGGATGAGCTCTTGCGGATCAGGGAGGCCATGGGTTGCACCATTGTCTTTGTAACCCATAATATCCAGGAGGCGGTCTATCTCTCGGACAGGACCATCGTGCTTTCCCAGCGTCCTGCTAAAATAACGTTGGAACAGGAGGTGGATCTTTCTTTCCCCAGAAGCCGGACTGATCGGGCATTGTGGGAAATCTCGCAGAAACTCTATGCCCGTTGTGGTTGCTGCACGGAGAATGCCAACAATGATCCACAATTACAATTAGAAAAGAGGAAAGTAGAATGAGAAAATCCGTTGTGGCCTTGTTTTGTGTGGTCTTCCTAACCATGATTCTGCCCGTCCAGGGACAATGCGGGGAAAATGGTGTCATGGTCAGGGTGTGTTATCCCAACAAGGTTCAGTATGCGCCATTTATCCTCGCCAACGAAACAAATGCCTGGGAAAAGAATGGACTGACGGTCAAGAATATAGTCATAGCTGGTGGCGGAATTGAGGTGGCTGAAGCGCTGGTGGCGGGAGAGGCGGATGTGGCAGCCATGGGAGATGCTCCGGCACTTATCGCTGTAAGCCGAAACGGGAATCTTAAAATCCTCACAAGTTACATGACCAGTGAAAATATGCACCGGCTCATTGTTTCACAGGCCAGCAATATTGCCGGGCCTTCTGATCTTATTGGGAAAAGAATTGCGGTGCATGCGGGTACAAGCACCTATGGAGCGCTGCTTCTCTATCTGAAGAAACACGGCATCGATAAAAAAGAGGTGGCTCTTGTTGCCATTCCCCCGCAATTTTTTCCAGAGGCAATGCAGAAAGGTGAGGTGGACGCCATTGCCGGTTCCGAGCCATGGCCGCAAAATGTCCTGGATAAAAATCCAACAGCACGGCAACTGACGACGCTGGCCGGCCTTGGCAATACCTATCCCCACCTGATTCTGGTAAGGGCCGATTTCTTACGGGCCTCTCCTGAAAAGAGCAGGGTTCTGTTGCGGGTGATTGCAGACATGGAGAGCCTACTCAGGGACAGACCGGAAGAAGCCGCCAAACTTATTGCCCGGGCCACCGGACGACCCTGGCAAAAGGAGCTTGCTGCACTCTCTGAGCTGCAATGGAGTTCAGGCATTGATGAGACGATCAAGAAAAGTTTGTTGCAGACAGCCGAGTTTTTGCTTGCCGAGGGGAAATTAAAGAAGATCCCTGATCTGAAAACCGCAATTCAGGAGCAGTAAGCAGAGATTCTTCACAGGAGCTGGACAACCAGGGGCAGGGAGAGAAAGGAGAGCAGGATACCGATCCCGAATCCGGAAAAGAAGTTCGGGGTTGGGGCCGTGCACCGGCTTGGTATCCATGGGGAACAACGGTTGCTGTGCCTCGGATGGATCCTTTCTCTAAAAGGCCGTTTACTTTTCAGTTCCCAGAGAGATCACCACTGGTGGAAGGCGTGTTCAGGGTTTGAGGTGGGGAGGGGAAGAACTTCTTGACCAGTCGACGGCACACCAAGGCCACGGCTAACAGCGCAAAACCGATGAATACCTGGGAGAAATTGCCGCTGGTTCCGCCGCTGCCAAAGGCGGTAAAGATCAGGGTCAAGGGGATGAATCCCAGCAGGGAACCGGCCAGATATTGACCGAGGGGGACCCGGCAGCAGCCGCAGACCAGGCTGTTGACCGTCGCATTGGTGAATGGGAAGAGGCGCACATAGAGGACCCACCAGAAGCCGTTCCGGCGGAGGAGCTGGCTCCAGACGGCGAGGCGGCCGGCAAGGCGGCGTTGGACCATGTCGGCCAGGAGGAAGCGGCCCATGAGGTAGACCGCGGTGGCCCCGAGTATGGAGCCGCCGAGTGCCAGCGGGGCGCCAAGTCCCACCCCGTAAACTGCTCCGGCCGCGCCGCAGACCCAGAGACGAGGCATCCCGAGGCTGATCAATGCCCCTGAAGCCAGCACAAAGATGGCGCTGCTCCCCCATAGCCCACCGGTTTGATTTACGCCCAGCAAGCGGGCGCGGAGTTCCTCAAGTTGGAATGAGGAGTTGCCGGCCATCTCGTGTCGCAGAAGCAAGGCCATGCCAAAGAAGATAACTCCGACGAGGCATAAATAACGAAGATCAGCGGCCAGGGAAGCCTTGCCGGCATCTGTCTTTTTCTCTTTTTGATCGTCGCTGGGTGGGGTGGCGTTTTCCGTCATTATGGTATCTCTGTTAAAATTGGAGTGCAATATTCCTCGGTAATCTTCTCAAGGGAGTCTTCTTGAGTTCTGCTCCATCCTGATCTTGATGGAGTATTTTTTGTCAATTTACTGCACTGTAGTTTTTTATAAAAGGGAAACCGCGGCATTGGACAAACAAGACAGGGCTGTCAAAATAAAGCCTTACTTTTGTACATGCTGATCAATATGGTTGATAAAGCTGTCAGCAACTATTATGAGTATGGCATCCTGTGCAATGGAGTATGCTCGGGATGAATCCCTTCCGGACAGACCTCAGCGCTGGTTTTAGCCGGCTTTTGAGTGAAACGGACTAGTATGATTTTGACTGGAGAGGACTCTGCTCCACAGACCTCTGTGAAATCTTTGTGATGATGGAATTCTTGAATATGAAAAACCAGAAAATGTTGTGGAACACGACTCAGGCTGTCCTGTTCGGCGTGGTCGCCCTTCTCTGGATGGTAAGTGGTCCGGTTGCCGGATATTGTAGTGAAAAAATTAACGAGCAAGGAGCTGTCTCTTCCAATCAAACAGAGCAGACAGTCCCGACTTCCCTTAGTTTTCTCGATGCCGCTATTCTGGGACTGGTGGAAGGGGCCACCGAATACCTACCGGTGAGTTCCACCGGTCATCTGCTCCTTGCGCAAAGCATCCTTGGAATTGCGCATGATCCGGCTTCCAAGAAAGCGGCCAATGCCTACGCCATTGTTATTCAGGCCGGGGCGATCCTAGCGGTGCTGGGCCTCTACCGGACCCGGGTCAGGCAGATTTTTCTTGGGCTTCTGGGACGGGACACGGACGGGAGGATGCTGGCGTTGAACCTTGTCGTCGCTTTTGTTCCAGCGGTGGTGATTGGTCTGCTGTTTGGGGATACGATCAAGGAGTATCTGTTCGGGGTCTGGCCGGTGACCGCGGCCTGGCTGGTCGGCGGGATTCTGCTTTTGGCGCTGGATAAAAAAATTCCCCATACCCAGGCTGGTTTGGATATTGAGTCTTTCCAGTGGCGGCATTCCCTTGGTATTGGTCTGATGCAGTGCGCGGCCATGTGGCCGGGGGTCAGCCGCAGCCTGGCCACCATTGCCGGGGCTCTGTTGATGGGGGCGGGGATGGGGGCGGCGGTGGAGTTTAGTTTTCTCCTGGGGTTGATCACCCTGGGAGCGGCCACCATGTATGAGGGGTACCAGAGCGGTGCCGCGATCGTGACCCATTTCGGGTTTGCCGGCCCGTTCATTGGCTTTTTGTGTGCCTTTGTTTCGGCCTGGATTTCCGTGAAATGGATGGTGGGCTATCTTCAGCGCCGTGGACTGTCCATTTTTGGCTGGTATCGAATTGTGCTGGCCCTGGTGGTGGCGGCCGTGCTGGTGACAGGCGGGAAGTGACAGGAGGGTGAAGCCAGGAGATGGACGATTGTTTTTTATCGGTTCTTGGTCTCTTGAAAAAGTCCCTGGAGCAGGACAAAGCGTCCCAGGCAGACCACCTTGCAGGGGAATGAGGCGACAAACAGAGGGTTGTTGCAGAGTCCGCCGGAGAGGTATACCGTCTCAGGGCTTCCGGCAAAGTTATAGGCATTCAGGGCAATCCCTTTGACGAATTTGGCGACCGCCTCGGTCTCGCTTTCACCGTTTACCACCGCGTCAAAGATATTGCTCATCCCCAGGACCCCGCAGGTGACTGAAAAGGAGCTGGCCGGAACCCGCATCGTTGTAAAATCCAGATCGTAATACCTTTCCAGCAGCTCAATGGTAAATCCCATGGAGGCGCCGCATTCGGTGTTCCAGCCCATGTTCCTGATCGTGCCCTGATCATGGTGGATGAATTTGATATCCCGGCTGCCGCAGTCGAGCAGGGTGTATTCGTCGGCATCAATGAGGGCGCTGCCGCCATGGGCCAAGGCGGTGAGTTCGTTGATATACCGGTCGGCGTGGCGTTTGCCGTTATGGCCGGTGGCGAGATCGACCCTGAGTGCCGGGTCGATCTTTTTAGTGGCAATGAGCTCCGGGGTAAAGGTGTCGGTGTCCCAGAGTTTGCAGTAGGAGGTCCCGAAATCGGCAAGCAGCATTTTTTAGAGGACCGAAGGCAGAAATAAGTGGAGAGAGCAGAGCGCACAAAGCACCCAGGAGAGCAGGCAGAAATCTGATTGTCGTCTCCGGCCTGCTGTCTTCTGTTCCGCCGCCAGCTCAAGGAAGGCCTGGATCTTGGCCTTGGTGCTGTTGCCGGCGGTGACATCGCAGTCCACATAGAGTCCATGCGGATGCCTGCCCGCCAGGTGTCTGGCCAGGGCGGTCTTGGCGCAGAAAGACTGGGCGAAAAAGACCATGGGGATATCAGGATTGATCAACTCTTCCATGGCTTTGTTGTCAGGGGTTTTATTTTCCATGCAGCGGGTCCAGCCGAAGACGTGGGTGGTGTCGGGGAACAGGCTGAGCAGGGAGAAATCCCGGGGCGGCACTCCCCAGAAGCCGGCGGTGGGCAGGCAGGCAGGCCGCTCCTGATGGGGCTTGACCGATTGGACGGAGCGGGTGATGGCGCTGATTTTATCGAGAAGCGGCATCTGTGCGGTGCAGAGGGGGGTGCCAAAATCAGTGCTGTCCTGGTTGCGGGTTTGGATGATCGTTGTTTCAGGCAGGATGTCGGTGAGGATGGTGGCCGTGTGCAGGGCGCAGTCACATTTTCCGGGGCCGACGTCAATATAGATCAGATCGGGTTTGAGGCTGATGGCATTGATGACCACGGTGCGCAGGATGGCGCAATAGACCCGGGGCAGGTAGGATGAAGCCAGCTCAATATCCTGTTTGACGTGGGGCTCATCGAGATCAAAGATTGTGTCCCCTGCCATCTCCAATTGTTGGATAATGGCAAGGGGTGGCACCCCGACAATGCCGATGCGTTTTTTTTGAGAGAGGCTGTTATTGTTGCTGGGCATGTTGAATCAGTTGTTCTGCCGGTATAAAAGAAACATTCCAAGGCAGCCAAAGACAAGGTGGATCGTACTTGCCGCCAGCAGGGGGTTGATGTAGTCGGCGCGGGCCAGCGATTGCAGGGCGCCCCAGAGGCCCCAGGCGACAAAGGCCAGTCCGGTGCTTGCTGGAATGGCGATGGAAAGATCACGGCCCCATTTCTGATAGGAGATGAGCAGTACCGGCAGGCCTAGGAGCAAAAGCGGCAGGCCAAGCAGGGTGTAGGAGATGCGGCCGTAAAAGTCTGCCCGGGCTTTGATCTTGTCGGCGGCGTTGCGTTGTTTATAAATCCGGTGATAGAGAGCGGTGATGGAAAGCTCGGAGGCCTCATACTTGGGAACAAAAAAGTCGTCGGGTTCTTCCGGCAGGGAGAGTTTTTTTTCGGTGAAGATGGTGGTCTGGTAGGCGTCATTGCCTTGACGAACCTGGGCCTGGCCATTGTGGAGAATCCATTCTTGATTTTTCCATTCGGCTGATTCGGCGCTGAGCAAGGTGTCCAGCTGGGACTGGGGAGTCCAGCTGGAGTAGGAGAAGTTCAGGAAAGTGGCCTGTTCCGGATTGGGTCTGGCGAAGGAATAAAAGCCTTGCTGGCCCTTGTAGTAATAGCGCCCGTTGCGGAAGATGCCCAGTGGCACCATGCCCTTGACGTTTTCAAACCAGATGGTGTTGGTGGTGGCGATGGTGGCCGGCAGCAGCCATTGGGCCATGCAGAGAAAGAGCACGGTGCAGAGGATCCCGCCGGTGAGAACGGGCTTGAGAATCGTCCGCAGTGACAGGCCGCCGGCCTTGAGGGCCGTCAGCTCGTGCTGATGATTGAGCAGGCCGAGGGTGATAACCCCGGAGAGCAGGATCAATACCGGCCCCAGTTGATCAATGATAAAGGGGATGTTCAGAATAAAAAACTTGAAAACCAGACTTAGCGGCTTGTCGGCCTCAGTAAAATTGTCTATCTTCTCGAAGAAATCAATGAGAATGTAGATGGCCGCAAAGGCGGTGGACACAGTGCAGAAGATTCTGAAAAACTGGGCCAGGATGTAGCGGTTTAATAAGAACAAGATGAGTGTGTCGGTTGGTTGATCTATGGATGAAAAGAGGGTAAGCGGGTGAGCTGAGGGGTCGGAAATCTCACGCTCTCCATCTTGCAAGTAGGTACCATCATCCAGGGTTCTCGTCAAGAAGAACGAAGGATATCGCAATGCCGGAAGGAAACATGCCCCAGACCTTAACCCCTCTTGTGCGCCCTGTGCAGGTGAGGGCGGATGTACCCAGTTTGGAGGACAATACCGCTGATCTTGATCGGCTGCGCAATGCCATCCAGGGGCAACTGCCGGATGGAGGGGGGCTGGAAATCCCCTTTTGTCGGGTCGTGCCGTTAAGCCGCCTCTTTCGTCAGGCAGGATTTGCCGGAGTGGCCCTGATCAATGAGCTGCCCGGTCGCTGGGTGCTGGCCGATTTTCTCCCGGCATTGCCGTTGACCCTTCCCGCCATGGCCCTGGATCTCGGGACAACCCATCTGGAGGCTGCCCTTGTTGATTTATTAACCGGCAAGGTCATGGCGTCTGCCGGTCGTGAGAATAGTCAAATTCAATACGGGGCCGATATCCTCAGCCGCATTCATCAGGCCACCAGCGTGCGGAGGCAGATGCGGGAGGTCGAACCGTCGTTCATGGATCCCGGTCTTCTCACTTTGCAGCAAAGCATTGTCGCCTGTATCAATGAGCTGACGGCAGAGCTTGCCGTTGCCGGAGGGATTGAATCCGGTGCGATCCGTGCCCTTTCGGTGTCCGGCAACACCGCCATGGTTCATTTTCTTCTCGGCCTTGATCCCTTTCATATCTGTCGTGAACCCTATATCCCCATGGCCAATATGATTGAGCCCATGGAGAGTCGGGAACTTGGCCTGAAATTGCATCCAGCCGCGCCGGTGTGGATCATGCCTTCCGTCGGCAGTTATTTCGGCGGTGATTTGATCTCCGGGATTCTGGCATCAAAACTTGCTGAATCCGAACAGGTGCGGATGCTGATTGATGTGGGCACCAATGCCGAGGTTGTGCTTGGAAACAAGGATTGGCTGATTGCCTGTGCCGGGGCTGCCGGGCCGGCTCTGGAGGGCGGAGTGGCCCGCATGGGGATGCGGGCCGCGCCGGGTGCCATCGAGTCTGTCGCCATTGATCCGGTCACCTATAGCATTGAGGTGCAAACCATTGAAGGAGCCCCTGCGCGAGGTCTTTGCGGCTCGGGTTTGATTGATCTTGTCGCTGCTCTTTATCTGGCCGGGATGGTTGATATCCGGGGAAAATTCAGAGATCCCGACCGGGAACACGACCCGGCTCGTGCCGCATTCATGCGGGAGCGGTTTGTCATGCGGGGAGAACAGCCGGCCTTTAAAGTGGTCGCTGCCTCCGATGCCGGTGCGGTTCATGATGTGCTCCTTGAACAGATTGATCTTGACGCGATGATTCGGTCCAAGGCGGCCATGTATGCGATCCTCTCGACCCTGATGAGTCAGGTGGGGCTGAACTTTACCGATCTTGCCGAGATCTGCGTGGCAGGCGCCTTCGGTAACCATATCAAGCCACGGGCAGCCATAACCCTGGGGATGCTCCCTGATCTGGATTTATCGGTTTATCGAGCCATCGGGAACAGTTCACTGCAAGGGGCGCAAGCGGTTCTCCTTGCCCGTTCCGCCCGGCAGGAATGTCTTGATATTGTTTCCAAAATCACCTATATCGAGTTAAATGTGAGTCAGGAGTTCATGATTCAGTTTTCCGGTTCACATTTTATTCCCCATACCGATTGTTCGCTGTTCCCTTCGGTTCCTCTGTTGGCAGAATAGAAGGGATGACGTATGAGAAAGCCGCCTGGTGAGTGATTTTATTGGGGCTGGCCAGGCTGGTCTCAGGAAGGGGCGTGCTTGCGTTCCTCGTTGCTGGTATGCTATACTTTTCAGGATTGCTTGGTGAAACATTGCGTCTGTCCTGAACTTGGTGGTGTAAAAGGGGAGTGAACTCAATGACTGGAGTTCTTTGTAGCAGGGTTGATATATCTGTAAAATTAAAATGTTTCAGAATGTTAGAGATTAAATGCCAATAAAATCAAAAAACGGGTGTGCGACTCCTGTTCTTAGTATCTGTCACCGAACGGCCAAAGAACGTTTACAGGGTTTCTGGAATGTTTTTGAGAAAGAGGATGACGTCCTCGTCATTATTAATGCCGATCCCGATGCCCTGGCCTGTGCCATGGCGATCAAACAGCTACTCCGCTATCGGGTGAAGTCGGTGGTCATCGCCCATCCCAATGAGATCCGTCGCCTCAACAATATTGCCATGGTGCAGCGATTGAAGATCCCCTTGGAGCGGTGGAGCACGATAAAGCTGGATACCTTTAAGAAAAAAGTGCTGGTGGATTCGCAACCCGCCCATCTCCCCGTCTTTGAAAAGATCAAATTTGATGTGGTGATTGATCATCATCCCCTCTCCGGCGAGTGTCATGCTGGTTTTGTCGATATTCGTCCAGATTACGGCGCGGCCTCCTCGATGCTGGTGGAGTATCTGCGCACCGCCCGCATTAAGCCGACGGTGGCCACGGCCACAGCCCTTTTTTACGGGATCAAGGTGGATACCCGGAACTTTGAGAAACAGTCTCGACTGGCCGATGGGATCTCCTTTCGGTATCTGTTTACCCTTGCCAATCGTGATCTGGTCAGAAAGATTGAGCTGACCGATCTCAGGCGTTCTGAACTCAAGTATTTCGTTGCCGGACTGGCCGAGCTGAAATATTCAAAACGGCGTTTTTATTCGCATGTGGGAAAAGTCCGCAGTCCTGATGTACTGGTGATGATCGCAGATTTTCTCAATCATGTGGAAGAGGTGGATTGGGTCTTTGTTTCCGGCATCCACGGAGAACGTCTGGTGGTGATCTTTCGTTGTGACGGCTATCGAAAGAATGCGGGAAAGCTGGCGACCCGTATATTCGGCAGTGTGGGCTCCGCAGGCGGGCATAAAGAGGCCGCTCGGGCTGAGGTTCCGATGAAGAATCTGGCGCCGGAATGTCAGGAATTTACTACCCTGACACTCAAGCGCCTGGCCACCCGTCACATGAAATAGGTGGTGGAGATGTTAACGGGATACAGCGTATGGAAATGGTATTGCGCTGAATAATGACCTTCCTTCTTTCCTAGCAGGAGCCTATGCATACACCATCTACATTGGCCATGATCCTGGCGGGCAGCCGGGTTGATGAACTGAACGTTCTGACCTGTTATCGTCCAAAATCAGCCATCCCCTTTGGGGGGTTCTGCCGGGTGATTGATTTCCCCCTGAGCAATCTGATGAACTCGGGCATCGAGCGGATTGCCATTCTCAGTCAGTATCGAAGTTATTCCCTGATTAATCATATCGGCACCGGCGCCGCCTGGGACATGATCGGCCGTTATCGCGGGATTTCGATTCTCCCGCCCTTTAAAGATATGGAGAATAATGCCGAGTGGTATCTGGGGTCGGCGGATGCGGTGTACAAGAATCTCGATTTTGTCCGCTATTATCAGCCTGAGGAGATATTAATACTTTCCGGAGACCATATTTATAACATGGATTATCGGAAGTTGATCTCCTATCATCATGAGAAAAAGGCGGACCTGACCATTGGCTTTACCCGGGTGCCCCTTGCAAAAGCCCACCGGTTCGGGGTGGCAGACCTTGATGAGGAAGATGGGGATAAGGGCGGGCGAGTTCTTGCCTATTGGGAAAAACCGGAAGTGCCGACATCCGACTGGGCTTCGCTTACGGTCTTATGCTTTCGTCCCGAGGTTCTTTATCGTGCCCTGGAAGAGAACCATGGCAAGGATTCCTATGAATTCGGACGCGATATCATCCCCATGCTGATGGAACAGAAGCGCCGGGTCTATGGCTATAAACATCAGGGCTACTGGGGATATACCCGGACCATTGAAGAGTATTGGCAGACCAATATGGATTTGTTGGGCGAGAATCCTAAGATTGATATGGAGAAATGGGGAGTACGCACAAACCTGGCCCATCGGGGCATCTGCGATGTTCAGCCCACTCTGATAGGAAAAACGGGTATGGTTCAGAACAGTTTGATCTATAATGGCTGCGTGGTGGATGGAGAGGTTCGCAATTCCATTCTCTTCCCCGGGGTTAAAGTGAAAAGGGGGGCGGTGGTCGAGTCTTCCGTGCTGTTTTTCAATAATAGAATCGGTAAAAACTGCAGCCTGAATAGAGTGGTTGCGGATGTGAACAGTATTTTTGAGGCAGGGGTTTGTGTCGGCCCGTGTTCAGGTGGAAAGGCCGAGCAAATAACGGTGATTGGCTGGAATAATCATATCCCGGCAGCCACGGTCATTGAACAGGGAGCCACGATCTACCCCCAACTCTCCATTGGGCAGTGGAAACAGAAGGTGGCGGCCGGGGAGGTCTTACGATGAACCGGAAACAAGATGCCCTTGTTTTGTTGCTGGCCGGCGGAGTCGGCAGCCGCCTCAATATCCTGGTGCAGAGTCGAGCTAAACCGGCCGTTCCTTTTGGCGGCTTGTACCGGATCATTGATTTCAGCCTGAGTAATGTGATGAATTCAGGGCTGACAAAGGTGGGTGTCCTCACCCAGTACAAGCCCCTTTCTCTGATGCAGCACATCGGAACCGGTGATGCCTGGGATTTTACCGGCCGTAGCCGGGAGGTGAAGATTCTTCCACCCCGTACCGGTTTCCAGGATTCCGACTGGTATAAAGGGACGGCGGATGCCGTGCGCCAGAACATCGATTTTATTGAGGCCAATGTTGTCGATGAGGTGGTGCTGCTTTCCGGTGATCATATCTATCACATGGATTTTTATGCCATGCTTGAATATCATCGGCACAAAAAAGCAGATGTGACGGTGGCCATGATGGTGGTCTCCCGCAGTGAGATTCATCAGTTTGGCGCCGGGATTATCGATGCCAATAACCGTATTGTCGACTGGGAGGAAAAGCCCAAGGAGCCCCGGACCAATCTCGCCTCCATGGGGATTTATGTCTTTAACCGGCGCTATCTGCTGGATGCTCTGGCCAGGGATCGAGATGAAATTGATTTCGGCATGCATATTCTTCCCAGGGCCATCGAGAAGGATAATGTCTTTGCCTACCCCTTTTATGGATATTGGCGGGATGTGGGGACGATCCAGGCCTATTGGGAGGCCAATATGGACCTGCTCAAGCCGATGAGTGGAATCCAGCCTGAGAAATGGGGCATCCGCACCAATGTAGAGGCGGATGGTCGCAGGGCTGACCGGGCGCCGACCCGCTATGGAGCTGAGGCCGTGGTGAAGAGTTCTATGATTTCAGCCGGATGTAATATTCAAGGGACGGTGATCAATTCCGTGCTGGCGCCTGGTGTCGTGGTTGAGCGAGGGGCTGTGGTTAAGGACTCCATCCTTTTTGCCGATTGTGTCGTCGAGACGGATGCCTCGGTGGACCTTGCGATTTTTGACAAACGGGCGCATATCTGCTCTGGAGCAATCATCGGCGCGGGCACAAATCATCATATCCCCAATCGCCGGGAACCGACCCATCTCTATACCGGAATTACCCTGGTTGGAAAAGAAGCGGTGGTTCCAAGGGGACAAGTGGTGGGACGGAACTGCATCATCAGCTCCCATACCCATCATGATGATTACGCAAGCAATGAGGTGGCGGATGGCGAGTCAGTGTAAGGGATGGAATCTTTGACGAGAGAGTACTGAAATTGAAAGATATTGCGTTTTTAAAGAACTCAGGTATTATGCCTTTCTTCTTGAAAAAACCATCCTGCCCGCGTAGCTCAGGGGATAGAGCACTGGATTCCTAATCCAGGTGTCGCGCGTTCGATTCGCGCCGTGGGCACCATTTGTTGTTGAGGGATTAATAAGCGAAATTAGCTTGTTAATCCCTTTTTTGTTTTGTCCTTTTGGTATTTTTTCCCTTGTTCAAAGTTGTGGTGTGAAAAAGGGTGTGTGGATTTTTTAAGAATACAGGTTGCTTAATGTTGTTATTTTATTTCAGTTTGAACTTTTAAAGTCGGATTGTCTTGAGGAAAATTTGTGTTTGAATAGTGTTTTAAACCGTTTTTATCAGTCCACGAAAAGACTTTTCCAGAAAGTGAGTTAGGCGTCACCGACGAAGTAACGCAGCTCCCTAGAACCGAAAGCCTCTCGAAATGTAAGGTCTGCGGTGGGGACACGGAGCAGCTTCGATTGGCCTCCGAGGTTGTTTTGTGGGTGGTGGTGGTTCGTAATGCGCAATAAATGCACTGAAGTTCTGTACAAGCGAATCGAATTCGCATGGTCCAGGTGCCGACGTCGCCCGATGGATTCTTACGAATTGCGCGAGTGAAAGGCGTTGAACGTATGCCCGCTGACCATCGCTTGCCGGGAAGAGCCACCAAAGGGCCTGCCCATCCCCGAAGTCAAAGAGCACGTGAGCGCCGCTTCCTGCCCAATCCCGCAGCAATGCGCCCTCGGGTGAGGAAACTTTTCGCTTTGACGAGAACGGATCAAGCGATTTGCCGTTTGCCCACGCCCTCGAAAATTGAACTGCATCTCTTTCACGCCTTGTTCCATCCACCACCCAAATCAGGCACTCGTAGAAGTCCTCACGAGACCGGCGCTCATCAGGCCTGATGTTTGAGTGTTGAAACTCAATAACCCAACCGTCACCAGTCTTCACGTCCGCGATGTGTCTTTCACCGGTCTCGGCACGGTGAACGACCTCTTGCCAATCATCGGGAAACTTGTCTTTCCACCCGCGGTGCCACTCCGTTTCATTCTCCCACCACGGATCGCAAATCCGGCGGCCTTTGTGAGCCCAGTGTCGGACTCGGACTTCTCCGCACTTCACAACCATTGGTCTTCCGCAGCATGGACACTCGCCCGGAAGACTAGGCTGGGCCTCCTGGCGATTGCCATTTGAGAGCGCAAATTTCATAGTGGAACCCGGTTTTTGTCGCCTAATCGTTTTGGGTAAGCTGATCCAAGCAAATAATCCATCAACTAAGGTAATGGAAAAAAGGGTTACGCTTGCTGATAATTGGGGGGAATCGCCGAGCTGCTTGGGTCAGCTTGACCCAAGTGTTATATTAAAATTTTCAGAAAGACCTTCTCCACTTCTGTCTTTATAATATTCTGAAATCATATTTATAGTAGATTTTGGACTTAGATCTAATAATTTTGGTTGCAATAAAGTTTGTAGTTTCGATAGTGCGCAGCCGTATGCCTCTTCTACCCATTTGTTAAATTCAGGATTCTCTCTCATTTCACTAAACACGGGCCATTCGTATAGCTCTGAAACCGTAACTAAATTATTAACGCTCACTTCCTTAAGTTTTGTTACAAATGTATCTTTGTCGCTGGTTAATGCAGCAACACATAATTGAAACTTTGCATTCGCAGCACTTAAATCAATTTCATCGATAATTGTTTGAAATTTTTCAATTTCACCTTGCCACTTGTATGTTTGGGCAAGATTAATTTTGATTGACCAGAATATTCTGGTCTGCTCAATATGTATTGAATTTGCATATTCCAATATATTTACAGCAGACATAAATTGTCTATTTTGAATGTTGCTAAATGAGGAATTATTAAGGAAATTATCTAATAGTTCTATCTGATGAGGAGTTTGATTTTTTGCCACCCGATGAACAAGCAAGACACCTGCTAGATATATGGATTCCCACGAATCCATTATAAACTGTGGTGTTAACTCAAGTTTCTCCCCACGTTTAATGTTCAAAAAATGCTGGGTGTTTTTTAACCTTGATATTTTTGTTTCAAATTCCTTCGTGACTATTCCTCCATAGTGAACTATCAAATGACGAATATAGATAATGAATATTAATACTACTCCGACATATAAATTGATTTAGGAGATTATTTCTGTTATCCTCAATGCATGAAAACAGAAATAATTTTCCCTGGCATTGAAGAATACAT
>WSXV01000013.1 GCA_009773475.1 Desulfobulbaceae bacterium | reverse complement strand
TATCGCAGCCGTCAGAGTTGTTTTACCGTGATCTATATGCCCCACTGTGCCTACATTGACATGTGGTTTTTTCCGATCAAACTTTTCTTTTGCCATTGTTGTCGCCCCCCCTGACCGTAACTGGTTAAAATAACATGAAAATGGAGCCCACAACCAGAGTCGAACTGGTGACCTCATCCTTACCAAGGATGCGCTCTACCAACTGAGCTATGTGGGCATTTGAACCAAAAATTGGAGCGGGAAACGAGACTCGAACTCGCAACCCTCAGCTTGGAAGGCTGATGCTCTACCAATTGAGCTATTCCCGCTTACTAATGACAATAATAAAAATATGGTGGAGGGGGGAGGATTCGAACCTCCGAAGGCGCTGCCGACAGATTTACAGTCTGTTCCCTTTAGCCACTCGGGAACCCCTCCATACACAAAATGTATTACAAGACTCACACTTATCAGTGTTAAAAAAGCTACCTTTGCACACTGATTATTTCATGATATATAAATAAAAAACTGAAGCTGGAGCTGGAGCTGGCGATGGGATTTGAACCCGCAACCTGCTGATTACAAATCAGCTGCTCTGCCAATTGAGCTACGCCAGCATTTATAAAGAGGATTAATATAGCTCTTTGTAAATCAGAAAGCAATCTTTTTTATTTCTCACATATGACATCTGACAGAAATTTTTTTATCAGATTGTCTTAAAAAAAAAGGTCATGTCAAAAGACATAACCTTTTTAGGTCAATATAAAAAGACAGACAAGATCCTTAACTATTGAGTATGTTTTTTCCGTATGGGCTTTCTCTATACTTTTCAAAAGCCATGGCCAAAGTACGAAATACAAGATGGGCAAACTTAGTATAAGGCATGTACATAAAAAGCATCATAACAGACACTAAATGAACATAATAAATAATATATCCTGGAGCAGCAAGCCCAGCCCAACGGGCAATCTCAGCTAACAGGCCTGAAGCACCTACAGCCATAATTAACCAGATTAAAAACCAGTCATAGAATGAACCTTTGGTTCCTTCTTCTTTTTCTTTTCTTGAGCGATTACTCCACAGGATCCCAACACCTACAATCATGGCTATTGCAGATACATTTGCAAGGATCTTCACAGGATTCATTGCTGACATGGGGCCATGCAGAAATTTAAAATATGGAATTAAGGCAAGGACATCATTGGCAGTAGCAGACCATACTGTAACTATAAAGAGTCCAATAAAAGACAACATAAGAGGTAAGTGACCTTGAATCCGATCGATATTGGTTTTACACTCTTTAAACCGCGTGTGACGAACAATCTCTATTAGAGAAGGCCAAAGAAACTCGGTCGTAAATTGTAAAATAGTAGGTCGGAAATTACTTTTAATCCCGGAATGTTCTGCCATTCCCTTCCACATACTAAGGGCACCTTTGCACACAGAGAACACAGCCAAGCCGAAGGCACTCAGCATAATGGCATCAATATAAAATACATTCTTTGACAACCAGTAAAAATCCCAATGACCAAAAAATCGTTGGTATCCATGAGTAGAAAAATCAGCAGGAGAAGGTATAACCAGCCCACCAGAGACCAGCCATAGTACTAAAATAATCACAGAAGGAATGGCTACCAACATAGGTAACCCTTTAGAGCTAGAAGCAAGCTTAGCCAACCCTGAAGGCCATCCGTAATGGGTGTAAGCAAAAGCCCTAATCGCACCCATTACATCTCCTGGTTTAGCACCGCGTGGGCAATAAGCCGTACAATCACCACACTGATGACATAAAAAAACATCCGGATCTGCTACAAGTTTATCTTTAAGACCCCATTGAGCCCAAATCATTTCCTTGCGTGGGAAAGGCTTGCTGTCTGTAGAGAGTGGACACACCACCGAGCAAGTAGCACACTGATAACATTTCTTCAGTGTGTCACCACCAGCACTTTTGAGATATTTAATAAAGTCTAAATCCGGCTGAGCATTCATTCCTCTTTCCCCCTTCAATTTTCTAATCTTTTGGTTACGCAATAAATAAAAGCGTAAGATTTCTTCAATAAAAAAATGATACTGATGTTAATCTTATCTTAAAAAATAAGGATAAACATCAGTATCATGTATGTCAGAACTAGAAGCCCTTAAATGGATTAGGCCCAAGGTCTACAATTTCATCCACAAAATCATTAATAAGTTTTGGAATTTTGTCATATTCAGTAATTGATACTTGTTCAGAACGAACACGCTCAGGCTCAAGTCCCAATGTTGACAGAGAATCACCTATATTCTCCATGCGCTTAGTAGCAATCTCGGAACCCTTTACAAAATGACACTGATAATCATCGCCATACTTACAACCAAGCAACATAGCACCATCCATGCCTGCTGAAAGTAAATCACGAACCCATGACATATTTACCGATCCTAAGCAGCGAACCGGGACGATACGAACCATGTGACTCATTTTGTTCCGTCTCATTCCGGCCATATCAAGTGCAGGATAGGCGTCATTTTCACAAGCAAAAATAATAATGCGCAACTTATCATCATCTTCTTCAGGAACCTCTATGGATTTAAGCATGGATCCAATGAGATCAATATTATAATCTTTGAATCCAATTATACGCTCTGGACATGCGCCCATACAGGTACCGCATCGACGGCATCGAGTGGGATTAGGCAATGGAGTTCCTTTGGCATCATCATCAAGGGCACCAAACGGACATTCTTCAGTACAACGCTTACACTGGGTGCAACGTTGCATAAAAAATTCAGGGTAGGTTTTGTCACCGGAACGAGGATGTACTGCTACTCCGCGATCAGCAGATTCAATGCACTGAATCGCCTTTAAGGCAGCGCCTGTTGCATCATCAATGGTCTCTTCCATATTCATTGCCTTGCGAACACCACCGCATGTGTAAACACCGGTACGACGAGTTTCGTATGGGAAACAAATAAAATGAGAATCTGCGTATCCGTCAAAAAGATCAAGATCCAAAAAGGCGGGTCCTTGACGATAGGCTAAGTTGATTGAGTTCTCGTATTTCGTAGTGGGCTCCATTCCTGCAGCAAGAACTACAAGATCAACATCAAGTGTCAAATCCTCTCCAAGGAGCGTATCTTTAGCTGTTACAGTACAACCATTCCCTGATGCAACGACTCCAGTTACAGCCGCCTTAGTCATAAAGATTCCATCATCTTGTTGAACCCCTTTGTAAAAGAGTTCCATATGACCTGGTGTACGCATATGCTGGTAAAGAATATACGCTTTTGCATCAGCATCATTCTCTCGAACATATTTTGCCTGTTTCAAGGCAACCATAGAAGTTACTGAGTTGCAGTACGGGAAATCCTGATCATTATCTTCACCACCAGGGCTCATAACAAAGGCAACAGACTTGATTCCACCAAGTTTACCGTCTTTAGCCAATTTTTCAAATTGAGCATTGGTGACCACTTTCTCAATGACACCGTACCCAAGATGGGTAAATTGAGAGACATCTGCAGGAACCCATCCAGACGCCAGAATAACTGCTCCGAATTTCTGCGCCTCAGGATTTCCTTCAGCATAAGGTTTAAGCCCAGCGTTAGGGTCTTCCATCTGCCCTTTACTGATAAGATCCTGCTCATCTACTCCAACCTTCGCAGGTGCATCCCACTCAGATTTAGTTCCAGCAACTTTAAATGTAACCCCAAAATCTCCTGGTGATCCTCCAATACGACCGACCTCAGTGTTGGTTTTAAGCGAAATATTAGCATCAGCTACAACAGCAGCTACAATATCACCAATGGAATTTGGTTCAAGTTCGGAGTAAGGAAGTTTAGTTGGAAATTGTTTCGCCCAACCAAGGGCTTTGCCGCCAAGATTATCAGTTTTCTCGACGATAGTAACTTTGCTCCCTGCCTTAGAAGCCTCTAAAGCGGCGGTCAAACCGGCTATGCCACCGCCAATCACAAGAATCTCCCGGTTCAGGGTCTCTAATGCGTATGGTTCAGGCAACTCGGTTTTTTTAGCACGTGTACATGCCATGCGCAAATAATCACTGGCAGTTTCCTGTAACCACTCTTTATGAGAATCTTCTTTTCCATCCTCAGCTAGGCCTGCAGACCAAATTACCTGCTCACGTAAGTTTGCACGAACTGTAATTTTATCTTCCCCAAACTCAAACTCATTCTGCATAACTCGAGGAGAACAGGCACAAACAGTGATTGTGTTCACACCATTTTCATTGATATCCTTTTCAATCATTGCACGCCCATCAGTTCCACACAGGCAAGCATGATCCTTACAATCCATGGACATCTCTGAGGTTACAAGCTTTGTCAGCCCTTCAATATCGAGGGCCTCACCAATGCCGCAACCCGTACAAATATAGGCACAATACTTTTTATCCATTGATCATGACCTCCTGGAAATCTGAATTGCCTTTAAGGCAGCAGCAGTAGATGACTGGTTAGTGGTGACGACATCAGCAGCTTTGCGAGCGCATCCAGCTGATATCATGCCTTTTTCTGGCTCTGAAATTATAAATCCACTCTTATCCATGTTCAAAGAAACCGGTGCGCCTTGAACTGCCAAGGAAGGCTGCATCCCGGTTGCCAAAATAGCCATATCAACTTTCTGTCTAATTTTTTCACCAGTAACCGCGTTTTCAGCGACAACCGTGACCCCTCCATCAGCTTCCGGAATAATCTCCGCGACCTTTCCTTTTATAAAGGTGGAGTTTTTATCATCCATCAGCTTCTCACGAAAATTTTCGTATTTCCCTGGAGTTCGCAAATCAATATAAAAAACATAAATCTTAGCCTCCGGGTAGCGCTCACGGATATATGTCATTTGCTTGAAAGTAGCCATGCAGCAAATGTATGAACAAAATTCGAGATGATTTTCATCTCGAGATCCGGCGCACTGAACAAAAGCAAATGATTCAGGTTGCTTGCCGTCTCCAGGACGAATAATCGCACCATCCGTCGGACCTCCCGGGGCTGCCATTCGCTCAATCATCATATTGGTGACGATGGCTTTTGATTGTCCGTATTTCAGATTATCCATCTTGGTTGGGTCGTAAGGTGTCCAACCCGTGGCCCAAATAATGGCTGAGACCTTGATGACTTTTGTTTCAGGTTTCATCTCAAGATCAACGGCATTATATTTACAGGCAGCTTTTACCGTTTCAGCACCGGCTGCAGACAAAGCTGCTTTGTTAATCACATAACGACGAGGAAAAGCCATCTCGTGAGGGAGATATGCGGCCTTACACTTGTCCATTCCTAAGTTGAAATCATTATCAATCTCATCAGGGCAGGCGGCTGTACACTCGCCACATGCAGTACAATTGGAATTGACATAACGAGGAGCTGTTTCCAACGTTACTTCGTAGTTTCCAGGTCCACCAGTCACTGATTTTACTGTGGTCATGGTAAAGGGGCGAATCCGTCGGTTATCCTTTACTCGCTTAAAGTTAATTTCCAACCCACAACTGGGAGGGCACAACTTAGGAAAGTATTGATTCAGCTGAGCAACACGCCCACCGAAATAAGCATTTTTTTCTACTAAGAAAACATCATTTCCAACCTCAGCAGCTTCGAGCGCCGAAGTTAGCCCACTGATACCACCACCTACGACCAAAATTGCACCTGAGGCGCCTTGTTCGTCAGTCATACCATTCCTCCATAAGTATTCTTTATATTTTCCTTAAATGCCTTTAAGAAACTCACATTCAGGAGAATGCAAGAATCAAAGACATCAATTCCTCAACAACACAACTAAGGGGCTATTGATTCCCGTAATTCAAATACTAACAAAAATTAGAATTAAATAATTTGGAGCTGAACCAGCATAAATGGGGTGAGTAAAACATTTATGCTGGTTCAGCCACAACATAGAAAAAATCTCCAGGAATCAGATGATTCCTGGAGATTTTTTTATTCCATCATAAAACAGATTCTAAATATTACAGCCAAGGATCAGTTGATACGATGTTGAGACATTCCACCTTTTCACACAACCACTCTTGGGTCTCTGGATTAAAGGTTGAGTTTACAAAACACTTCCAATGTTCATCATCAACCGCTGGGAAATCTGAACGATAATAGAATCCAGGGTAACGAGACTCCTTACGGAACTCGATGTGACGAATATGGGTTTCTACACACCAAATACGATGATAATTCTCCCATGCACGAAGAAGCTCATGCAGATCGCCAGCTGCCATCTTCTCGGCATCTTCACGGAGCATTTTGAGAAGATCAAGACAGATGTTCAACAGCTTACCGGAAGTCATGTAGTAAGTTGCAACACCACCACCATACTCATCGGTAGCCTTCATCAAACGCATCATGATACCTGATGGTTTACAGAAGTTAGGGTTTACATTTGAAGAAGTAGAAGCCCCAACATGCTCATGATACAACCTTACTGGAGCGTAGATCTCATCCGCAAGCTCTTGAACGGTTTGTCGCAACTCAGGCTTGAAAGAAGCGTTGTCACGACAGAATTTCACCATCTGCTTGGCACAAATACGCCCCTCTGCATGGGCGCCAGATGAGAACTTATGTCCGGATGCGCCGACGCCATCACCAGCGGTGAAAAGGCCATCAACGGTGGTCATACGGTTATAACCCCACTTGTACTTATGGGCACGGGAAGGATTGGCAACATTAGGAACCCAATCTTCCTCTGGACCAGAAGTCCAGATACCACAGCAACCTGAATGTGATCCGAGCATGTAGGGCTCGGTCGGCATAATCTCTGAACCAACTTTCTCAGGCTCAACATTTGCACCTGCCCACAAACCAGCCTGACCAACTGACATATCAAGGAAATCTTCCCACGCCTCAGACTCAAGGTGCTTCCAGTACTTCTTGACACCTTTTTCGTCCATACCGGAGGCTTTCTTTGCATCCAGAAATGCATTCAGGGCTACTTCAGTGGCCATGTAAATTGGCCCACGTCCAGCCTTCAACTCATTGATCATCAAGTGGTTACGCAGGCAAGTGGGAGTAACA
The DNA here is from genome assembly GCA_009773475.1 of Desulfobulbaceae bacterium. Taxonomy (GTDB): domain Bacteria; phylum Desulfobacterota; class Desulfobulbia; order Desulfobulbales; family Desulfocapsaceae; genus UBA2270. The sequence continues at coordinate 53,676 of WSXV01000013.1, read as the reverse complement.
GGAGAGGCCCCATAAGGCATGAACTTCTCGAGCTCTTCCTTTACATGAGGGCTATTGGCATAGAACTCACCAAGACCATTTTGCACTTTAGCCTTGAACAGAAGGAACCAGGCGCCAACAGGACCATATCCATCTTTAAAACGAGCTGGGGTGAAACGATTCTCCATCATGGTCAGAGTCGCACCAACCTGGGCACACATGGTATAGGTAGAACCGGCATTCCATACTGGATACCAGGCACGCCCCTTACCTTCACCAGTTGAGCGTGGGCGGAAAATATTTACAGCACCACCGCAAGCAACCATGGCAGTCTTGCATCGGAAAACATGAACAACGTTTTCGCGAGTAGAGAATCCAACAGCACCAGCAATCTGGTTTGGCTTGTTCTTGTCAAGCAGCATCTTTACAATAAAAATGCGCTCAAGGATGTTGTCCGAGCCAAGGGCAGTCTTTGCAGGTTCCGCAACGATACACTTGTAGGACTCGCCGTTAATCATGATCTGCCACTTACCGGTACGAACTGGGGTACCGCCATCACGCAGGGATTTAGCAGGAGCTGCACCATCAAGGTTGTTACCTTCGGCATCCAACTTCCAGATTGGAAGGCCCCACTCTTCGAACAATTTTACAGACTCGTCTACGTGCCGACCACAGTCGTAGATCAAATCTTCACGAACAACACCCATGAGGTCATTACGTACCATCTTCACGTAACTCTCGATGGGGTTCGAGCCGATGTAGGTGTTAATAGCAGAGAGTCCCTGGGCAACAGCACCGGAACGCTCAAGGGATGCCTTATCAACAAGAACAATCTTCATGTCGGCAGGAGCCCACTTCTTAATCTCAAAGGCGGTGCCGCAGGCAGCCATACCACCACCTACGATGAGAACGTCAACATCATGCTCAACTATTTCAGGATTTACCACGGCAGCAATTTCACCGTTTGGCTTATTTGGTAATGCCATATTAAAATCTCCTTAAAAGATTATAAGAGTTTGCGTGCAATTCTACTCAAAGGGATGATGCAGAATTATTTCGTTGGTGTAGGAAGAGCTGACTCAAGAATCAGACACTCATCATCCAGACTACCGCCGGTGGTTCCAATATAAGCATTGGCTGCACCTTCAGAGGTGGTCCGAACAGGAAACTTAAAGCGCTTAATGTTTCCATTACGGAACTTAACAGTCCACATAATATCAGAAGCACTGCGCATTGGATGAACCTGACCACCCATTGGCACAAAGTCTTCGTAACCACGAACAAAAATAGCACCTTGAGGACAAATCTTTACACAGGAATAGCACTCCCAGCAGGCATCAGCCTCCTGATTGTAAGCCTTCATTTCCTCTTTGTTCAGCACCATCAGGTCATTGGGACAAATGTACATACATGCTGTCTTGTCGCCACCCTTGCAACCATCGCACTTGGAAGGATCTACATAACTTGGCATTAAACTACCTCCTCAGCTTATTTTTACTTTTGCGACCCAGAACTGACTGGGCCAACTTTAACCGCTACCAAAAAACACCTTTTTTACTGCCTTTACAACACTTCACAAGAGGCTTACAAAAAAAACCTAACCCCTTAAAAAAAATATAAAAAACAAGCATGAGTTCCTTTTTTTTTATTAAATGAACGCTCACTCATTTTTTATAAACATAATTATATAGTTTGTAGCCAAATAATTGTCAAGAAAATTAAATATCAATAATCGCGCTAATTCTAATATGTTTTTCTCACCAAAACCTCTCTGGGTCTGGCACCATCAGCAGGTCCAATAATTCCGTTTTTTTCCATTAATTCAATTAATCTTGCTGCACGGTTGTACCCAATCCGCATCCTGCGCTGTACCATGGAAATTGATGCCTGACCTGCCTCACAAACAATGGCCACGGCCTCATCATACCGCTCATCAGCGTCCTCATCAGCTTGCTGGACTTTTTCAGTTTCAGTATCGACTTCTGCCACAACGGAATTATCATAACTTGCAGCGCCCTGCTTCTTTAAATAATCAACAATCTCGACTGTCTCAGCCTCAGATATATAAGCACCGTGAATCCTTTGCAACGGTCTGCCCGAAGGCAGATAAAGCATATCTCCCGCCCCCAGCAGATGTTCAGCTCCCGAGGTGTCAATAATGGTTCTGGAATCAATTTTCGATGCAACTTTAAAAGATATTCGAGTGGGGAAGTTAGCCTTGATAAGACCAGTCAATACATCCACTGAGGGTCGTTGGGTGGCTAGAATCAGGTGCATCCCTGAGGCTCTTGCCATCTGAGCCAACCTGGCTATGGAGGCCTCCACATCCTTTGAAGCAACCATCATCAAATCAGCAAGTTCATCTACAATGATGACGATATAAGGTAATTTCTCGGCCGCAGTCACGTTGTACGAGTCAAAGCTCTTTACTTTTGCCTCTTCAAGCAACCGATACCTTCGCTCCATTTCTCGAACCGCCCACTGCAAAGCCCTGGAAGCAAGCTTTGGCTCCACCACCACAGGATGGAGAAGATGGGGGATTCCTTCATACCCCGACAACTCAATCCGTTTAGGATCAACCATGAGCAAGCGAACTTCATCTGGGGTCGCATTATACAAGAGTGATGATATGATGGTATTGATGGCGACGCTCTTGCCAGCGCCTGTAGCACCGGCAATAAGCAAATGGGGCATCTTGGCCAGATCAGCAATAACGGGGTTGCCGACCACATCAAGACCAAGGGCAATGGAGAGCTTAGCCACTGATAAACGATATTTCTCTGAAGTCAACAGGTCGCGTATGTATACTACCTGCCGGTCTTTGTTGGGAATCTCGATTCCAAGGGCTGCCTTACCCGGCACCGATCCCACGACTCGTACCGATTGAGCTTTGAGCCCGAGAGCTAGATCATCGGCCAAGGTCACAATCTTATTGATTTTGATCCCGGCCGCAGGTGCATACTCATAGGTTGTCACCACTGGCCCCGGTGATATCCCCACCACCTTTCCAGAAACACCAAAGTTGACCAGCTTTTGCTCCAACTGCTTGGAGACCTTATAGTATTCTTCTTTGTCGACCGTCAGCAAGGCCAACTCAGGTTTTTTGAGCAAAGACAACGGCGGTAAGCGCCACTCACCGCGGGCCAGAGGGCGCAGAGAGAAGTTTTCATCATCCTTCGATGCCTCAGGCAGCATCGGCAACTCCTTCACAATGGGAGCCCCATTCAGAATAAGCGGAGTAACCTCTATGCTTTGCATCACATCCTTGCGGGGCGGTCGTTTCTCCTTACCAGACATGATGGGAACTATCTGCGACTTGTCATTAACGTCAAGTTCGTTTTTGCCTCTAATCTTTTTCAAACCGCTTAGAAAAAAGCTGCCGGTTGCATAGGGAGAAAGACGCGTGGAAAGCATGATGGAAATAACAAAAATTAATATCAAAAAAAGAACAGCACCTGGCCCACCAATCACGGACTCGAGTAGACTGAGAACATTTCTCCCTAGAAATCCTCCGGCTTCAAAATTCACCAGACCTTGCAATGGAAAAGAGGCAAGAAGACCGCAGGCCGCTATGACGGCACCACTAACTCCGGCCGTTATTTGCGGCACACGATTAAAGACCAGACGGGGAACAAAAAAGAGGAAGGAACAAAACAGAAGCAAGCCATCGAGCAGATAAGCTCCAATTCCAAGAAATCCCAAGGCAAAACTGGAGAGGATCCTGCCTAATTCGCCGCCCCAGTCCGTATCAACGGACCAGGTTAGAGACAAGAGACTAAGAAAAAAATAACAAGAAAAGAAAATTCCGCAGACAGCAAGCGCTTCCTGCCTTAGACCAGGCCTTGTCTTAATTGGTGGCGGCTCCATGGGATGGTCAGGTTTGTGAGGAGGACTCAGATTCACCTTTCGTTAATTCAGTGCCAGCACGGATCACTACGCGAACTGCATCGAGCACCCCATTAATAAATGGAGGAGAATCTTCTGTGCCGTACCGTTTGGCAATCTCCACCGCCTCATTAATGACAACTTGATCCGGTGCTTCTTCACTGTATAACATCTCATATACAGCAATCCGCAACAGATTTCTATCGGTCAGGGCTATGCGCTCAATGCGCCAATTGCTGGCACACTCCCTGATCAACGTATCTATACGGTCAAGATGGCAACTGGTCCCCTTGATCAATTCTAGAGCATAGGAAAGGGCGAGTTTTTGGACCGGATAATGGTCACAAAAACTTGCAAAGCAGGCATCTATATCATCTTGAAGTTGAAAACCTCCAGGATAGAATTCCCCTTGAAAGAGAAACTGCATGGCAGCCTCCCGCGATTTTCGACGTATTCCCATGAAATAAAACAGTCCAATATGAAGGGTTGAACAACAGTTATTGCAGATTCACAAGGAGGTTGGCCATTTCAATGGCAGCAACAGCGACTTCTGAGCCTTTATTGCCAGCCTTGGAACCTGAACGTTCAATGGCCTGCTCAATATTTTCGGTGGTTAACACCCCGAAAAGAACGGGTACCCCGGTTTCCAGCCCCACCTGAGCGGATCCCTTGGAGACTTCATTCACCACCACATCAAAATGGGGGGTGGCCCCTCGAATGACTGCGCCCAGACAGATCACAGCATCATATTTTTGGGAAGCAGCCATCTTTTTAGCTATAAGGGGGATCTCATAAGCGCCCGGAACACGGGCGACATCAATATCTTCATCAAGGGCGCCGGAACGGATCAGAGTATCCAAGGCGCCTTCCAGTAACTTTTCGGAAACAAAAGAATTAAAGCGGGCGACAATAATTGCGAACTTCTTACCATCTGCCTTTAGGTTTCCCTCAATTATATTTGCCATATCATCAATACCTTCTTGCTAAAAATAGAAATCCATCTCTCAAAAGAGGCTGGAACCTTACCCATATTACTCGTCGTCAACAACAAGCAAATGACCCATCCGATCACGTTTGCACATGAGATAATTCTTATTCTCTTCACTGGCAGCCATCTCAATGGGAAAACGATCCACCACCTCAATGCCATATCCTTCAAGGCCGATAATTTTTTTGGGATTATTGGTCAATAGACTCATCTTTCGCACCCCCAAGTCCCGAAGTATCTGGGCACCAATCCCATAATCTCGGAGATCTGCCTTAAAGCCCAAATGAATATTTGCCTCTACCGTATCCATTCCTTCGGAATCCTGAAGATGATAGGCTTTCAATTTATTGATCAGGCCAATTCCCCGCCCTTCCTGACGCATATACAGAATAACACCGCAGCCTTCCTGGTCAATCATCCGCATTGCAGCATACAACTGATCCCCGCAATCGCAACGGGCAGATCCAAAAACATCCCCTGTGAGACATTCAGAGTGAACACGCACCAACACCTTTTTATCGGGAGTTATCTCTCCCTTCACCAAGGCAAGATGCTCCATTTTATCAACATCATTGGTATAGATTATGACCTTGAACTCCCCCGCATGGTCAGTGGGAACCCGAGCCTCTGCGGCACGGTGAACCAAAACATCCTCCCGTAAGCGGTAGGCAACAAGATCAGCAATCGTTGCTATCTTCAAATCATGTTCAATGGCAAATTTTTCCAGATCAGACATGCGTGACATGGATCCGTCATCGTTCATAATCTCGCAGATCACTCCGGCAGTCCGACATCCTGCAAGGCGAGCAAGATCCACCGAGCCTTCTGTCTGGCCCAGACGAACCAACACACCACCTGCCTTCGCCCGCAGTGGAAAAATATGACCAGGGCTGATAATGTCCTGCGGCTTGGCATCAGGGGCGACCGCAGCCTCAATGGTACGAGCCCGATCCGCTGCCGAAATGCCTGTGGAAACCCCGGTCCGGGCCTCGATACTTATGGTAAAGCCGGTACCGTAGGGCGACTGATTATCACTGACCATCATCGGCAGTTGCAGCTTCTCAACAAGATCCGGACTCAGGGTCAGGCAGATCAGGCCTCTACCATATCTTGCCATGAAATTAATGGCTTCTGGGGTCACTGCCTCCGCAGCCATGCAGAGATCCCCTTCATTTTCACGATCTTCATCGTCCACCAGGATAACCATCTTTCCGGCCTTGATGTCCTGGATGACTTCTTCAATTGGGCTGACTGCCATGATCAAATACCTTCGTTAAAATAAATAATGTTTAATGACTTCATGAAGCGATATCAAAAGAAACCATGCTCTGCCAGAAAGGCGGAACTAATCTTCCCTTCTGCCGCCCCGTGTATCTGGGACGGCTGGGGCAGAAGCAGCTTCTCGACATATTTGCCAATGATATCAACCTCAATATTAACACGGCTGCCGTTTTTTAACAGCCCAAGGGTGGTCGAATGCAGGGTCTGCGGAATAATTGAAACGTCGAATTGACCCGAGCTACAAGCATTCACCGTCAGGCTAACCCCATCAATGGTCACCGATCCCTTTTCAACAAGATACCGATCCCATTGTTCAGGCAAGGCAAAGGAAAAGATGGTAAAGGCACCCATGGGTCTTCGTTCCCGCACCATGGCAACACAATCAACATGCCCGGAAACAATGTGGCCTCCCAACCTGTCAGACAAGCGCAGTGCACGCTCCATATTCACAGAGGCACCAGCACCAAGCCCCCCCAAGGTTGAACGCTTCAAGGTTTCAGGAGAGACATCCACCGAAAATCGCTGGCCTTTTATACTGTAAGCAGTGAGACAAACGCCGTTAATGGCAACGGATTCTCCTTCTTCCGGATCAGGAAAAGCAAATCCAGCCTCAAGATCGAAGGCCATGCCACCATCCACCCCTCGTTTTCTCCACAATATCCCTGTGCCCGCAACAATGCCTGTAAACATGATTTGCCTCAAGCCCTTTTCAGGCAGGCTCTTCCAGGGCTTGGGCCTTTTTTATAAAACCCTCGGCAATATTCTTATGTTTATACTGCGCATGTATGGAGGCTATCGTCCGATAAGTATCAGCAGCCTTGGCCTTATCGCCTGCTTCAATATAAACATTCACCAGCTTCTCCAAGGTCTCCACAACCCCTTGAGGATTATTGCCGCTATGATACGTATCCAGCATATCAAGACAGAGCTTGACGGCCTCCGGGAACTGCTTCAATCCCTGGTGAGCCAGAACAAGCTGGGCAGACAAGACGTTCAGACTCATGGGGTCATCCTGTTTCTCACAGATACCCCAGGCCCGCTGATAATGCATCATGGCTTTTTCATATTCCTGGCGCTGCAGACAAACATTGCCAAGCTGATTGGAGGCATTGGCGATTCCGTTTTGATTGTCGTTCTCTTCAAAAGCCAGGAGCGCGTTATGGAAGGCAAGAGCTGCCTGGGCCAGTTCGTTCGTCTTCAGAAACTCTTTACCTTCTTCATATTGGGCTTGAGCCGGATCAGAAGATTTCTTCTGATCCACAGCAACAATAGAGTCAATCGATTGCAGGGCAGTTTTTGTCATGATTTAACCTCATCTTCTTGAATCCTGGCCACAGCCTCCCGGGCCAGGGCTGAAACAGTAAATGTATTCCATTTATCATCTTCCCAGATGGACAACTCAGCCATGTCATCCGTCAACGCCATGAGCTGAAGGGCGGCCTCCGTTGCCCGGATACGACCCAACAGTCGGGCGACCTGCCCACGCATATATGAATCGGGGTGATTCAAAAAATGAAAAAGATTATAAAACGGGGTTGCCCGAATCAGATCCGGCCGGGTCTTGGCAATCTTGCTAAGCGCCCACGCCACCTGTTTCTGGGTGGAAGCATCTCCCATATAATTCAGAAGATGACGGGTAAAGGCACCAAAGATATCAGGCCGCCCGGCAATGATCTCTCCGAGAGTCTCTACCATCCCCCAAGGAGTGGCAGCAGAATCAGAGCAGGCTTCAAAAAGTCGATGTAGTAATTCAGAGACCTGACCGGGATCTCGGCTGGCCACCCGGGCGCAAACCTGACCGATAATCCAAGCTATTCGAAGACGTTGCTGCTCATCGGGCTCATATAAAAGCCTTTGAAAAAGACGCAGGGTCTTCTTGTCATCAAAACACAAGGCGACGAGGGCGTCAATATTACCCAGCTCAACATATCCTGTCACATTCTGCTTGGTGGCTTTAACCTTTTTTCTGTGAGGGTCAGGGGCTGGTTCCAAAGTCACCGGAACCTCCTCTGCTCCAGCGTTCAGACAGCCAGCCTTGAAATCCTTTTTCTCCTTGACCCGTCTGGAAACCTCGGTAATAGCCGTATGCAGACGAACAAAATAGAGGACACCACGTACCGGCCGGCCATCCATATTTTTGGTATTCACTACCTGGTGAGTCAATTCGTCGTAATCTTCTACACGGCCGGTGAGATAGTCATCCTCAGGGAGAAGATCCCAGGCCAAATCCCAATTATTGTCACAGGCCAGCACAAGGGTTTCAACGATGGCCGCTCCAACATTATGGCCAGTGGGGTCACAGCTATAGACCGCACCGCACTCACAGCGTCCCACCTTGAACTCATGCATTTTCCGCTCTATGGCATCCGTTGCCCGCCCGACTCTCTGGCCGCAAAATGGACACCAGGGAGGTGTTGTTAGACGTTGTTTACTCATAAGATATCAGAATGGTAGGAATAACTCCTAATGACATTGACATGTTACGCCAGTTCCTGCTGGATCCGCTCGACAAAATTTGGATCCACGGAGTAGCCAAGCTCGCGGGCCTTTTCCATATGTTCCTTGGCAAGCTTAAACTCCTTGCTGAAGAAAAGGGCAACCGCCAGATTATTCTGGGCCAGCGGAGAATCGGGGTCAAGCTCCACCCCTTTACGGGCCGACTTCAGCGCCCTTTCGTCCTCCCCCCTCATCGTCAGAACTGCAGTCATATTAATCCAAACTGTCGCAAGCTTTGGATTATGCTGAATGGCCTTTTCATAAGCATCTATGGCCTTGTCGAGCTCATTGCGCTGCTGCCAGATCAGCCCCAGGTTGGCATGTGCCTGAGCAGTCTCCGGCATGACCCGCACCGCCTCTTCATTTAACTCCTGGGCACGAGCCATATCGCCCTTGCCAAAATAAATAGCCCCCAGGTTGATCATACTTTCCGCACTCATGGGATCTATGGCAATGGCTCTCTCCAGCATTCGGACAGCATCATCCACGCGACCGGCCTTTAAGTACACCAGCCCCAGATGATGATGAGCCATCACATTATTGGGGTTCTGCTGACATTTTTTTTCAAATTCTTCAATAACTTTGGCTAAATCTTCCTTCAATTCTTCCTGTACCTGCTCTGACATGACCCACCTCTATCAACTCTGATCAACAGAATCCTGGAATACCACATCTGACTACCGATGTAGATACTTCAAGCCACTATCACTCTTTTATCTTTAAGAAATTCTTCAAAAAAACCTGACAAGAACGCTCACGTTTTTTTTGCTCACAAAAATTTTGTGATAATATAGACACCTTCAATACACTTGCAAGGAGAAAATCCATCCACTGAATATAAACGCTGATTAATCACCATAATCTATATGAGCATCTAAGCCAAACTAACTCAACTGTTGTGTTTTTCGTCACAGGAAAGAGTCAGTTCATTGTGCTGACTTGCCAAAATCTGTTTTGCCTGAACCACATCACGACCAATTTGCGCCGCAAGCTCCTGCGTGCCTGAAAATTTTTGCTCCCCGCGAATAAATTGCAACAGATTAACCTTGATCGGTTTCCCATAGATATTTTGATTAAAATCAAAGATATGAGTCTCGGCCACCAATTTATCTTCACCAAAAGTTGGATTGTAACCAATGTTGAGCACCCCGCCGTAACATTTTCCCTCACAAATCACCTGACACACATATACGCCAATTTTTGGAATCAAATCTTCGGCATCCAGATGCAGGTTGGCCGTGGGAAAGCCTATCTCTTTACTGCCCCTCTGCTTTCCCATCTGCACCTCACCGCGAATCTGATAGAATCGGCCAAGCAGCATTCTGGCATCAGCCATCCTCCCCTCCACTATCAATTCACGGACCTTGGTTGAACTGACCAGCATTCCATTTTCATAATGCGCGTTAACAACTGACACCGGAAACCCTTTTGCCTCTCCCTGCTTCTGCAAAAATGGAATATTGCCCGCTCGGCCCTTACCAAAGGCATAATCATACCCCACCACCAATTCTCTCACCCCGATTCTGCGCAGAAGGATCTCGTCAACAAAATGATCCGCTGAAATAGCGGCAAACTGGGTGGTAAAGGGGACAATGACAAGGACATCAATGCCGGCGTGACTGATCATCTCTATCTTTTGGGCACACGTTGAAATAAGCTTGATCCCCTCTGATCGAAGCACCTGAAGAGGATGGGGATTAAAGGTAATGGCAACACTGGTGCCATGATTGCGATACGCCCGCTGCACCACCTCGGCAAACAGCAATTGATGACCAAGATGTACTCCATCAAAATTTCCTATGGTTACACACGGATAGGGGAAATGTTTCTTGATAGCCTCAAGTTCTCTAAAAATTTCCATTCATACTCCACATTTTTCCTTTTTTTATGTCCGCCATGAAGAAAGTCTTGACAAAATTCATCAAGAAAAGCATATTGCTCTTCGTTGTGCCGTAGTGGCGGAATGGTAGACGCGCTAGGTTCAGGTCCTAGTGGGGGTTTCCTCGTGGAAGTTCGAGTCTTCTCTACGGTACCAAATTAAAAAAAAGGGTTGCAATCTCTAAGGTTGTAACCCTTTTTTTATCTCCACAATAAAACTCCCCACCACCTCTTTTCAGACACCTGTTCCTGCCAGCCAGTGCCGTATAGCACGAAACGTTATTTCCCGCAATCATGCAGGCCGCTCTTTTGTCCGGCTTGCCAATGGCCGCCTTCACTCTCTTCTACCGTAGAAACAGACTGGACACCCCTATTTGCCAAAAGGGGATTCAATGGCTACTATCACAAAAGATAGATCATAAGCACAGCGATCATTTTTCCTCTGTTTCAACAGAGTCATCAGTGCCAACATGATATTTCAAAAAAGAATCCCGCCAGAACACCCACCCATCCTTGATACAAATCAAGAGGAAACCGCCGTCGTCTGGACCCTTGTCCTGTCGGCGGTTCAGATCCCGCATAAAATCTTCCACAAAGATCACACATGGCAACTTTTTGTCCCTGCCGACCGAGAACTCCGTGCAATCCATGAGCTTGAATGCTACTTTGCCGAAAATAAAGATTGGCCTCCCAGACGCCCTGCACCAAATCACGACTTCACTCCCCTGCTGCAACCCCCAACCCTGCTTCTCATCGGCGCGATCATTCTCTTTTATACCGTAACCGGTCCCTGGAACAAAGAGTCGACATGGTTCATGCAAGGCGCCGGTAATGCTGACGACATCCTACAGAAAGGAGAGTGGTGGCGACTGCTGACCGCGCTCACCCTCCATGCCGACACGGTGCATCTGCTCAGCAACTGCCTTATCGGGGGCTGGCTGGTCCATTCATTCTGCCTATTGACAGGCACCGGCCTTGGACTCAGCTCCCTGCTCCTTACTGCCGGATGCGGCAACCTGATCAACGTCTTTATTCATCGATCAGGGTATCAGTTTGTCGGTTTTTCGACGGCTGTCTTTGCCGTCATTGGCATGCTGGCAGTTCTCACCCATCAGGGACGGAGAAATTTTACCGGCGCTCATATTCTCATACCAATAATGGCTGGGGCCGCCCTCCTTGCCGCACTTGGCAGTTCTGGCGAACACACAGATCTTGGCGCGCATTTCTTTGGACTGCTCTGCGGTCTGCTGTCAGGATACCTCCTTAGTCAAGAAACACTCCAGCGCCTGCGTCACTCTTTCTTCTTTCAATCCCTCTGTTTTACTCTCTTTTTTACCCTGCTCATCGGCAGCTGGATGCTCGCTCTGGACTCATGAGCTTCCTCTTCTCCGGGATCGCTTAATACAAAATCAGCCCTTATTGTGTAAAGAAACATGTCGTTTTCATTTGCCATTCGACGAAAAGGGCTTATCCTATCACCAAATTTGTCATATCATTTTTCGTTTTATTTATATGACCATAAAAAAATTTCATTTCATCAGGCAAAGGCAGGAGAAAATTATTATGTCCAACCAGGAACAGCAACCACCGTGGGGTCAGAAAAAAAAGCCTCAGACCCCGGAAGAATGGGTCGCCTTTTTCATCAAGAAGCTGCAGGACTATTTCAACGAGAAAAAACCAAATTCAAGCAGCACCGGTCAGGAAAAGTCATCTCAACCGCTTAATCCCATGGCCGGAGTCAGTAAGCTCGTAACCTTTATCCTGGTCATCATGGTACTCCAGGGTATTTATGCCTCGTTTTACAAGATCTCTCCCGGAGAGGTGGGAATTATCCTTCGCCTGGGAAAATATTCTCAAACCACCCAACCCGGTTTACGTTTCAAGATTCCCGTCATTGACACCCTGTACAAGGTCGACATGGGAGAAATCCGAAAAGAAGAGTTTGGTTTTCGCAGCCGTTCTCCCGGCCAACTGAGCTCATTCGATCGCAGCGGGTTTGAGACCGAGTCCCTGATGCTCACGGCCGACACCAATGTGATCAATGTTGCCTGGATCGTCCAGTACCGGGTTAGCGATCCTGTCAATTTTCTTTTTAAAGTTAAAGATGTCCGTCAGGCAGTCCGCGATATTTCAGAGAGTATTACCAGACGGGTGGTGGGAAATATGGATTTTGACTACGTCCTTGGCAACCGGGACCTGTTGGCGGCCGATGCAAAGAAAGAACTACAGGTGCAACTGGATAAACTTGAGGCGGGAGTTACCATCGGCACCGTCCAGTTCCAGGACATCAACCCCCCGGAACCGGTCAAACCGGCATTCAACGAGGTCAACGAAGCGGATCAGGACATGAAGCGACTGGTGAATGAAGCAGAAGAGACCTACAACAAGGTCATCCCCAAGGCCCGTGGCGATGCCAAAAAAACCATTGAAGAGTCCCATGGTTATGCCGCCGCCAGAATTAATCAGGCCCAGGGCGAAACAGGGCGTTTCCTGGCCATCCTCAAGGAATACAAAACTACACCGGAGGTTACTCGTAGACGCATGTATCTGGAGACCATGCAGGCAATTATGCCGAGCACCGCCTCCGTCTATGTGATTGATGAGGACCAGAAATCGCCGCTTCCTCTCCTCAACCTTACCACCCTGCAAGGCCCCGCAGGTTCCCCAAGTCACAAATCCAACCAACAAGGAAACTGAGATGAAACAAATAGCTCAATTCTTCATGACAGGTCTTGTACTGCTCGGCATTTCAGTCATATATGACGGGTTCTTCGTTCTAGAAGAAGGAACCCAGGCTGTCATTACCCAGTTCGGCGCCCCGGTCGGTGTGCCAATGACCACTGCCGGCCTACATCTGAAAGTCCCCTTTGTCCAACATGTCAATCTCTTTGACAAAAAAATCCAAATCTGGGACGGTGACCCCAATCAAATTCCCACCGGGGACAAGACTTATGTCTATCTCGATGTCACTGCCCGCTGGCGAATTGTCGATGCCCTGAAATATATGCAGGCCGTCAAAACAGAGGCCCGCGCCCAATCAATGCTCGATGACATCATTGACGGCACGGTGCGCGACATGGTGAACAAGAACGATCTCATTGAAATTATTCGCAGCTCCGACTGGACAGAAGAAACCATGACTGACGCTAGCAAGAACGTAACAGGTGCCCCCAAACGTGGCCGTGATGTTATCACCAATTATGTAATTGAAACAGCCGCCAACGCCACTCCCCAATATGGTATCGAGCTGATTGATGTTATGTTCAAGCGGGTAAACTATATTGAATCGGTGCGAGTCAAGGTTTACGACCGCATGATTTCGGAAAGAAAGCGGATTGCCGCCGAAAAACGTTCCACCGGCGAAGGCCAGAAGGCCGAGATTCTCGGTACTGTTGACCGTGAGTTGCAGATCATTACCTCTACGGCTGAACGTGACGCCATGGGCATAAAGGGCAAGGCGGACGCTGAAGCAACAAAGATATATGGCCAAGCCTACAACCAGGATCCGGAATTTTACGCCTTTACCAAGACCTTGGAAAGTTACCGGCAGGTCATTGGTGACAAGACCACTCTTGTTCTTTCTTCAGATTCGGATATTTTCCAATATCTGAAAAGCATCTCGTCAAAGAAATAATTCCCGGAGCCTGTCACCATCATTCATCCTGTCCATCCTCTTCGTCCTTAACTGACGGATAGGATGGACATTGCCAGGATGCGTAGGGAATCCGACCCTTCTCTACCAACAATCGTTCCAGTTCATCCAGTTCCTCCTCCTCTTCCAGCATTTCAACCCCTAGTTGTTCAAATCGACAACCGCACCGGCTGAACTGCCCTTCACACCAGGGACAGACCTCCACCGGACACCCAAAAATGTGATATTCACCAGTCACCGCCGAACAGACAGGACAGAATCCTGGGTCTGCGAACTGTTCAGGTTCATAGTCCGAGCACTTAGCAAGACTTGGATACTTTTCTAAGAATTCTTTTAAATCAGGATAACCAAAAAGCGTAAGGGCCTTTGGTTCGAGAAGTTCCTCTCCATATTCACCGAGGAGAAGCGCTTTCTGATCAGTGGCAAGATACAAATAGCCATGCAAGGCGGTATTCAATCCCAACAAGAAAATATCATCTTTTTTCTCGATAAAGGCAATTCGGCAAACGGCTTCTTCATAGGTCTCTGGCAATGACGTGTAAAAAGACTTCATAAGCTGCAGAGCAAGGTCGTCTTTTTTATATCGCTGTAAGAAGAGAAGAGCGGCCTGCTGCTCGTTTTTCTGAACCCCATATGAGACAAACAACTCAATCTCACTGACAAGTTTTTCTCTATTTCTGGAATGTTGCATTGTCTTTTCTCCGTTTATCCGAACACTCTTTCATTTTCGTGATCCATACTGTGGTTTCCATCGCGATATCAGGCGCCTGACTAAGAGCAGTTACCACGGCCATTCGCTTCACCCCTACAGCACACAATTCCTCTATACGATCCGCCTTTATTCCACCCATCACTGTAAAGGGCAAGGAGCATTCCTTGGTAAACAGGTGAATGGCCTGCGCGCCTAAATAGTCCTTAAGCCCATGTTTAGTGGACGTCGCATATAAAGGCCCTATATTAAAATAGGATGCGGGGGATATGCCTTTCCTCACCATGTCCCCCAATTTTCTAACCTGCTCAAGCGTATTACATGAAAGTCCTATCAAAAAATCAGGCGCCAATTTTCGAATCTCCTCTGGTGGAAGATCATTCTGTCCGACATGAACTCCATCGGCGTCTGAAAGAAGCGCGATATCCACTCTGTCATTCACTAGAAACAAGGCCCCAGCCTCTCGTGTCTTTTCTCTGAAATATCGGGCTTTAGCAAGAATCTCGCCATCCGCGCTTTCCTTATCTCTCAATTGCACAATTCTTGCTCCTCCGGCCAGAACCTCGTTCAGCCATTCTCGATCTGATCTCCCTCCAGCCAGCCTCTCACAACTCACAGGATAGAGGGTCACCTCATCTAGAAATTGCTGTAACCGCACATCATAGAGACCGCGCACGACGTTATCTAGGACCATTATCTCTTCACCCCACCGCTTGCTCGAATCTTCTATTTTAGGCAACTTCAGAAAACAGGCTGACTTAGTTGAAATACCTCAATGCACAAAGACTAATCAGAACAGTGTACTTGTTTACAAGTTAAAATGCTTTATTATGTAGCTATACTTAAGAAACAAGAGTATAAGCAAAAGAGCATACTCCTTTCTCGTTCTTCCCTGCAAGTTTTCTCGCATCGCTTAATATCGTTAAAGTTTTATTGCTGAATACTTAACTGGAGCATCAGCCTGTTCTTTTTTCTGAAGTTATTTTTCCCCAGAACATTGCCACAACTCCCCCCGCGATAAATGAAACCAAAATTATCGCTTCATGTTCACATGTACACAATTTAGAGCATATACATAGCATCTTACAGAAGATAGACGTCCTTGCCACTCTCCGGTAAAGTTATTTCATTCCCGGAATCATGTCCCCTCTCTTCTGATTCAGAAAAAACAATCATGCCTTCTCTGCATCCAGGTATTTTCATACCGAATCAAGGCAGGCGACACGAGCAGTCCCCAAATCAAAAGGAGTTTTAATGAGTTTTTCAGTCTTTAATTTTCACCCGAACATCGCAACTGCCATCGAGAAATGTGGCTACACCGTACCAACCCCCATTCAACTTCAGGCAATTCCACCTGTTCTCGAAGGCCGCGACATTTTAGGCCTGGCCCAGACTGGAACCGGTAAAACAGCTGCTTTTGTCTTGCCTACCTTGCAACGCCTGCTCGTTGGCCCGAGAAAATGCATCCGAGCCTTGATTATGGCCCCTACTCGCGAGCTTGCCGAGCAGATTCATGAGTATTTTGAGAAAATGGCAAACATGACCAACCTACACAGTGCCGTGATTTATGGCGGAGTCAGCAAACTGACACAAGCAAGAAATATTCGGAACGGAGTGGAAATTATTGTCGCCTGCCCTGGACGTCTTCTTGATCACCTGAATGACAGAACAGTCAATCTGTCTAAAGTCGAGATACTCATTCTTGACGAGGCCGACCACATGTTCGACAAAGGGTTTTTGCCAGACATTCGTCGAATTTTAAAATCTGTCCCCACAAAAAGACAGTCTCTGGTCTTTTCAGCAACGATGCCCAGCGAGATTCGACACCTTGCCGAGGATATTCTTAACAATCCTGTGACGGTACAGATTAATCATACCCAGCCCGCGGCATCCATTTCCCACGCATTGATTCCCGTTGAACAAAAACGGAAAACCGATTTACTCAAGAACATTTTGACGCAAAAAGGAATGACAACAACCCTAGTTTTTACCAAAACAAAGTATAAAGCTAAAAATGTCGCCCAGCAACTGGAGAACTCCGGTTTCAAGGCAACATCTTTACAAGGCAATCTGTCCCAGAACAAACGACAGCAAGCCTTAGATGGATTCAAGAGCGGCACTTATAAGATTCTGGTGGCAACGGATATTGCAGCTCGCGGTATTGACGTCTCTGGAATCTCGCATGTTATTAATTACGACGTTCCCGATACTGCCGAGGCGTATACTCATCGTACCGGCCGAACTGGTCGGGCTGCCTGCACCGGAGAGGCGTTCACTTTCATGACCTCCGCTGACAACAGAATGATCAAGCTTATCGAGCAGACTCTTGGAAAAAAAATCCCCCGCGAAACGATATCAGGTTTCAACCTTGACGCCCAAGACTTGATCGTCGCCGAGAAAGAGCTGTCAGCTCGATCGGGACAAAAAAGAAAACCATCGACAACATCTGATGCCACAAAATATAAACGGCCTAAAACAGTCGATTACAGCAAACGCACATTTTTAAAACGTTAGTTTTTTTCTTTTTTTTAAAGAAAAAAAATGTTCAGGAACATCTTTACCGTTGGCCAAACATGACACGATTTAAATATTGCACAAAGATCTCGTAATTATCTGGCTTTTCTGAATGAATGTCAGTATATATAAATCGTTTGGTTTTCATTGTTGATTTTTCGAGGTCCATTCGTTAAAAATTAGTTATAGAGTTACTCAAGAATATCTTGAGGCAAGCACGCCAGGCTCTTCGTTATGTGTCTGGTGTTATTAGAAAAAGGTTTCCATATGGAAGCACGTACAAAGGAGTAGTAAAAATGGCAGAAGGTACAGTAAAATGGTTTAATGATTCTAAAGGTTTTGGTTTTATTGAGCAGGATGGTGGAAAAGATGTTTTTGTTCACCACTCCGCTATTCAGGGCGACGGTTTCAAGTCCCTGGATGAAGGCGCGCGCGTCAAATTTGACGTCGTTGCCGGCGCTAAAGGACCAGCCGCTGAGAACGTTGTTAAACTGTAATACCCAATAAATAAAAAAAAGCCCCGTATCCAAATGGATACGGGGCTTTTTTTTTGCACTACCAGTCCCTAAATGCTCCAATAGAGAACAACGCTCATCGTTGGCTCAACTGTGAGCAGCACTATACTCCCACGATAAACAACCAAAAAATTCCGGTTGTTTTGCTACGACCTCTAATAAAATCACAAGTTTTTTTCCACAGGAGATTATTTTGGCTAAAAGAACAAATTATCAGGGCGAAAAAAGAAGCAAGGAATTAAATCGTTTAAAGAAGCAGGAAGAAAAGAAAGAACGAAAAAAAAACCCTGAAAACGAACCGGCAGAAGATACGCCCCAGCCTGAGACCCAACTACCATCAGATAGCATCGTTTAAGCTATCATCACACCTTAAACGATGAGTACATCTCTTTATAAAAACCACATCATTTTAACAAAAGATCTTACCCTGACTTGGCCAGGCTCATTCCAGTATTGAAATTAACCACCAGCGGTACATCAAGGGTCAGGACATCTTCCATCGCAGGCTTGACAATTCTTATCGTCTCTTCTATTTCTTCTTTAGGCAATTCAAAGACTAACTCATCATGGATCTGAAGGAGCAGGCGAGCCTGAAGTCCTTCTTTAGCCAAAGCTCCAGCAACTCGGATCATGGCCATTTTCATGATATCGGCTGCTGTTCCCTGAATGGGGGTGTTAATGGCAGTACGTTCCGCAAATTCGCGATCAGTCTTATTCTTTGATTGAATCTCAGGCAACATCCGACGCCGATGTAGCAGCGTCGTCACAAAACCATCCATTCGCGCTTTTTCCACGATATCAACCATAAATCGTTTCACCCCATGATATAATTGGAAATAGCGGTCAATAAAGTTTTGAGCCTCCTTCCGGCTAATATTGAGTTGACTGGCCAATCCAAAGCTGCTCATCCCGTAAACAATGCCAAAATTAATTGTCTTGGCCACCCTTCTCATCTCTGAGGTAAGCAGCAATGGTGAGATGCAAAAAAGCTGGGCAGCAGTTCGGGCATGGATATCCCCGCCAGTACGAAAGGCCTCCAGCAGGACGGGGTCCTGTGAATAATGGGCGAGTACCCGCAGATCAATCTGGGAATAATCCGCCGACAAAAAACACAACCCGTTCGCTGGAACAAAGGCCTGACGAATTCGATTCCCCTCCTCCGAACGAATGGGGATATTCTGGAGATTAGGATTGCTGGAGGAAAGTCGACCGGTGGCGGTAACCGTCTGATTATAAGAGGTGTGTACCCGGCCCGTCGCTGGATCAATCAGCTCCCGTAATTTCTCCACATAGGTTGACTGGAGTTTGGCAAGATTACGAAAGTCAATGATCATCGCCGGTAATGCATGACTGGCAGCCAATTTTTCCAGAACCTTCATATCCGTGGAATAGCCGGTCTTGGTTTTACGACCATAAGGAAGGTGCAACTCATCAAAGAGGATCTCTCCTAATTGCTTGGGTGACTGGATATTAAATTCTCTGCCGGCAAGCCCGTAAATCTGAATTTCCAGCAGTCTCATTTTTTCCTTAAACTCGACCGACAAGGTATCAAGTATCTCAGTGGAGACACAGATACCAGCAAGCTCCATTTCAGCAAGGATCGGGATTAAAGGAATCTCCACATCTAGAAAGAGCGAGCCCAACTCCAGCTTCTGCAGGGCCGGCTCAAAGTCCTGCCAAAGACGAAGGGCCCCATACACATCTTCACAGCTGTAATTCTTGGCTGCTTCCATCTCCACAAAGGCAAAGGCATTCTCCCGGGCGTCACCTTTCACAACATCGGCAAAGGAAGTGAGGAGAAGCCCCTTTTCGAGACACAGATCATCCAACTTATACGAGCGCCGGGTGGGCTCGATTAGATAGGCGGCAATCATGGTATCTATGAGCTGGCCCCCCAAACGAATACCAAAATTTTGTAAAATCACAGCATAGTCATATTTAACATTATGTCCCAACTTCGGTAACTTCGCATTCTCCAAAAAGGGGCGCAGCCTCTCGACAACAAAGGCAGAATCGAGCTGCCCGAATATCTGGACGCCCTCGGCATTCTTGTGATGCAGCGGAATATACCAGGCCTTTTCCAAATCGACACACAACGATATCCCAACAAGCCTTGCGGTCCGACTGCATATCGACGTAGTCTCTGTATCAATGACCAAAAGCGAAGCTTCGGCTAAAACCTGCTCAACTTCCAGCAACTGTTCCTTGGTCTGGACAAGAAAAAAGCCGTCGGTGTCGATGCGATCACCGACTTTTTTTTCCTCGATCAAACTGTAAAACTCAAGGGTTTTATATAAACTCTGTAGCTGTTCAAGATCAGGAGCTGGAAGTTTATAGGCCTCAATGGACTGTGGAAGGTCCAGATCTTCTTTAAGACGAATCAATTCACGAGACAGAAAAGCAGCATCCCGATTCTCGAGCAGCCTGTCCCGCATTTTAGATTTTTTCATACCCTCTACATGGGCATAAATCCCCTCAAGATTCTCATATTGATTGATCAGAATCTCGGCCGTTTTTGGCCCAATTCCTGTTACCCCAGGGATATTATCAGAGCTGTCTCCGATCAGGGCAAAGCACTCCAGAAGCCGTTCGGGCCCAACATGATACTTCTCAAATACAGCCTGGCAATCCATGACCCTATCCTTCATGGGCTCCCAGACAACAACCTGCTCGTCCACCAGCTGCAGTAGATCCTTATCACCGGAGACCACGATTACCCTGTGCCCCTGCCG
Source organism: Desulfobulbaceae bacterium (assembly GCA_009773475.1). Classification (GTDB taxonomy): domain Bacteria; phylum Desulfobacterota; class Desulfobulbia; order Desulfobulbales; family Desulfocapsaceae; genus UBA2270. The sequence continues at coordinate 33,047 of WSXV01000013.1, read as the reverse complement.
GCTCAATAGTTTAACTGCTGAAGCAATGATATCATCCGCTTCAACCCCGGGGATTTCAAAGGAAGGAATATTAAAGGCCCGCACCAGATCTTTAATATAGGGTATCTGCACCTGCAGGTCTTCGGGCATGGCGGCTCTGTTCGCCTTATAGGCATCATACATTGCATGCCGAAAGACCGGCCCCCGACTGTCATAGGCCACCGCCAGATAGGATGGATTTTTCTCCCGCAGGATGCGGCGCAAGATATTAAAAAACCCGTATACCGCATGGGTCGGCAGCCCTTGACTGGTCGACAAAGGGGTTATGGCATGATAGGCCCGGTAAATATAGGCACTGCCATCAATGAGATAAATATCGTTATTCACGAAATGCTCCAGAAAACAAAAAAACGGAATGGCTCAAATACTCAACATCTGTTCAAGAGCCTTCAGAGCCTTTATAGCCACCTCTGAAGGCACCCTGATCTGATTGACGACCTTGCCGGCAGCCAGGTTATCGAGCAGCCAGAGCAGATTCACAGGCTGATTACGATCCATGGTTGTGCACTGACAAGGAATTGGCGCAAGAAGTTGAATGTCTTTATCCGGAAACTGTTTCTGCAGACGAGTGACTAGATTAATTTCCGTGCCAATCGCCCATTGACTACCAGCGGCCGACTCTTTAACTGCGGTGATTATTGCCTCCGTTGAACCATATCGATCCGCAATCCCAACGACATCCGCACTACACTCAGGATGAACCATGATTTGAACCTCCGGCGCTCGAAGCCGAAACTGGCGAACATGCTCGGGCAGAAACCGCATATGCACTTCACAATATCCATCCCAGAGTAGCACCCTTGCCTTGCGTAACTGATCAACACTGTTTCCGCCCAGAAGCTCACCCCGGTGCCAGACACAGATCTGTTCTGGTGGAATTCCCAAGGCGATAGCCGAATTACGCCCCAGGTGTTCATCGGGAAAGAAGAAGACCTTCTCTCCTTTTTCCAATGCCCAAGCCAAAACACGCTGGGCATTGGAAGAGGTGCAGACAGAGCCTCCACGTTCACCCACAAAAGCCTTGACAGCTGCTGATGAATTCACATACGTCACCGGCACCAACGTAACTTCATCTATGACAATTCCAGCCTGCACCAAGTCCTTGTATGCCATGGCGACAGCCCCCGCAGTCGCCATATCTGCCATGGGGCATCCGGCATAAAGATGAGGAAGCAACACTTTTTGATGTTTCTGAGCCAGGATATCAGCAGACTCGGCCATAAAATGAACCCCGCAAAAAACAATAAATTCCGGGCCATGCATGGATGCCGCTTCACGGGCAAGTTTCAAAGAATCTCCAACGAGATCAGCAAACTGAAACAAACCATCTTGCTGATAATGATGACAGAGAATGAGAAGCCGGCCGGCCAGATCTCTCTTTCGCTTAAAAATTCTCGCAAATATCTCAGACTCTGCCAGACGGAAATATTCTTCTTCAATGTCCGGTTGCAGTAATGGCATAAAAACTCTCTACTATAATTTTAAACAGAACAAAAAAGTTATAGACATCCCACACGACGTCATGCATAGCATAAAAAGCCAACACAAGTCCATGACAGTTCATGGAAAATGCCTTCTACCACTGACATCCTTATCTGGCAAGGAGAATGAAATTCCCATCCACAATAGAAAAGGCCCCGCACAGAACTTAATCCATGCAGGGCCCTGATTCTTCTTTCGGATCTCCAGCTATCTGGCTACACGCACCCAGGAGGCTTGCGGGCCCTTATCACCTATGGTTTCACCGTATGAGACCTCATCTCCTTCCACTAACTGATCCAGCGGGATATCCTTCAAAGCGTTTTCATGAAAATAAATCTCTCGTTCGTCAGGGGTGACGATAAAGCCATACGACTCAAAAGGTGAGACTTTACGCACGACCCCAAAACTTACGGTCTCCAGATCACCATCAATTGCCTTCTGATCTTTTCGCTTTTTTCGCAGGATCTCTTTTAATTGCAGAGACAAAACATCAAAGGCCTCAACAAGCAGTGCCCCCATATTTTCGCCCTTTCTGGAAACCACAACGGTATCATTGGGCACAGAAGCGACCACCTTCAGTTCATAACCTTTCTCTTTATGATGCTTCGTTTCCTCAATAGAAACACGAAGATGAAGGACAAAGTTTGCATAGTGACGAATCAGCTTTTCCTTTTCTTCATCTATTCTCTCCTGCCAACCTTTCCGCAACTCTACGTTCCTGGTTTCGATCTTCAGTTCCATACAGTTCCTCCAGTTAATCTCCAATGACGATCACCAGCACGTCATTCTAACAATGTACCCCAAGGTACATTCCCTGACTGGTTGCAGTTCAACTTAACCTACAACCTGCCTTTACTTTCATTATATTCCCCTCACCCTGATGCGCAAGTGTTAGATGTGCCTTTCCTTAAAAAAAATCATTAACTCATAACATCCCCTGAGCACGAGTCACTCTCAATCATCACAACCTTCAAGGCTGGATTCGGTCTGAAAACGCCGCATCCGAACGTTGAGCACTATCCCCATCCCCAGCAAGGTAGTCAGAAGAGAAGAACCGCCATAACTGAACATAGGCAAAGGGACCCCAACCACCGGCAAAAACCCAAGAATCATCAACAGATTTATAACTGCCTGCCAGAAAATAAGCGCTACTACCCCAAAGGCCAGAAACAGCCCAAAGCGATCCTTGGCTGACATAGCCGCGTTCAGCCCCCAGATCAACATAAAAAAATATACCAGTAAAAAAAAGAGGCTCCCGGTAAACCCCCACTCTTCACACCAGACTGAAAACGCAAAGTCGGTATGTCTTTCCGGTAGAAAATGGAGATGTCCCTGTGTTCCCTCCATGTATCCCTTTCCAAAAAGGCCGCCACTGCCAATGGCAATTTTGGACTGAAGGATTTGATATCCTTCTTCCATGGCATTATGCGCAGGGTTAAACAAGGTCTCCACCCTTTGTTTCTGATAGGGTTTCAAGACATAAAACCAGCCAAGTACGGTCATCACGATCCCGCTTACCGCCAGAATAATGTAAGTCGACCAACGTAATTTGGCCAGAACCGTCATCGAAATAAAAATGATGACAAACATCAAGGCGGTTCCAAGATCCGGTTGAATCAGGATTAAAACAAACGGAATGGCCATGAGAATGATGGGTAGAATCAACTCCTTCAACGAATACCCTGCCACTGTTTCCTTCCGGGAATAATAACTGGCCAGGGTAATCACCATCATCAATTTTGCGGGTTCAGATGGCTGCAACTGAAAAAAACCTAGATTAATCCAGCGCTGGGCCCCACCGGCACTGTTACCGACAAAAATAACAAGCGCGAGCAAGATAATAGTAAGAACATAAATGGGATAATTCCATAAATGGAGTTCTTTATAATCAAAGCTGATAACAAAAAGGATCCCGGCCACACCCATTAACAAGAGATACCCTTGCTTCAGATAGGGCGGCATTCTTCCAGGAGATGGGTAGGTGGCACTATACAGATTCATATAGGCCATGACGCATACCAGAACCAATAGAAAAAGGAGCACCCAGTCAAAGCTTGCCAAAAATCGTCGATCCATGCGTAACATTTATTTTCCTACAATAAAAAAATGAAATCTTTCGACAAAAATCAGCCCGCTCATTGCATAACGGCCTGTTTGATGGCCTCCACCGCTATGCGGTCGGCAAAATATTTCTGCATAACGGCCTTGGCGACCGGACCAGCCCCTGAACCTCCGTGCAAACCGTGCTCCACTAAAACCGTCACGGCAATTTCCGGATCATCAGCCGGGGCATAACAGGTAAACCAGGCATGATCTCGATATTTATAAGGGATATCCTCTTCCCGGAGATGCTTATACTGTTCCAGACGCACCACTTGCGCTGTCCCTGTTTTCCCGGCAATAGTAATTCCGGGGATACGAACTGTTCGAGCTGTCCCTCTTGCGCCCTGAACAACATCAACCATTCCAGCACGAATCCATGCCAGATATTTTTTTTCTTCCGCCTGAAGTTCACCAACCAGCTTTGGCTTAAACGACTCAAGGACATTCCCATCCGCATCCGTAACACTTTCAATAAGCTGTGGAAGATGCCTTTTCCCTCCATTGGCTATCGTGGCCGTCATCTGACAAAGCTGGAGTGGTGTAACCAGATTAAATCCCTGACCAATGGCCAGGGACAAGGTCTCTCCATCCTGCCACTTTACTCCCTTTGCTTTCCTCTTCCACTCTTTGGTGGGAATGAGCCCAGCCTTTTCATGCTCTATCTCCGCCTGGGTTTTGATGCCCAGACCGAGTTTATTGGCATACTCGGCTAGAACATCCACCCCAACCCGCATCCCGACCTGATAAAAATAGACATCACAGGACTCACTGATGGCCCGATGCAAGTCCACCGTTCCATGGCCACCCTTTTTCCAGCAGTTATAATCTCGATTCGCAAAGTTATAATGACCTGGACAGAAAAAAGTAGTGTCTCTGGTAATCACACCACGAGCCAAACCGGCAAGGGCAGTCACCATTTTATAGGTTGAACCCGGCGGATACATGGCCTGAAACGCCTTATTAATAAGCGGATGCTTGGGATTATCCAGAAGTGCGTTCCAATTTTTGGTTGATATTCCCCCCTCAAAATCAGCCAGATGCAGACGCGGGGTCGAGGCCAGTACTAACAATCTACCGGTTTTCACCTCCATGACCACCACCGCACCGGATCGTTCATCTTTATCCATGGCTTCTTCTGCCGCCTGCTGCAGATTGATATCAAGGGTCAAGCGAACCTCTTTACCGGGTATCGGTTCCGTATGGGACAAAAGCTGCTGTTCAAAACCCCGGGCATTCACTTCGGAAGAATCACTACCTTTCTCGCCACGCAACTCTTTTTCCCTGAGCTTCTCAAGCCCCATTTTGCCGACGAGATCTCCACCCCGGTAGAAGTCATCACTGGATATTTCCAGCTCACTTTTGCTGATTTCGCCCAGATAACCAATAATATGGGCCGCCATGTCCCCGTAATGATATAATCTACTGGGAAAGACCTCAATGCGGATCCCTGGAAAATCTTTATTATGGGTTTCCAAATATGCCAAGGTGTCCCAGCTCAGATTCTCCTTTAAGCGGATAGGAATATGCCTCTGTTTACTCTCTGCATCCCTTATCCGTTCCCAGAGAACCGACACATCTTCTTTCAGTATCACCGACAAACGTTTTAAGAGCTCATCAACATCATTGGAATCCTCACGCACTAAAACCACATTGAAGGAAGGGTGGTTCGTCACGAGTTCCTTGCCGTGCCGATCCAGAATGTCACCGCGGGGAGGCGCCACTTCACGAATACGTACACGGTTATTCTCAGCCCTGTTTTTATACTCTTCACCTTTATGAATCTGTAAAAACCAGAGACGCAGAAGAATGATCGCCATAAAAAAAAGAACGATCAGGCCAACGCTCAAGATCCGTCTTCTCAGAGAATCCAGACCAGCCTGATCATACTCGGAGATCTCACCGAGTTCTTTTAGAAAGCTGCTTTTAATCATTTTCTTTAAATCCCACATTCCACTCATCTCGGCAACTTGTCATACAATTCAACGAAAATAATTCCCGGAACGCTTCCGCAGGATACGAGGACGAATGAAACGACGTTTGGATATCTGCTCAAACAATTTATTATACAAAAGAAAACTAGGAATTGAGGCCACCACCAGAATCAATATCTGCCGTATCATCGTGCCCCATGACCAATCAGGCAGAACACCCGGCAAGGCCAATAAATAAAAGACATAGAGACAAGAGTAACCAATAAGACAAGCGACGCCAACCAGAGGAATCTGATAGACAGCCTCTTTCACCGGGCTACTCTCCTTGAGAAGCTTAAGAAAAATAAAGAGGAAAAGGTACAGCAAAGGATAGGTCCCGAGATAAAGGCCGGAAGCTACATCCATTATCCAGCCGAAAACAAGGACCAGCAACAACCCCCGCAACCAGTCAAAACGATAGGCAAGGAAGGTTATCAGGATAAATATCAGATCTGGATTTCCCATCCAGGATGGAAGAGAACATAGGACTGAAGACTGGCAAACAATAAGGACAATTCCAACCAACAAAAAACTGAGTATCAGCATACGTATACGGCCTCCCGGCGTTGCATGGAAAGCCTGCTCATGATGATATGCCGTTCCTCAGTAGAAATCAACGCCATCATCCTCTTATCGGCCAAGAACAAAAGAGAAATCTGTTTCCCTTGTCGCACCAGGGGAGCGGCTAAATAACATCGGAGAGGCCATATATGCTTAGAAGAAGACAATTTCTGACTTTTAATCAACAGCAGGTGCTACCGTTATTCCCATCTCTTCAGCGATTTTCTGTCTTTCGGAAAGATCAATAAAAACCATCTCCAATCTCCCAAAATCAACAACGGGTGCAACTTCGATCTCCTGAAACATTCCACGCCGCTTTGAGCGAACCTCCGACACCGTCCCCAAAGGTATACCTGACGGAAAAACTCCACCAACGCCAGCGGTTACTACCCGATCACCCACCTCAACTTCAGCATTTTTCAAGACATAATAAAGGACATATCCCTTATCAGCAGCTCCTTTTAAAATACCACGCACCCGATTCTTCTGAATCATGGCATCAATGGCGCTGCTTGGAGCATTAGTTAAAAGAATTTTGGCATAATTGTCAGAAACCTGTATGACCTGTCCCACAACACCCAAAGAGGTCCGGGCCACCATACCTTTAATGACGCCATCATTTTTGCCTCTATCCACAATCAAGGTCTTAAACCAGAAGGATGGATCCTTCCCCACCACTCGCGCGGTAAGAGCTGGAAAATTCTCGACTCTTTTAAAAGCAAGTTCATTCTCCAGATACCGATTGCGAGCATAAGCCTCACGCAGCTGATCTAATTGCTGCTGATAATCAGCAATCTTCAGGCGTAACTGCTTATTATCATCCCTGATACTCCACAGCGCTAGATAATCACCGGCAAATACTTGAAAAGAGTTTGTCAATTTCGAAGCTCCACCCTGAACTGGCCCTAGGCTTTGCATGATCATCTGCTGAACCACACCAAATTGCCCACCTACGGTGGATCCAAAGAGGAGCAGGGCCAGGGTGAGCAATACCCCGCAAAGAACAAGCACTCTCGCCGTTACAAAACGAGACGGTGTCTTTTTAACATTTGTCGATTTCTTCAAAACTCTTTATTCATCAATGATGACCGGGAGAAATAACAACTTATGGAAAGTATTACTTCTCCCGGTCAAACCTGAAAAAACTTGTAATAACGATTTATTGTACGGTCACTTCACGAAGAATACTCAAATTATCAAGGGCCTTACCAGAACCAAGAACAACCGATGAAAGGGGATCATCAGCCACAATAATGGGTAGCCCTGTTTCTTCATGCATTCGCTTGTCAAGGTTTTTCAAAAGCGCACCGCCGCCTGTCAACATAATTCCCTGATCAACAATGTCCGCAGCCAACTCAGGTGGAGTCACCTCAAGTGCTTCTTTTACTGCGTCAATAATCACATCGACCTGTTCGGTGATCGCCAACTGAATTTCATCTGCGCCGATCACGATCGTTTTAGGAACACCTTCCACCAAATCCCGCCCCTTAATTTCCATGGTTTCATAGGGTGGAACTGCATCCACATTACCAATGGTCATTTTGATCAGTTCTGCCGTCCGCTCCCCAATGGCCAGATTATGCTTTCGTTTGATATATTGCAGGATCGCTTCGTCCATCTTATCACCAGCTACCCGAACCGATTTAGCATAAACAATCCCCGACAGAGAAATCACCGCTACCTCGGTAGTACCGCCGCCAATATCGACAATCATGTTGGCGGTAGGCTCGGTAATGGGAAGATTAGAACCAATGGCCGCGGCCATTGGTTCTTCTATCAAATAGACCTCTCGCGCCCCGGCAGACTCTGCAGACTCTCGCACTGCCCTTTTCTCTACCTGAGTACAGCCGGAAGGCACAGAGACAATAATGCGGGGATGGACCAGCGTTCGCCGATTATGTACTTTATTGATAAAATAACGAAGCATTGCCTCGGTCACTTCAAAATCGGCAATAACGCCATCGCGAATTGGCCGAATGGCAACGATATTCCCCGGGGTCTTCCCCAACATCTGTTTGGCCTCCTGCCCTACGGCTAGGACCTTGCTGCCCCGACTGTCCTGACGTACCGCCACCACTGAAGGTTCCCGCAAGACAATCCCTTTCCCTTTTACATACACAACAGTATTTGCTGTACCCAAATCAATTGCCAGATCATTTGACAACCAGCCGAACAAGAAATTAAACGGAGAATACATAAGTCATCCCTTATAAAAAAACATACCCTGTCATTCGAGAAATTATTTGCAATCAAAAAGTCTATTATTTTACCAAAACGCATTACTTTAAGCAAGAAATATACCCTCATCCCCAACGAAACAAAAGAAAAAAACAAGAAAAAGAGTTTGACATCATCATAATTTCCTGTTAATAAATTTTTGTTTTTATAATATAGAAAATTTTGGGGCTGTAGCTCAGCTGGGAGAGCGCTTGCATGGCATGCAAGAGGTCCGCGGTTCGATCCCGCGTAGCTCCACCATTCGTATGATTAAGGCCAGTTTTAGGGTTCCCCCTGAGACTGGCTTTTTTTCGTTAATATCATTTACTCACACCTGACCCATTATGCTTGAACTCCGATTTATCCGAGAAAATCTGGAACTGGTTAAGGAAAAAACGGCCAAACGCGGCCTGAGCCTAGACAAACTCGCTGACTTCGCAAGAGTTGATCAGAAAAGGCTCACCCTGCTTGCAGAAGTAGAGGCACTGAAGAACAAGCGCAATACCGTATCAAAAGAGATTGCCATTCTCAAAAAAGGCAGCCCTGAAGACAATGCCCTGGCTGACCCCATGGTCATTGAGATGCGCAAGACCTCAGACCGGATCAAAGAGCTTGATGATCAACTGACAGACATCCAGGCCCGTCTCCAGGAAATTGTCATGGCCATTCCCAACCTGTGCAGCGATTCTGTGCCCACTGGTCAGACCGATCAGGACAATGTCGAGATCAGGCTCTGGGGGAGCAAGCCCACATTTTCCTTCCAACCCAAACCCCACTGGGAAGTTGGCGAAGCCCTGAAGATCCTTGACTTTGAACGGGCAGCCAAGATCACCGGGGCCAGATTTGCCCTGCTCAGGGGTATTGCCTCAAGGCTTGAACGGGCGCTGATCAACTTCATGCTCGATCTGCACACCCAGCGCCATGGCTATGAAGAAATTCTGCCGCCATTCCTGGTGAATTCGGCATCCATGACTGCCACCGGCCAGTTGCCCAAATTTGAAGAAGACCTGTTCCGCATCAAGGACTGGGATCTCTACCTGATACCCACGGCCGAGGTGCCGGTCACCAACATCTACCGAGACGAGACGCTGGAAGAGAATGTCCTTCCCCTTAAATTAACAGCCTACACCCCCTGCTTCCGTTCTGAAGCTGGTTCCCATGGCCGCGACACAAGGGGATTAATCCGACAGCACCAGTTTGACAAGGTGGAACTGGTCAAATTCACACGACCGGAAGAATCCGCCCAGGAACTTGAATCGCTCCTGGCGGACGCCGAAGAGGTACTGCAGCTCCTCGGCCTACACTACCGGGTGGTCAAGCTTTGTAGCGGCGACCTTGGCTTCTCAGCCACTCAGACCTACGACATTGAGGTCTGGCTACCGGGCCAGGAAACTTATCGAGAAATCTCCTCCTGCTCTAATTTTCTGGATTTTCAGGCCCGCCGCGGCGGCATCCGCTACCGCCCCAACGGTCAGAAAAAAAGCCGTCTGGTACATACCCTCAATGGCTCAGGACTGGCTGTGGGACGCACCCTTCTGGCCATCCTGGAAAACTATCAGCAGGAAGACGGTTCGCTCAAAATTCCGGAAGTACTTGCCCCGTATTTCAAAAACCGGTTTTAAGGCAACAAATTTTCCAGTCTTTCTTCATTGAAACAGAGAGTCAAACAGGCTATAATTTTTAAGTTATAAAAGTAACTGACACGCGTTAAAGATAGGCGCAATCCTTAAGAGAAAAAACGATCTAAACAAAACCAAGCACATCGGGGAGTGGCTCAGTCTGGTAGAGCGCAGCGTTCGGGACGCTGAGGCCGGAGGTTCGAATCCTCTCTTCCCGACCAGTTTACTGGTCAATTTTGTTAAACTTTTTCAAATTGCTCACCGTCTCATTTATTCTTTAAACAAACACCCTTCAAATGCAGCATAATTCGTACAAGTGCGAGAGAGCTGTTTGCGTGAATGTACCCATCCTTTCAATCCATACTCTCAAGCCCGTCAACTCCCCTCCCTGTAGAATCAATATTTACCCCTCAACAAATTTTAGCTCAATGAACTAGAAAAAACATACAGTGGAGCATCGTTTTAATCCTTTCCCCTTTATCTGGAGGACACACCATGAACAAGCTTGGCATGTATACTGTTTACACAATTCTTGCTGTTACCCTCGCTGGCTGCAGTGCGGCCACGATCAAACCCAACTACACCACAACCCATACCGACCTGATTCGTATTGGTGGAGTCGCCCCGGAAAACAAGGAACCGGAAATCCTGAATACAGGATCTTTCTGCCTCCAGGTTATCGACAAATGGAAAACCGATGGCAAAACCCCAGATGGACAGCCGATCTGGACAAAAGACAGCTTTCGCAAGGTAGTTCCTTGCCGGAAAGACTAACTTTACGGAACATGGGGCAGGTTTCGCCCCGTTTTTGATTGAAAGTCGCAAACTCATAGAGAGTTGTAGGATACGAACACTGCCGTCTAGAATTGTAGAAGGAGATGGCGGCGGGGACATAAGCCGCCCCCCATCTCCTTCTTTCCATATCCCTTAACTCTCTCTCACGTCTCCATGGCCAGCTCAATCAACCGTTCCAGCAATGCCGGAAATGCAAGTCCATGGACTGCGGCCGCCTGCGGGAGCAGACTGGTGGGGGTCATCCCGGGAATGGTATTGGTCTCCAACAGCGTGATATCACCTTCGTCGGTGACGATCATATCGGTGCGGGAATATCCGCGTAGCTGTAAGGCCCGGTGGGCAGCCAAGGCAAATTGCTGTGCCTTGGCGGTCAATTCTGCACCGATGGGGGCTGGACAGAGTTCCCGTGAGGCACCGGCCTGATATTTGGCGGTATAATCAAAGAAGAGAAATTCCTTATTGGGGATAATCTCCACCAGCGGCAGGGCGATCAACTCGTCATTGCCAAGAACCCCACCGGTAATCTCCCGCCCTTTGACAAACTGCTCCACCATAACCTGCGAGTCATGTTCATAGGCAAGCTTGATCCCTTTCCCTAACTCCTCCTCAGTGGTTACAATGGACATCCCGATACTCGAACCGGCCCGCACCGGTTTGATGACCAAGGGCAGATGCAGACTCTCCAGCAACCGGCCAGGCGCCTGAACATCCTGCGGCCGGGCCATCTCCCAATTGGCCACGGGCAGACCGTGTAGCCGGTACATGATCTTGGCGAGATTCTTATCCATGGCCATGGCACTACCCAACACTCCGGCTCCCTGATAGGGAATCCCCAGCAGATCAAGGAAACCCTGCACCGTTCCATCCTCACCATACAAGCCATGCAAGAGAATAAAGGCGACATCAATGGATGGCGCATCCTGGGCAAGGGCCGCAAGATCCTTTGCCGGGTCATAGCGCTTGACCAGAAACTTCCCGGGATCAAGAGCCTTCTCCACCCCTAGCGCCCCTTTCAGTGATACTTCCCTTTCACTTGAACGACCACCAGCCAGTAACGCAACCCGTATTCGTGTCTCTTCGCTCACCCTCTCTCTCCTTGCATTATTCGTTGAACTTTTTATTAAGTATTATTCTCTTTTCTTTCAGCTGGAAATGCCCTTTCATTTTTTCACGACTTGGTTATTATACCCCATATGGATAAAGATATTATCAAAAAAGTGGCCGAAAAAGCTGCTCATATTGTTGGCCGAATGCACTGCACCACCCGTCTTGAAGACCTGCATTGCTATTCCTACGATGGCACCGGCAAGACCTTTCTGCCAGATATTGTCGTCTTTCCTGACTCCACCTCCCAGATTGCCGCCCTGATGCTCCTGGCCAGTAACTATAACCTGCCGGTGGTGGCAAGGGGGGCCGGAACCGGCATGACCGGGGGTTCCCTTCCCGTTCAAGGCGGACTGGTGCTGGCACTCTCCCGTCTGAACCGGATTCTCGAGATCGACCAGGACAATCAGATTGCCATCGTTGAGCCAGGGGTTATCACCGGGGAGTTTCAGAAGGCTGTGCAAGAGGTCGGGCTGTTTTACCCGCCTGACCCCGCCAGTCTCAAATTCTGCACCATGGGAGGCAATGCCGCCGAATGCGCCGGTGGCCCATCGGCAGTCAAATATGGCGTAACCAAAGATTTTATTATAGGGTTGGAGGTAGTGCTGGCTAATGGAGAAATCCTGACCACCGGCACCCGGACCGAAAAAGGGGTAGTCGGCTACGATCTCACTCGCCTTTTCATCGGCTCCGAAGGAACTTTGGGGATCATCACCAAGATCATCACCCGCCTCATTCCCCTCCCGGAACACAAAGAGACTTTTTTAATCAGCTCTAACTCCCTGCCGCAAGCAACAGTCCTGGTAGCCGAAATCCTCAATCACAATATCCGCCCCTGCACCCTCGAATATATGGATAAAACCGCTTTGAGCGTGGTCGCAAAACTGCTCCCCACCCCACCCGCTCCTGACCTTGAGGCCATGCTCCTGCTCGAACTGGACGGCAGTCGAAATGAAGTCCACAATCAAACGGAACGGCTATACAATCTTTTAAACACCGATGCCCATCGAAGCCACTGCACCATCCGGCAGGCGGCGACTGACGCTGAAAAACAGGAGCTATGGCTGGCCAGACGTTCCATCTCACCAGCCACCTTCCAGCTCAGCCCCCACAAAATCAGCGAAGACGTGGTCGTGCCCCGCAGCCGTATCCCGGAACTTGTACAATTTACCGAGAGTCTGGCACGTGAGTTGAACCTTATAATTCTCACCTTTGGCCATGCCGGGGATGGTAATATCCATGTCAATATCATGCTGGACCGCGATCAGGATGAACAGCGGCGCAAAGGCGAGATCGCCAAAGAGAGACTTTTCCGACAAGTCGTTGGCCTTGGCGGTACCTTATCCGGAGAGCATGGCATAGGCATCACCAAGTCCGCGTTCCTGCCCCTTGAACTGGACACCACGACCCTGAATACCATGAAAAAGCTCAAGAACCTGTTTGATCCACAAGGCATCCTCAATCCAGGAAAGATCTTTCCCGCAGAGATCCCCAACTCCCCGTTGCAAGACTGAAAAAATCCACGATGGTGGAAAAATCCATTGACAGACAATGAAGTTCTTTTTATAAATACAGATTGTTTTTTTCAAAAAATGCTTTTTTTATTTGTTCACATAGACCTTTCCAAGGGAGATGCCACTGTCGGCCCCTTCCGAATCCCAAGATACACTGGAGTCCTAAATGATAGAAGTTGAAGTTCGTGGAGACATTGAATACGCCATCAGACAACTCAAAAAAAAGCTGCAGATTGACGGGATCAAACGTGAGCTGAAACGTCGTGAATGCTATGAAAAACCAAGCATCATGAAACGCCGGAAACAGGCAGAAGCCCGCAGAAAACTCCGAAAATTCAACCGTACCCGGAAGGCGTAAGGTTTCAGGAGACAAAGACACCTGGAGTTGATGTTTTCGCTCCAGGTGTTTAATCATCTCTTTCCTGGCAACCCCCTGCGACTCATCACCTGATCACATCTTCTCGCACACTCCCCCAGCAATTCATCTCTGCACGATCGCTTTATCTTCGCTACCTGATCACAGAGAAGCGCTTGGCAAACAACACTGTTCAGGCCTATCACGCTGACATTAATATTTTTTTCAGATTCCTTCGGCAGCAAAAAGTCCTGGAACTGGACGAAGTTGAGAGCAGCACCGTGCACATCTTCCTCGAACATTGCGGCAGACTGAAGCTTTCACATCGCAGTAACGCCAGAAGAATATCAGCCCTCAAAAGTTTTTTCGGTTTTTTACTGGCAAGCGATACAGTCAGCCACAATCCCCTGGCTGCCATTGACCTTCCTCGCACTGGCAGCCGACTCCCGAAAGCCCTCACCATCACCGAAGTAACCAGCCTCCTGACTCCACCCACTGTTATCACCCCCCAGTTGCAAAGAAATTACACCATGCTGCATCTTCTCTACGCTACCGGCATCAGGGTTTCAGAATTGATTTCAATCCCCCTTGCTGCGTGCAATCTCTCCTCCTGCTTCATCAGGGTCATCGGCAAGGGAAACAAGGAACGACTTATCCCCTTTGGCGTTCCGGCCCGGGAAATCATCGAACACTACCTTAAGACCGCACGCCCACTGATCCTCAAAGGCCGACGCAGCAACATCCTTTTTGTCAGCAACCGCGGCCATGCCATGACCAGACTCCGTTTCTGGCAGATCATCAAGGAGGCGGCCCAAGTAGCAAATATCAACAAGGCCATTTCCCCGCACATGCTTCGCCACTCCTTCGCCACCCACCTCCTTACCCATGGCGCCGACCTGCGCTCCGTGCAGCTTATGCTCGGTCATTCCGACATTGCCACCACCCAGATCTACACCCACATCGACCAGGACAGACTTAAGGAACTCCACAAAAAATTTCACCCTCGCGGATGAGAGGTTGCCGAATCAAGGTGATTCGACGTATACTAAATAAAGTGAATTCAGGCCGATAGCGTCTACCCTGGACTCCAAAGAGCCAATATTAGAAACGATCTTTCAGCACTGGCCAGTACTTGAGCACCATCACTCTCTCCCTCGATAAAACAACGAAAAGGAAAGGCCCATGCGCATTGCAACCATCATCTACCATCTTGCCCTTACCTTCTGGGTAGGCGGGGCCGCCCTGTTCACCTTTACCCTGACGCCAACCCTGTTCAGATCCTATCCAAGGGACATGGCTGGCGGAATCGTCGGCGTGCTCATCACCGGCTATTTTTGCTGGGGACTGGCCTGTGGCGTCATCGCGCTCCTCTGCCTATTCCTGACTCGAACACAGGGCCGGTCGGCCAAGGTTGCCTCACTCCTTCTTGTCATCATGGTCAGCCTGACAGCGGCCCAGGCGTTTCTCATCGTCCCACGCGCTGCCGCCCTGAAAAGAGATATCCCCTCCTTTGACACCACCCCGCCTGATCATCCAGTACGGATTCAGTTCCGCAAACTCCACGGGGTTTCGGCTGTGGCCAATCTGGCGGTTATCGCCGGCGGTATATTTCTGGTCATCCTTACCGTCCCGAAAACCCGGGATCAAGACAAAATCCCGGCACCCTGACCCTCAGTTTCCTGGCAATGCAAGTCATCACTACCCATCTCAATGCCGACTTTGACGGCCTGGCCTCCATGATAGCCGCTCGGAAGCTCTACCCGGAGGCGGTGATGGCCTTTTCCGGGTCACAGGAAAAGAATTTACGGGACTTCATCCATGAGATTCTGGAAGATCAATATCCCTTTGCCAAACTCAAGCATATCGATCTCAAGGCTGTCAGCCGGCTTATCGTCGTGGATACCAGGATTGCCAGGCGCATCGGACCCTTTGCCGCCTGTCTGGATAATCCGGGCCTTTCGCTCCACCTCTATGACCATCACCCGGACAGCCCCGATGACATGAAAGGGGATCTGGAAATCGTCGACAATGTCGGCTCCACTACCACCCTTTTCACCCGCATCATTCAGCAACGTAACATCGTCCTTTCGCCCGCAGAGGCTACCATATTTGGTCTTGGCATCTACGAGGACACCGGCTCTCTCACCCACCAGACCACCCGGCCAGCCGATCTGCTGGCTGCTGCCTGGCTTCTTGAACAAGGGGCGCAACTTGAGATCATCTCTCAGTTCATCACCTACGATCTCAGCGTCCATCAGGTAGAGCTCCTCCACACCCTGATGGAGACAGCGCACAGCTACAGCATCCAGGGTGTGGAGATCGTGGTGGTCACTCTCACCCTCCCCGAATATTCCGACGACTTTTCCCTGATCGTGCGCCGCTTCATGCTGATGGAAAACCTGGACGCAATCTTTGCCATTGTCTCCATGGACGGACGGATCTACCTGATTGGCAGAAGCTGTCTCCCGGAAGTCAACAGTGGAGAAATTGCACGGGATTTCGGCGGTGGAGGCCATGCCACTGCGGCCTCGGCCACGATCCACGGCATGACCCTGATTGAGGCCGAGGACAAGCTGATCCGTGCCCTGCACCGCCATATCCATCCACAATCCGTGGCCAAAGAGATGTTATCCCAGCCCGTTATCAGTGTGCCTGCCGAAACAAGCCTCCTCCAGGCCAACACCCTGCTCACCCGCTACAACATCACGGCACTGCCGGTTATAGCCACTGGGACCACAACCACTACAACAACCGACAGGGCTCCCGCCCAGCAGCCCCGGGTCATCCCGTCATCCACCCGAATCGTGGGCATCATCACCCGGCGAATCACGGAAAAATCCATCCACCACGGACTTGGTCATCTGCCGGTGAGCGAATATATGACCAGCGACATTGAAATCCTCCCCTTGAGCGCCACCCTTGCAGATATCGAAGCCCTGATCATCGAGCGCCGACAACGGTTGGTTCCCATTGTTCATGACGGCCAACTGGCAGGAGTTATCACCCGCACCGATCTGCTGAACAGGCTGGTTGGCGACCCGGCCCATCTGCCGAAAAACCTCATGCAGGAGGCCAATCAGCCCTTCCATGATAAAACTCGGAACCTGAAATCTCAGCTCGTGGAAGGCCTCGACAAAGAGTTTCTCTCCCTGCTCCGAGCCATTGGCGAGGTGGGGGACGTCCTTGGTTTTCGAGTCTTTGCGGTGGGCGGTTTTGTGCGTGATCTGCTTCTGCAGAACAGGAATCTGGATTTGGATATTGTGGTGGAGGGGGATGGAATAGCCTTTGCTAAAAAACTGGCTGAAAGACTGGGCGGCCAGGTGAAGGCGCACGAGCGGTTTTTCACCGCCAAGATTCTGCTGCCGGCTCAGAGTTTCAATGGCCTCAAGATCGACGTGGCCACGGCCAGACTTGAATATTACGACTACCCGGCAGCCTTGCCCACGGTTGAGCTTTCGTCCATCAAACTTGATCTCTACCGCCGTGATTTCACCATCAATGCCATGGCCATTCAGCTCAACCCGGCCCAATTCGGCATCCTGTTCGATTTCTTCAATTGCCAGAATGACCTGAAGGGCAAGATCATTCGGGTCTTGCACAACCTCAGCTTTGTCGAGGATCCCACTCGCATCTTCCGCGCCATCCGTTTTGAACAACGGATGGAGTTTAGAATCGACGGCCATACCAGCCGCCTGATCCAGAGTGCGGTTAAAATGCAACTCTTCGGCAAGGCCAACGATCCCCGCTTCTTCACTGAGCTCCAGCTTATCTTTGCTGAAGACAATCCACTGCCGGCCATCAACCGGCTGGCGGAGTTCAAACTCTTTCAATTTTTATGGCCGGAGCTGAAACCCAATCTGAAGATTGACCGCCGTTTTAACCACATCCTGACCCAAGCCGGGCAGGCCCTGTCCTGGTTTCATCTCCTCTATCTGGAAGAGCCGCCTCCAGCCTGGCAGGTTTACCTCCTGGCGATCATGGGCCGCTCGAAAGCGCCAGAACTCTCTGCCTTTTGCCGGCGCTTTGCACTCTCATCAAAGATTTGTACTTTTCTTATCCAGCAAAAAATCGCCGCCGACAAGATCTCTCACATCCTCTACCACCGAACAACCATCAGCAGATCAGCCCTCTACTGGCTTCTGCAGGAACTTGAAAACGTCGGTTTGCTCTACCTCATGGCCATCGCCAGAAAAAATGAGATCAAGCAGGGCGTTTCCCTCTATGTTACCGACTTGCAAAAAATCAAACCTGAACTCACCGGTACCGACCTCAAGGCCATGGGATATTCTCCGGGCCCTGGATTCAAGGCCATGCTGCACGAACTGTTGACCGCCCGTCTTGACGGGGCTCTCCACACCAGGCAGGAGGAAGAGGTATTTATCAGGCATCATTTCCCCCTCCCGGAAAGCCCTTTTATCCCTAATCCAACAACCTGACGACTCTTTATTCCAACCTCCTGCAACACCGCCTAGGTCGTCAACTTTTTGGCAATTTTGGCAACATGCTCCCCCTGAAAACGGGCTCCGGCCAGCTCATTGGCACTGGGCGACAGGCTACCCTCAGCACCGGCTACGGTGGAGGCACCATAAGGAGAACAACCGGTGATTTCAGAGGTATTCATCTGTCCGGCAAAGGTGTACGGCAACCCAACCACCACCATTCCTTGGTGGAGCAGGGTAATATGAAAGCTCAGAATCGTCGATTCCTGACCGCCGTGCTGGGTATTACTACTGGTAAAGACACTGCCTGCTTTGCCTGCCAACGCCCCTGTCCTCCACAACTGCCCGGTGCCATCGAGAAACTGCCGCATCTGGCCGCACATGTTTCCAAAACGGGTGGGAGTCCCGAAGATCACCGCGTCTGCCTCCCCTAGCTCTTCCACCGTACACACAGGAACCTGCACCTGTGCCTCCTGCACAGCAAGGGCACCCATCTTCTCCAGAACCTCCTGAGGCAGAGTTTCCGGCACCCGCCGTAACACCACCTCAGCTCCCTGCACACTCCGCGCACCTTCTGCCACAGCCTCTGCCATCTTGCCAATATGCCCGTACATGGAATAATATAAAATTAATATTTTCATCTTTGGCTCTCCATTTTACAAGATTAGACATCAACAACAGGACATAACGATACAGTCAGAAAACTCTTATCCTGCCAACTTTTTCTCAATCAACTGCAAATCATTCCAAGTCTCCTTCTTCATCTCTTCCGCCTGAATCAAATAGGAAGGATGATAGGTGGGCATGACCGGAATCTTTCTGCCATCAAGGGCCGCATACAGATGAAAACGCCCTCGCAACTGCGACAGGGACTGCGGCAGATCAAGCAGAGCCCGGGTGGCAATAATGCCCATGGTACAGATCACCTCCGGCGCAATCACTGCTATCTGCCGCCGCAGATAGGCAATACAGCACTGAATATGATTTGCCACCGGTTGACTGGAGACAGGAAAAGCACATTTCAGAATATTGGTAACAAAGGCATCTTGCCGATCAATATGAATAGCCGCAAGCATCCGCGCCACCATCCTGTCTTCCTCAAGACCAAAGAGGAGTTCTGAGGAAGCCGTCGACTGCTCCTCGGGAAGGTTCAACCAGCCGCCGACAATGAGCAGTCGGGCCCTTGGGTTGCCCTGCCCTGCAACCGGAACTACCCTCTTCGCATGCAGCTCACAGTTCCGACATCCTTGAATTTCTCTGCCAATATCCGTAAGCGTTTCCAGAACAGAAACCGATGATTTCGGCCGGGATTCAGGCTGTGGCGTCATCCGCGTCTCTACCCTAGCAGAAGGCTTGAACGTTGCATCTTGAAAATGCAAACGCCCTGCCTCCTGAGGATAACAGTCAATACCAAGAATCTGATGGTAGGCGAGCAGCGCTCGTACTTCTTTTACCTCGTTAAGCTGCTGCGAATTCATATTCCTTGCTCCAACCCTTTCATTTCAATAAACTGGAGGTTTCCCTGACGGAGATATAACTGGCATTGGCACACTTTATCGCCCTCGCTCCTTGACAAAATCCAAGTTCGACAAATTGTACCTTCATTAAAGCAAACGCAATCTTGCGCGGGACCTGCGCTCAAAAAAAAGCCAGAGCACTTCTCGCGCCAACATATCATTCATCCTTTATAAGAGGAAATACCCATGCCAATCTATGAATTTAGGTGCGATGACTGCGACAAAACCTTTGAGCGCCTGGTGCTCGTCGCCTCTGCTGTTGACAGTATCCGTTGCAAACACTGCCAAAGTGCCAATATCAAAAAAAATCTTTCGGCCACCAGCGGCAAACCGGCAAAAGATTCACCCATCCCTGCCGGGGCGCTCTCCGGCTGTTCTTCCCGATCCGGATTTTCCTGAGCATAGAGACAACAAGGGGGCCGGGTGCTTCCTGATCAGACAGAACAGTAAATACCTGCATCACAAGGGATTTCGCTGGTATTTGCTGTTCTGTTATTTCCGATCCTTTTTCGGTTCTTTCGGTGAAAAATCGAAGACCTGTTCGTCTTTTTTCAACAAGCCATGCTGCTCCCTTGCCACTTCCTCCAGATACCGTTCATCCGTTTTTAGCCGTTTGATCTCTTCGCGCAGGGTATTATTTTTTTCTACCATTGCCTGCTTATCCGCATTTATTGAGGCAACCCGCAGCTTCTCCTTTCGCAGAAAATAGAGTCCCTTTCCTGGAACAAAAAAGAGTGCCAGCAAGAAAAGTACTCCGAGTAGCAAAGAAATTCGCAGCATTTTTTTCTGCTGCAATGGCGTCAAGGATGTTTTATATGTCTTCTTCATCAACATCTCCTCAAAAGACTCCGCTGGAGTGACAACAACTCAACAGAGTTCAACTCTTTTTCTGGCCCGTCATGCCCACACAACACCCCCCTATTTATCTGGTCAGCGCCTGCCTTGTCGGGTTGTGCAGCCGTTATGACGGTCAAATTAAGCCCAATCGTGAATGCCGTCAATGCCTGAGAAATGGTATATGGATTCCCTTCTGTCCTGAACAGATGGGCGGCCTCTCCACACCAAGAACCGCAGCTGACTTGACCGATGGTGACGGCCATGCTGTCCTCGCAGGCAAAGCCAAGGTGATAGACCGGAACGGCATGGATGTCAGCCGGCAATTCATCAAAGGGGCCAAACAATCTCTCCTTCTGGCCCGGAGCCAAACGGTGACATCTATTTTTTTAAAGAGCGGCAGCCCCTCCTGTGGAGTTTCAGGAATAATCGGAGTTGCGGCCGCTCTCCTCCAGCAGCATGGCTTTCATCTGACTGAATTTTAAAGCCATTGGGGCTCACGTGCTCTCTTACTATTTTACCCGCATCAGCAGCAAGATGACAATCCCGGATTCATAGAGCAGATAGAGTGGGCCTCCCATGAGCAGCATATTGACAACATCAGGGGTCGGGGTCAGCATGGCTGCAATAATAGCGATAAGTAAGAGGGCATAGCGCCGGTTTTTTTGAAAAAATCCTCGAGAACAGACCCCGACCCGGGCGAGAAACACCATAAATACAGGAAGCTCGAAGATGGCACCGAACGCTAGGATAAAGAGAGTGACAAAATTGACGAAACGACTGACGGAGATAACCGGACGAAGCTGCTCCGAACTGAATCCAAGGAGAAATTTAATCCCGAATGGTAGAGTCACCATATAGCAGAACAAGGTGCCCGCATAAAAAAGAAGGGTGGTAAAGAGAACAAAAAAGAAGACCTGCCACCCTTCAACCCCAAACGGCTTGCCCATGGCCCGCCAGAACACCGCCATCATCCAGGGCATCAGGATATACAGGGCAGCAAAGGCCGCTAGTTTCACGTGCGCGAGAAAAGGCCCAGCCACGCTAAAGAAATAGAGCTTGTCCGCCAGATGATGCTGAACAATACGCAACAGATCCGGAGTGAGAAAAAAAACGACCACCGTGGAGACAACAATCCCTATCCCCAGCGAGCGCAATGATTTACGCATTTCGCCAATAAAAATTACGGCTTTCCTGCTTCCACTGTTCAACATTACGGCGCCTTAACCCTTTGTGCTACCCTTGATGGCGTCGCAAAATCATCCTTCCTGAGTCTGCCGCTCTATTGCTTCCTTGTGGAAATTGATCTCGTGATCCGCCGGTTTTAAACCAGGATCTGCGATAATATCTACAGAAATACGATGTTTTTTCTCCAGATCAATCAACTCATGCCGCTTATTGTTAAGCAAATAATGAGCAACATCAAGGGGAAAACGGCACTCTACCCGATCCACAATCTTCCGGCTGGCTCCGGTCTGGATTCGGCGCAGATAAAAGAGGGCCAGGGTTTCCACCGACCGCACCACTCCCCGCCCCAGACAATGCGGGCAGACCTGATAGTTCAGGGCCTCGACGGGTGCGCCAAGCTTCTGCCGCGAAATCTGCATCAATCCAAACTTGGAGATGCGGCTGATATCGGCTTTCGCCTTATCGCGTTTCATGGCAATCTTCACCTGCCGCTCAACCTCACGGATATTCTTCTGACTGCGCATATCAATAAAGTCAACGACAATCAGACCACCGAGATCGCGCAGTCGCAGTTGCCTGGTCAGCTCTGTTGCGGCCTCCATATTGGCCTTAAAGATAGCGTCCTCAAAATTCTGCCCCTTGCCGGTGGAGCCGGAATTGACATCAATGGCCACCAGGGCCTCGGTGGGGTCAATGACGATGGACCCGCCCGATGGCAGAAACACCTGGGGCTGATAGATCGATTCAATCTGATCTTCAATATTGTACTGATTGAAAATCGGACGAGCCCCCTTATGCAATCTGACCTTGGTATGCTTGTGTTTGTCAGGCAGCAGATCAATAAAATCCTGCACCTTTTCCATGGCCGCCAGATCATCCACCAGAATTTCCTTGATCTCCGGATCAAAATGCTCGCGAAGAAAGCGCAAGACACAGTCATGATCCTGATAAACCAGACCAACCCCCTCCATGGCATGGGCCTTGGCCAGGATCTCGTTCCACAGCTTTGACAAATAGATGACATCTTTGGACAACGAGGACTCGGTGAGGTCACTGCTGGCAGTACGGACAATCCAGCCAATCCCTTCTGGAATCGCAAGACTGTCCATGATCTCCCGCAATTGGGATCGTCGTTCTTCGCCGGTGATTTTCCGCGAAATGCCGGATGAGTCGGATCCGGGCATAAGGACCACACAGCGCCCCGGCAGCGAAAGATAGGTGGTCATATTAGCCCCTTTATTGCCCACCTCCTCCTTTACAACCTGGACCAGCATCTCCTGCCCTCTTTCCAGCACCTCATTGATATTCAGTTTTTTCCACTGATGCTGTTCAACAAGTTGCAAATTCTTTTCACTGACATCGTGCCGGTAATACTCGGGATGGATCTCACTAAAAGGGAGAAACCCGTTTTTTTCCGGCCCGTAATCAACAAAGGCCGCCTGCAGATTTGATTCCACCGCCACGATCCGGGCCTTGTAGATATTGCTTTTCGTATGCTCTCTGGCAACCGTTGAGACGTGTAGCGATTCCAGGCGGCCATCTTCAAGCAGGGCAATCCGACACTCCTCCGGCTCCTCCGCATTGATCAGCAGCCGGCAATTTGTACACTTGCGCACCTTTTCTTCTTCAACCTCAGGCACCTCGTCGCTCTCATCCTCCTGCATCTCGAGAGTATCCAACGTCGGCTTTTTCCTTCCCCTCGACCGGGATGGTCTTCTGACCGGCTCAGCGGGTGATTCCGAATTCCCGGCATCTGGGGCAGCGCTTTCCCCTTGCCCTGGAACTGACGGGGTATCGCTGGCACCCGTAGCCAAGTTTCCAGCGCCCTCCACCCCCTCTGACGGTGAAGGGGCAATGGATTGAGACGCTCCCTCAGCTTCATTCTCTTCGGTGGACGGAACAGCCTCGGTTGTTTTTCGTCTCGATCGAGCTGGCCGCCGGCTTTTCTTTTTCGGTGCAGGAGTCACCTCTGCATCGCTATCAATGATGGTGTTGTCCTCAGACGAGGCCTCAATGTGACTTGATGGCATCGGCACTTCCTCTACCTTTGCGGGCTCTTCTGCCTGAGACACTGCTGGAGATTCTGGCAATTCGGCAGTGGTGTCGGGTTTCTTCCGCCTTGGCCGGGCGGGTCGTTTGCGCACTGCCTTTTCGGGCTGCACGGAATCTGCAATCTCTGCAGCGACCTCTGCCACAGGCACCTGCTGCTGTTCAGCGACCTTCTCGACGACTTCTCCCTCAGCCACCGAAGTGGAACTCTTCCACCAGGCTCCGGTGGTTGCCTTGATCTTTTTTTCTTTCTGCGCTTGACCAGCTTCCTGCTCAAGACTTGTTTTCTTTTCAGTCATTCTTCCTTTCCTTAATCCAGACACAGCCTTGCCTGACAGACAAAACAATGCCGGATAGAATAGACACCTTGCAGGACGTTTTTTTTTGCTGCAAGACATCGTAAAATATTAAACGCCGGAGGCTAACGAACCGGCACACTCCCTGGGACCGGCCCCAAAAAACCGCCGCCATCCCGTTACAATTCATCAACGATACGCTAAAACGTCTTGAAAACGGCTTACTCTTCAGGACGTTGTATATAGTGATAAAACTCTTTATCACTATGGATAATCTTCTCAATTCTGGCCACTGCAACCAGCCTCTGGACACACTCACGGGTCAATTCCAGATCCTGAATGTGCAGTGCCTTGTCAATTTCTTCAAGGGGACACGGACGTCGCTGAAGCATTGCCGCGATCTCCTCCATCAGGGCTTCCGGCAACTGTTTTTTACTCCCGGCTTTTTTCTTTTCCAGGGCCTGAAAGTCGACGAGATTATCAACCGGGCCGGCAAAGCCATCAGACAATATTTCCACGGCCTGGGCCATCTTTTCCCGGGTCACAGGCTGGGCAAGGCCATCCATGGGCGGCCTGGCCACTGTATTCAACTGAATCCGGGTCGGCTGGATTTTTCGCACAGCCTGCTGCAGGGCCAGAAGATCGTCTAAGCTGTCATTAAGTCCTTTGACCAGGAGAATTTCAAGCCAGACCTCACCTGAAAATTCACGACCAAAAAGAACCAGGCCTTCAATAATCTGCTCAAGATTCAACGCCTTCGCCGGTTGATTCACTCGCTCAAAACTCTCCTGCCTGGCCGCGTCAAGGGAGGGAATAATGATATCCGCCCCAGACAAATCGGCCCGAACCTGTGGGTCAGAAAAAAGAGTTCCATTGGTTAAAACAGCCACGGGCTTATCCGTCTTTGCCTTTAGATGGGCAATAATCTTCCCCAGTCCACTATGCAGGGTGGGCTCACCCATGGCGGTCAGAGTGAAGACATCAATGGGACGTCCGCCTGCACTGGTGGCTAGAACCTGATCAATTTCTTGAATGATCTCTTCTGTAGGGACGTATTCTTTTCGCTCACAAGTCAACTCAGTGGTTGACCCGACTTCGCAATAGACGCAGTTGAGAGAACAGATTTTGGGGGGAAGCAGATCAATGCCCAAGGAATGACCAAGGCGTCTTGAATAAACCGGACCAAATAGATATTTCATTGTTGAATCACGATCAATACGTCTCTCTGCATACGTCGTAGGACCTAAAAAAGAAACCTTCCGACAGAAACTAACCTATGCAAACAAAAGAAAAATAAAACAATTCCCCTGCATTATCAAGGAAATTCGTTGCGCCGCCTCATCTCTGCCAAGGAAAACTCCGGCCTGGTTGAGCGTGAATGCAACGCTACTCATCTTTTCCCATTGGGGCTCCGACGTCCCATTGCATTGAAAATTACCATCTACAAAAATCAATGCGCTGCCTTCGAGGTTTATCTAAAATCTTCTCTTACCCAATCATCATATCGTGAAACAGCAACGATTGGGCCTTCAATGAATTGCGCTTGCCGCTACATTTTAAGCACGAATCACTTGAAACATTCGATCTGATTAAGTAAACTCTCCTTGAATATTCATTATTTCATCAATATTCTGGTTCTTCCGTTATATAACTTAGCGGTTTCTTCCCAACACTCTTTTGTCTCCTGGGATACAGAATCCGACTCTGTACCTGGCTTGCGATGACATATTGAGAATCCGGCCAGCTTGAAGTGCCAAAACATATGCCTTTTCTTCCTCCATGGAATTCACCTTGATAAAGCGCTTAGCCCTTCCCCGTGCCGGTCATCTGTTTTGCCTGACATCCCTGCTCAGCCTGTCCCTTGCCGCTGGCAATGGCCTGGCCGAAACCGTGAGCACCGAAGAATGGCAGATAGCGGCCGATAAGATCACCCGCCTTGAAAGCCCCAGGTCGATCATTGCCACCGGCAATGTGGTAATTACCAAGCTCGAGCAACTGCCCCCGGAACTGTCGAAGAAACAGCAGCATGACCAGCAATGGGCAAATCTTCTGGAGGAAAAAGCGCCTGCCCCGGAGGCCGCGACTGGAGAAATCCTGGAAAGCAAAAGTGCTCCCCGCTATAAAACCAGTGTCACCATTCAGGCCGACTGGATAACCTATGATGTGGATAAGGGGTCCATCAATGCGCGCGGCAATGTTAATATCAAAGGGTCTGACGACGAACTCAGGGCGGATGAAGGGGTAGTTGACCTGGAGAAAGAGACCGGCACCTTCACCAATGCCACTATTCTGCGAAAATCTTTGGACCTCCACCTGGAAGGTCAGACTGTTGAAAAAACAGGGTTTAACACCTACCACATTAAAGATGGCTGGATTATTACCTGTAAACTGGAAGAGAACGAAACCCCGCCGTGGAGTTTTGCCAGCACCGACACCACCATCACCGAAGGCGGCTATGCCCTCCTCAAGAATGCCACCTTTCGGATCAAAGATGTCCCGGTGCTCTACAGCCCATGGATGATCGTCCCTGCCAAAAACAAACGCCAGACCGGCCTGTTACTTCCCGAGCTTTCTCTCTCTGATCGCAATGGTTTCGGGATTGACACGCCTCTTTTTGTTAATCTCACCGACTCCACCGACCTCACCCTTTTTCCCCAATATTACGCGAATCGAGGGTTCATGCCGGCCATGGAGTTTCGGTATGTCCTTGGAGAGTCCCAAAAGGGAACCCTGATGGGCAATTTCCTTCAGGACAAGCTCTCCGACCCATCTGAAACCGATTACTATCAGGATACCGGTTATACCCATGGCAATGCGGACCGGTACTGGTTCCGTGGCAAGATCGACCATGACCTTCCCAATAATCTCTACACACGCATCGACCTCGATGTCGTCTCTGATCGAGATTACCTGACTGAATTCAACACCGGCTTTACCGGCTTTACCCAAACCAACGATCGATTCCTCCGAACCTACGGCCGTAACTTCCAGACCTGGACGGAAGACCAGCGCTTCAACACCATG
Source organism: Desulfobulbaceae bacterium (assembly GCA_009773475.1). GTDB lineage: Bacteria > Desulfobacterota > Desulfobulbia > Desulfobulbales > Desulfocapsaceae > UBA2270. The sequence goes on along the minus strand of WSXV01000013.1, from coordinate 5,941 downwards.
AAGGTTCTCAAGGCTTGGGATTCCATGTCACTGCAGACAAACCTTCAGGCTGTCAATGACGTCCGTACCAGCAAAACTTCCCCCACCCCCCTGTGGACTACGCCGGAACTGAATTTTGCGGGCTCTCTTCCCGTGGCCGATTCAGCCTTTTCCCTGGACTGGGATGCGGATTATATCAATTATTGGCGGCAAGACGGTGTCGGCGGCCAACGGCTCGACATGTTCCCCCGTCTCAGCACCCCTGTGCCACTGGGCCCCTACCTTGAATCTCGGGCAGAGGTTGGGGTTCGCAATACCTCCTATATGGTGAAAGCCTATGGAGACGGAACCTGGGACCAGGACGAAACCCCCAATCGCTCTCTTTTCAATCTCCATGGTGAAGTCGGCACGACCCTGCTCCGTAACTTTTCCCTCACCGGCGGCGAAATCGACAGCTGGGATCACCGGCTTCGTCCCTATGTCGAATATGATTACCTGCCAAAGACCAGCCAGGACGATCTCCCCCTCTTTGACGAGGTGGACCGCATCGAAGATGCCAATGCCATCACCTATGGATTCGATAACTTTTTTGAACTGTTTCGCGACAGCAAAAAGAACTCCAGCCGGGATTACGGCTTTTTTAAGATATGGGAGAGTTACGATCTCCGCAGCCAGTACACTGAGCGTCCACTGACTCCGGTCAGTCTCAAGCTTGGCTGGACTCCGGTGACAAATTTTGGCCTTTCCTATCAAACCGATGTTGGCGTGTACGGCGAAGGCTTCACCTTTTACAGCCTGGAAAGTAGCTACAGCACCAGTCGCGGCGACTCTCTCATCCTTGATTATGTTTACAGCGGGGCAGAAAAAATCCAGGGATCGCCCTACAGTCGCACCAACAACTTCAACATAAACAGTCCTTTTTCAGATGACTACACGGGACTTGAAGCAATCCATCAGATCAACGTTACCCTTAAAACCCAGATTAGCAATACCATCAGTGCTGGCTATCGGGTCGAACATTCCCTCGAACAATCCGAGACCAACGAACAGGAAATCTCCCTGATTTATCACCCCGCCTGCTGGTCGGTGGAGCTGCGCTCCAACTATACCCCGGGTGATCAGGGGATCATGCTCCTCTTCAATCTCGCCCATATCGGCGCCCCCCTTGGGGTCAATCTCGGGGGTCAGTAATTGCCCATGCACTATGACATCTTCAATGGCGATGCCGACGGAATCTGCGCTCTGCACCAGCTTCGTCTACACACCCCGCGCCCAGAAGCCGTCCTGACCACCGGAGTCAAACGTGACATTGCCCTGCTGTCAACATTACAGGATATTGAACACGCCTCTCTCACCGTCCTTGACATCTCCCTTGAGAGCAACCGGGCTTATTTGCTGAAGATTCTCAATCAGTCCAATCAGGTTCTCTACATTGATCATCATTTTGCCGGAGAAATTCCACAGACGCCGGCGCTCACCGCCCATATCAACCCAAGCCCCGACACCTGCACATCCCTCATCGTCAACTCGCAGCTTCAGGGGCAATGGCTGCCATGGGCAATCGTCGGAGCCTTTGGCGACAACCTGCATGACGCGGCCCATACGATCGCCAGTCCCCTTGCGCTTGGCACCGAGGTCATGGGGCAGCTCCAGGAACTGGGAGAGCTCCTCAACTATAACGGCTATGGGTCCTCACTGGCCGATCTTCACTTTCATCCAGCGGATTTGTACAAGGCCCTCAGCCCCTATGAAAATCCCCTGGACTTTATCGCTTCCTCGCCGGAACTCGCTGTCCTGCGCCAGGGATACCAGGTGGATATGGATTTGGCCCTCAGCCAGCAAGTCATCAATCCAGGAAACATCAACCGAATTTATTCCTTTCCCGATGCCCCCTGGGCTAGACGGGTATCCGGGGTGTTCGCCAATCTCAAGGCCCAGGAAAAAAAGGACGCGGCCCATGCGCTGATTGCCCCTAACCCTGACGCCACCCTGCGGATCAGCGTCAGAGCGCCTCTGCAGAATCGAAAAAATGCGGACACCCTGTGCCTCGCCTTTCCCACCGGGGGCGGACGAACGGCTGCAGCAGGGATCAATGCCCTTCCCCCGGCCATGCTCGATGAATTTATCGCCGCTTTTCAGACTACCTTTGCCCCAAGCCATAAGCACTAATCTTTATGGCAACCATACCTTCCAAGAGGCTTATCATTTCAATTTTTTCACGTTTCAGCATCATTGTCGTATCAACCTTTTTGATCTTCGTCTTTTCCTCCATGCCCACTGCGGCGGAAACAGGGACAGATGCAAAACCAAAGGCCGCCGATCTGGTCACTGATGGCCAGGCCATCAATCTGCAACAGGAAAAGTACCAGATTCTGTTCAAAGAACTGCGCGAACGCCATCACTTCACCCAAGCTGAACTGGAACGGCTATTTACCGGGGTCACTCTGGACAAGAAAGTCCTGGAACTCATGGACAAACAGTGGGAGGCCAAACCCTATTATGCCTACTGGCCGCTCTTTATCACCCCTGCCGTCATTGCCCGGGGACGGGAAGAGCTACAAAACAACAAACAGATTCTGGACCGGATTGAAAAGGAACTGGGGGTCAATCGCGAAGTCGTTGTCGCCATCTGGGGTATTGAATCCCGCTTCGGGGAACACAAAGGAAAATTCGGGGTCTTCAAGACACTCAACACCCTCTTCGATGCCTACCCCCGGCGCAGCGCCTTCTTTCGCAACCAGCTCGTCGATTTTCTGCTCCTCAGTCGCGAAAACCGTTTGGACACCTTGGCTATCACCGGCTCCTATGCCGGTGCCTTTGGCCAGACCCAGTTTATCCCCTCCAGTTACCGGGAATATGCGGTCAGTTTTGACGGCGATGACAAGCGCGACGTCTTTACCTCCACAAGCGACATCCTCGCCTCCATTGCCAACTATCTCCGCCGCTATCACTGGGTGCTGGATGCTCCGCTCTATGTGGACATTGGCGATGAACTCAAAGGGCAGGAACTCATCAATGCCAGCAGTAAAGGAACAAAAAACAAAATCGACTGGCAGACAATCAGCACCATTCAGGGCATCAAGCTCCCCCCCCCTCCCGGTAACAAACAGCTCTCCGTGGTTGCGCTCGAGAAATCTCCTTTGACCGGCGGGGGACAGCGATATGTTGCCGCCTATCCCAATTTCCAGGCCATTACCGCTTGGAATAATTCGGATAGATATGCCATGGCTGTCTGCGAACTGGCCGAGGCGCTCAAGCAAGCCCGATGAGCCCATGCAAGCTCAGCCGCCCATAATCCCCTGTCGATTTCTGTCCTTGCGGGCGCTGCTTTTTCTTTTTCTTCTACTCTTTCCCCCATGCATGGGATACTGCCAGGTATCCGCCCTTCTGACACCGCCGCAAGAGCAGATTCCTCCTCTGCACGATGACATGGACAACCAGAGCCTGATCATCGCCGCAACCCGTCATCTTGACTATCTGCGAACACTTCCATCCACGGCCTCCCTACAGGTTAAAGACAATCATTGTTCCCGGGAATGCCTCCTCGAGTCCATGGAAACCTTTCTCCAAATCCTCAGACAGAACCCTTGCCCGGCAGCGTTGGATCAAGCTGTACGGGAGAACTTCATTCTCTATCAGGCTGGCGGCAGGGATAAAAAAAACAACGGGGAGATGCTGATCACCGGGTATTACGAGCCACTCCTTGATGGCAGTCTCACCAGAAAGGGTGACTTTATCCATCCTCTTTACGCCCAGCCTGAAGGGCTGATTTCCTATCAGGATAAACGAACGGGGAAAAAAACATCGGGACGGGTAGATATTAATGGAGAAAAGGTGCCCTTCTGGAGCCGGGCCGAAATCGAAAAAGAAAACCATCTGGCAGGCAGTGAATTGGTGTATCTGAAAGACCCGGTGGATTCCTTTGTCCTCCATGTTCAGGGATCAGGAAAAATTCGCCTCCCCAATGGCAGCCAGCGAGCCATTCAATTTGCGGCAACCAATGGCCTGGAATACAAGAGTATCGGCAAGTTGCTCGTGGATGAAGAGAAGATGAGCTGCCAGGAGGCGACCATGCCCACCATTCGCCAATACCTTGAGAAGAACCCCGAGGACCGGCAACGCATCCTGCACCATAATCCCCGCTTTGTCTTTTTTCAGTGGAACGACAAGAAAGATAGCCCCACCGGCAGCATCGGACTTCCTCTCACCCCGGGACGCTCCATTGCGGTGGATCCCAAGACTCTTCCCACCGGCGCAATGGCCTACCTCATCTCCCGAAAACCAGTCCTCAACAACCAGGGCCAGCTGGAGAGATGGGAGACATTGCAACGTTTTGTTCTCCCTCAGGATACCGGTTCCGCCATCAAGGGGCCGGGCCGGGCCGATCTCTTTCTCGGGAATGGTCATTATGCCGAGGTCGCCGCCGGCAACATGAAGGAGGAGGGGCAACTTTATTTTCTGGTAAAGAGGCAAGCAAACCATGGAGAAACAGACAGCGCAGTGGCGGCAAAGCTCCCGGATCTTCCATGAACAGGCACGGGAATATGATAACTGGTTCGAGAACAGTCTGCTTTTTGCCATTGAAAAAAGTGCCACCCAGTCATTACAACTCACCCTCTCCGGCCCCGGGCGTTTCGCTGAAGCCCTGCGGATTCCCCTTGGCATAGACCCAGCGTTTGCCCCCCTGGGCCTGGCTAAACAACGAGGCATCATCCCCTGCCAGGCCATAGCCGAAGAGCTTCCCTTTGCCTCGTCTTCCCTCGGCGCCATCTACCTGCTGTTCACCCTCTGCTTTCTTGAATCCCCCGACCGTTTTTTCGAAGAATGCCGGCGTGTCTTGCGCCCTGAGGCACCGTTGATTGTTGGCTTTGTCCCGGCAGACAGCATTTGGGGACGCAACCTGCGCAAAAAAAAGGAGCACGGCCATCCCTTTTATCAATCGGCACGATTTTACACCATCGAAGAAGTGAAGCGATTTTTCTCCAAGCACGGATTTCAAATTATCAGCAACGCTTCAACTCTCTATCAGGAACCAGGAAAGGTGACGGAATTGGAACAGGCGAGGGTCGGGCTGGATGAACAGGCAGGATTCGTAGTTATTGCCGGCAGGATACCGGCAACGGGCTAATGTATCCAAGAAAAAGGGGAAGGCCATTGGAGAAGGTTCGAATAACGGAAGCGATATTCATTTTCTCTCTAAATAGGAGGTTCTGTATGTTTTCGCAGATTTATCGGTATTCAGTAAATCTGCTTCCTTCTCAACCTTTTTTGTGCTGACGCTTATTATGTTTGGGGTGCAAGGGGTAATGACCAGAATCACAACACTTCAATCAAGCTCTGCCAGAAGCACATCACTGTCTATCAGTTTAATCTGTTGAGCGTATTTTACTCTTAGCTTGTCTTCAAATCCAAAAACGGACAGGGCATATTTGATTCTGTCGAACTTGCCCCTGCTGTTTAAGCAGGCTTCAATAACATATGCGTCAGCTACAGAGGCGGGTTGTATAACTATTTTTTTCATTCCGATCTCTGTTAGCTTGATTTGAGCGCCAACATCTGTCGAGAAGAATAGCTCAGGACGCAAGCTAAACAGACGCCTAAACACTGCCTCATAAAGTTGGGAAACACTTCTTATCGCGAGCCGTTCATCAAAAAAAACGGCGTACTGTAATTTCCTAGATGTGGGGTCACCTGCCTCAAATATGTTTATTTCCTCAGCATCTATTGCTTCGCCAACCTCAGTATCTGGGCTATCTTCCAGCCCGTAAGCTTTGGCAAACATATCCAGCAATTTAAGCGATCTGTCACAGATTGCTGATTTATCGAATGTGTCGTAATTGAGAAGCAATTGGTTTAGGTTGATCCTAGGAGCCTGTCGGACTTACACGGGTTGACATTATCCCACATGACAGGATGATCAGCGATAACTTATCAAAACAACAAGACAAGTCGTAATTTTCAG